>NZ_AP026070.1:3676550-4314826 GCF_024363255.1 Shewanella sp. NFH-SH190041
AGTCACCCGATACCGCTTACCACAGGTTTTCTTTGGCGAGGTAATTTGATGGGACCACTGGCCATCATCCGTGATCAATACCAGCCCTGTGGTATCCACATCCAACCGCCCGGCAATATGCAGAATATCAGGCTTTTCAATATCCAGCAGACTCAGTACACACTGATACTCTTCATCCTGAGTAGAGCAAATAATGCCATCTGGCTTATGCAGCATAATGTACCGCTGCCCCAGCAGACCGATTTCATTGCCATCTAGGGTCACTGTCATACCGTCCCGGACTTTAAAGCCGGAATCTTTAATCACTTCCCCATCACAGCACACCTCACCTCTATGCAGGGCCTTCTTGGCCAAACTGCGGGTCAGAGAGGTGCTTTCGCAAATATATTTATCCAGGCGCACGCTTCATACTCGGTTATGAATTCAGAAACGGCATTATACCTCTGCCATCGCCACAGTGCAGATGTCATTGTGCTAGACACACTGACAGCCCTTAGTCCCTCGCCTTGCCCGTACTTAAGAGACAGAAAGCGTTACACTTTTCAGCGATTACATCCGGAATATGCGGCGAAGAGGTTGTTTACATTTTCAGCACATGTTTTAGCATGTCAATTCCACAGCATGTCACTTAAGGTGACACAGCAGGCAAGTGGCACAACAAGGAACCGCCCGCACACAGGTCAAGCATCCTTTGTCGTCAGCGGGGAAAATAGGGAAATAACATGAAAAACACCATGATGGTCCTGCTAGGACTGTGTTCAGCCGTGGCGCTGAGCGGCTGTAATGACAGCAAAACCGACACGTCTAACCCGCAAATAGCCGAGACAACACCTGTCGCCCAAGCGGTCAGCGCCCAATTAGGCTCAGGGGTTGAATTTAATCACTTTGACCACACTATCCGCCCCCAAGATGATTTTTACAGCTATGTCAATGGCGCTTGGTTAAAAGAAAATGCGATTCCTGCCGACCGCACATCAATCGGTGCCTTTTATGATCTGCGAGAACGCGCTAAACAGGATGTTAAAGCCATTATTGAAACCCTGGCTGACGCCAAGGCGTTACCGCCTGGCAGTGATGAACAGAAAGTGGCGGATTTATACCGCGCCTTTATGGATACCGACACACTGAATAAATTGGGTATTCAGCCATTACAGCCGGAGCTGGAACGCATTGCCGCGCTGAAAAATAAAGCTGAACTGGCCACCTATTTTGGCTATAGTCAAATCATCGGAGGTGGTACTCCGATGGCATTTTATATCAGTGTCGATGCCAAAAATTCCAGCCGCTATGCCCCGCATATCTGGCAATACGGATTGAGCTTGCCGGAGAAGGATTATTACTTTAATGAGGACAAACGCTTTGCCGATATCCGCGCCGCCTATCAGGCCCATATCAGCAAGATGTTTGCTCTAGCCGGTTTTGCTAAACCGGAGCAAAGCGCTAAAACGGTGTTGGCGCTGGAAACCGCTATCGCCCAACATCATTGGGATGTGGTCGAGACCCGGGATTCGACTAAACGCTATAACCTCTACCCCATTAGTGAGCTCAACACCTTGGCACCTGACTTTAACTGGGCTGGCTATCTCAAAGCATTAGGGGTTGAACAAGCGGCCGACATTATTATCAACCAGCCCAGCTATATCACCGGCTTAGCCAAACTGGTGCAAGACACCCCACTGGCACAGTGGCAAACCTATCTGCGCTGGCAATTACTAACCCAATATGCAGGCCTTATGGGGGATGAACTGGATCAGGAAAACTTCCACTTCTTTGCCAAAACCCTAAACGGACAACAGCAGCAACAGCCCCGCTGGAAACGCGGTGTATCCTCAGTCAATGCAACCCTCGGGGAGGTTGTGGGTAAGGTTTATGTCAAACAGCATTTTGCTCCTCAAGCGAAAACCCGGATGCAGCAGTTGGTTGAGAACCTGCGCAAAGCCTATGGTGAAAGCATTAATGAACTGGACTGGATGAGCCCGGATACGAAGGCCAAAGCCCAGCAAAAACTGGCTAAGTTCACCCCGAAAATTGGTTACCCGGATCAGTGGAAAGATTATGACGCTCTGACCATTAAAGCTGATGAGTTGATTGGCAATAAGATGCGCGCCGCCCAACTGGAACACCAACGGGATCTGGCCAAACTTAATGGCCCAATCCAGAAGTGGGAATGGTTTATGACACCGCAAACGGTCAATGCCTACTACAACCCCACGATGAATGAAATTGTGTTCCCAGCCGCCATCTTACAGCCGCCATTTTTCAATATGGCCGCTGATGATGCGGTTAACTATGGCGGCATAGGTGCTGTTATCGGGCATGAAATGGGCCATGGTTTTGATGATCAGGGCGCAAAATATGATGGCGATGGCAACCTGACTAACTGGTGGACTGAGCAAGATCTAAAAGAATTCACTCAGCGGGGCAAAGCGCTTATCAATCAATATGCCGGGTATCAGGTATTTGAAGATCTGCCCATTAATGGCGAGCTAACTTTAGGCGAGAACATCGGTGATCTGTCAGGCGTCACTATTGCTTACCGGGCTTATAAAATGTCCCTTAACGGCAAAGAAGCCCCAGTGATTGATGGGCTGAGCGGTGATGAGCGTTTCTTTATTGGCTTTACCCAGATCTGGCGCGCCAAAATTAAAGAAGAATCTATGCGCAACCGGGTGGCCACCGATCCTCACTCACCGGCAAAATTCCGCGCTATCGGCTCACTGTCGAATATGCCGGAATTTTATCAAACCTTTGATGTCAAAGAGGGAGACGCCATGTATCTCCCACCTGAGCAACGGGTGAAAATCTGGTAAATCGTTAGACTTTCCCAAAGGCGCCCTATGGCGCCTTTTTCACATTTACATAGTGAGGCCAGAAGAAATTCAGCTTGGATTCAGGCAGGTTAGGAGATAATAAAGCCGTTAAAAATAAAGGAGAAATATGAACAAGCTACTGCGAAGTTTTCTTATTCTGCTTTTACTGCTCAGCGCCAAAACCGGTTTCGCTGCTCCGGTTGGCATTACCCTGACAACCTTGCTCAGCCTACCGGCCCAGCAACTGACCCAACGCCAGCAGCATCGTCATGACAGAGTAGGACTGACTGCCCTGGATCAAACGCTTTCCGCCCCGGCACTACAGCCAACCGATAACCTCAGCCAACTGTATCAGCTGGCCCCCGTTGCCCAAATGGAACTGAGCCAATTGCTCAGCCAAGCAGCCGTCGCCAGCCAAACCGAGATGCATCTGGCAGACATTAAAACCCGTAGCCGAGCCAGCCAAAAAATCAGTGGCAAACTGGCCGGAGATACCCGTCAGCTGACAGACTTGGTGCGCGGTACCTTGGTAGCCGACTCTATCAGTGACTTGATGCAGAGTTATGATTTTCTCCAGCAGCAGGGCGAAATCCTGCAGCTGAAAAACCGCTTTGCCAGCCCGAAACATTCTGGCTACCGGGATTTGAACCTGCTGGTGCGGCTGCCACAATCCGGTATGGTTGCTGAAATCCAGCTGCACCTGAGAAAAATTGCTGATATCAAAAGTGGCGTAGAACACCAGGTTTACCAGCAAGTTCAAGCGATTGAGTTCGGCGCTCGCCGCGCCAGCCGGGAGCTGACAGAACTGGAACGGGCCCGGATCATTCGCCTGCAGCAAGACTCCCATAAGCAGTACCACAAAGCGTGGCTTTACTATAAGCGCCTGGATGACAGCATGCAGCAGGCCGCCTAATACCGGCACGCCTCCCCCACCCTTGATGCCGGGCTGCTAGTCCGGCGATTCATCCGCCAAACTGTATCTTGACCGGCTGGGAGTATATACTCCCGCCATTAATCTCAAGGTGTCTGACATCCATGCATGAAGTAATAGAAAAGCTGCAGGAACTGAGTGAACAGATCCCTGTACCTTTGGAATTACCTGACTTTGACCAACTGGTTGAAGTAGAAGAACAAATCCTGATCCCGCTGCCAGGTGAACTGAAAGAATATCTGCTGTATGCCAGTGATGTGGTCTACGGCAGTATCGAACCGGTTACCGCCGCTGATCCCGGCAGCCATACCTATCTGCCAGAAGTAGCAGCCTATGCCTGGTCCATCGGGCTGGAACGGGAGTTTATCCCCATCTGTCAGGTGGGTGATGACTTTTACTGTATCGACCAGCAGGGCGAAGTCTTACTGTGGCAAGACGGTGAGCTGAGCGAAGACAGCTGGGAATCATTCTGGGACTGGGCGCAGGACGTCTGGTTAAATCAATAAGGAGTCGGTTATGGCAAAAAATGTTGGCCTGAACGCCATTGAAATGCAGTATCTGCGCCTGTCACTGGGTCTGAACCAGGCACAGGTTGCAACCCTGACCAAACACACTGAAGCAGAAGTGGCAGCATGGGAAGCAGGTGAGCAGCCGGTTCCTGAACTGGCGCAAAAAAAACTGCTGGAAATTGACGATACCATCGAAATGCAAGTATTGAACACTTGTGATGGTATTGAAGCCCTATTTAAGAAAGAACCTAAGCGCCATCTGGCCTTCGTGGTTTATCCAACCCAGGCACTGTATCAACAGTACAACCCTGAGTTTCTGTCCAGCCTGCCACTGACTGAGCTGTATAACACCGCCGCTTGGCGCATCAAAAAAGAGTGCAAACTGGTATTGGAAGTGGATGTCAGCCTGATCGCGCTGGATGTGGAAGCTTACAAAGCTTACCGGGAACAAAACGGTATGAGCGAAAGCCGCGACAGCCGTGCCAAGTGGGCAGTAACCCAGTTGTAATAGAGACTTTGTTTCTTCTGTCTCATACTAAGGCGGTCTAACACAGGCCGCTTTTTTTATGCTTATACCAATACGCAATAATTGGGAAAGGAAGACTCAGAGATGATCACATTATACGGAATGCCCCGCAGCCGCTCACTACGAGTATCTTGGTTGCTAGAAGAGCTAGAGTTGGACTGGCACTACCATTTTATTGATGCCGCTAAAGGTGAGCATCGCAGCGATGCCTATCTGGCGATTAACCCCTGTGGCAAAGTGCCCGCACTGACCGATGATGAATTAGTACTGACCGAATCTGCCGCCATTATGCTGTATCTGGCCAGAAAGTACGGCAATGGCGATCTGCTGCCTGCGCCCGGTACGCCAGAATCAGCCAAACAACTCCAATGGGTCAGTTTTATTATCACCGAGTTGGAACAACCACTATGGACCATAGGCAAACATAAATTTGCCCTGCCCGCTGAACTGCGGTGCAGCGACATGATCAATGTGGCCCAATATGAGTTTGAACAGGCTGCCGCGATTGCAGAAAACTGGCTGCCCCAAAGTCCATTCTTACTGGGGGATGAACTCAGTGTCGCCGATCTGCTTCTGGCCCATACCCTGCTGTGGGGCACCCGCTTTAACCAAACCATTTCTCCGGCATTGGCTCAATATCGGGATCGCTTGGCCGCTCGCCCAGCACTGGCTCGGGCATTGAATAAAGAGCTTACCGCCGCCGGTCAAACCGATTAAATAAACTCCGCCAGTTTGTATCACCATACACCGGTAGTACCTGCCGGTGTATTAAGCTATTTTGCTCAGATTACCCATCCCGTATTTGGACTAATCTTTATCACCCGTCGGGTGCCTGTGGTAGAATCAGCGCCAGTTTTTTCTGCCCGGCTAACAGCCCGGGTAGTTTACCCTCAGCTTTATGCTTTATCCTTCAGGAACACTATGACTAACAACGATATTCTGCGCCGCTTGCGGTTTGTATTTGATCTGAGCAATGGCAAGATGATCCGCCTGTTCGCCAAAGTAAAATTTGAGATGCCTGAGGACGAACTGCTAAGCATGATGAAAAAAGATGATGAGCCGGGATTCCGTCCCTGCACTGATGTGCTGTTGTGCCGTTTTCTCGATGGTCTGATCATTGAAAAACGCGGCCTGCAGCCCGGCGCGGAAATTCCTAAGCCAACCAAGCTAAATAACAATCTTATTCTGCGTAAACTGCGTATTGCTTTGGAGATGCGTGAGGAAGATATGATTGAAACATTGGCCCTAGCCGATTTCAAAATTTCCAAAGCAGAAATCAGCGCGCTGTTTCGCAAGCCGGAGCATAAGCATTTTAAAACCTGTGGTGACCAAATTCTGCGTAACTTTATTAAAGGGCTGTCGCTAAAATACCGCGGTAAATAAGCCAATACGCACTCTAAATACACAGGGTAGCGTTCCGGCGCTGCCCTGTGACGTTTTCTAAAATCGCAGGCTTCTTTTACGCTTCTTGCTCCCCGCCACGTTAACGTCTTTGTCTTACAGACATTCCCCCTAGTCCTGAGTAACATCCAGATTCATAACAGGAATACTCTGGTTGTTTTCTCTTCAGCCATCATTTCATGTTACCCTCAGCAACTAACCATTAAGCACCCTATGCAGTCTGAAGGTACCCATGGAAGATACTAAACGCCCGCTGTATTTACCCTTTGCCGGCCCGGCAATTTTGGAAGCTCCGTTGATCAATAAAGGCAGCGCCTTTACCGAAGAGGAGCGGGTCTATTTCAATCTAGAAGGGCTTATTCCCCACGCCATTGAAACCATCGAAGAGCAGGCATCCCGCGCTTACGATCAGTTTAAAGCCTTTAACAGTGATCTGGAAAAACACATTTATTTGCGCAATATCCAGGACACCAATGAAACCCTCTATTATCGCTTGATCCAAGATCATATCACCGAGATGATGCCCATCATCTATACCCCAACGGTTGGGCAGGCCTGTGAACGTTTTTCCCGGGATTACCGCCGCAACCGGGGCCTGTTTATCTCTTATCCCAATAAAGACAGGATTGATGATCTGCTTAATAACTCCACCCGCCATAAGGTGAAAGTCATTGTGGTCACTGATGGCGAGCGCATTCTTGGTCTTGGCGATCAGGGTATCGGCGGCATGGGCATCCCCATAGGTAAACTGGCGCTGTATACCAGTTGTGGCGGCATCAGCCCGGCTTATACCCTGCCTATCACACTGGATGTGGGCACAGATAACCCCCATCTGCTGGAAGACCCTATGTATATGGGCTGGCGCCATCCCCGTATCGGCGGGGATGAATATCCCGACTTTATTGAAGCCTTTATGGAGGCGGTTTCCCGCCGCTGGCCTGATGCACTGATCCAGTTTGAGGACTTTGCGCAAAAAAATGCCATGCCACTACTTGAGCGCTATAAAGATAAATACTGCTGTTTCAATGATGATATCCAAGGAACGGCCGCCGTCACGGTTGCTTCTCTGTTGGCAGCCTGTCAGGCGGCAAATACCCGACTCAGTGAGCAGACGATAACCTTCCTTGGTGCCGGCAGTGCAGGTTGCGGTATTGCAGAAGCCATCATCGCCCAGATGATTGACGAAGGGCTAACGGAGGGTGAGGCGCGGGGACGGATCTTTATGGTCGACCGCTGGGGCCTACTGCAAGACAATATGCCCAATCTGCTGCCTTTTCAGCAAAAATTAGCCCAGCAAGCGGAGGCCACAACATCCTGGCAGACCCAGTCAATCAATGACAATATTTCCCTGTTGGATGTGGTCAATAATGCCAAGCCCACGGTACTGATTGGCGTATCCGGCGCGCCGGGGCTATTTAGTGAGGATATTGTCCGCGCCATGCATGCCCACTGCAGCCGGCCAATTATTTTCCCACTGTCCAATCCCACCAGCCGGGTTGAAGCCACACCTAAAGATATTATCCATTGGACCAATGGACAGGCACTGGTCGCCACCGGTAGTCCGTTTGAACCTGTGGTATATGAAGATCAAACCTTTGATATTGCCCAGTGCAATAACAGCTTTATTTTCCCAGGGATTGGCCTCGGGGTATTAGCCACGCGGGCAGATAGGGTCAGTGATGCCATGTTGATGGCAGCCAGCCGCGCATTGGCGGAATGCTCGCCACTGGCACAGCAAGGTGAAGGCGGGTTACTGCCTAAGTTGGAAGATATCCATCACGTCAGTAAGCATATCGCTATTGCCGTGGGCCGAGCGGCTATTGATGCAGGTCTGGCGCTGCCCAAAACCGATGAATTGCTGACACTGGCGATTGAGAAAAACTTCTGGCAGCCTGAGTACCGCCATTACAAACGTACTTCCTTCTAGGGCGTGTTGACGTTTCGAGTTTGTTTTTGCAGCGATTTGAGGCTTCTTTATACAAGGCAGAGGCTTTGATAGGTAGTTGCGCTACCTGATAAGCCGATAACGCAGTAGAAAGGAGCCTCAAACGCTGCCCGCAGGGTTCGGCTAAAAGCGTTTTACTCTTTGTTGAGCGATTCTTGCTTAGAATAACTAGGCGACAAACCTCTCGCCGCGATTAAAACGCTTTTATCTCGAACAAAATTTAATCACGAAACGTCAACACGCCCTAGCAGTAGCAACAAAAAAGCCCGGTGAATACCGGGCTTTTTCAGCAGTAAAGCTTGCATGATGTTGTCATGCTGCGCGCAACATAAGCATCAGGCTTAGTCAGCCATCACTTGCTTAAAGCTATTGAGCAACGAGCGGTCAGTACGGGCTTTTTTCAGCTTTTTCATGCTGTCTTTCAGCGCGTCATCGATCAGCTGAGCAAAAATGCCCTGATACTCTTTTTCCGCAATAGCGTCATCGGTATCGGCCAGCTCAGCCAACTGTTGACCGGCCATGCTCAGCTTCAGCCAAGATTGAGCAATAAAGAAACCATGGAATTGCGCTTTATCCATCAGCTTGCGGGCACTGGCAGGCAGTGCATCCCAATGGTGGCTGAATCCTTCCATGCCTTCAGTCAGCAACTGATTGGTCAGATCGGCATAAGCCTCTTTCAGGTTGTCCGGCATTTGTGCCAATGGCATTACTTTAGCAGCCACATTGTTGGCTACAGTCCGGGCAATTTGTTCGTATTCAGCAGTCATGGTTATTTCCGATTTAAAAATGCAGGGCGATTATAACTAAAAACGGCCGCTGACCAAGAGCCCATACTGGTTATGACCCGCCACCGGCGTGATTGTCACTTTATTACTGTATGGCGTAGTGAAATACCATGCCGCCAAACTGCCCAATGCTGCCCCGGCCAACACATCTGTCACATGGTGGCGGTCACTGGCAATGCGGGTATAACCCACATAGGATGCCACCGCATAGGCTGGTAAGCCATATTGCCAACCATAACGCTGGTTGATAAAGGTTGCCGCCATAAAAGTGTCGGCGCTGTGGCCAGAAGGGAAAGAATCATTACCACTGTGATCCGGCCGGGTACGATGCACGGCTAACTTCAGCGCTTCTGTGGCCACCCGGGACGCCACAGCAGACTTAATCAGCTGCCAACTACCACTGTCACCCTCTTCATACCAAAGCGTGGTACCCAATGCTGCGGCTGGCAGTAATAGATGTAACACATCACCTGACGTTTCCAGCCCATCTTTGGCCTGCACAGAGCAGCTCAGCAATAGCGTCAGCGCCACAAGAATATTTTTTATCACCTTTACTCCCGACATTATTTGCCTTTCGATACGGACATCCGTTACCTATCAGCGGAGCGCCATTCTATAGCAAAACAGAAACGATTGATGCTTTAAACAGCCAATAAAACCATCGGTTTATAAGCTCACCTGTGAGCAGAACTGTATCTTTGCGACCGGCCTGCTATGATCAGATGCTATTTTCATTTATCCCATCAGAGTCAGTACTATGCCCCACGCCACTGTGTCATCTTGTCCCGATAATGCTGCACTTGCCCAGCTGGCCCGGCACATTAAATGCTGGGGAAAAGAGCTGGGCTTTGCCCAAGTGGGGATTTGTGACACAGACTTAAGTGCTGAAGAGGCTGGGCTAAAAAATTGGCTGGAACAGGGCTATCACGGTGAGATGGGCTATATGGCCAGTCACGGTATGATGCGCGCCAGACCGACGGAACTGCACCCGGGTTGCTGCCGGGTGATCTGTGCCAGAATGGACTACCTCCCCCCCGATGCGGGATTTGCCACAAATCTGAACGACCCCATGCGAGGCTATATTTCCCGCTATGCCGGGGGCCGAGATTACCATAAGCTGATCCGTAAACGAATGAGGCAGTTAGGTGATCGGATTAACGACTATCTGACAGCACAGGGTTACAGTGCGGCCGACTGCCGACCATTTGTTGACTCAGCACCGATTATGGAGCGGCCGCTGGCCACCAAAGCAGGCCTAGGCTGGACGGGCAAACATACCTTGCTGCTAAACGCTGAAGCAGGTAGTTGGTTTTTTCTTGCCGAATTGGTGATCAATCTGCCATTGCCGGTGGATATCCCCCTTGAGCAAGATTGTGGCAGCTGCGTGGCCTGCATCAAAACCTGCCCCACGGGTGCAATTGTTGCCCCCTATGTGATTGACAGTCGGCGCTGCATCTCATACCTGACCATTGAACTGGATGGTGCTATCCCCGAGCCACTACGTCCTTTACTGGGCAACAGAATTTACGGTTGTGATGATTGTCAGCTGATCTGCCCGGTCAATGCGGCAGCGCCATTAACCCAAGAAACTGATTTTCATATCCGCCACCCATTGCAGCAGCCAGAATTACTGACCTTATTTCGTTGGAGTGAAAGTGAGTTTTTGCGTTACACGGAAGGTAGTGCCATCCGCCGAATTGGCCACCAGCGCTGGCTACGTAATATTGCCGTGGCACTTGGCAATGCCCCGACATCGATGCAAATTATCTCAGCCCTGAAACAACGCTTGGATGATGCGGATATTTCAGCCCTAGTACAGGAGCATATCCATTGGGCCCTGGTGCAACAACAGCAAAAAAGTGATGAGCAACAAATAGCCCCGCAGACAGCGCCACAAAACGCGCACAGCACAACAGAGTATAAACTGCAGCGCAAACAGCAACGCTTGGTGCGCAGCATTGAAAAAGGCTTACCCAGAGATGCCTGATTTACTCTTGAGGCGATAATAAAAATAAAAACAACTGTTGATGTTTAAAACGATCAGCGATTTGCACCACGGTGCATTCACTTCGTTCATTGCACTAAAAACACGAAGATACCGGCGAAATTTTTTGCTTTTCTTCGTGTCCTTCGTGATTAATCATCTTTGATAATATTTGCAAAGACAAAAGTGACTTACTGCAATAAAGACATTCCCGGTGCCAGCCATCAAAACAGCAGTACTATCAACTCATGGCCCGGCGCCGGAAACTGGGGACTGTTATCAGAAGTTATAAGCAGCAGTCAGGAACACGCCTCGGCCACTACCTGGGTTATAAGTACTCCCCCAACTACTGTAATTTGCTGAACTGACATACTGTTTATCCAGCAGGTTATCAGCCCGCAGACTTGCTAACCAGTGACCATAGCGGTAATTCAGCGCCAGATTCACTAACGTATAACCACCCAGCTGAGGTGATACATTGGCATTATCCCCTTCCTCATAACGACGGCCGGTATAAGCTAAGTCAGAATAAATCTGCCATTGCTCAGTAATATCCCAACTGGCATAGACCCGCCCTGAATGTTTCGCGACCCAAGACAGACTTTTACCCTTATGCGCACCTGCGGTAAAACTGGCATCGATATAGTGGTACTCCCCACCGAGCATTACACCAACCAAAGGTTGCCAATCAAGACTCAGGTTGGCGCCATAACGCCGGGATGCCTCAGCATTGACATTAGCCCCGTTAAAACTACCACCGACCGGTTTTTGAGCGGAAGAATCAAAAATAATTTCATCTTCTAAATTCAAACGATACAGATTAAAGCGGCTCTGTAGCCCGCCATTGGTATAATCCCAACCCGCTTCCCAGGAGCGCCCTGTTTGTGGTTTCAACCCCACTACCCCTGGCGGGGTATAAGCCTGCTCATCCACTTTGGCAAAACGGAAATTATCCTCTCCACGCAGATACAGCCGGTTTGCATCACTCAAGTGATAATTCAGCCCCAATTCAAAGGCTTTTGCATGCTGCTTTAACGTTATGCCCGCTGGATAAACCCCGTGGTCATAGAGGTCATCATGCACATCGGCGTAACGCCCGCCCACCACATAGCTAAGCTTGGGAGTCAATGGCACACTGGCCTGTACATAAGGGCTGAGGCTTGTCTGGGTATTATTGCGACCAAAGCTAAAGCGTGATTTGCCTTTACTGATATCTACCCCACTGACCAAGGTCAGCTCACCCTCTGGCGTTGGAATACTTGCCACCGCTTTGGGGCTCAACATCAGCTGGCTGCGGTCATTGCGACCAGGACTGCCCCAGCTGACAAATGTGACATTGCTGCCACTGTAACTGGCATCCGCTGACAGTTTCCAGTTATCACTGATTTTCCGGCTTAAACCACTGCGCCAAGCTGTGGTGATATCATGCTGATAATCTGTATTATTTGTGCTCTGACGCGGATCTTGCAGGAGCTGCAGTTTATTCAATGCCCCCGGGATCTGCACATTGTTGTCAAAATAGCTGGATTCAAGATAAAAATCGGTGAGCTGATCCCGATAGCCAACTCGCCCCAATACCGCACCGGTATCAATATCATTGTGCTGGCGATAATTGTCAGATTTTTTCTGATTACCGGACAGATAATAGTGCCAATTTTCCGCAAAGCTGCCGGCGATATCGCCCTTGGCTTCACGGGTAGCAAAACTACCGCCATTAAGACTAAAATGCCCACCCTGCTTATCTGGCGCGCGGGTAATAATATTGATCACCCCACCCACGGCCTGATCGCCATACAGCACCCCGGCACTGCCATTGAGGATCTCAATCCGTTCAATCATATTCAGGGGAATACTGTTTAAATTGGGCGCGGCAATATCAATATTATTCAGCCGCCGACCATCAACCAGAATCAAGGTATTATTAGCTGCCTGCCCTGAGCTGAATCCACGCATCGACAACATGGCACCCGTACCGTTATCAGAGATCTGAATACCATTAAGATTACGCAGCGCTTCGGTCAGCTTAGTAACACCACTGTCAGCAATATCAGTGGCATCCACCACGCTGACATTGGCTGGTAGGTTTAATACATCACTGTGCATACGGCCGATAATAACGATGTTTTCAATTTCATCAGCACTGACAGGTGAAGACAGCGCTAACAATGACAGCGCTATGGAGGCGGACAAGGTACTGAGCCGTCCGCGTATAAAAGAAGTCTGATTATCCATCAACCATTTTCCTGTTATCAAAAGGGAAACGGTGCAATTCGTACCACGCCACACACACTGACGCAGTAGCGGATCTGCCCGCCGAAATCCGCCACTCACCCTGTCAGGCCGGTCTCCGGACTGAGGCATTGCATGGGGTGCACGAGAGCGACCTAATTAACGCCTCTGCGCGGTCGTCTCTTACCTTTCACCGTTGCGGGGGCAGTGCCGGAGTCACACCGGCTTCCCGATTATCCTGACAATCAAGCTGTCAGCGCACCTTGAGGGTTGGCGACACATGCCAACATAGATGTTGACGATATGTGAAGGGTGGGATTATAGCCATCTAGGAGGATAAGAGTCTAACGAAGATATTGAAAACCGTTAAAAGAATACTAGGGGCTAAAAATATCGCCTTTGTCATTTAAGGTACCTCAATACCGTATGCAAGGAGGTGAAATCCATACTGTATGAGCGTGATCTATCTCATGTTTATAGTCGTAATAGGATGATATTTATACTCAAATATCATTGATTTGAGAGAATAATATGCCAGCAATTCATGTTGATAGTGTTACTACTGACGAAGGGACTTATCGTTTTGACGGCAACTGGAACGGGACGAATTTAACAATCCTAGCAATAGATAAATTAACTCCAGATGGGTGGGAAACGATGGATTTAAACAATGATGAAATACAGGGGCAGTTACAGTATTTGGCGTCTGAATTTATCGACTATCTGCAGGCTCACAGTAACATAAAACCTTTAATCTGATTAGCTAAGCTTTCTGTCTTAACACAGCAAAACTTTTAGCTATCCCCCCTACAAATTATCAAGACAAAATGATTATCGTAATAACTATATTAATCATGTCACCCTTTGCCGCAGGATAACACCTGCGACATGGCAACATAATTTAAAGCCACCTCTCGCTACGGGTAAAACTGACCGACAGCCAAGTATCGCCTAATGGCTGCACCAAATGCTGATGGATAATCTCCCGCACACTGTCCTGCCGTTCCAGCGGCCAATGGTCAGAATCCGCAACCAAAATATTAATTTCCAAATCATATTGCCGGCCCGACTTAGTGAAATGACAGGAATAATCAGAAAAATCATAACGCCGAGCAATACCAGCCAAGGTACTTTCCACCCGTCGTCTGACTGGCGTATCGGGCGTCATCAGTAACACTTCTTTTAAATTACGCCGTAATACCTGCAATGGCAGCATCGCCATCGCCAGTGCTAATGCTGATACCAGAATCGGGTCAACATACGCATTCCAATGGGAATAACCCAAAGCATCGAGCAACATCACCAGCAAAAAGCCCGATAAAATCGTGGTACTGAGAATACCGTCGACCAGCCATTCTTGAGCATCAACCCGCACTAATTCAGAGTCCACTTCACGGGCGATATGTCGCTCGGTAAAGAAAATCACAAAACTAAAGACAGTGGACAGTAAGGCATAGGTCAATGCCACATCGAGATTAATGGGGTTCCCCCCATGGAGCATGGCTTGCACACCGCCATAAAAAGCAAACAGACAGATGGCAAGAATAATTAAGCCATTCACCACAGTGATCAGTGGTTCAAGGTGAGAATAACCGAACTGAAACACCTCATCGTCCGGACGGGAAACCAGATGGGCGGTAAACAAGGTGAGCCCTGTCATCGCCATACTGAGTAAAGAAAAAACACCATCGAGCAAGATGGCATCAGAATTGACATACCATCCCATGCCCAAGCCACTGACAGCCATCAACACTGTCCCGGCCAGGGATATCCGCAGCGCCAGCTGCTCACTACTGCTTTTACGGCAATGCGCCATAAACCCTCCTTTTCCATTGATTAATACGATCTCTCTTCCCTGAGAACAGGGAGGTCGCTTTCAGTATAATATTCGGGGCAGTGATACTCCGTGAGCCATCAGCCATCCCGGGTTATCTGTATCATTCTTTTGCATTTTTTCTTGCACACTGCTTCAGCCTAATGGATAACACCCCCTATTTTCAAATTAGCCATCACTTAATGACACGCCGCTGAACCACAGATTTATCCCTGCACTTAAGGTGATTGAGGCCATCAATAAAACAGGCGGCCATCACTGATGCGATGGCCGCCTGATCTTTAGCTTTAAACGGTATTATTTCTGGCTTTTCAGTCGATTACCAAAGTATTCCAGCGCAACCACAATAGCAATGCCGGCTAATAGACACACAATAGCCAAGCTTAACTGAGAGGGTTGCCCCACGACGTGCTCATAATGCCAAGGTAACAAATTGTGCTCAGCCAAGGGTACCTGCTCTCCCTTAGAATTAACGCGCCAACTGAGCACCTCTTTCCAGGGCCAGATTTTCCCCAACGTGCCCAACATCAGCCCGGTTAAAAACACTAAGGTCGCGCTATGAAAATGCCGCAACAGGGCTGACAGAACATGACTAAATGTCAGTAACCCCAATACCGCTCCCACAGCAAAAGTGGCGATAATCGTCAGATCAAATGCTTTTACTGCACCAATAACAGGGGTATACAGTCCCAGCAACAGCAAAATAAAGCTGCCGGAAATTCCCGGTAAAATCATGGCGCAAATGGCGATGGCACCGCCAAAAAGAATATTAATCAGTGAGGGTTCCACCGCCACCGGGTTGAGTACAGTAATGATATAAGCCACTGCAACCCCGGCCACAAACAGTAACAAGCGGGCGACGGTAAATCCCTGCACCTGTCTGAGCATATGCACGACGGAAATCAGGATCAGCCCAAAAAAGAATGACCATACCGGGATCGGGTGATGGGCCAACAAATAAGTAATCAGCTTGGCTAAACTGGCAATACTGGTCAGAATGCCGCCAAACAGACAAAGCAGAAATGGGCCATTAATGTGCATAAATGCCGCTTTAAGCCCCCGTTGACGGACTATGCCCCACAAGGCTGGATTAATGCGGCGAATGCTGTCCAGCAGGGTATCCAAAATACCGGTAATAAAGGCGATAGTACCACCGGATACGCCGGGCACCACGTCAGCGGCCCCCATGGCCAGCCCTTTGAAATAAGTCAGCAGGTATTGCACTGTTTATCCTTAAAATTGAATACATCTCTCTGAGTTGCCGAGCATTATAAGTAAGTCTGCAACCCTTGCCCATCCATGCCGTGCGCCATGATTGCCTGATGATTATTTCGCCTGTTAGACTCATCAACGCACTCTTATGTTTTTCTGCCAGAAGGAATCCGGCATGACAAGCTCCAAGGTCAATAAAACCCTCGCCTTATATCAGAAACTCAGCCGCTGGCCATTGGGCAATAAACTCTTCTCTCTTGCGATCTGCAGGATGGCGCCTTACTTTGGTAGCGTCAGCCCACTTATCACTCAGCTCAGCCCTAACCATTGCGAGTGTTTGCTAAAAAAGCGCCGCCGTCTGGAAAACCATATCGGCACCTTGCATGTTATTGCTATCTGTAATGGTTTGGAATTGGCGATGGGTGCTATGGCAGAGGCCTCAATCCCTCGCCACCTGCGCTGGATCCCCAAAGGTATGAATTTGGATTACACCGCCAAAGCGGGTTCAGATATCCGCTGTGTGGCTGAGTTACCCGGTGGCAGCTGGCAACCGGGCGATCTTATGGTCAAGGTCACCGCATATGACAGTAATGATATTGTCGTCGTCAGTGGACAAATCCGCTTATGGATTTCTGCCAAAAGCTAACAATCCCCTGTACATCAGCACAAAAAAAGCACCCACATGGGTGCTTTTTGCTCAGCATCTGTATTACTACAGGTTATACAGCAGGCTTGACGTTATCGGTCAGCTCAGCAGTACCCCGAGGCTTATGTAGCAATTTAAATGACATAATGCCTATGACCAGGGCCTTAGTAATCATCATCTGGATATTGCCATAATACGCCGCCATGCCAACAAAACCGGACAGCAGCATAAATACCCGGTAGTTTTTAATATTGGTCATATACATAGCTAGCAGAATCACCCCTAAATCAGCATACTGCAATCCTTCTGACCAGCTAGGGTTAGCAATAAAACCCGCAACCGAAGTCCAGCAAATATAACCCACTCCCAAAATCATCCCTGCTGCCAGCAGTTGGATCAGCCATTTAGGCGCGCGGGTAAAGTCCTTCACATAGCGGTACACATTAATGGATGCCACAGACACATTCAGAATGATCTTCGGCCACCAGCCCATCAGAAATGACCATAAAATATCATTTGCCGCGGAGCCAAACGCAGCAAAGCGGGTAAATTTCATGGAGTTAAATACTGTCAGGGAAATATAAAAGGCAACTGAGGTCCAGCCGAGAATATTGGTTATCAGGTCCAGCGTCATTAGGGTTCTCTTGCATATTGTGGGGGATGCTATGGGCACATAGCTGTCTTATTTTGCCCTGTGGCGAAATACACTGTCACACTGTCGATATGGCAAACCATAACAGCTTCAACTAAATTGCAGCGATTTCGCAATACACTCCGTTGCACTGGCGCGATAATAAGGCGAGAGTAACGCTATTGACAATGATTGCCGCACATAAGCTGTACAGAGTGAGCGTTTTTACAGCAAAAACCCCACAGCCAGAACCAAAGCACCACCCCGGGTCTGTTGACGTTATGACAGTCACTCTGCCAGTATGCTGCCAAAGTTGGACACATAAGGCCCCCCAGTGAACAGACGTATCTTTTCTTCCCGCCCACCCAAGCGTAACCGGCTGACTCCAAGTATCTTCATTACTCTGATTTTTATCGCCATATTTGCCGCAATGCTGTATCGACACGACTTACCACTCTGGCTTGGAGGGCTGTATCTGCTGATGAGCCTGCTGACCTTTATCAGCTATGCCCGTGATAAACGCGCAGCTGAACGTGGCCAATGGCGCACCAGTGAAATCATGCTGCAATTGCAGGCACTATTATGTGGTTGGCCAGGTGCTCTACTGGCACGTCAGTGGCTACGACATAAATCCAGTAAGGTGTCATTCAGTCTGGTACTGTGGCTCATGGTGTTGCTCAACCTTGCTGGACTGATTGCCATTGTCGTGCAATATTTTCCCATCCCGCTGAACTAACAGTGGTATTTAACACTGGCATGGTGCAAAAGAGTATTTGGCTCTACCATTATATTCCTGTCGCATCAGCGGCGAAGATCTACATAGAAAAGGAAAAAACTCAATGAAAATGCTGCTTGCGGCGGTGGTGATTGCCTGCGTTATTTTTTATTTCTTTACCACAATGAACAACCACAAACAGGCCAAAATCAATCAGGAAGCTGGCGCAGCGTTTCTGGCGGCTAATCAGGCAAAAGACGGTGTTAAAGTCACACCATCCGGCCTGCAATACCAATTGCTGCACAAAGGCGATGGCACTGTGCATCCCAAAGCCACTGATACCGTGAAAGTGCACTACCAGGGTACATTAATTGACGGCACAGTATTTGATTCATCCATTGCCCGGGGTGAGCCGATCTCATTCCCGCTTAACCGGGTTATCAAAGGCTGGACCGAAGGGCTGCAGCTGATGACGGTGGGCGACAAAATGCGCTTTTTTATTCCCGCAAATCTGGCATACGGCAATCGTAGCGCAGGAAAAATTCCAGCCGGTTCAGTACTGATTTTTGATGTCGAACTCTTGGGCATCAACCCTGCGGCCTAACGCACCACGCCAATATGCCAAGCCCGGCTAAGTGCCGGGCTTTCTTATCGATAAGTCTGGTACTGTATGGGGATGTTTATCCCTGCAGCATCAGGCCTCATAACCAAACGGGTCATCGATGCTGTGCGCGGGTTGGGTAAACCAGACGGGGCCATCGGCAGACATGTAGAAATGGTCTTCTAAACGAATACCAAATTCGCCAGGCAGACAGAGCATCGGCTCATTAGAAAAACACATGCCTTCTGCCAGCGGGGTCTTTTCACTGCGCACCAAATAAGGCCCTTCATGGATATCCAACCCGATACCGTGCCCAGTACGGTGCGGTAGCCCAGGCAAACCGTGATCTTTTGCCATACCGGCAGCTTCCAGCTCGCCACGGGCCGCCATATCCACTTCACCGCACGCCAGCCCCAATTGTGCCCGATTAAAGGCTGCCAGTTGCGCGGCTTTTTCCAACTGCCACATTTCACGCTGCCGCGCATTGGCAACGCCAAATACATAAGTGCGGGTAATATCTGATTTGTATCCCAGTAGATCACAGCCGGTATCAATCAGCACAATGTCATTATCTGCCAAGGTCTTGGGATGGCGCACTCCGTGAGGATACTGGGAGTCCTCTCCAAACAGCACGATACAGAAATAGGACCCCGCCGGCGCGCCGACCCGGATATGCGCCTGATGAATAAACGCCTCCACCTCAGCCACGCTAATGCCGGCATATAAGATACGCGCAACAGCCTGATGTACCGCTAGAGTCATCTCTTTAGCCCGCTGCATAATCGCCAGCTCAGCGGCAGATTTCCGTGCCCGACAATATAACGTCAGCTCAGCGGCGGACTGCAGGGTCAGTGCCGAGTTAGCCCGGCGTAAACCATCAAATAAAAACAAAGGCACGGACTCATCCACTGCTAACTGCAAGTCCGATAACGCTCGGCCTGTCATGCGCATCAGCATTTGGCCTAGCAGAGCATAGGGACTTTCATCCTCATGCCAAGTATTCACTGTGCCTGGCAAGGTCATAAACTCTGTCACTGTCCCCAGCTCAAAATGGGGCGCGATATATTCCAACTGGCCATCGGCTGTCAGTAACGCCCCGACCATGCGCTCAGAAGGCGACCAGCGCAGCCCGGTAAAATAATACAGATTAGTACCGGCATTGAGGTACAAGGCATCCAGTCCCTGCTGACGCAACAGTGCCGCCGCTTGGGATAGCCGTTGCTGCCATTCATCCCGGCTGATAGGCTGCACGCCAGCAGTCATATCCGTTAATTTGGCCAATTCAATTTCAGGGCGGGAGCCGCCAACACCTAGGGTCATCTATATTTCCTTTGTTATTTTATTATCAAGAGACAAAGCGCAACTTAAGTCACTGCATCATGTAGGCAATTCAATGCTTGCTCTGTGGTGTGTAAGCCTGCCCCCCCCCCTCAAGCACAGGGTATCGTTCAAGGGCGATGAAATAGGAATAACATCCCTGCCACCGCAAACGGCATACCATTAACCGACTGCATACACTCGGTCGCGCAGCAGCAATTTTATACAATATCTGCCACAGTATTCCGAATCTAAGTAACAGATCCTCAGGCTAAAATTTCTCACACCGCTTGCCCATGCCAGATTGCCCCGCCATAATCGAGCCAAGACATAGGCAGTCTGTCCTTGAACATTTTTCCGAAGTTTGGCCGTATCAATTAACAGATACCCTCTCAGTAGACTGCCACAGCAAACGGAGTCCTATATGTCAGACACAATTGCATCCCGCCTAGCCGCAGTGCGCGGCGAAATGGCATCAGTGGGCATTCAGGCTTTTATCGTGCCCCGAGCTGATGAATATCTTGGCGAATATGTTCCAGCGCACAATGAACGACTGCACTGGATTAGTGGCTTTACCGGCAGTGCTGGCGGCGTCATCGTCCTGGAAAAAAGTGCGGCGATTTTCACTGATGGCCGTTACACGGTGCAGGTGCGCCAACAGGTCAGTGATAAGTTGTTTGAGTTTGAAAGTCTGACCGACACGCCTCTAGCCGACTATCTGGCCCATCATCTGGTCGCCGGTGACAAAGTTGGCATTGATGCCAGGTTGCACCATATGGCTTGGTTTGAGGCGACCAAACATACGTTGGCCAAATCCGGTATTGATCTCATTGCCCTCAAACAAAATCCGATAGATCAGCACTGGCGCAACAGACCGGCACTCCCATCGACCCCGATCATGCTCTACAGCGCTGCGCAATCCGGCCAATCCAGCCTGCATAAACGGCAGCAAATTGGCGCTGAAATTACCAAAGCTGGCGCAGAACTGGCACTGATCACAGCACTGGATTCACTGGCTTGGTTGCTTAATATCCGTGGACGAGATGTACCCCATCTGCCGGTGGTCATGGGTACCGGGCTCTTGTGGGCCAATGGCACCATGCGTTTTTTCACTGATATGAGCAAATTGCCGCAATCCATTGATGCCCAAGTCGGCGAAGGGGTAAGCTTTTACCCAGAAGAAGATCTGGCAGAAATGTTCAGCGAGCTAAAAGGGCAAAAACTACTGGCCGACCCTCATACAGCCAATGCCGCCCTGTTGTTGGCCGCGGGCCATGCCGGCGCCGAACTTATCCCGGGGATGGATCCGGTGCTGATGCCCAAGGCCTGCAAAAATGAAGTGGAACTGGACGGTATGCGCAACTGCCATGTCCGCGATGGTGCCGCCGTCTGCCGTTTTCTCGCTTGGCTGGATCGGGAAGTTGCCACCGGCAATCTTTATGATGAAGGTGAACTGGCAGATAAACTGGCTCGGTTCCGTGAGCAAGATGGCCATTATATTGAGCCCAGCTTCGATACCATTTCCGCCGCCGGTGCCAATGCCGCCATGTGCCATTACAACCACCTTAACGGTAAAGCAGCCAAACTCACCATGGACAGCATGTACCTGGTTGATTCAGGCGGTCAATATCTGGACGGCACCACAGATGTCACCCGTACCATTGCTATTGGTGATGTCGGCGCTGAACAGAAAAAAATGGTCACTTTGGTACTGAAAGGTCACATTGCCCTCGATATGGCAAAATTCCCGAAAGGCACCACAGGCCCGCAGCTGGATGCCTTTGCCCGTCAATACCTGTGGCAATACGGCTTTGACTATGACCACGGTACCGGCCATGGCGTCGGCCATTTCCTCAGCGTACATGAAGGGCCGCAGCGGATTGCCAAAAATGCCAATTCAGTGCCTCTGCTACCCGGGATGATATTGTCTAATGAACCCGGGTATTACCGGACTGACGGCTTTGGTATCCGCCTAGAAAACTTGGTCGAAGTGCGCGCCTGTGAAGCACTGGCTGATGCAGAGCGGGAAATGCTGGAGTTCAATGCCATCACATTGATCCCATTTGATCTCCGATTACTGGATAAAAGCTTGATGACCCGGGATGAAATCGACTGGCTGAACCGTTATCACAAACGTGTTTATCAAGCAGTATCACCCCTGCTGCATGAGCATGATCTGGCTTGGTTGAAACATGCCACCCGCGCTATCTAACCGTTATTGCGGCTGATAATGTCGGTTTAATAAAAAGGAGCCCAACGGCTCCTTTTTTGTGTCCTGTTCTCAGGTAACAAACAGTCAATTACTCTGCAATAGGTAATTTGCTTTCGATAAAATCAAATTGACCGCTGTGGATATACACAATGCGGCAATCACTGATATAGCGGACACTGTGCACTTGTTCCTTACGGATATACGCGGTATCGCCAAGAATATATAGCCGCTCATCACCATCTTTAACCAGTTTGCCATCCTGTTGCAGATAAAACTGCACTGCCATATCCCCTTCCACCATGATGGTCATATCATCACCGGGATGATAATGAGGTGGCTCAGTGGTACCGGCCTCCCAGGTTTCCAGCAGTACTTCTACCCCATCAGGATCCTGCGGATAGCCACCGCGGTATTTAAAACCGGCTGGAGCACCCGGCTCTGATTTAAAATGCTGCCATACATCACTGGTGAACATATCGGGTTGTTGGGTAGACATCATCTGACTCCTACAGAATTAAGTCCTTCCATTTTAGTCCCCTGCCGAGATATACCGGTTAAAGTTTACGCCTCATAAGATGAATTCCGTTTCATTCTGCACCGCTATCACAGTATCCCACCTCAACTATTCGTAGGTGACAAATGCCATCACTCATCGCTATGACCAATGAGATAAACTCTCGGTTAGCAAATCAACAAACCCTTGACGCTCTACCCCGAACAACACATGGGCGTTCGCAGGCTGGCCGGTCAACTGATATCTATCCACGACTGTCATACCCAAGGTCAAAGGAGACATAGTGTCTATCGCCACATAACAGTTCTGGCCGGTAAATATCTGCGGCTTGAGTAACCAAGCAATGGTGCAGGGATCATGCAATGGCGCACCAGCAAATCCCCATTTAGGGTCCTTGTGGTAAATCACAAAGAACTCCAGCAAGTCAGCGACGCAATGGGCAACAGGATTAGAAATAGTGCGTATTTTTGCCACATCCTCAGCCATAACCTGTGCCTGATGAGTCACATCCAAGCCACACATGGTGATGGGAATCGCAGACTTAAACACAATATCAGCAGCTTCTGGATCAACATAAATGTTGAACTCTGCAGCCGGTGTCCAATTGCCAACACCCGCAGCCCCGCCCATCAGCACAATGCGCTCCACTTTATGGTGTAGCTCAGGGTAACTACAAAGGAACAGGGCAATATTTGTCAGCGGCCCAGTGGGGACTAAGGTGACTGGACTTGGACTGGCAGCAATTTGCTGCGCCATCAACTGCCAAGCTTTTAACTCTGAAGCGGCAAAATCCGCTTCGGGTAACTCAGGGCCATCCAATCCGGATTCACCATGTACATTATCTGCAATAATCAGCCCTCTGCTCAAAGGCTTAACTGCACCACTGGCCACAGGAATATCCTGGCGGCCGAGTAACGTCAGGATACGCATGGCATTACAAAGGGTTTTACTCTGGGTTTGATTACCAGCACTGGTGGTAACCGCCAGGACTTGCAGCTCAGGGTTGGCCAACGCCATAATCAGCGCAATGGCATCATCATGGCCAGGATCACAGTCAATAATAATAGGGCGGGACATGGTCACTCCAAGGTAAGAGATATTTTTTATTCGAGCCATAACACTACGCCAGCAACCTAATTGTCGTCTGTTGTAGCGGTAACAGTTCGACCAATTGCCGCTAACCATTCCCCAAAGATAGCGAGCTTAAAATAGCCTTACGTATGGGGCTCACAGCAGTACTAAAAACCCAGAAATTCACCAAAAGGATTAAATCGGGTTAATCTATTACCGCAATAGAGACAAAATATCTTTAATTAAGTTTTTTAATAGCTTATTGACCAAAGCATTCCACAAACAAAGCAAAATCCGCTATCCTTGTCACCCCGCTGTTGGGGTAAGATTAAGGAATTACAAATCATGGGCCTGCTGAAACATCTTCTGCCACTTGTTTTCCTCAGTTATACCGGCATCTGTACTGCCGCCAGCATAGACTCCCCTCTTCCCCCAGCCCAACGCATTGCCGCCTTATCCCCCCACGCAGTAGAAATGCTCTATGCCATTGGTGCCGGAGATAAAATTATTGCCACAACAGAACACGCTGATTACCCAAGTCAAGCACAACATATTCCGCGTATCGGAGGCTATTACGGTATCCAACTGGAAAAACTGTTGGCGTTACACCCCGATCTAGTGGTGGTGTGGAGTGGTGGCAATCGCCAAGAGGATATCGATAAAATTCGTCAGCTCGGCTTAAAAGTCTTTGACTCTAACCCAGAAAAACTCGGTGATATTGCCACGGAAATGGAAACTTTAGGTGCACTAACCGGGGAGCAAGAGCTGGCCCACCAGGCAGCTGAAAAATACCGAACAGAGCTGGCGAACCTAAAACATCACAGTGAGAACCTGCCAAAGGTGAAGGTGTTTTATCAACTCTGGGCCGAGCCCCTGATGACTGTATCCGATAATAGCTGGATCCAACAGATTATCGGGGTGTGCGGTGGCGAGAATGTGTTTTCCAGTGCCGAAGCCGCCTATCCCAAAGTCAGCATTGAGAATGTACTGAATGCTGCCCCGCAAGTTATTTTACAAAGTCAGGAACAGGCCAATATCCAAGGGATTAACTGGCGTAACTGGCCCCAATTACCTGCCGTACAACACAGCCAGATTTATCAGCTAAACCCGGATCTGCTGCACCGTGCAGGCCCCCGCACCATTGAAGGGATCAAAGCGGCTTGTCTTGCGATCAACCGGGCTCGCTAACCGCGGCGTCAATCGCAGATATTAGGGTCTGTTGACCTTTCAAGTTTGTTTTTGCAGCGATTTGAGGATGCTTTATACAAGGCAAAGGCTTTGATAGGTAGTTGCGCTACCTGATAAGCCGATAACGCAGTAGAAAGGAGCCTCAAACGCTGCCCGCAGGGTTCGGCTAAAAGCGTTTTACGCTTTGTTGAGCGGTTCTTGCTTAGCATAACTAGGCGGCAAACCACTCGCCGCGATTAAAACGCTTTTATCTCGAACAAAATTTAATCACGAAAGGTCAGCCGCCCCTAATAATGCACTCAGTAATCAAAGCCCTGCTGGGCTTTGATCCCCTGATTAAAAGCATGTCGAACACAATTTATCTCACTGACAGTATCCGCCAGCGCCAGCAAACTGCGATGACAGTTACGGCCAGTCACAATCACATGCTGATGTGCCGGGCGCTGAGAAATTGCGTTAAGCACCCGCTCTAATGGCAGATAGTGATAACTGAGCATATACGTCAGCTCATCCAATAACACCAGACTGATACGCTCATCAGCCAGAAAGGCTTCGGCCTGTTGCCAGGTCGCCAATGCCGCCGCAGTATCAGCAGCTTTATCTTGGGTTTCCCACGTAAACCCTGTGGCCATTACCGCAAAAGGCACCCCAGCCGACTCGAGTAAATTACGTTCACCGCAGGCCCAATTGCCTTTAATAAATTGCACTACTGCAGCAGATTGACCATGACCTACCGCCCGAGCAACCGTGCCAAAACCGGCGGTGGATTTACCTTTTCCCTCGCCGGTGATCACCATCAATACCCCGGTTTCCCGGGTTGCCGCCGCGACATGGGCATCCACTTGTTGTTTCACTTTTTGCTGTCGGGCTTTATGTCGCTGGGCTTTGATCTCGTCCCTATTATCAGAGTGACTGCTCATGTTGGCTCCTGTCATGCTGTCATGCTGTCATCATTGTGCTCTGGTGCAACGTCATCAATAACCGTGTCATTGGTTTGAGGCAGAGGTACCGCGGCTTGTTGCAATATCGCATCGAGACAAGACACATCTAAACTGGCTGCCAATACATCAGCCAATCTATCAAGTTGCTGTTCACGCAGTGCCGCAATATCAGGGGACTGACTAGCGCTTTGCTGTGTCATACCCGCCCAACTCAGAATAAGTTCAGTCGCTGCCGGACTATCAAACAGCCCATGCAGGTAGGTGCCCATAATTTGGCCATCATCGGACAGCATACCGTCATCCATTCGACCAGCATCAGTGTCAGTCTGTTCAGCTGCCGTTGCAGTGCTTAGTGGTTGCTGACGTTGCCATTGCAATGGCGTGATACCACTGCGCAGCGGCCGGGTTTCACCACAGTGAATTTCATAGCCACTGACAGGCACTGTCTGCTGCTCAAGCTGTAAGGTACCGATAACATTAAATACCTGTTTTTGCGGCTTCAGCTCAGTGACCGCTGACAAGAGTCCCAGCCCATCACTGGCACCGGCAGGGCCTTCCACACCGGTTGAATCTTCAATCTCTAGCCCCAACATTTGGTAGCCGCCGCAAATCCCCAGGATTTTGCCGCCATATCTGAGATGCCGATACAGATGATGGCCCCAGCCATTGGCAATTAACACAGACAAATCCGCCCGCACATTTTTCGAGCCCGGTAGAATAATTAAATCCGCAGGCGTCGCCCCTATGGCAGGAGAGGTGGTGGAGACATAGTCAAACGCCACATCAGGATGCAACCGCAGCCCATCAAAGTCGGTATGGTTACTGATACGGGGATGGGCCAATACCTGTACTTTCAGTGCAGGCGTTGCCGCAGTGGCAGGCGGCTGATCCGCCACCAACGCATCTTCCGCATCTAGGTGCAGATTATCCAAATACGGCAGCACCCCAAGTACCGGTTTTCCCGTGTGTTGCTCCAGCCATTTAATCCCCGGCAGTAATAAATCGATATCACCACGAAACTTGTTGATCACTAAGCCTTTAACCCGCTCACGCTCTGAGTCACTGAGCAGGGCAAGCGTCCCGACGAGTTGAGCAAATACACCGCCTTTATCAATGTCCGCCACGAGGATCACCGGACAGTCCACCGCCTCAGCAAAGCCCATATTGGCAATATCGCCTTCACGCAGATTAATTTCTGCTGGACTGCCCGCCCCTTCAGCAAAAATCAGTTCAAACTCCTGACGCAGTCGGTGGTGAGATGCCAATACTGCCGCCATCGCCTGATGCCGCACGCCTTGCTCACCACGCTGCCAAAAGCTGGCGGCCTCTAAGGTAGTTAACGCCTGCCCCTGCACAATCACTTGGGAGCATGTATCACTAGCGGGTTTCAGTAACACAGGATTAAAATCACTGCGCGGGGGTTGATAACAGGCTTGAGCCTGCAGCGCCTGAGCTCGGCCAATCTCACCGCCATCAATAGTCACTGCGCTATTGAGTGCCATATTCTGGGGTTTAAATGGGGCAATCTGTAACGGCATAGGCACTGCGGTCAAATCGCCTTGGTGTAACTGACGTAAACGTCTGGCGTAAAGGCGACATAATCCCGCCACTAGGGTGGTTTTACCGGCATCGGATGCGGTTCCCTGCACCATCAGGGTCGCCACCGTCTCGGCCGGCCATTTCAGAGGCAAGTCCTCTCTGCTCATAACTTTTATCCTTTTAAGGTAAGCGGCAATCCCGCCACCACTAAGGTGACCCGATCCGCCACGCTCGCCACAGCCTGATTCAACCAGCCAGCTTCATCGGCAAAACGGCGGCTTAATTCCCCCAGGGGAACAATGCCAGATCCCACTTCATTACTGACAATAATCATCTCACCGCTCATCGAGGTTAGCGTCTCCACCAAAGCTTGTCGCAAGCCCTGCATGTCGGTAGAACTTGGCGGGGATTCTTGGCATAAAACTCCACTTAACCAAAGTGTTAAGCAATCTACAAGTATTAATCTGTCCGCTCGGGCCTGCGCCGTCAGGCTTGCCGCCAGCGCTGTGCCCACCTCATGGGTCTGCCAGGCCAACTCCCCTAGGTCCCGTTCCTGTCTATGCCGCTCGATCCGCGCGCGCATCTCATCATCCCCGGCAACGGCCGTGGCCATAAAATGGCATTCGAGTTGTTGCTGCGCGATCAATGTCGCCGCGCAGTCCAGCGCATAACGGCTTTTCCCACTGCGGGCGCCACCCAAAATTAAATGGATCATCCCTCAGTCTCCTAAGCCTGTAACAAAGGCAATAACGTCAGATATACAGTCAACTCAGTGATCTGCTGCGCCGCCCCCAGCGTGTCACCGGTATAACCGCCGATCTGACGGCGCATGCCAATTACCAGCAACCAACGGGTCAACAGCAACACAGCGACCAGCACGAAGATCTCCGTCCCGCTAAGCCACAGCAGACCGGGAACCGCCGTCAGTATCAGTACCCAAAGATCATTAACATGCTGATGCTGCGCCAAGGGCTTGCTTTTCCCATCTTCATCACGCACATACTGCTCGGAATAAATCAGACTGGCAGCCACCGCCCGACTCAGGGTATGGCCGAGGATCAGCGCCAATACCATATCCCCTGATTGCGCTTGGGCCAGAGTAAGCAGCAATTGCCATTTCAATAGCAGTACCAACACCAGTGCCAAGGCACCATAACTGCCTAAACGGGAGTCTTTCATAATGCGCAGCTTATCAGCAACGCGCCAGCCACCGCCAAAGCCGTCCGCTGTATCTGCCAAGCCGTCTTCATGAAAACCACCGGTCAGTACCACTGAGGTGATCATCACCAGCACTACCGCTACCGGCACCGGCCATATCTCAGCAGCAACTAGGTAGACCAACGCACAGATGGCCCCGATAGCCGTCCCCACCAAAGCAAAATAACGGCTAGCTCGATTCAGCCGCTCCTGATCGGTAAAAATGCTGGCGGATACCGGTACCCGGGTAAAAAAGCCCACGGCAACCGCAAATAATGTCAGCTCTTGCTGCCACCATTTCATGATGTCACCTGCCTATGACTGACATCTGCCACCCCTGCGTCAGCAAAACTGGCCATATCGTTATAAAATGCCACCGCCGCCTGCAATAGGGGCAATGCCAATGCCGCACCACTGCCTTCGCCAAGCCGCATGTCTAATTGCAATAATGCTCGGACCTGTAACTGCTTTAACATGGTGCCGTGACCACTTTCGCCGGATTGATGGCTAAACACCAAATAATCACGACATTGGGGATAAAGCCGCAATGCCACCATGGCCGCGGCCGTCGCGATAAAGCCATCAACCACCACCAACATACCTCGCTCCGCCGCCGCGAGCATTGAGCCTGTTAGCAGCACAATTTCAAATCCCCCCAAACAAGCCAATTGCTCCAGTGGTGTGACTGCATCCCGGTGGCGCTGTAATGCCTGCTCAATCAGGCGCGTTTTCAGCTGCAAGGTCTTATCATCAACCCCGGTTCCCCGACCAACGCATTGTGTTACCGCCAACCCGGTCATGGCAGACATCAGGGCCGATGCTGCCGATGTATTGCCTATGCCCATTTCACCAAAGCCAATCACATTACTACCAGCCTGATAGTGTTGCTCCACCAGCTGCTTGGCCAATGCAAAGCCCTGTTCTACCTGTGATACAGACATTGCCGGTTCAAGGTGAAACGCTTGGGTGCCATTGCCCAGCCGACAGTCCGTCACCTGTTGCGCAGCTTGGGGTGATAAAGGAGACACAATCCCAGCATCAATAATTTGCAACTGCCAGCCGAGCTGACGACAGAAGACATTGACCGCTGCGCCGCCTGCAACAAAGTTCTCCACCATTTGGCCCGTCACTGATTGTGGCGCAATGGATACGCCATAGCGGGCAATGCCATGATCAGCGGCAAACACCAGCATCACAGGCCGGTTCAGGCTCAGTCGCTCCTGCTGTTGCAACGCCGCGATTTGCAATGCCAGCGGCTCCAACAACCCCAGGGCACCGGGGGGTTTGGTTTTCTGATCGATACGACGCTGAAACAGGCTGTCACGGGAGTGATCCACTGGGGTAATAATGAAGTTAGGCATAATCCATCCGGCGCCGTCGGCGCAGTACCAAAAGAAAAAACACACTGCCAAGGGCGGCTGTAATCACCCCCACCGGCAGTTCCTGATTGTCCAGCAGACACCGGGCCAGCACATCAACCCAGATCATAAAGATGCCGCCCGCTAAAGCTGTCAGCAATAATGGCTGGCGACCCGGCAGTAACAAACGCATGGTATGAGGCACCATTAAACCGACAAAGCCAATCCCGCCACAGCTGGCCACCAGCACGGCGGTGATCAGTGAACACAGCAACAAAATGCCCAAGCGAAAACGGGCGACCTTAATGCCAAGGGAGTGAGCTGTTTCATCGCCCCCCTGCAGTGCCAATAATTGCCGCTTCAATCCCAGTAATATCAGCAAAGAGAGCCCAACCACCAGAGCGGGCAGCAACAGGCCATCCCAACTGGCTCGGGTAAAACTGCCCAAGGTCCAAAACAGCACTGCCGCGGCGGCTCTGGGTTCAGAGAAATACAGCAACAAGCTGCTAAATGCCCCAAACATAAAAGAAGTGGCCACCCCGGCCAATAACATGCGCTCAACCTGATTACCCGCTCCGGTACTCAGGGCAAACACCAGCATCACCGACAGTGCCGCGCCGGCAAATGCCCCGACGGGCAATGAGATATAAGGCAAGCTACCAGCCAGATAGCCCAGCCCCATTCCGGTAAAGCTGCCTCCCAGCAAAGTCATCACCGCCACCGCGCCTAATGAGGCCCCGGAAGAAATACCAAACAAATAGGGATCGGCCAGCGGGTTGCGGGTCACTAATTGCAATACCGCCCCGGCCAGGGATAAGCCGGCTCCGGCAATAAAAGCCAGCAGGATACGGGGCAATCGCAAAGAGACAATAATCTGGCTGTCGATACCACTGCCATGACCGGTTAGCGCGGCCAACACTTGGGCTGGCGGGATACTGACAGCGCCCAGTCCTGCCGCCAGTAATGGCGTAAACAGGGCAAATAAGAGTAATGCTGCTGTCAGCAAACGATATCGCTGGTGCAGCCATATGTCGGGCGCGTTCTTTGTGAAGGTTCGGGACAGTAGCCTCATTGTGCGGTCCCCTTATGGTGACACGCTGACGCTATATCGGGGTCAGACATCCCATCCGCCTGATAGCCGTAGTAATAACAGATCTGTGGTTTACCATGCTGGGGATGGGGTGTAATACTGCAGCAAACCCCGAAGACGTCGGAGAGTTGTTGTTGGGTTAACACCTCAGCAGGTGTGCCCTGCGCCATAAGTCGTCCCTTATCCAGCATCAACAAATGATCACACAGGGCGCTAGCCAGATTGAGATCATGAATGGAGGCGATCACAGTGATCCCCAGCGAACGAACCAATTCCAGTAACTGGATCTGATAACGGATATCCAGATGGTTAGTGGGTTCATCCAGGATCAAAATCCCCGGCTGCTGCACCAATGCCCGCGCAATCAAGGCCCGCTGCCGCTCACCACCTGACAGCAGACTAAATGGCTGCTCCGCCAGTGCAGATAGCCCAACCCGAGCCAATGCGGCGGCTACCCGCTCACGGTCATCCCGGTTATCGAATTCAAACCACCCTTTGTGGGGCGTCAGCCCCATCGCGACTAAGTCCTGCACCGCCGCATCCAATTGTGCAGGGGTATCCTGCTGCACCACGGCAACCCGGCGGGCAAATTCCCGCCCACTGAACTGACTGATATCCCGTTCATCCAAACGAATACAGCCTGAATCCGGCTGCAAAAAGCGATACAAACAACGCAGCAAAGAGGATTTTCCGGCACCATTGGGCCCAATGATCCCCAGCATTTGCCCGGCTGGAACCGAAAAACTGATGTTATCGAGCAACTGTCGGCCATTGGCTGACCAATTAAGCTGCGCCACTGTCAGCGCAGCCGGAGCCAAGCCACCAGTGTGGGATAAGGGTTGGGGCATATTTTTATCAAATCAGGGGTAATTAATTGACATTATCCGGTTTTTTAACAGTCCGACAATGTCACGACTGACCATAGCCGCCAATCGGTCAGTGTACTGATTATCCAGGCCAATGTAGTCGGGGCCAGAAGCGTCCCTCGTGGCGGATAACACTGATCTGCATGGCGGCTGCATATGGCAATGCCATTGCGGAAAATACCCCAGGCTGCTGGGATAGCCCTAATACATGCCCCATCAGTGACAACATCACGCCACCATGACACACTACCCAGACGGGTGCCTGCGGCGCCAAGCCTTCCGGGGTAAACAGCTGCTGACAGATACGGTCAAACGCCTGTTGAACCCGGCGCTCAAATTGCACAGTAGCTTCGCCATTGGGAGGCGGATTTTGCCAGGGGTCACGGTAAAATGCCGCAAATGCCTCGCTGTCATTTCGCTCAATTTCAGCAAATGTCAGCCCATCCCAATCACCGTAATCCATTTCAGCAAAACCAGCATCTACCGCCAAGGTCACCGCCAATTCAGATGCCTGTTGTGCGGCAAACTCTCGACAGCGGCGGCGGTCAGATGACACGATTAATCCAGGCCGGCCATGGGCCGACATCAATCCATCGACCCGTTTTTGCATCTGCATCCATCCCTGTGGTGACAGTGCCACATCGGTTTGTCCGCGCAGGATTTCCCCACCTTCACAGGCACCGTGACGCAGAAAAATCATTGTCAGTGTATTGCCTCTTGCCATATTGCCTCCGCAGTTGATGCCAAGCGCCACCGAGTAGTGCTGCGCTTTGTTAGCCTTCCAGCTTTTCTTGTAGCAGTTTGTGGGGGCGTTATACAAGGCAGAGGCGTTGAAATGTATGTGCAACCGGATAACCCCGTCATGCCGTAGCAAGAATCACAAATGCTTCAACACAAAACTATTAATAATCATGTGGATACATACAATGTATGGTTTTTAACCACAAACACTTGCTCCAACAAGGACAGGCTGGCTATGATAACAACAAGACCAAATAGACGTCTAAACATCTAAACGGCTTATCTTGGTGTTTTGCACTGCAGTGACAAATCACCATCACGGTCAGGATAAAGGCATCACAAACCACAGCTTACAGGATGTAAACATGGCAGCAGTACAACAGCCCGCTACCCTTCTCAACCTCAAACACGCCAACGACTCGGCTGATAATGCTGTGGGGTGTCGACAGAGACAAAGCCGCACCACAGCGCTACATGCCGCATTAAAACAGCGTATTTTGCTGCTTGATGGCGCGATGGGGACCATGATCCAGCAGCACAAGCTGGAGGAGGCCGATTACCGTGGCGACAGGTTCAGCGATTGGCATTGTGATGTCAAAGGCAACAATGACCTGCTGGTACTGAGTCAGCCACAGCTTATCAGGGATATCCACAAAGAGTACCTGCTGGCAGGCGCCGATATTCTGGAAACCAATACCTTTAACGCCACCACAATCGCCATGGCTGACTATGATATGCAGTCGCTATCGGCAGAAATTAACCGCGAGGGCGCCCGCCTTGCCCGGGAGGTGGCAAATGAGATCACCGCCAAAACCGGTATTCAGCGCTATGTGGCCGGGGTGCTTGGCCCTACTAACCGCACCTGCTCCATCAGCCCGAATGTCAACAACCCGGGCTTTCGTAATGTGCACTTTGATGACCTGGTCGAGGCCTACACCGAGTCCACTACAGCACTGATTGAAGGTGGCGCCGACATCATTTTGGTGGAAACCATTTTCGATACCCTCAATGCCAAAGCCGCGCTGTTTGCCATTGAAGGGGTGTTTGACGCTCTGGGCTTTAAACTGCCGGTAATGATCTCAGGCACCATTACCGATGCCTCGGGCCGCACTCTGACCGGCCAGACAACTGAAGCCTTCTATAATTCGCTGCGCCATATAAACCCAATCAGCGTGGGGCTTAACTGCGCGCTGGGGCCAAAAGAGCTGCGCCCCTATGTAGAAGAGCTGCACCGCATCAGCCAATGCGCCATTTCCGCTCACCCCAATGCCGGGCTGCCCAATGAATTCGGCGGCTATGATGAAACGCCCAAGCAAATGGCGGAAGTGATCAGCGAGTGGGCCGAGGCCGGTATGCTCAATATCGTTGGTGGCTGCTGTGGTACTACCCCTGAGCATATCCGCGTTATCCGCAAGGCCATTGATCACTTTGCTCCCCGCATCGCGCCGGATATCCCGGTTGCCTGCCGCCTCTCTGGTCTGGAGCCCTGCACCATAGAAGCCAACTCCCTGTTTGTGAACGTGGGTGAGCGCACCAATGTCACCGGCTCAGCGCGCTTTTTGAAGCTCATTAAAGAAGGCATGTATGAAACCGCGCTGGAGGTCGCCCGGGATCAGGTGGAGAACGGCGCGCAAATCATCGATATCAATATGGATGAAGGCATGCTCGATGGCGTGGAGGTAATGACCACCGTCCTTAATTTGATTGCCTCTGAGCCGGATATCAGCCGGGTTCCTGTGATGATTGACTCCTCCAAATGGGAAGTGTTGGAGGCCGGCCTTAAGTGCATTCAGGGCAAGGGCATAGTCAACTCTATCTCGTTGAAAGAGGGCGAGGAGATCTTCATCAAGCAGGCCAAGCTGATTAAACGCTATGGTGCCGCTACTATTGTGATGGCCTTCGATGAGACAGGTCAGGCCGATACTCGCGAGCGCAAGGTGGAGATCTGTACCCGCGCCTACAATATTCTGGTCAATCAAGTGGGCTTCCCGCCGGAAGATATCATCTTCGATCCCAACATCTTTGCCATTGCCACGGGTATTGAAGAGCACGACAACTATGCGGTGGACTTTATCGAGGCCACGGCTGAGATTAAGCGTACCTTGCCCCACGCCATGATTTCCGGTGGCGTCTCCAACGTTTCATTCTCCTTCCGCGGCAATAATCCGGTGCGCGAAGCCATTCATGCAGTGTTCCTGTACCACGCCATTAAGGCGGGGATGGACATGGGCATTGTCAACGCAGGTCAATTGGCGATTTACGACGATATCGATAGTGAGCTGAAAGAAAAGGTTGAAGCCGTGGTGCTTAACCTGCCCTGCCAGGTGGCAGACTCTTCCAATACTGAGCAGTTGCTGGAGATAGCCGAAAAGTACCGTGGTGATGGCAGCGCGGGGCCTAAGAAAGAGGACCTTGCCTGGCGCGAGTGGCCGGTCAATAAACGTCTGGAGCATGCACTGGTCAAAGGCATTACCGAGTACATAGATAGTGACACCGAAGAGGCCCGTCAGCAGGCAAGTCGCCCGCTGGACGTGATTGAAGGTCCGCTGATGGATGGCATGAATGTGGTAGGCGACCTGTTTGGTTCAGGCAAAATGTTCCTGCCTCAGGTGGTGAAATCCGCACGGGTAATGAAGAAAGCTGTGGCCTACCTCAATCCCTTCCTTGAAGCTGAAAAAGCTGAAGCCGAAAAGGAAGGAGGCCAGAGCAATGGTAAGGTGCTGATGGTCACGGTGAAGGGCGATGTGCACGATATCGGCAAAAACATTGTTGGCGTGGTACTGGCCTGTAACGGCTATGAGGTGATCGACCTCGGCGTTATGGTGCCGGTGGAGAAAATCATTGAGGTGGCCAAGGCGGAGAAGGTCGACATTATTGGTATGTCGGGTCTTATCACCCCAAGCCTGGATGAGATGGTACACAATGTAAAAGCCTTCACCCGTGCAGATCTAACCATTCCCGCCATTATCGGCGGCGCCACCTGCTCGAAAATCCATACCGCGGTGAAGATTGCGCCCCATGCCCCCCATGGCGCCATCTATATTCCAGATGCCTCCCGTGCCGTGCCCATGGTCAGTAAGCTGATTAACAACCAAAGCCGTCAAGCCACCATAGATGCTATCTATGCGGAGTATGACGAAATGCGGGAAAAGCGCCTGTCTCAGGCCAAGCGCAAAGAGATTGTCTCCATTGAAGTGGCGCGGGAAAACCGGTGCCAGCTGGATTGGCAGACTCACTCGCCATTTAAACCAAAGCAGCTGGGCATTCAGGTATTTGACGACTACCCGCTTGAAGATCTGGTGAACCGTATCGACTGGACGCCATTCTTCCGCGCCTGGGAGCTGCATGGTCATTTCCCGCGGATTTTGGAAGATGAAGTGGTGGGTGAAGAGGCCCGCAAGCTATATGCGGACGCTAAAGTAATGCTGCAAACCATCATTGATGAGAAGTGGCTCACTGCCAAAGGCGTGATTGGGCTGTTCCCAGCCAATACCGTTCACCATGACGATATTGAGCTGTATACCGATGAGTCTCGCTCAGAGGTGCTGATGACCACTCACCACCTGCGTATGCAGATAGAACGTGTCGGCAATGACAACTTCTGCCTGGCGGACTTTGTCGCTCCCAAAGACTCAGGCGTGGCCGACTACACCGGCGGCTTTGCAGTGACTGCGGGACATGGCATTGATGAGCATCTTGAGCGCTTTGAAGCCAATCATGATGACTATAACGCTATTATGCTCAAAGTGTTGGCCGACCGTCTGGCAGAGGCGTTTGCCGAGCGCATGCACGAGCGCGTGCGTAAAGAATTCTGGGGCTATGCCGCCGAAGAAAACCTGGATAACGAAGCGCTTATCCGCGAGAAATACAAAGGCATACGTCCGGCACCAGGTTACCCGGCCTGCCCAGATCACACAGAAAAGGGCCTACTATGGCAGCTACTTAAGCCAGACGAGCGCATTAATTTAAGCATCACCGAGAGCTTTGCCATGTACCCGACTGCTGCAGTGAGTGGCTGGTACTTCGCTCACCCTAAATCCCGCTATTTTGGCGTCACTAATGTGGGCAGAGATCAGGTTGAGGATTATGCCGCCCGCAAAGGAATGAGTGTGAGTGAGGTGGAGAAGTGGCTGGCGCCAGTGTTGGATTATGATGTGGAATAAAAGTGACTCTGAGTCATCAGGTTCTTTAATCACTCTATCGGGGATAAAAACCAAAGCTCCATTGCGCGGCTTTGGTTTGTTGGGCTGGCGCCCAACACTGTGCTGTTAAACTCGCTGTCACAAAATAGCGGGAAACAGGCTGCCAGCCAATCAGTGGCTGTGGCTTTCGCATATCCCCACCTGTGACACGCTGCAAGTACATCCCTGTAAGCTCGACGACAGCAAATACGTCCCTGTAAAAGAGCCAGTTCGATATCCCTATCTCTCGTTTGTAATCACATGGCTTTGCCATACTCACCATGCTGTCGACGGCCACAGGCGGGGATATGCCAGAATTGGTGTTGTCTTAAAATGTAGTGTTATGCCTGTCCTGATTCTGTGTTGGCAAATTTCCAAGCTTCCCCCGTACTTGTCCAATCCCTTCTAGCAACTCCGGACGGGGACCGATGGAATCAGCCCCCTTCGTGTAACTAAGAAAGGAACATAAGCTAATTTGACTCTAATACAGATAATGTCATGTTAAAGAGTGAGCAACACAATACCAAAGCAACCGCATTCTTCCTTCAACACAAAACCAATACATAGTGAAAATACCACGCGTTGCGAATCCATCTTGAACATTTGTTAAGCGATTTTTCAATGAGCCACTTCTTTTACGACGAATTCGTAAAATTTAACGCCTTTGTCGTTTATAAATGCTCCACCTAAGTCGCCTACGTATGAACCTCCGGATGGCAACCTTAACAAACCAGACATTGCTAATGATTGAAAGTCAATTTCAGCACCTTTAGTCCAAACACTTCGCTTGTCTTCTTCTGAAGAAGCTGTATCCATACGAATTTTGTAATCGTAAAACTCTTTAAGTGTTTCCAACCCTTCAAATGGGTGGATTTGCTCGATACTAAACAAGAGCGAGTTGTACTCACGAATTGTAAATCTCTTGAACTTGAAAGTTTCGACAAACAATTTTCCTAGTAACTTCGCTTTCATTTCATTGTGATACCGATCAATGTAAACCATCGTATTTTCAATTATTTCATCAGTAACAGATGGCACATCCACGGCTTGACCAAGTAGAGCCATATCATTTCCAGTGAAGCTTTCAAGATTTACTTGTCCAATGAAACTTGAAAATTTCTTCATAAAAGCGGCACTTTGAATGGAGTTTTTTACGCCGATTGCAGTACAAATCCATTTAATAATTGGGATTTCTCTGAGAAGCTCTTGGTCTTTTGCTACCGTTTCAAGCACATTATCGAGACTCATTTCAGAGATATCAGCCCAAAATTCTTTTGCATTGTTTGATACTAGCTTTGAAACAAGGCTGTTATTTTTCTTATTATTCATAACTTACTCCGCCGCCTAACGTATGACATGGATTCCCCTACTTGCCAGAGCTTCAACACTGAGGTGTCACTCAAACTCAGGAGAGAGCCATGTCCAGTCCTATTTGTTATTACAGTGTCAATCAAGCTAAACACCGCCTCAGAATTCATAACATTGATAATAAAGCCAAAGTTATTTTTCACAAATCAGTTTCGCACCGCAAGCTTTTTGAAAGATATTTAAAGACAGTCACATCTTTTTAAACTTCAGCAATCCTTGGCAGAGCTTTAGGTTGTGATGGCTTTACTACCATCATTCGTAGTTAAAAAAGTAAGCCCCCCCTAGTGGCAATTGTTAGATGTTCAATACAATAAAAAGTAGGTTGTGTGCACAATTCCTTTTGCCTTCTTAATAACAAAAAAGACAGGAAATCCTGTCTTTTTTATCACCCGATAGTGAGGTGAAATGTGAGGCAAAATCGTTGTTATGGTGCGAGCCATCTGAAGCATGCGCCACCACTTTGGCAGCGATTCGCTGCGCGGCATGCTTTGGCATTATCGTAAGCGTAGTAATTTCTCCATTGCCAACCTGTGCCACTCCATCCTAAGTGCTGGCACTGGCCGGCATCCCACGGTCTGGTATTCCAGCGATAACATGCACCGCCTTGGTTACAGCGATTAACCCGTTCACAACGTTGCTTTGTGGTATACCAATAGGCGGCACGCGCGCCATTCCACATCCATTTACCATTGATCCATTGCAAATGTTCACAGCGGCCGTTGCTGGGCGGCACAGAATGTAGCAATGGCAGACTGGTCTGAATGGCATCCTGATTAGCCAGCTCACCATCATTTTCTACCACTGAGTGTTTTGGCGTTGCGCATTCGTGCCACTCTCCTTGTTCACTAAGGCAAAAACCATAACGCCGCAAGGTATCGAAATTATCTGTGCCTTCGGTTTCAAAACCAGATGACGTGTATAACCGTCCCCAGTTAACTGAGTTTTTCAAATTGGCATACAGGCGGTTACCGTTTAAGTCTTTAAAATGCACTAATGTGATCGGGGTTGAGCCATCATCATTGATCAATGACCACTTTAAACTGTTTTTAGTATCACTTGGGTAGGCTAAGCAGTTTTCCCATAGCGCCCAATCCCAAGAGCTGGTGCCATAAGCAACCTGATTAGATCCTAAACAGGTTAAACTGTTGCCGAATGACTGAAATGCACGCCCATAGTATTCCAAGCGAACAAGCCGTTTATTGTCATCGTCATAATAAGTTCTATTCAGGTAATTAATATTGGCATTATTATTTTGTGCGGTTGGATAATAACGCACATTACTTTGTTCAAAGTTCATGCCTATCTCAAACCAATTAGTGATTTCCTTTGAGGCATCAACAAAGAATCTTGATGGCATTCTCCCCGGGACCAGCACATGATCAAAACCACTATTATCTTTGCTCATCACGCCATAAAAATCTTTATCTTGAATATAAAGGGAAGGATTTTGCTGTGAATACAGGCGACCTTTACTGATAGTCCACTTTTGATAAAGATTAGCGCGGTCACAAGGCCAGAGTTGTACCCAATCCCATTGACTGCTGCCGCCAACAACATTTTCAGGGGCCGTAATACACATAGGAATACCGAAATCATCTTGTGGAAACGCAATTTGCCCACTTAAGGTAAACACGGCTCTTTGTGATATCGCGCTGTCACTACAATTATCGAGATAAAGGTATGTACGCGTGGCCAGTGCCGATGGCGTGCGCGCATTAGCTGGACGCAAGCAATATTCCGCCCCAGTATGGGTGCGAACCACAAGTTTACTGATGGTTGTTGGCAGTTGATCCGCGGTCACCTTTTTCACCGCATGCTTAGTGTAATTACAATGGGCAGCCGGTGGCGCAGCATTTGACGTATTATCGTCGATACGCAATCCCTGTTCATCAACGCCTGAGGCTCCCACACCAGCACAGTGAGTAGCATAGAGAGCTAACGCCGCGATGCTGGCAATGACCGGCTCTAGCTCTGTCGGCTCATACCCTAAGGCAGATGCGTTTTCCATGGTATCTCCCAGCATCGGATTCAGCACCTGACGCACCGGGCGCGGCGGGGCAATATAATGTGGATTTTCAACAACAGACCCAGGGCGGGTATCCGCTACATAACCATCAGCATCAATACTGAAGACATAACGGCTCGCGCGGACAATTTGCTGCACTGGAATACCATGTTGAATAATCCACTCATCAAGACTGCCATGATCATGTAATAGTAAACGCGCCAATCGCCTTGACTCAGGATCATCTGAATCTTCAACCGTTCCCCTTAACATCCAACGCATATCATAGGCATGCTGGGTTGGGGCCATCTGATAAATCCAATATGCAGGTAGCTGCATAACATCAAAACGAAACCGGCGAACAATCTCATTACCGAGATATCCATTCACCACCCCCGCCACAGAACCTGCCACAGACACCCAGTCAGAATTGCGCTCCCCTTCTTCTGCTGGCGCACAGCTATGGCCTGCGGCGTGACGAAGTGCACTCTCATCCGGGGTAACGCCCCGGGCCTGAGCCCAAGTTGAAAAACCTGGCCCAACGACACTAGCATCACCAAAAATCATCAATGGAGGGCGTTCATCAGCGCGGTAAAAATACTCTGGCGGGTCAGGGGCGTCATCTTCTGCTCGCAGCCCCAAAGAGAAAAAAATTATTTGAAATACAACAATTAAGATAGTTATATATTTCACGGCTAGCACTCTTTTTGATAAATTGCCCCGTGGGAATATTTAACATTAGCGAAACATCATTAGCAACAACTAATCCTAAGCATGGCCCGAAGCCATTCTAACCCAGACCTAATACAGCCCGAGGTTTAGATAACGCAGATCTGATAGTAAGAATATGAACAAGCTATTGTGCCGATAACCGCGATGACAAATAGCAAACACTGATTGTGCAATAAAAGTGGTATCTATGGGGCTAACGAGCTGCTGCAGATCATCTGCTCAGCCTGTACGTGGACAAGGGCGACAAGGGATAAATGAAAAGGCCATTGCGCTTTAATTGAAGGATATCTCTATCGCATTGTATGTACGAGGTAATCACTTATCTTCGTCAGCATATCCTGCCACTTCTATCACCTACGAATAGAATATCTCACCACAAACTATTGCTCCAACTTTGTTCACCCTCTACGCTTTAGTTAATCTAACAGGTAGCAGCACTATTTATCTGAAATCACCCAGAATAACCATATCAACGTCCTGCAAGCTGTCAGCTGGGAAAATAAAAATAATGAATATATTCAAATAAATATATTGAAAGCATCGTTAAATTAATAAATAAAACGCCCGTAAACACACAGGATTAAATGTTAAAACAGCCAAATATCATCACGTTATAAACAATCTCATCGAAGCATTCTGAATAAGGAGCATAAAATGAAGGTTAAGTCTTATTTTTTGTTATTACTGTTCCCGAGTGTACTGTCGGCTAATACGACTGAACCCACCATTGAAAGCAATCAGCTAAATGCAGACAAAGCCTTTACTACCCGGGTATGGACTGCAGATTATCTCGGACAATATCGCATTCCATCCTTATCAGAAACCAAACATAAAATTCTGCTGGCCTTTATTGAGAAGCGGGATCGGCAGGGTGATCAATCTGGTAATGATCTGGCGCTCAAACGTAGTTTAGATGAAGGTAAAACTTGGGGGAGTGAACAATTAATTTATGCTCAGGGTAATGATTCTATTAACAACCCTACCGTAGTAGTTGCTGATAATAATCTTATCACCATCATGTTTAATGTTATTCCCAAAGGCTATTCACTATTTTCAAATCTACCTAAAGGCTCGACCATTATTAAAGTTAAAGTGATGTACAGCAGTGATAATGGTGCCAGTTGGACAGATCCTATCGATATAACAGATAAAGTTGTGGCCCCTGACAGTTACTTAGTGAATGTTGGACCGGGCAACGGGGTAGCAATCGCTAATGGTCAATTCGCCGGACGAGTCGTAATGCCATCCTATGCAAAATATTCCCCGGGGCGGGATATTTCCAAAACCTATGCCTTATCAATTTATAACGACCGCATCTCGGAATTTATGGTTAATCCCGGCCAAAACTTGACTCAGCAACAAGCACTGGAATTAAGCGAATTCTGGGAAATCGGAAATACCAACAGCAGAAGTTTAGCCAATGAAATCGCCATCACTGAGTATGGTTTCAACGGTAAACTCTATTATCTCGCCCGGCAATATCAGGATAAGTCGGCTGGAGGCACTACCTATGATTCATCCTTTAATGGTGGATTTGACTGGCAAGCGAGAAATAAACAAATGTCTACGTTCCCATTTCGTACCCAGTCAGGGCTAGCCAAATTTGAAAGCGCCGATGCGCTGACCAACACCTATGTAATGACCACCCCAGTGGGCCCGTGGCGCTTCTCCAAAGGCCGAACTGATGGTCGCATTGTCGCCACCAAGCATAATGTGTTTGATAACCTCTCTTGGGTTGGCTCCAGATATCGCATCATCACTGACAGATTTTTTTCCAACTCCTCAGCCACCAAAATTTTTAGCCAATATTCACCCCAGCGCGTGGGCGTACTCTATGAAGGGAATGTCTCCAAAACGGAAAACAAGGTTGATTTTATCAACTTTTCCAGCATTGATTTAAATTACGTTCGCAGTGGCAAAAGCTACCGACGGCCATAATCTCAAGCAGATAACTTCACGCTTAGTTGCGCAGAGTCAGTTGACGTATTGCCACGGCTCTGTTCACTTTTATGATTATTCCACCCTATGGCTACAGCCCAACACTCACCAGCAAACTGTTAAACAACAAATACAATACTAATGCCCCATAAGCTTATTTTTACCGATCACAGTGCAGGAGCGCCAGCTCCCCAAGTTAACCACAACTGTCAGCCTAGCAACTATGGGATAACGCTACAGGTGAATTTATCTTTTTATGATATGCCTCTGGCACTTACCAATGGCAATGCTAGAATCGGCCTCTGACCCCATTGATCTTTGAGGATGCACTGTGAACCCGATTATTACCCTGTTAAAAGAGCACCATATCAGTGACGAACAAATCCAATCACTGTTTCAGAGCCTGACAGACAATCCGCTGATGGCTATGGCAACCCTGAGCCAACTGGGAATTCCCGCTGATAAAATGCAACAACTGATGGCGATGGTGATGCAGAACCCTGCGTTGATCAAAGAAGCCGTTGAAGAGCTGGGACTGGACTTTGCCAAAGTGGAAGCTGCTAAAGCCAAACTGCAACAAAACGCCTGATTTAAGTCGGCTTACGATTATGCTCCCGACCAGATGGCATATGCTATTGAGCCGGGGGCTACCATTGCCTACAATAGCCGCCTTTTTACTCATAGAAATAGACTTATGAACGCTACGACTTCTCAACCGGCACTGCCGGATCGCCTGTCAGTTAACCCTCGCAGCCAGTACTATGCTGCTGAATATTTTGAACACGATATCGGTATCAAAATCAACGGCAAAGAACGCTTCGACGTTGAAGAATACTGCATTAGCGAAGGCTGGGTTAAAGTGGCCTCCCGCAAGGCATTAGATCGCCGCGGCCAACCACTGATGATGACAGTAAAAGGTGAAGTAGAAGCTTTCTACAAATAAGCCTGACTGACCGACTCATCTGTCGGCAGACCCCGTCTGCCGCTTATCTTCATAACCTACCGCTATCTCTAATATCACTTTATACCCTTTACGCCTATCAACAAGCTCCCCCGCGACTGGTTCGTGCATAAAATAAAAACTCTGCCAAAACAGTCATAAAGACAGAATTGCTGACGTCACTAGCAAACGGCATTTCCTACCAGGCAATACAAATTGTTACAATGGCGATCAAAGTCGCAGATTTAACCGCCATAACTCCCTAGGATGTCAGCCGGTTAAGCGGTCCCTTTATTAGTTGATTCGCGCAAAAAAGCACCAATAAATTCTTACAATAACTGATTGGCTAGCATCATGTTTATCCAGTCTTCGTACCCTGTGCTCTGTCTAGAATCCAATTTAACACTACACAGGAAATGCCATGATAAACCGTAATCGTACGCTGCTGACATGGATCAGTTTTCTATCCTATGCCCTGACCGGGTCACTGATCATTGTGACCGGCATGGTGATGGGTAACATTGCCAGCTATTTCAACCTGCCTATATCCAGTATGAGTAATACTTTTACTTTTCTGAACACGGGTATTCTGATCTCTATTTTTCTTAACGTTTGGCTGATGGAAATTGTGCCGCTGAAACGTCAGTTAAGCTTCGGCTTCCTGCTGATGGTATTGGCCGTACTGGGATTGATGTTCGGCAAAAACCTGGCCATCTTCTCTGCCTGTATGTTTATCCTCGGGGTTATCAGCGGGATCACCATGTCAATTGGTACCTATCTGATCACCCATGAATACCAAGGTAAACAACGCGGTTCCCGTCTGCTGTTCACTGACTCTTTCTTCAGTATGGCCGGGATGATTTTCCCAATTATCTCTTCTCGTCTGTTGGCGCACCACTTTGAATGGTATTGGATTTACGCCTGTATTGGCCTGATTTATCTGGCTATCTTTGTGCTGGCTCAAATCTCTCAATTCCCAGCTTTAGACAAAAAGCCTGCTGTTACAGAACAAGCTCAGGAAAAAGAGTCTTGGGGACTGGGGGTTGTCTTCCTGTCGATTGCCGCGCTGGCCTATATTCTGGGTCAATTAAGCTTTATCAGCTGGGTACCACAATACGCGACAGAAACACTGAAAGTCTCTCTTGATAGCGCAGGTAATATGGTGAGCTACTTCTGGGGCGCTTACATGCTGGGAATGTGGTTCTTTAGTGCCGTACTGAAACACTTTGACCTGCAACGCTTTGTGATGGTTCTGGCCGCACTGGCTACCGTACTGATGTATTGGTTCAATGTGGATACCAATCCTCAGCATATGCTGTACGTCATTGCTCTGCTGGGCTTCTTCAGCAGTGCCATTTACACCACTATCATTACTCTGGGCTCACAACAGACCAGAAACGCATCGCCAAAACTGGTCAACTTTATCCTGCTGTGCGGTACCATCGGTACCATGTTGACCTTTGTGGTTACCAGCCCAATTGTGAAGCATTTCAGCTTCCATGCCTCACTGGTAACAGCAAATGCCTTGTATGCTCTGGTATTTGTCATGTGTCTGCTGACCGGCTTTGTGACTAAACACCGCATTTACGGTCACGCCACCAGCCATTAGTTGCTAAGCGCCTGCTGGCACAATAACGCCACTTGTTTGATACCAAAGGCTCGCCATTCGGCGGGCCTTTTTTATCCCTAACGTCAGCCAAATTGCTACACAATGTAAACGTATCAATTTCATTCATAGCCTTTTATCAACATAGCTGGATATACTCCTTGACGATGATTTTCCAATTAAAACAAGTACCCAAATCATACCCAAGGAGAACCACTCGTGAAGAAAGTTGGTATTTCACTGCTGTGCGCCATGCTGCCGCTGGCCTCTGCTGTGGCAGAAGAAAACAAGCCACTTTCGGTTGATGTGCTGTGGCAACTCAATCGTATCGGCAGTCCCATTATTTCCCCCGATGGCGAGCAGATTATTGCGCCAGTGACCCAATACAATGTCGATACAGATAAAGGCGCAACCCAGCTGTATCTGTTCAATGAAGATGGCAAAACCCAGCGACCACTGACAGTGGTAGGCATGCGAGTCAGTGAGCCGGTCTTCTCTCCCGATGGCAAGACCCTGGCCTTTATCAGTAAGCGTAATGATGACGAAGCTGGTCAGATTTATCTGCTGCCCATGGATGGCCCTGGTGAAGCCCAGCGCCTGACTGACGTGCCAACCGGTGTGTATGGTATCAAGTGGGTCGGCGAGCATATTTACTTTATCAGCCGCATCTACCCGGGCCAGAACTGGGATGAGATGGGTGAACAACTCAAAGCCGATAAGGATGACAAGGTATCGGCCCAGCAGTGGAATGCCCTGCCTTATTCTCATTTCGACCACTGGCTGGATGAGAACAAGCAAGCCCATGTTTTTCGTATTGCGGTCAAAGGTGGCGAGGTTGAAGCCATTACCCAGCCACTGAATATTGAGTTACCCCGTGCCTACCAAAGCGCTAGCAGCTATGACATTCACCCAGATGGCAAGCAAATTGCCTTTAACGCCAATGGTTGGGAAAACCAAGTTGACCCTAATATTGATATCTTTCTGGCCACAATCGGCAGTAACAACGCTGTTAACCTGACAGCAGAAAACCCGGCGCCGGATGCCAGTCCACAGTTTAGCCCTGACGGTGATACTTTAGCTTATACCCGCCAACGGATCCCCGGCTTCTACGCCGATACCGCCAATCTGGTTCTGGTGGATTTAGATGACAACAGCAAGCAAGCGATCACCACGGACTGGGATCGCTCTGTGTCTAGCTGGACTTGGAATGAGGACAGTGATGGTTTTTATGCTGCCATTGATGATGCAGGCACCAGTCGGCTATATAAAATTAGCGTAAAAGGTAAGGTAAAAGCTATCACCCAAGCCACCAACTTCGGCAAACCGGCAATAAGTAATGACGGCACCTTAGTTGCTACCAATGACAGCTTTTTGTACCCCGCTCGCTTAGTGAAGGTCAATCCCCGTAACGGTAACACCACCCGTTTAGACACCTTTAACGATGACATCCTTAAAGATGTGGATATGGGCAGCTATGAGTCGGTGACCTATAAAGGCTACAACGGCGATGATATTCAGATGTGGGTGCACTACCCCCCAGGCTTTGATAAGCAAAAGAAATATCCGCTGATGATGCTGGTACACGGTGGGCCGCACAATGCCATCACCGACGGCTTCCACTACCGCTGGAACGCCCAAACCTTCGCGTCTTGGGGCTATGTCACGGCTTGGCCTAATTTCCATGGTTCCAGTGGTTTTGGGCAAGCATTTGCCGATTCCATCAACCCGGACTGGAAGAACAAGTCACTGGAGGATGTGCTTAAAGCCACCGAGTGGTTTGCAGCCAAGCCCTGGATTGACTCAGATCGCATGGTAGCCGGTGGTGCCAGTTATGGCGGTTACTTAACATCCATCATTCTGGGCAGCCAGCATCCCTTCAAAGCCCTGCTGATCCACGCAGCTGTGTATAACATGTACTCACAGATGGCGGCAGACTTTGCAGTGCACGCCACCCGCTTTGGTCACTACTGGGAAAAGCCAGAAATTTATCAGGCCATTTCACCCCATTACTTTGCCGGAAACTTTAATACCCCGACATTGGTTATTCATGGGCAAAAGGATTACCGCGTCCCTGTGGGGCAGGGGTTTGAACTATTCCGCACCCTGCAAAGCCGAGGGGTGGAATCACGCATGATTTACTTCCCAGATGAAAACCACTGGATTATGAAACCCAATAACTCCATTTATTGGTATAACCAAGTAGAAGACTGGATGACAAAATTCGCCGCCCCAGGTGGGCGCTGAAATTAACTTAGGTCAACAACAGCCGGATGCAGTAAGCATCCGGCGTTATACACTCAGATCAACAGACTCCCCCTGCGACTTGGGGAAATAGATCTGGCTCGCAATCAAGGAAATGATCATGAAACCATTACTGCTCTGTCTGGCTACCCTGTGCGTCAGTGGCTCAGTGCTCGCCGCCCCGTTACAGTTTGGTACTGGTGCCGATGACAGCAAGCTTACCCCAATATCCCAAGTACTGGCCGATCCCATCCCCTTTTTAACTCAGCCTGTAACAGTAAAGGGCACCATTGTCGGAGTCTGTGAAAAGCGCGGCTGCTGGGTCAAACTGGCGTCGGATAAACGCTTCCAACAGCTGAGAATTAAAGTGAAAGATGGTGACATGGTATTTCCCCTCAGCACCAAAGGTCGTGATGCCCTGGCCACCGGCACACTTCAGCCACTGGAATATGATTTAGATACCACCCGGCGCATCTTGGCCAATAATGCCCAACAGCAAGGGGAAACATTTGACCCCGCCAGTGTGACAACTGCCATGACGGTATATCAGTTGGTACCAACCGGAGTCACCATCCTTGACTAACATGCGGATAAGCAAGAGAAACACACGCCGACGTCCTATCAACTGGTTCCGACTCACCCGCAGCTTACATCGGGACATCGGCTATTTCTGTATTGGCATGACGTGCGTGTTTGCGGTATCCGGTATTGCGGTTAATCATCTGGATGACTGGAATGCTAATTATGTAATATGACCTTGCTTACTGGCAGGTATTCTTGTCCCGCTGGGCTACATCTTGATCTGATATATCGCTATCTATGATGACGACAGAAATAGGATATTGAACTGTAAATGTCCCTTTCCCAACATGGTATCACTGTAGTTACTAACAAAGTTATCAACAGGAAGATAAAGCGACTTTTACCGCAAAAAACCTAAAACTTTATACTTAAAAATAAACACTTAGTCTGTTTTTATCCCCAAATACAAATCTGATAATTCTTCTTCAACCCAGCAAATTAAACATTTTATTAACATTTAACTTTTACTCTCTCACGACGGGATATAACAACACACAACCTGTGCATGAAATCACTTCTGAGTCGCACCTCCGCAACCAGGCTGTTATTTCATCCCGATAACCCAATACCAACCTGAAACTTTGTTCATCATCACAATAAAAATACGCAACAAAATAAGTTTAAGGGTATGAATATTAGTAACTTATTTAATTAACTTCGACACCATCCCCATGAGGGGCACATGCAGGCGTTTCTATCAATGACGCCGCGAAAAACCTTGATCGATGATAAAATTCAGAGAAATTTCTCCAGTCAATTGACGGCTATGAATCCATTGCGTCCCCGTCTTAATCACTGGCGACAGATATATCGACTATTGCACCACCCCGCATTACGTTATGTGCTTAATCTGCGCGCCAATATTGCATCTTTAAGTTTTATTACCTGTTCGCTACCCCTGTTTCTGATGGGGCAAGTCACTACAGGTATTGCCCTGTCACTGGGCAGTATTGCCTGTGGCTTAGCCGATACCGCCAGCGTCAGCCGCCACCGGGTGATTGACTTCGTTATCACTCTGGGGCTGTTTTTCCTCAACAGCTTGGCGGTAGTGCTGCTGTTTAGTCATACTGCGGCTTTCGTGGCCTATATTGGACTGAGCAGCTTTTTCCTCTTTATGCTGGCACTGTATTCTCCTCGGCTTGGTGGCATCGGTTTTGCCACCATTTTGTTGGGGATCTACACCATGATCCTGCACAGCCCCACCCTGTCTATCTGGCATTTACCACTGGCATTGTCGATTGGCGCTATCTGGTACGGTTTGTGGCAATGGCTGGCAAATCGTACCTTACCTGGCCAGGAAGACCGGGATCTGCTGTATGAAATTTTCCAGTCCCTTGGACGTAAACTGCAATCCCATGCCTGGCCGTTGACCCACAGTGGCGACTACAACACCTTTGTGGAAACCGCACGGCTGCGGGCAGTTTATAGCGCTAAATTTAATGCATTGCAGAACCGGGTTAACCAACAGCTATCCGCCGGGGAAAACCGCCCTGAGCTGGGGCGGCTTCTCAGTGCGATGAAAGCAGCTGACAGCGTATCTGAACAAACCCGGCTGATGCACTTTACCCCCAGCCCGGCATTTCAAATCGCCCACAGTGACTGGCTCGAAAAAATTGATCGCCTGACCCGAGAGATGGCTGAAAGTCTTCGGAGCATCAAACCTGGCAATAGTGGGTTTACCCTGCCAGACATCGACTTTACTGCGCTGCGTCAAGCACCGGAAGATGACAGCTTTCGCCGCGAGAGCCTGCTGGCACTTGGCTTTATTGATAAGCTGGAATTGATTTATATCGCGCTGGCGGAGCTGAAAACTGACTCAGTGCATATCTGTCGGCCCCATCCAGCGACAGATAGTGGTGCTCATCATTGCCATTTTTCCTGGCGAACACCCGCAATGCTGTGGCAGCGCTTTATCAGTCAGATGACGCTGGATTCCAGTTATTTTCGTCATGCTTTACGGGGGGCATTATGTCTGACCGTCGGGCTGATTATTGTGCGCTGGTATGATTTGGAATTTGGCTTCTGGACCCTGATGACCAGCCTACTGGTGCTACGCCCAAACCTGTCAATGACTTGGTCGCGACTGTTACACCGACTGGGCGGTACCCTTTCAGGGCTGGCCGTGGTAGCACTAATGCTGCACTGGCAGGTACATAGCCTGACATTACTGCTGGTGTTCTGTCTTGCTGCAATTGTGTTTTTCCATACCTCCGCCCGCCAGTATGGCATTAGCGTTTTTTGTGTGACCCTGTTTGTATTTTCCGGTTTTGCCCTCAATGGTCAGGGAAATATTATCTTGCTGCCACGACTGGAAAATACCCTACTGGGAGTCGCGCTACCGATTATCTTTGTGTTTTTTATCGCCCCGGGCTGGCAAAAACATGCCTTCCCCAGCCAACTACTCAACACAGTGAATGGTTATCTGGGATATCTGACAACACTAAAACAGCAACTGCAATCTGGTAGTCAGGCTGACGCGGCGTTACTAGAAGAAAATTTCCGGCTCTGTGTGCGTAACGATACCAACCTGTTTGATCACTGGCTGGGTTATCTGGCGGAACCCAGACCCCGTAACAAAACCTCAGAAGCCATTGTACTGTGCTGCCGCAGCTCCAATATTATGCTGCGTTTACTCACCCGGCTGCACCATGGTCCCAGAGATAACAGCATGGCATTACAACAGGCTCTGGATTTGACCATCAGTGATTTTACGCACCTGCTTGAAGGGTTGCAGCGTAGTCATACTTCACCACACTTCTTTGATTATCTGAGTGATCATCAGGCAGAAATTACCCCTAAGCTAAAAGAGTTGGAACATCAAAGCGGTCAATTAACTATGATTGATATCCTGCATTATCTGCGTCAGGAAGTCGAAATCCTTGGCCGCTGATGCTAGATGCTAGATGCTAGATGCTAGATGCTAGATGCTAGATGCTAGATGCTAGATGCTAGCCAAGTAGATAAAAAAATCCCCGCTACACAGGGGATTTTTTTATAGGGTCTGGCGATACTGTTTTGGCGTTAGCCCAAACATTTGTCGGAATCTGGCACTGAATCGCGCCTCAGACTGATAACCACAAGCCAAAGCAGTATCCAATGCCGAGTAATCCTGTTGTAACAGGGACAAGGCATGCATCATGCGGATCCGAGTTAACAATGGCCGAAACCCAGTTTGCTGCGCGGCCAACTTGCGTGTCATGGTGGCACGGCTCATATGAAAGGTGCGGCAGACTTGTTCTAATTGATAATCCCGTCCCGGCTCGGCAGCAAAATAGCGGCTAAGTTTATCCACCAATGACTCACGGTCAGCCGGAAACAAGCCTCCCAGTGCGCCATGGTGCCGCAATTGCGCATAAAAACCCTGCAGCAAATGTTGTTGCGCACTGTGACACAACGTGGGCATCTGATATAAGGTATCGAAATACCAACTCAGAGTCCCATCCACTGCCAATATTGGCGGGGCTGAGGCGATATCAGCATAGTCCCCTGCTGCCATTTCCGGGGGAGATAACAGCCCTAAAGTGCGGGAGGTAAATTGCCCGGCGCTGGGTTCATTACTGAAGGTTAAACTGGTGCCAGCTGGCACCAATAGCCAGTGGCTAGCAGTGAGGGTTAAGGTCTGCTCTTGCCACCACAATTGTTTTGCGCCTTTTTCTACCCAAATCAATGTTGGCATATGGATAAACACATTCCGTAGTGACTGGCGAGCACGGCCACTAAAGCGGCCGGGAAGAACCAATTTTTGACTCATAACACTCCTCAGCGCCACCGCATTTAAGCGCTTATTGCCCCTTGTTGGTATAAGTGGCTGTTAACTTAGCATGGGCTAAAGATTTTGCCCGCAGCATATAGCCCACTAACGCAGCAGAGGCATTATCCGGCAGTGCTAACTTAGCATCGGGCAATGCCCAGACGGTAAATTGATATCTGTGCATACCATCACCTGCAGGAGGGCACACGCCACCAAAACCCTGCCCGCCATAGTCATTGGTTAACTCATCAGCCCCTTTGATATGGCCGGATGCACCACGTTTTAGCGTGGTCGTTTTTACCGGAATATTCACTACCTGCCAATGCCACCAGCCACTGCCGGTCGGCGCATCTGGATCAAAAGCCGTCACCGCATAACTCTTGGTGCCCGCTGGTGCCCCCTGCCAACTCAACTGCGGAGAAAGGTTACCGCCACTACAACCAAACCCCTGATAAACAAAGGTGTCAGCCATCGGGCTGCCTTCCTGAATATCCCGACTGGTCAGTGTCATGGCGCTGGCTGTCAGAGGCAAAAGCCCCAGTAGTGCAATCAGTGTCATTTTTTTCATCATCAATTCCCCACATCCTATTCTCGTTACCCATGCTAAGCCCCGTAAGCATTTAATTGACTAAGCAATCACTATCTGGCCGGCGTCAGCGCGTGAAATAAGTGTATCCAAGCTTTTGGTGATAAACGGGCACAAAAAAGCTCATTTACCCAACCCAAGTCCAGATAAATGAGCTTTTGCGTAGCATCACTGTCAGTGCAAATCAGCACACTGTCTCAGGGTCAGTAATGCCCTTCATTAAATGCTTTTTCATACCGCACCACTTTTTTCAGATAATTGCGCGCTTCAGCTTTAGGGTGCTTCTGAGTCAACGCCCAATAGACTTGTTTGGGTTGCAGCGAATTTAAATCCCGCATCGCCCTTGCTCTATCATGGCTAAACGTCTCCAATACCCCTCCAGCACCGCCGTTATATGCCGAGATCATCGAATAACTCAGCACAGTGGCATTGCGAATATCCTTAAAATAACGGGTTTTAAGTATGTGGAAATAGGCCGCACCAGTATCAATGTTATTGGCTGGATTAAACAGATACCAACGGTTAGGGCGTCCCGGCTTGTGCTTAATCAGCTTAAAGACATCTGCCCCGGCCGTCTTAGGCACAATCTGCATCAGACCAAATGCACCAGCATCACTGACCGCATAAGGGTTAAAGCTGGACTCAGTTTTAATGATGGCATAAAGCAATGCTTCATCAATGCCATATCGACGGGAAGCTGCCTGAATTAAATGCGCATACTGATATTCCCGCTGCGCCAGATGATCTTTCACCATATCAAATTCAACATAATAAGCATTGCCGTGCTTCAGCGCTTTATGCTGGAGTTTATGGTCAATCAGATAATCAGCATAACGGTTAGCACGCCACTGCCACTCGATAAATTTACCATCATGATCCCGCACCTGCCCTAGCAGAAACGGTTTACCATCCAGTGGCACACTCTTATCGGTAAACAGCTCCACCTTAGAGGGATCAGACGGCAGTAATAAAGTTTCGATAATGGCTTTTTGCAGTCGAGCCTTGGGCTGATTCGGGTCTATGGTACTGACCCAGATTTTTCCCTTGTCAAAATCAATATGGGCCCGGGTACGGTAACCATCCAGATACTTCACATACTGGTGCTTGCTAGCCTCCATGTAGTTATCTGAACCCCACTCATGTTTAACTCGCTTGGAAAAATGCTTAATCAGCGCTTCAAACGCCTGATGTTCCGGAGGGGACTCAGGATGATACTGCTGGATGACTGGTTCAGATACGACCGGATGAAACACAGGTTTTGGGGCTACCGGAGGAATATACACAGGGGCATAAGCGTCAGGTTTTGGTTTCGGCTTAGGCGGAATATATGGCTCGTTATAAATGGTTTGATGACTAACCGGTGCAGGGGCCACACACTGGACTGGTCGCTGTACACAGGATGACAGTACTAACGCGGCTATCAGGGGAAACAAAAACTTCATGGGGAAGGACAGTCAACACCTTACTTGAGGGACACAGCTTATCAAAAGCGACCCCGGGAGTAACAAAGTGAAACCCGAGGCGGATTTCCCATTCTCAGCGTTGAAAATCCCTGCATCGCAAGTGAAATCACTGATGAGTAAATGAAATATCCATAATGTGTGAATCCGGTAGAAACAGTGCCGGACAAAGCGGGTCATCATACAATCTTTGTCTGCGGATTCATTATGAAACATGTCATTATCGGCTCAACGACCCAAGCGAAAATTGATGCCACCCGTGATGCCTTCGCCCAGCTGTACCCCCATGAACAATTTATCTATACCGCATTAAAAGTACCGACAGGAATACGTCCTCAGCCCATTACCCCGGAAGAAACCCTGACCGGGGCCTGTAATCGGGTGCACAATGCGCGGGTCAATCGCCCAGATGGGGATTTTTATGTCGGTATTGAGGCCGGACTGGATGGCGATCTCACCTTTGCGTGGTTAGTGGTTGAAGATCAACAAGGGCTACAAGGACGAGCAAAATCAGCCGGTTTCCCCTTGCCTCCCAGAGCCATGGCCAAATTAGCTCAAGGCGCTGAGCTAGGCAATTTACTCGATGAATTATTTCATAAACACAATGTGAAGCAGATGGGGGGCGCCATTGGAGAATTAACCGGTCATCGACTATCCCGGGCCAGCACTTACCGGGACGCCATGATGCTGGCCTTGATCCCGCTGAACCATCCAGATCTGTATCGCAGCTGATAAGGCTTTGCCTAGAGACTTGTTATGATTGCTGGCACACCTATGCCGAACAAAAGACAAAAACGCCGGCATAGGCCGGCGTAGCCAAACATTATTTCTCTATTGATTCACGGGCTTTACGGGCCGCATCTTCAGTCCACTGCAGTGCGCCTTTGGCCATATCTTTGGCACCACTCCAAGCACCCTTTCCTTCTTTATCCGCATGATCAGCCATAGAATCTTTGGCTTTATCCAACATATCTGCGCTGGCATCCTTACCTTCTTTCAACCACTCTTCCCCAGAAGACTTACCATTTTCCCAGGCTGTAACCGCGGTCTCCTTGATGGCCTCGCTGGCCTGATGCGCTTTTTCCTGAACATCCTGCCAAGACTGCGCCTGGGCTGACACACTGGCCAACACCAATAATCCCATCAAAAAAATCTTACTTTTCATTGCATAGTATCCTCAAATCCGACACATCATTTTAGCGATACCTGATACGCTTGTTCAGCTTAATTTATCTTTATGCACATTTATCCATGAAGACTTATTGGCGAAAAATTCCAATCACCTCACCGCTAGCTTGTTCAGCCACAGGTTTATCCACCTGTTGCTCGTGATAATCACATTCAGTGCAAGCTACTGTCTCTACGCCGTTATCCTGGTACAGATAAACACTGTCTAATGCTTGGCAGCCCGGGCAGCGGGCTCCAGCCACAAAACGTTTTTTATTTCTGCTCATACGCTCTTTTCCCTGTTACTGTCTGTCACCCAAAGCATTGGCGCGATCCTTTCCCATCTTATCAGGGATACGTTATTATGCCGCCCTGTTGATTACCCCATCCAGCCAAGACTGTAAAATTCATGATCACTATTAGCGATGCAGAACTGATCCGCGGCAGCAAAACCCTGCTGTCCGAGACTTCCCTGACTATTTATCCCGGCCATAAAGTCGGCCTGGTCGGTGCCAATGGCACCGGAAAATCATCCCTGCTTGCCCTGATCATGGGTGATATTGCCTTGGATAAAGGGGAAATCAAACTCCCCGCCGCTTGGGCAATTGCCTCCGTAGCGCAGCATACTCCAGCACTGGATACCCCGGCACTGGAATATGTGCTTGACGGTGACAGGGAGTTTCGTGAGCTTGAAGCGCAACTGGCCGAGGCGGAAAGCCGTAACGACGGTAACGCCATTGCCACACTGCACGGTAAGCTTGATGCCATCGGTGGCTACAGCATCCGTGCCCGTGCCGGCGCCCTGTTAGCCGGTCTGGGCTTTGCCCAAGAGCAACAAAATCAACCGGTCAGAAGTTTCTCCGGTGGCTGGCGCATGCGCCTGAACCTGGCTCAGGCACTGCTGTGCCGCTCCGATCTACTACTGCTCGATGAGCCAACCAACCACTTAGATCTGGACACCATGTACTGGCTGGAAGGCTGGATTAAATCCTATCAGGGCACCTTGGTGCTGATCAGTCACGACCGGGATTTTATCGACGGTATTGTTGATGAGATTGTCCACTTAGAACAACAGAAACTGAACCATTACAAAGGTAACTACAGCGCCTTTGAGCGTATTCGGGCCGAACGCATGGCGCAGCAACAGGTCGCCTATGAGCGGCAGCAAAAAGAACGCGCCCATATGCAGTCATTTGTTGACCGCTTCCGTGCGAAAGCCAGTAAGGCCAAACAGGCCCAGAGCCGACTGAAAGCACTGGAGCGCATGACTGAACTACTGCCAGCTAAAGCTGATTCTCAGTTCACCATGGCCTTTCGCCAGCCTGATGCTCTGCCCAACCCATTGATTAAGATGGAGCATGTTTCCGCGGGTTATGGTGATAAAGAAATTCTAAAAAAAGTGCAACTCAACCTAGTTCCGGGCGCTCGTATTGGTCTGCTGGGACGTAACGGGGCCGGTAAATCGACGCTGATCAAACTGCTAGCTGGAGAAATTCAGCCGATGACAGGCCTGTATGAACCCAACCCCGGGCTCAATATCGGTTACTTTGCTCAGCACCAAATTGATTTTCTGCGGATGGAAGACAGCCCACTGCAACATCTGGCACGGCTAGCCCCGGATGCCAGAGAGCAGGAGTTGCGGGACTTTCTGGGCTGCTTTGGTTTTAACGGCGATATGGCACTGGCCAAGGTCAAGCCTTTCTCTGGCGGTGAAAAAGCCCGGCTGGTACTGGCCCTGCTCGTCTGGCAAAAACCCAATCTGCTGTTGCTTGACGAACCAACCAACCACTTGGATCTGGAAATGCGTCACGCCCTGACCATGGCGATGCAAAGCTTTGAAGGTGCCATGGTGGTGGTCTCCCACGACCGACACCTACTGCGGTTATCCTGTGATGACTATTATCTGGTGGATAAGGGTGAAGTGCAGCCATTTAATGGCAACTTAGAAGATTACCACCAGTGGCTACTGGATGCGGCCAAAGCTGCTCGCACAGAACAGGAAGGCGATAAAACTGATACCGCCAAACCTCAGGTAGATAAAAAACTGCAAAAACGGCTGGAAGCTGAACTGCGGCAGAAATTGTCCCCCCTGAAAAAGCAGCAACAAAAGCAGGAAAAAGCACAGCAAGAATTCAATGACCGGCTGAGTGAAATTGAACAAATGCTGGCCGATGCCCCCATCTATGATGCAGAAAATAAAAGCAAACTGACAGAAATCTTGCAGGAACGGACAAAATTAAGCCAATCTCTTGAAGAAAGTGAGATGCAATGGCTTGAACTGCAGGAGTCGATCGATATGATGGAACAGGAAGCAGGTTTACTGCTGTAGTCGGCATTTAGCCGGTTGTTAACTCTTTCCTGAAAGGAGTCCGTGTGGATACTTTCGATCAACGTCTCTGGCAAACTTGTGAAGCTCAATATGCCAGGCACAAGGATCTCTGCCTTGAACTGCAAAATAAATATCAGATCAACGTGAACCTGCTACTACTAGCATGGTATCTGGATGGTCAGGATTCGGGACTGGAACCTGAGCAATGGCAGGGATTAACTGACACGATTCAAAGCTGGGAAGACAGACTATTGACCCCATACCGGCGTCTGCGCCAACTGGGGAAGCCCAACATGACTGAAGATGAGTATCAAAAGATGCTGGATGTGGAACTGACCCTGGAGCGTAAAGCCCAGCAGATGATTCTGCGACAATTAAACCAGCAGGAGATCCATCATCCTAGCCACAATCTGCGTAACTATCTGGCCCTGTTCAATCTGGATGAAAACAGTGTGGCTGAGCTAAGTGCTGATGCTAGCCTGTTAGCTTAGTTAAACTGTCCGCCAGCAATGTGGCATTGCGGGCGCACAGACCATAAATACTCAGCTGGGGGTTCGCCCCCAGACTGGTTGGAAACACTGAGCCGTCAAATACGGACAGATTATCCAGATAATGGCTGCGCCCGTGACTACTCACCATCGCTTGCTGGCGATCCTCCCCCATAGGGCAACCGCCCATCACATGAGCTGATGCCACCACAGTTTTCAGTGGGGCTAACCCCAACTGACTGATTTCCTGTTTTGCCTCACGCCATGAAGCATAATATCCGCCGCCCTCAGCAATCGGCAGCACCTGTCTGGCTCCGGCAGCAAATTGCAGTTCTGCCATTCGCAGCAGCGCATGTCTGGCCGCCTGCCAGAAGGCTTCTGTAAGCGGGTAATCCAGCACAATACGGCCATTGGGTTGTAATATCACACTGCCTCCCGGCGCATCGGCGCTAAATCCATCTCGCATCAGAGCAATGGTTACCTGCAGATGATTCATTTGCTGCATCAACGCCGCATGGCTGCGGCCATATCCCACAGTTTTAGACGCCAGTAATACGGGGTGTACCGGCGGCACTTCCAGCTTATAGCCCAACTCACCGCTGACGCCATCACGCCAGAGGAACTGATCTGAATATATGGATTGGGGCGCGCCACTGTGGGCATTAATATTATCATCAAATAAGGCGCCACTGAGCACTGACGGGTGTAAGAATGTTCTCCTGCCAAGAATGCCGTAAGGATCTGGTAACCAAGAACGCAACATCAGCGCCGGAGTATGGATAGCACCCCCGGCCAGAATATAGTGACGAGCCTTTAGCACCACATTAATCCCCGTCGGTGTCAGGCCGTCACTGAGCGCCTCGGCGCGAATGCCGTATACGGTGCGACGATGATGCTCTATCTGCACCGCCTTTACCTGACTCAGCAAGGTCCCGCCCCGGGACAACATCGCCGGGATGGTGGTGATTAACATAGATTGCTTTGCATCTACCGGGCAACCCATGCCGCAGTATCCGGTATTCCAGCAGCTGGTGACATTGCGACGAATCGGCGTCACATCCCAGCCCAATGTTTCACAGCCTTGTGCCAGCACCCGGTTATTGGCATTAGGCGCAAGCGTCCAAGGACGGATACTCAGGCGCTGCTCCATCTGTTCAAACCAAGGCTGCAAACTGGTTTCGGAGATACCCTGCACGGACTTTTCCGCCCGCCAATATTCCAGCGTCTGCACCGGTGTGCGGATAGACGTGGTCCAATTAATCGTGGTCGAGCCCCCTACCGCCCGGCCCTGAAAAATACTGATGGCTTTATCTTTGGTTTGCAGTGCCCCGGCTTGCTGGTACAGGTTGGGATAGGCGTGACGCTCCTCCATGTCGAAATCCCGCGAAGACTTCAGCGGGCCGGCCTCGACCATTATCACGGTTAAGCCTGCCGCCGAGAGGATCTCGGCCGCGGTTCCGCCCCCGGCACCACTGCCAATAATCACCACATCCGCTTCCAGCACAGTATCTTGCTGCAATTGGCTGCCACGGATATGGTGCCAGCCCTGTTTCAGCCCCTGCTCAATGGGATCGATACGGCTCATAGTGCACTCCTTCGCCGTCAGGCTAAATATCCGGTTTATGATAATTCAGTGCCGCCCAGTGTTCAGGACAGGCATAAAATGCTGCCATAACCAGCTCCCGCAGCCCTAAATAGGCCTGCTGCTGCATCGCTAAATAGCCCTGTCGCCAACCGTCAAGCATGGCGATTAACTCTGCTGGCGTGCGCAGTAAGACAGGGGTAAGGCTGCCTGTCAGGATCAGCACCCCAAGGCGATTTTCCAACGTATTAAGTAGCAGCATTAACTCACTACGTTGGGGGGAGGGCAAAGTGGCAATGGTGGTATCAATGGCATCCAGGGTGCGGTCAATGGCCTGTTGGCGTGGCCCAGGCATTTGTGGCAAGGCGCCATCGAGTAATACTGGCAGCAAAATGGCAAATAAGGCACGGTGATTCTGCTGCTCGGCCCCCGGCCATTGAGATGGCGGCAGGTATACGCTGGCTCCCAGTGCCAACGCTGTTGTGGCGGCAAATGCCCCGGTCAGAAAGGTTCGTCTTTGCATAGCCTATCCTCTGGCCTGAAACAAAAGCGGATACTCAATTAACCATACGTTTTCCCGCCGGGCAAGTTTAGAATAACGAGCAATCGAGTTAAAACCGTAAAAGATACACACTGTTATGTCTGGATTCACCCCGCCTTTCTGGGCTAGAAACCCCCATGTACAAACCATTTTGCCGCTATTAACTAAGGTGGCTAAACCACAGTTACGCCGTCAGCGTCTCACCCTGTGTGATGGGGACTTTATTGATTTAGACTGGTGCGGGGTGCCAACTGAGGGGCAACCTATCGTATTGCTCATCCACGGACTAGAAGGCAGCAGTGATTCCCACTATATCCGCCGTATGCTCGCCACCTGCCAGCAGCTGAATATATGTGCTTTAGTGCATCACCACCGCAGCTGCTCTGGGGCGGCAAATCTACTGGCACGCAGTTATCACAGTGGTGAAACCGGCGATCTCAGTGCGACCTTAAGCTGGCTACAGTATCACTATCCGAGCTCTCCGATCTGGGCCGTGGGTTACAGTCTTGGCGGCAATATGTTGGCGAAATATCTCGGCGAGCGTAGCAATCATAGTTTGGTTCAGCGCGCCGCCGTTATCTCTGCGCCACTGCAACTGGCAGCCTGCTCCCGCCGACTTGAGCGGGGCTTTTCCCGGTTGTATCAGCGCCATTTGCTACGCCAGTTACAGGCAAAAACCGCTGCTAAACTGGCAAGCCCAAAGACTCGGGCACAAATGCCATTGGATGATACCACCTTAGCCAGCCTCAATACCTTTTATCGTTTTGATCACCATGTCACCGCGCCACTCCACGGTTTTAGTAGTGCAAAAAGCTATTACCAATATGCCAGCGCCTTGCCTTGGCTGATACAGATAGCGGTACCGACCCTGATCCTTCATAGCCGAGATGATCCCTTTATGACCCAGGCGGTGATCCCGAGCCCACAGCAATTATCCAAACATATCCTGTATGAATTACAGCCATATGGTGGCCATGTCGGCTTTATTGACTCTGGTCTTCCTTGGCGGCCGGGGTATTATCTTGAGCGCCGAATTATTGAATTTCTCACCGGAGCACCCAAATGCTGATCCCATACAGTGCCTTAAGCCAGCTGCCCTCAGACACAGTCGATAACCTGATCAGAGAATACCTGCTGCGTCAGGTAGAAGATGGTAGTTTTGATGCCATGTCAGATGACGCCCTGACAGCGGCCATCACCAAATGCCGACAGTCACTGGCCAAAGGCGAGCTAGTGGTGGAATACAGTGAAGATGATGAGTCCGTCGCCATTCGCCGCTGTGAAGATGTGGTCTATACCGACCCAAATGACGAATAACCTTTGCGCCATACCCCCACTATTTGACTGACTGGGAGCAATAAGGACTGATTGAACAAACTGATACGCGGTAAAATTGACCTTTTGCGCAGCGATACCGTATAACAGGAACAAACCCCATCGCAGGCCAATGGAATGTCAGCCAAGCACCCTATTATTGCCGTCACCGGTTCATCCGGTGCCGGAACCACCACTACCACCATGGCATTTCGCCATATTTTCCGGCAGCTGAGTATCGATGCCGCCTTGGTGGAGGGAGACAGTTTTCACCACTTTACCCGGGCAGAGATGGAGGTCATGATCCGCAAAGCCCAGTCAGAAAACCGTAATATCAGTTACTTCGGCCCAGAAGCTAATGACTTTGTTCGGCTGGAGCAGTGTTTTAAAGATTACGGGGATAGCGGCATAGGTGAGATACGGGATTACCTGCATACTTTTGACGAGGCGGTGCCCTTTAATCAGATGCCCGGTACCTTTACCCAGTGGAAACCCATGCCGGAAAACACTGACTTACTCTATTACGAAGGACTGCACGGCGGGGTCGTTACCGATGAGGTGGATGTCGCTAAGCATGTGGACTTACTGATTGGCATGGTACCCATCGTCAACCTGGAATGGATCCAGAAAATTGTCCGAGACACATCAGAGCGGGGGCATAGCCGGGAAAAAGTAATGGGCTCAATTCTGCGCAGCATGGATGATTATGTTAACCATATGACGCCACAGTTTTCCCGTACCCATATCAATTTCCAGCGAGTGCCAACCGTGGATACCTCCAACCCATTTTGTGCCGATGACATTCCAACGCTGGATGAAAGCTTTGTGGTGATCCGCTGCAAGGACACCACCCATGTGGATTTTCCTTATTTACTGAGCATGATCCAAGGTGCCTTTATGTCCAAGGCAAATACCATGGTGGTGCCTGGCGGCAAGATGTCTCTGGCGATGGAGCTGATTTTAACACCATTAATCAGTGAACTGATGGAGCGACGTCGCCAGTTGATTACTCCAGCGGCGGAATAGCAGTGTTACCTATGTGGCAATGCAACTGACGGTTACCCGTATGATCCGAGTCACAAGACAAATCAGTGAAACGACAAGTACTGCAATATGCAAGTTCAGTTAAGTTTGATTTAAGCCTGCCCACCTAGTCTGCAGCCATCGGTACCGCAGAGCAGTACCGGCAGCTGGCATCCCCCAAGGGAGCAGATTCCCCCATCTTGATCTGTTTGCTTCCCGGGGGTGTTAGCGAATCAATCCGCAGAGCGGGCGAACGGCTCAGTCCTCCCGGTAAGCCCGTTTCTGCAGATAATAGCTCAACCGCTTTTTAAACTCCGCTACAGTAGTGGTCGGCTCTGGGCGCTGCTGCAATGCATCAATGGCTTTTTGCTGGGTATAAACCGCCGCGGCAAAATTACCGGTTTCAGCATAAGCGGCAGCCAAGTTATCCAGCGCAGATGGATTCTGGCTATCGGATTTCACCAGTGCTAAAGCCATCTTCAGCGCTTTTTCGCCATTACGGTATTTGGCTTCCGGACAGGTAGACATCACCCAAGCCATATTGCCCAAAGCCGCATTATCACCTGCCTGTTTAAATTGGCTTAGCGCCTCACCACAGTTACGTTTTACACCGTCTCCACCATCAGCATAAATTAACCCCAGCCGAAAATTGGCCCATTTATTCCCCTGCTTAGCCATTGCCTGATACCAATGCTCAGCGGTGGACAAATTACGCGGCACATATTTGCCATCAAAATACAGATCCGCTAAGGTCTGCTGCGCTTTGATATTATCGCGCTTTGCCGCCTGTTCCACCCATTTCAGGCCGGTGGCAACATCTTGTTTGACATAACGGCCAGACAAATACATCAGCCCCAGTAAAAACTCTGCATCAGGATCCCCTTGGGCTGCATTTATCTCAATAAATGCGACCTTGGTAGCCACTGCTTCAGCCTCAGGCTGAGGAATGGCAAATCCCCAAGCCAGTGTCGATAATGACAATAAAGTCAGTCCTGCGACGGCCTTAAGCCACTGCGTTTTCATGCAGCCCCCCCAGTATTAAAGATTAAAAATAAAGTTAACCAGAAAAAGCATCCTAAGTCGCCCCCGGTAGTACAGCTGACCTTATTTATTGAATTAAAATAACTTTCACTATTTATATGACAGAGATCACACCAGAATGTGAGGCAGTCGAACATTTTTATCCGCGGGCCTAGGATAAGATGTGATTCAGGCTACAGAGTTGGCTGAATCACTGACGGATGCAGCCCCGCACAGTTGACATACATCACTAAAGTAGCAGAATAACCCGAATTTCTTTCAAGCCATTAATGGAAAGCGTCGATTGTTCCCGGTAGTAAGACCCTTATCAAGGTTTTCTTTGGTGTAATGGCGTAAAATACTTGATTAGAATATTCTAACTTTTGTTTTTATCAGTAGAGGAACGTAGGCATGGCTCTGATTGGTAAGCCAAAACCAGATCCAACTTTGGAATGGTTTTTATCCCACTGTCACATTCATAAGTATCCGGCCAAGAGCACTCTGATCCATGCTGGTGAAGACTCAGACACCCTTTATTACATTGTGAAGGGTTCTGTCGCCGTGTTGATTAAGGACGAAGAAGGCAAGGAAATGATCCTGTCTTACCTGAATCAGGGCGACTTCATCGGTGAACTGGGGCTGTTTGAAGAGCAAGCTGAGCGTACTGCTTGGGTTCGCGCCAAACAGGCATGTGAGATTGCAGAAATCTCTTATAAAAAGTTCAAGCAATTGATCCAGGTTAACCCTGAAATCCTGATGAAGCTGGCTTCCCAGATGGCACACCGTCTGCAGAGCACCAGCCAAAAAGTCGGTAACTTGGCTTTCCTGGATGTGGCTGGCCGCATTGCCCAAACCCTGCTGCACCTGGCCAAACAGCCTGATGCCATGACCCACCCAGACGGAATGCAAATTAAGATTACCCGTCAGGAAATCGGTCAAATTGTGGGTTGCTCCCGTGAAACCGTTGGCCGTATTCTGAAGATGCTGGAAGAGCAGAATCTGATCCAGGCTCACGGTAAAACCATCGTGGTATACGGTACCCGCTAAGCCCGATAATATAGGGTTCAGCTTGGTTTAAGCCAAAATCGCTAAAGTGGCGCAGAGTTAATCTGGGCCACTTTTCTTTTTTGACGGACAACCGGGAGCCTTTATGAAACGGCTGATGTTTATCGGCACAGTCAGCCTTGCCATAGGCCTGTCATCCGCCAGTGCCAATCTGGTCAACAGCGATACCGAACTGCATCATAATCAAGCCAGCCTGCTGGTCAGCGCTGGGCGCATTCTTTCCCTTCAAGATACCCTTTCCATCGTAAGCCACTATTGCAAAGGCAAATTAATCGATGCACACCTCTATCAGGAAACCGATAAATGGCGGTATGATTTGGTGTTTAAGGTCCGGGGCGGTGAATTGTTGCATCTGAGTGTCGATGCCCGCAATGGCCAGCCGGTACCCGGGCTTCCCTTACCCAGTGAATGCCGCCAAGATGAAACTACTGCTCGTTGAAGACAACCCCATGCTGGTCAGTGAATTGTATAAACAATTAAAACAGGCCGGCTATGTCACAGATACTACAGACAAGGCTGTTGAAGCCGACTACCTTATCAGCGAAACCCAATACGACTGCGTGATCCTGGATATTGGTCTGCCCGATGGCAATGGGCTGGAACTACTGGCGAATTGGCGAAAGCGTGGCGTGAACACACCTGTCATCATGCTCACCGCCCGCAGCCAATGGCATGAAAAAGTCGAAGGATTTAATGCCGGAGCCGATGATTACCTGGCCAAACCCTTCCATGCCCAAGAACTACTTGCCCGTATTCAAGCGCTGATCCACCGTGCTTCTGGCCGGATGAATTCTCCGGTAAAAACCTTAAGTTACGGCGGCGTGACCTTGGATGAATCGCAACAGACAGTCACCGTCAATGAGCAGACCTATGAGCTCACCGCCATGGAATTTCGTCTGCTGAAAATCTTTCTGATGTCACCGAAAAAGCTGCTGTCCAAAGCGCAGTTGACCGACAAGCTCTATCAATTCGATGACGAAAAAGAGAGTAATGTGGTGGAAGTCTATGTCACCCATCTACGTAAAAAACTGGGCAAAACCGCCATTGAAACCCGCCGCGGACAGGGCTATATCTTTCACGGCCAGCAGTTATGATGTCGATCCGCAGTAAACTGACCCTCTGGCTCACAGCGCTAGTGGTGCTGGGAACCATTGTGGGTATGGTGCTGTTTGAATCAACCCTGCGTCAGGCATTTCATGATTCCATCATCAACCGCCTAGAAGAAGATTTAGAGCACATTATCATGGCCACCCATTTCCATGATGGTGACATCAGCATTGATCAGTCTGCGCTATCCGTGTTTTACAAACCCGCATACTCTGGCCGGTATTTCCAGCTAAATCTGCCCAATGAGGTGATCCGCTCTCGCTCGCTGTGGGATCAAACCCTGGATATCAAGCCGCTGGGTAAGGGACAAACCCGGGTCTGGCAAGCCAAAGGACCAGAGAATCATGATATGCAGTTGCTGTCGGTGGGCTTAAGCTCCAATGTCAGCCACCAGACAGCCACCTTAACCGTCGCGCAAGATTTAAGTATCGGCCGGCAGGTTTTCAGTGAAATTTATGGAACCAAACTGCTGATCAATCTGGTCATGCTGGGGGGAATGATCGCCGGTATCTTCTTGGTACTGCGCCAATCATTTAAACCGGTAAAACAGATCCAACAATCTCTTTCCCGCTTGCGGGATGGGGAAATTACCAAGCTGGAACTGGATGATATCCCACCGGAAATTACTCCGCTGGCCCAAACTTATAATGAGCTTTTGGATTACACCACTAAACAGATCGAACGCAGTCGCAATAATATGGGTAACCTAAGCCATGGGCTAAAAACCCCACTGGCCGTCATGCAGCAACAGGTAGAAGTACTGGGGCTGCAAGACCCACAGATGGCCGAGGCGATGCAACAGCAACTGGATCTGATCCGCAAAATGGTGGAGCGCAAACTGGCCGCTGCCCGGATCACCGGCAATATGCTACCGGCTGCGCAACTCAGCGTACCGCGGGATCTGGAAAGCCTGTTCGATACCTTAGGTAAGGTACACAGGCATAAAAATATTCAGTGCAAGCTGGATCTGGATACTGACATTAGCCGCCTGCCTATTCACCGAGAAGATGGCATGGAGTTGCTGGGTAATCTGTTAGATAACGCCTATAAATGGGCAAGTAGTGAAGTACGTCTAGCGGTTCGCAACGGGGAAAAAGGCGCGGTGGTACACATTGACGATGATGGCCCGGGCGTGGCAGATAATGAGCTGGATCTGATGACCCAGCGCGGCACTCGCCTGGATGAAACCGTCATGGGACATGGCCTTGGGTTATCCATTGTGCGGGAAATTGCTGAACAATATGATATTAATATCTTGTTTGGCCGCAGTCAGGCATTAGCAGGGCTGGCCATTACTCTGGAGTTTCATCAGTAGCGGCTGGAATATGCTGCTGTGCCCAGCGCAGCAGCTCAACTCGATTACGAGACTGGGTTTTACGTAATACAGATGAAATATGCGCCTTCACCGTATGCTCACTTATGCTTAGCTGGCGGGCAATTTCCTTATTACGTGCACCACTGGCTACCAGTTGGACAATTGTCCGCTCCCGCTTGGTCAATGCCTGTAATTTAGCCTGCCGCCGCGCCAGCTCATCCGGGCTTCCCTGTTGCTGGCCTAACAACTGCTCCAGTACCCGACTTAACAGTGGCCGATCAAACCATAATTCATCATGCAGCATTTTTTCGAGCCCAGTCATCTGCAGATCCATGCGCTGATCCGCATGTAATACCCCGCGGACTCCCATTAGCAGTGCCGCTTCCATATCCATTGAATCTGGCGTGACCTGATATAGCGCCAATGGCACATATGGTGCTAAGCGAGGCACCAATAATGGAATGCCCCTTTCATCCAACGCCGCGCCCTGCTGGGCAATGAAATAAAAAGCCCGCTGCGATGGGCGGGTATCAAGCTTGGTGACATCAGTAATAATGCGGGTACAAAACCCCATGGACTCGGCCAATTGTGCCAAGTGACAACTCACCGGCGCTTGGTGCAAAAAAATCAGTTCCCGGGCGGTATCCATACATTTACCCCTTCCTTATTAGCGCAATATTTTTCTGTCATTACACAGAAATACAACTTTTATGCCCTGCAATTCAGCCTACCCTGGCCGCCTGCACCGGTGACCATCTCTCTGGCAACCATAGACATGCATGCCATTCTGGCCTGCGATAGCAGTAACATCATCCCCGGAAAGTATGAATTCCATAGAACAACAATGGATAAAACCACATGAAAATAGCGATTTAACAAATAAACCCAGCAAAATTGCACAATATCCATTGTTCGTTAGCTTGAATAAATTCTTCGTTTCCCCGCCCCTCCACAGCCAAGGGAAATAGTGCTAACGTGGATCTTCGTTTGCGCACTACCGTACCATTACAACCTCCTACATCTGTATGGTTTACAACACAGCGCCATCAAAGTTTCAGACATTACAGGTACCCGATATGGCGAAACATTCGCTTGATAAAGATAAAATTAAAATTCTGCTGCTTGAGGGCGTGCACCAGTCAGCCATAGAGATGCTGCAGCGTGCCGGCTATACCAATATCCATTGCCATAAAGGTTCCCTGACCGGGAATGAGCTGATTCAGGCCATCAGTGATGCCCACTTTATCGGTATCCGCTCCCGTACTCAGCTAACTGCGGAGGTGTTGCAACAAGCTGAAAAGCTGGTTGCTATCGGCTGTTTCTGTATCGGTACCAATCAAGTTGATCTGGCCAGTGCCGAGCAATTGGGTATTCCGGTATTCAATGCGCCATTTTCCAATACTCGCAGTGTGGCGGAGTTGGTACTGGGTGAAATCATTATGCTGCTACGCGGTATTCCGCAACGTAACGCCATCGCTCACCGGGGGGGCTGGCTGAAAAGTGCCAGTGGCAGTTATGAAGCCAGGGGCAAAACCCTTGGGGTGATAGGTTATGGGCATATTGGTACCCAACTTGGCATTCTGGCCGAAACCTTAGGCATGCGGGTGGTGTTTTATGATATTGAAGACAAACTGCCTTTAGGGAATGCCCAGCAGGTCTATACCTTGGAGCAACTGCTGGCTGTTTCGGATGTGGTCAGTTTGCATGTGCCAGAAACCCCACTGACCAAAAACATGATTGCCAGTGCCGAACTGGCCTGTATGAAGGCTGGCAGCATATTGATCAACGCCTCCCGTGGCACAGTAGTCGATATTGATGCATTAAGTGATGCTTTAGGCACAAATCATTTGGCTGGCGCGGCGATTGATGTGTTCCCCACCGAGCCAAAATCCAATGATGATGAATTTATCTCACCGCTGCGGGGACGAGATAACGTACTGCTGACTCCCCATGTCGGTGGCTCGACCCAGGAAGCGCAAGAAAACATCGGCATTGAAGTGGCCGGTAAGCTAGCAAAATATTCAGATAACGGCTCAACGGTTTCTGCGGTCAATTTCCCCGAGGTTTCCCTGCCACAGCATCAGGACACATCCAGACTGCTGCATATCCACCATAACCGGCCTGGGGTGTTAATCCAGATTAACCAAGCATTTTCGGCCAAAGGCATCAACATTGCGGCGCAGTACCTGCAAACGACCGCTCAAATTGGTTATGTGGTGATGGAAGTGGATACTACCCGGGCTGAAGAAGCTCTGGTGGAACTGAATGCCATTGAAGGAACCATTCGCACTCGGTTGCTGTTTTAATCTGCCGGGCAAGTGTCAATCATCACGGTGCTTAAGTACCGTGATGATTACTGATCACAGAGATAAATCCCTCTTTCCGCTACAGGAATATTTCCTCGCAAGAGTACCTGAGATAAACGGAATCCGTTACACTGCCAAGATACTGATCCGGGTGTGGTTGTCTGCATCTTTGTACCGGGAAACGCCCCGGACAGCCCCTCAGCGGCCTCACCTGATTGCCAGCAATTACTGCAGGAATTCATTATGACTGTTTCCATTCAAACTCCGGATTGGGTACCGGGCACCGGCACCCCTGAACTTTTGCTCTCTCCTCTGACCCATCTGGGACTTATCCGCATCAGCGGCGAGCAAACCCGCCAATTTATGCAAGGTCAGGTCACCTCAGATATCAATGGCCAACAGGCTGATGAATGGTGCTGGGGGGCGCATTGCGATCCCAAAGGGAAAATGCTGGCCAGTTTCCGCAGCCTGTTCTGGGGGGATGATCTGCTGCTGATGATGCCGGTATCCAGTGTTGCCCTTGACCTGCCACAATTACAAAAATACGCCGTCTTCAACCGAGTTGAACTCAGTGATGCTACAGAAAACTTAGCCATGGTAGGTATTGCCGGTGAGCAAGCGGCGCAGTTTGTCCGTGAGCATATTGGCACCGTGAGCGCTCAGGTCACCCAGCTGGATGACAAACTGCTGCTGCAAGATGGTGAGCGCTTTATTGTACTGCTGCCACGTGATCAGCGTGATGCCTTGCTGGCACAAGCGCCGCAAGCTGTTTATGACCACAGTGCTTGGCAACAGCTGGAAATTCTTGCCGGTTATGCCAATATCGGCGCGCACCATGCCGGTCAATATGTGCCGCAAATGTGTAACCTGCAGGCACTGGATGGCATCAGTTTTAATAAAGGCTGTTATATGGGGCAGGAAACCGTAGCGCGAATGAAATATCGCGGCGGTAATAAACGCGCGCTGTATATTGTCAAAGGGGAAATCAACGTCTTGGTCAATGATGAGAGCCAAGTGGAAATTCGCCTGGATGATGGCAGTTTCCGACGCGGCGGCAATGTCATCGAAGCGGCTCAAACCGGTAACCATGTGGTACTGACCGCAGTACTGCCCAATGACACAGATGACACGGCTGTGCTTCGCCTGGCAAGGGATGACACGAGTGAATTGTCCCTGCTGCCCCGGCCTTATAATTTAGAAGATTAATGGCACTCAAGCTGTCTTTAACAACAATAAAAAAAGCGGCTTAAAGCCGCTTTTTTTATTGTTATGATGCCAATTTACGCTGGCACACCGGCTAGTCGCAACCGGGCAAAATAACCTTGAGTTTCAGACACGATCACCTGACGCAAACCGATAATCGCAATCAGGTTTGGAATGGCCATTAAGCCATTAACACAGTCTGCCAACATCCAAATCAGGTCCAGCTTAATAAAGGCACCCATAGCGATCAAAGACAGGAAAATCAACTGATAAACCCGGCTACCGCGATCGGCCGTCAGATAAGTCCAGCAGCGCTCACCATAGTAGTTCCAGCCCAAAATAGTGGTAAAGGCAAAGCAAACCAGTGCAATCGTCACCAGATACTGACCAATCAATGCATTACCGCCAGTGGCAAAAGCTGCGCTGGTCATCGCCGCACCCGCCGCATCTCCATTCCAAACACCGGTAATAATCAGCACTAAGCCGGTCATGGTGCAGACAATAATGGTGTCAAAGAAGGTACCAGTCATGCTGACCAATCCCTGCTCTGCTGGTTCATTGGTTTTAGCGGCAGCCGCTGCAATAGGCGCACTGCCCAGACCTGACTCATTGGAAAATACCCCACGGGCAATACCAATTTGCAGCGCCATCGCAACCGTTGCCCCTAAGAAGCCACCCGCAGCTGCGGTAGGGTTAAAGGCGCTGTGCAGTACCAATTCAATTGCAGGCAAAATATTGCTGTGATTCAACCCCAAGATCCACAGGCACGCCAGCAGGTAACCAATGGCCATGGCAGGCACCAGTTTCTGTGCAACCGCCGCAATACGGCTAACGCCACCCAGAACCACAGCTGCCACCAGCACAGTCAGTGCTATCGCAGTTACCCAAGTTGGAATATGAAAGGCAATATGCATGGCATCGGTAATCGCATTTACCTGAGCAAATGTACCAATACCGAAAAAAGCGACCCCCACCCCGAACATAGCAAATAGCTTTGCCAGCCAGCCCAGACCCAACCCTTTTTCAATGTAATACATTGGGCCACCAGCAATGCGGCCATGTTTGTCGGTAGTACGGAATTTTACTGCTAACAGGCATTCGGCATATTTAGTCGCCATACCGAAAAACGCCGCCAGCCACATCCAGAACAGGGCGCCCGGGCCCCCGATTTTGATGGCGGTTGCCACCCCGACAATATTCCCTGTGCCAATGGTGGCGGACAGTGCTGTACACAATGCCGCAAAGGGTGACAGATCACCTTTCCCCTGAGCCGGCTTAAACAGCAGCCCCAGCGCCATCGGCAGGCGCAGCAATTGGATAAGCTGCAGGCGCCAGGTCAAATACACACCAGTGCCCACCAGCAGAACCAAGGTAGCCGGTCCCCAGATGATACTGTTAAGTTCAGCGATAAACTGATGAAGAGTCATGATATTCCTCGAATTTAAAACAACAAAATAAGAGGAGGAAAAGAAATGGCTGAAAGCGCCTAATAGCTGAAAGCGGCAAGAATACCGGGCAGGCAACAGGGCAAAGCAGTCATCCTCTCCTCTGTCCTTTTGCCTGAGCGTTTCACCGGTATTGCCCTCGGGGCGGTATACCGATTTTCGCCTTCGGCGCCGACTTTTCCTTTTGGCTGTCGGTCTCTCCAGAGGCTCGTCCAGTAACAGTCCACGCCTGACACTTTCGTGTTTTGGCACCTGAAAGAGTGCTTTCCCGGCAGCATCGCGGCTGCGCATTGAGGGGAAAGTTGCCTCGTCGGTGTGGGGGCGATTCCCCACTCTCCTGCTACCTTCATCCGAACGGATTATTGTGTCAGTCATAAGTGACACAATGGTGCGTGAATTTTGCATCATAAAATGCAACACAACAAGTGATGCAGATCACAGTTAATTATTTTTTTCCGACTTGCAACAATATATCTCAACAGTATGCCAAGACAGGATTTTTCGATATGCTGTGCCAGGGTCTGTTGACTTTTCATGGTTAAATTTTGTTCGAGACAAAAGCGAGTTAATCGCGGCGAGTGGTTTGCCGCATAGTTATTCTAAGCAAGAACTACTCAACACCCCCTCAGAAATGGTTCAATGACGAACAGATGTGGTGTGTCGGCAGGATGGCCGCTCAGCCACATAGCGGAGCGCATACAATGGCAGTAACAGCTCAGTTTCTTAATGTCAGTAAAGGATTCACCGACGGCAATGATTACCACAGGGTATTGGATGATGTCAGTCTGACCATCGCGGCTGGCGACACTATCGCCCTCACCGGTCCCAGCGGCAGTGGCAAAAGCACATTGCTTAATCTGATGGCGGGTTTTGAACATCCAGCCACTGGCGATATCCTGCTTGGAGGACAGTCCTGTCGTGACTGGCAGGATCGGCAGTGGAGCGCTTTTCGCCGCCGTCACCTTGGCGTTATCTTCCAGCAGTTCAATCTACTCACACCGCTAAATGTCCGCGACAATATCGCCTTTCCCCTGCACCTACTCGGCCAAACTTGGTCCCCTTGGTGTGATCATTTACTGGCAACCTTGGGGCTGACTGAACTTGCCCAGCGCAGTGTTGAGCAACTCTCCGGGGGGCAACAACAGCGGGTGGCTATTGCCCGAGCATTAGCTCACAAACCGGCACTGTTACTGGCGGACGAGCCCACGGGTAATTTGGATCAGCATGCCGGTGAATTGGTGATGGCATTGCTGACCGAACTGACCGCAGAAGCTGGCGCCAGCATTTTAATGGTCACTCATTCGCGAGAATGTGCCGGTTTTATGCAACGGCAATGGCAATTGCGGCAAGGCAAGGTGTTAGATGTCACCTCTGCGACGGCTCACCATCCCCTGTCTGCCCAAGGCTGAGGAGTTGCACCATGACAGATGCCATCCGTGCCACCCGTGCCAGCTTATGGCTATTTGCGGCCCACTATCGTCATAAGCCATTGCAGGCCGGGGCGATTTTACTGGGCATTATTCTGGCGGTAACCCTGCTTACCGGGGTCAAAGCCACCAACGAAAACGCCATTAACAGCTACAGCCAGGCCAGTGAATTGCTCAGCCGTCAGGCCAGTGGCTATATTCTGCCGCCATCGGGTTTTGCCACCATGGATGAACACCAGTATTTTCGACTGCGTCAGGCGGGTATCCCGGCACTGGCGGTACTGGAAGGGGTGGTGATGAACAGCCATAAGCAGCGTCTGGCCGTCACCGGCAGTGATCTGGTCGCCGCCAGCGCATGGGGACGCGACCATCCGGGAGGTGACAGCCCCCTGGTTGATTTGCCACTGGCGGCCCTGCTTGTCGGTGAACCCATAGTGTTAATGAGCCGTACCCAGGCTGCTCAGCTGGCACCAGATGGTCAAATGCAACTGGGGCGCTATCAGGTTCAAGTCGTGACGCTGCCGGACAGTCGCCAACTGGGCAATCAAATTCTCACCGATATCAGTTTTGCCCAACAACTGTTAAATAAACCCGGCCGCATCAGCTATGTTGCACTGATGCGGGAAAGTGATGTGGAGAATCCCCAACTTAGTCAATTGCTCCAAGACAATAACAACCTACGACGGGAAGACGGTGGCAGTAGCCTGACTAAACTGACGGCCAGTTTTCATCTGAATTTACAGGCCATGGCCATGCTGGCCTTTCTAGTGGGGTTATTTATTGCCTATAACGGCATTCGCTATAGCCTGATGAAACGCCAACGACTGATGCTCAAAGTACTGCAACTGGGAGTCAGTCGTAAGGCGCTGATGGCAGCCCTGATTATTGAACTGGTCCTTCTGGTGCATCTGGGGTCGGCTATCGGCTTTGTGCTGGGGTTACAATTAAGCCAGTGGCTGCAGCCTATGGTAGCCATGACGTTAGAGCAACTTTATGGCGCGAGGTTATTACCGGGGCAGTGGCAATTAAGTTGGCTAATGGAGGCGATTGCGCTGACACTGGCTACCGCCCTTGGCGCTTGCATTCCACTGTATCGCTCCCTCACCCGGCAAAGTCTGGCACAAAGCGGGCAATTGCTGACTCAAAATCTACTGCATTACCGCAGCCACCAGCTGCAATTTACCCTAGCGCTCATCCTATTCTTTATCAGTACTCTTGGCTTTAGTCTGTCTCAGGATTATCGCATTAGCCTTGCCCTGTTGGCCCTGCTGACACTGGCGATTCCCCTGTTGCTGCCGCAGTTAATGCGCTGGAGCCTAAACCTACTCACGAAACTTACCCCACCGGGGCTAGGCCGCTATATGGTAGCAGAAACCAAGGAGCTAACAGCGCCATTGGCACTGGCTATGATGGCAATATTACTGGCTTTAAGCGCCACTATCGCCATGAATACCTTGGTTGGCAGTTTTGAACATACCCTAAAAAACTGGCTGGATAACCGCCTGCACGGAGACCTGTATATCCGCCCTCGCCCGGTGGATGTTAGCCATGTGGCAGAGTTACTGGCTGATGACGTCGACATCACCGCCATCCATTATCAGTGGGAAGCATTCAGCGATTTTGCCCCTCCCAGCCAAATGGTAAAAACGCCCACAGCCGACAATCACAGCGGTGATGCCATCGACGAGCAAGCAATCGTTAATACCGATATAAAGCCAGAAACACAGCCCCCAATGACGCAGACCATCGCTACGCCCGCTGTGAATAGCAGCGCTATCACAGAGCAGGTCTTATTGCTGTCCAGGGACACCCAGGCCGTATATGACACGCTCGCGATAAAACAGGCCACCTCTGGCGCTATGACTGATTTTCTTGCTGGCAATAGCGCCTTTATCAGTGAACCGCTGGCAATGCGCCACCAATTGCAGCTGGGCGATCGTATTTGGGTGCGGGCACTGGCATCCGTGTTTCCCCATGGCATCCGTATCCTTGGTATTTATCATGACTATGGTAAACCTATGGGCGAAGTCCTGATTGCCCACAACCTGTGGCTGCAGGCCGGGTTATCCGATGACAGCCGTAATTTTGCGGTAAATTACCGCAAAGATATTGCAGTGCTAGAACAGCGGTTACAACAGGCAGGGCTGTCACCCGCCATCATGTACCGCCAGCAAAAAATCAAGCAGCAAGCATTTATCATGTTTAACCGCACCTTTGCGATTACCGGGGTACTCAGTAGCCTGACGTTAACCGTCGCGGCCATCGGCCTATTCTCGGCCTGCATTATGCTGATGCAAACCCGCCAGGCTCCGCTGGCTCGTCTGTACGCCTTAGGGGTATCCCGGCCACGCCTGATGACCTTGGTCAGCAGCCAAATGCTGTTATTGGTGCTGCTCACAACCTTGCTAGCACTACCCGCTGGCGCACTACTCGGGTGGCTGTTAATACATAAAGTTACCCTACAAGCCTTTGGCTGGAGTCTGCAATTAGTGTGGGACTGGCAGGTATTTTTCCATGCGATGCTGTTGGCATTGACGGCCTGCGCTTTAGCCGTTGCCATTCCACTCTACCGCCAGATCCGGCGGCCGCTGATCAGCAGTCTGCAACAGGAGACACTGTAATGAAACTCGGTTATCTACTGCCATTGCTCTTAGCTCTGCTAATCACAGGTTGTGACAGTCCATCTACAGCAAAACCCAGAGCCATGGGCGACCTGCTCGCTGATAAAACGCAAGATGACAGTTATGCCAAAGTATTACCCGACACTCAACTGAGCTTCCCGGCTGATCACCTTGCTCATCCAGCTTTTCGTCAGGAGTGGTGGTATCTCACTGCTAATCTGCGCACTGCTGACGACACCCCGCTGGGGCTGCAGTGGACGCAATTTCGTGTCGCCCAGCGAGCACAACAAAGCGCAGTGCCAACAACCGCATTGACCAACAATTGGCAGACCCAGCAGTTGTATCTGGCACACAGTGCGGTGACGACAGAAAAAATTCATTATGCCGCTGAACGTTGGTCTCGTAGCCATCCGGCATTAGCTGGCGTAAATGCCAATCCACTCCGGGTCTTTCTCGATCAGTGGCATTGGCAATCACAGGGGGAGGATCTATTTCCTGCCACACTCAGCGCCACAACAGACAAATTCAGTTATCAGCTCACCTTGGATAGCCAAGCGCCTTATCAATTACAGGGACAACAAGGTTATAGCCGTAAAAATGCCGCTGGCACAGTGGCATCCCATTACTACAGTCAGCCTTTTATCCATATTCATGGTGAGGTCACCATTGATGGCAATACACAACAGGTCAGTGGCGAAGGATGGCTGGATCGGGAGTGGAGCTCAAAATTTCTTACCGGTCAGCAGCAGGGATGGGATTGGTTTGCCTTACGACTTGACCAACTACGAACATTGATGATTTTTCAGCTCCGTGGTCGCAGTGAGCAAGCTAAACCTTTTTATACTGCCAGACTGATGTACAGAGATGGCCGGGGTGAGGCCGTCAGTAGCGCAGATATCACTATGACGCCCCTTACCATTAGCACCATCAAGCACAAACAGATCCCCACCCGCTGGCAGATTAATGTCCCTTCGCTAGGGGTAGATGTCACTGTGACTGCATTAAACCCCCAAGCACTGATGCCTCTGTCTATCCAATATTGGGAGGGTCCGGTCACAATTACAGGCTCCCACCAAGGGGATGGCTATATGGAGCTGACGGGGTATTAGCGATATGGTCATCGCAACATGCTAACGAGCAAGATAGAACGTGGCATAACTGTCATACTCTATCTTGGATGAGCATATTTTTAGCTCTACTGATGCAAAATAACACATAGTCAATATCACCAGGAAAACAAACAAAAGCAGTCATATTAACCAGCCGCAATTTACTGTTTATCACTTACTACTATCACGCTATTACATCGCAACGTGCTGATTTAGCATCTGTTCACATCTGCTATACAAGTCAGTACTACAAGCATCTGATTAATATTAATATTGGCTATATATCCCCTACAAATAATAACAATGAAAGATTTAGGATTTACACTGATAGAATTGGTTATCACGCTGATCATCTTAGCCATTATTGCAGTAATCGCTGCGCCACATTTTATCAATCTCAGACACGATGCCATTAAAGCTGATATTGAAAGTGTTGCCGGGCAACTGAAATCTGCAAATGAGATTATCTATGCCAAAGCCGCACTGAACGGCATAGAGCAGCTAGAGTTCAACAATTCCAATAATGACAACAATGCTAGCCTGATTATCGACGGTAAACGAATCGATCTGCATTATGGTCGTATTCGCCCGACCAAGCACAATGCAACCGGCATTATGAACATCAATGAGGCAGACTGGAAAATTTTCGGTACTTCAAACATGTTCGGGCAATTATTAATCACAGTGAAAGATGCACCAGGCTTTAACGCAACCACGCCTGATGAACTGATTAGTTCAGAGTGTTATATGAGCTATTACTTTAGCCCCCAACACTATCAAATGCCGGCTTATGACCTCCATACCAATGGCTGTTAAGACAATTTAGCCACATTGGATCCTGAAAAAAGCGTAACTGTTGATATTGATATTGTTACGCTTATCCCAGTCATGATTAATGCCGAATCAAGGTTTACGAGGCAGTGATTCACGGCTAGTCACCCAAGTTGTAATCTAAAACCCTACCGCTTCCCCAGTGGCACAATAGCAATAGCAATAGCAATAACATTAAAATCAATGAGATAAACTTATTTAATATGCTGTACAACACACTCACTAAATTACCTCACTAGACAAGCGATTTAATCAACACAAAGCAAGTTAACCTGCATGGAAACCCAACCATTTTAATTAACAAAAGATCACGAAAGTATCGACTTAATATCCGCTAAAATCGCGGCATTTTTTAACGTCGGTAACACAAGATGAAGCAACGGGGATTCACCTTATTAGAATTGGTTGTCGTGATTGTTGTGCTTGGTATTTTAGCTGCGGTAGCTATTCCACACTTTATCAATATTAAGCAAGACGCACTGAAAGCCGATCTGTATGCCCTGCAAGGGGAATTAAAATCAGCCAATAAGCTGGTGTATTCAAAGGCAGCCCTAAAGGGAATAGAGTCATTAGAGTACAACAACTACAACACCCCATCAGAGACTAACATCATGATGGAGGGGAAAAGAGTCGATTTACATTATGGTCAAATTCAAGCCAGCAAATGGAATGCAGAAACTATTTTACATCTCAACAAAGATGATTGGCATATGATTAGCACTCCCGGTGTATTCGGGCAAATTTACTTCACGCCGAAAGGAGCCCCCGCTTTTAACAATAACAATATTATTGATATTGAAAAATCCCTATGTTACCTCCAATACGGATTTGACAAGCAACACTATCGACAACCAGTCTATACACTAAAGACGGCCGGATGCTAATAGTGTATTAACAAATGGTGATGATGCAGAATGGCTATAATCAATATTGTTTTTGCCATTCTGCAATCGTAAGAAATTTTATTTGTATTTATATAATCACTGTTATTTTTAATAGCCACACCAATTTCAATCTTTCTATTCTTTATTTATTCCATAAATGACAAATAACAGCTATTACTAATTTAACATTGAAAACATTATTAGAAATATCTTATATTTATAACATCATCCTAAAAATAAACAATTAAGCCTTCCCCTAACACTCTGCATTAAAGTAATCTTTCGGTGATCAATTAACCATATAGTATAAATTTACAGCAATCGATTCTATATCTAAAATAAATATTATTTTTTCTTGCTTCTAATATTTCATTCTTTAAATAAATCATATATTTTCCTCGACTTTATAAATTTTAAATATTAATTCAGCTGAATTACATTCAGTTTAAACACTTATATTTAAATAAAATTAAACCTATAGATAAAAATATTAAGGAAATATATATAAGTTCATATTCTGCAAATTAACCAGTAATTAACCAATTTTAATCTAAAGAGAAGTACAACCCGACCCGATAAAAGAGAATATATGAAGCGGTTCAAAAAAACTTATAACAAATACAGCAGAGCATTGAAAAATACCCTTTTAATCTGCAGCTTAGCCATTACCCTACCTGTAATGGCAACACCTCCACAGCCACTTACGCATCAGCATATTGCTAATCATCAACCTTTCCCGGCTGAAGGTAGCGGTTGTTTAAGCTGTCATAATGGAATTGAGCCTATCCGTGATCCTCAGTCCAAAATGATGCAACAAATTTTCGCGAAAGGTCAGCAAGTCGGAGATCCTAATGGCTGTGTAGTTTGTCATGGCGGTAATCCAATCGAAACAACGGATAAATCAAAAGCGCATAACGGTGCTCCTGAAGGTAATGCTCAGCGCTTTTTTACTCCCGTTCCTGGAGCGTTATCAGTAAATGACAATACCTGTGGTCTGTGTCATGAAGATCATACCTATAACGTACACAGATCAATAATGAATACCGATGCGGGTAAAATCAAAGCCATCACTTGGAGTTGGGGAATTGATACCGATACCCATCAACATAAATACGGTAATCACGAAACGGATGATCCGGATGGCCCTACCCCAAGATTCGGAACCGATATTTACAAAAACTATATGAAAGCATTGGCGGAAAAATTCCCCGATCAGTTCCCAACTCATTTAGATAAAATACCTGAAATTTCAGCTGCACAAGCCAAAGCTCAACCTCAATTAGCAGCATTTAATAAATTGCGTAACTGCAATAAATGTCATCTGGCAAATAAAGGAGCTCAAGACCGAGGTCATTTCAGGGGAGAAGGCTGCGCGGCTTGCCATATGCTCTATAGCAATGAAGGGTTCTATGAAGGTGATGATCAGGCAATAGATAAAAATAAGCCTGGTAAACCTATGGTTCATACCATGCAGGGTACTCGTAAAAGTAAATTAACCGTAAATGGCCAAACAGTATCCGGTATCCAAGTATCCACCTGCGCCTCTTGTCATGCCGCAGGGCGACGAATTGGTTTTGCTTATCAGGGAATGATGGCGTTAGGCCATTCAGATGATCGAGGACCATTTGATGGTGAAGGGAAAGGTCAACAAACGAATGCTGGCTATACCTATAAATATATTCGTGACGACGCCCACCATAGAGTAACGCAGGATGGTAAAGAAATCGGTGGCCTGTTATGCCAAGATTGCCACACGACCAATTCAATGCATGGCAATGGTAATATCGGTGCCACAACTCTAGCCACTATTGAGATTGAGTGCTCAGATTGTCACGGTACTCCCCAACAATATCCTTGGGAGCTCCCATTTGGATTCGGTGATGAATTTGGTCAACAACTGGATATGACCGCTGAAAGAGGATTAGCGGATAAACCAATGAAGGTCACCTCAGATTTTGCCACTGTTTACCCTAAACAGGATGGATATCTGTATTCAACCCGAGGGAATCCATTAGGCAATGTAGTAAAAGCAGGTAACGACGTTATCTTACATTCTGCTACAGGCAAAGATTTTACTGTACCTGTATTGAAACAGTTAGAGTTAGAAAATCGTTGGACCCATCCAGAAAAAGCCCGAGTCGCTATGGTTGGCGTAAGCAAACATATGGAAAGCCTAGAATGTTATGCCTGCCATGCTACTTGGGCAGCACAATATTATGGTGCTAAAGATGTCATTGATTTCCGTAAAAAAGGAATTGATTGGATTAAGTCCGCAGAAATTATCAATGCCGATGGTACAAGCGCAGACCATAACAGCAACCCGCCACAAGTTACTGGCGTAACCAGCAAATTCGATTACAGCCATATTCGTTGGGAACAACCCCCTCTTGGTATTAATGGGGAAGGTAGGGTATCCCCTTTAACCGGAGTCATTCAAACCATAGGCACTGTGATTGGTGCAGATGGTAAGCCACTCATGGTCAACAACCTAGCTAAAACACCATCTGGTACTGATGCTATGGAAATGGCGCCATTAAACCCACATACAGCCACCAAAGAGGCTCGACCCTGCATCGACTGCCATGGCAATACTAATGCTGCGGGTTATGGTATGGAAAAAGGCTTATTTGGCCAACAAGCAGATAAACCAATGTATGCTGATGCTGTGACTGCTGATGGTGCATTATTAAGCCGCCATAGTACGCCACAAATCCAAGCTATTCCGGCGTTGAAACATGATTTTTCACAGATCCTGGATGCTAATGGCAAACAGTTGATGACTGTGGATTCTCACTGGCCAGATTCCCAGCCGTTGACAGCAGCACAACGTGGCAAACTTGATCGTCAAGACACTTGTATAGCTTGCCATAAAGGCATGCCTAATATGCCAGATGGCTCACCTGCAATGACGATGCTGGGACATGTCGCGAAAGTATTGCACCTAAGCTTTGCTAATGGGGATGCACATGCTCACCTATTGGCAGAAAATAATATTATCGTTGCCTGGTTCAAGTTTGTTGGTATTGCTTCGCTATTACTGCTGCCAATTCCAATCATCATTTATCTGATTTGGCGCCGCCGCATTAATACCTATGTGAAAAAGATGCTGTTAGCAATTGCCGCTAAAATCAAATCCTAATCGGTACGTATAAACCAAGCTAAATAAAATAATAAAAAAGGCGATGGATTTTTCCATCGCCTTTTTGTATTCAAAGCAGCATCAATCAGCAACCAGACACTACCGCCCCTCCTTGCAAAGCAGTACTTCTGGTATAACCAGTTACAGGCTGCCCATCACTTCCAGTAGCTTGAAAATAATAAGCAAAACAGTTATCAGCGACTTTTTTCCCTTGTGGCAAATACACCACAAAGTGAGCTGGCGTTGGCGTCACCCCCGCCTGAGTGACACTCCCAATATAGGCCGCACAAAACTCTTGTCCTGCAGGATCACAGACAGAATTGGCATTCATCTGCCCATTAGCAAACCATTTGGCATCAATATCAACTAATTGATATATCCCATCGCCTTGCGCTCTAGGCTTACCAAAAACTAATTGATCAACAACACCATTATCATCTATATCTATATTAAACCCACCTGAAAATAATGATTCAGGTGCTTTCAATTTAGCCTTAGCTAAAGTCATTTGTGTAACGGACTTGATTGATGCTTCAACGCCTCTCAGTGTTGCTGCATAGGCATCAGATTTAATATCAACAAATCTGGGAACTGCAACCACAGCTAAGATCCCCAAAATAATGATAACGACAACTAATTCTATTAATGTAAAACCTTTGCTGGGTGAAGGGCGCATTGTTAATCCTTTTACTGAGGCTGTGGCACTCACCACCGGAAAGCAGCACAAATCACTTTACTAGCCAACCCGGTGACATTTGTAACTTAAGTGTTAATTATTTTTAGCACATAACCTCTGTAGCAACAAGAATCTGATCCGATATCGCCTTCTCGCGAAAATGATTATTCATACATATATGACTAATAACGAGTAGCTCACTAACGAACACCCACCCAAATAAAGAGGCGATTCCCCAATATTTACTGAATACACAATATTCAAAATCGCTAATAAATTGTTGATTTTTTAAAGTTTGATGGTTGTCACGGTGAAAAATATGATCCCTATCAACAAAGCCAATAATTACCACCACTGAGGTATACCCTCACATTCCACTCACCCTTAATACTCGTGGCTAATTTCTTTACCCATGGCAAAACATGGGATCACCGTGCACAACAGGATGCCTTATGCCAGTCGAGTACCACATCACTAGCTTAGTACTGCATATTCGCCCAGCTCATACCATTGCGGTCACGCAGCAACTCAGCCAAATTCCTGGCGCTGAAATTCATCATCAAAGCCAAGATGGAAAACTGATCGTCACCTTAGAAGCCGACAAGCAAAGTGCACTGCTGCAGAGCATAGAACAAATACAGGCGATGCCAGAGGTTCTCAGTAGCAGCCTGGTATTCCATCAAGTTGAAGCAATAACAGAAGAGTGAGAACAGTATGAGCATCAGTCGTCGTGAATTTATCAAGGCCAATGCTGCTGTGGCAGCCGCTACCGCCGCAGGATTAGTGTTACCAGTAAAAATAGTGGCCGCGGCAGAGCAAGGTGAACAGGGGATTCATTGGGATAAAGCGCCATGTCGCTTTTGTGGAGTTGGTTGCTCGGTATTAGTTGGCACGCGAGATGGCAAAGTGGTGGCGACAAAGGGCGATCCTGACAGCCCGGTGAACCGAGGACTGAACTGTATCAAAGGCTATTTTCTGTCCAAGATCATGTACGGCAAAGACAGATTAGATACACCGCTACTGCGAATGAAAAATGGCCAATATGACAAAGAGGGGGAATTCACCCCCATTAGTTGGCATGCCGCCTTTGATATTATGGCTGACAAATGGAAGCAAACACTACGCAGTAAGGGACCAACGGCCATTGGTATGTTCGGCTCAGGCCAATGGACTATTTGGGAAGGTTATGCTGCTGCCAAACTCTTTAAGGCAGGATTTCGCAGCAACAATATCGATCCCAACGCTCGCCACTGCATGGCATCAGCTGTGGTCGGTTTTATGCGGACCTTTGGCATGGATGAGCCGATGGGCTGCTATGACGATATTGAAGCCACTGACAATTTTGTCCTCTGGGGTGCCAATATGGCAGAAATGCATCCTATTCTCTGGGCACGATTAACAGACCGGCGACTAAATCATCCAGGCTGTAAAGTGCATGTTTTATCGACCTTTGAAAACCGCAGTTTTGAACTGGCCGATAATCCGATTATCTTCCGCCCGCAATCCGACTTGGTGATTCTGAATTATATTGCAAACCACATTATTACCAGCGGGGCGATCAACAAAGATTTTGTTAATCAACACACCAAATTTGCCCTCGGGGTCGATGATATCGGCTATGGTCTGCGACCAGAACACCCGTTAGAGCAAAAAGCCAAAAACCCGGGAAATGGTAAATTCAGTGAAATCAGCTTAGCGGAATATGCTGAGTTTCTAAAACCTTACACCTTGGATTACGCCGTCAAAATGAGCGGTGTCCCGGCAGACAAACTGGAAACGCTAGCCAAAATCTATGCCGATCCGCAAGCGAAAGTCATGAGTCTATGGACCATGGGTATCAATCAGCATACCCGTGGAGTGTGGGCCAATAATATGCTGTATAACCTGCATCTGTTAACCGGCAAAATCGCCACGCCAGGTAACAGCCCCTTCTCCCTCACCGGTCAGCCATCCGCTTGTGGCACCGCACGTGAAGTGGGTACGTTTGCCCATCGCCTACCGGCAGATATGGTGGTCGCTAACCCGAAACACCGTGAGTTTGCAGAGCAAGTGTGGCAATTACCATCCGGCACCATTCCAGCTAAACCCGGCTATCACGCGGTACTCCAAAGTCGCATGCTGAAAGATGGCAAACTAAATTGTTACTGGACCATGTGTACCAACAATATGCAGGCCGGCCCCAATATCAATGATGAAATCTACCCAGGATTTCGCCACCCAGATAACTTTATCGTGGTATCCGATCCTTATCCTACGGTTACAGCCGTATCAGCTGATCTAATCTTGCCAACCGCCATGTGGGTTGAAAAAGAAGGCGCCTATGGTAATGCCGAGCGCCGTACCCATATGTGGCACCAACAGGTCAGCGCACCAGGAGGCGCTAAGTCGGATCTCTGGCAGCTAATGGAGTTCTCTAAACGTTTCAAAGTCAATGAAGTTTGGCCCGCAGAGCTTATCGCCAAGCAGCCACAATACGCAGATAAAACTTTATATGATGTGCTATTTGCCAATGGGGTGATAGACCGTTTTCCGGCTTCTGAATGTCAGAGCGCGCTGAATGATGAAGCGCAGCATTTTGGTTACTACGTACAAAAGGGACTATTTGAAGAGTACGCCCGCTTTGGCCGGGGTAAAGGGCATGATTTAGCTGACTTTGATCGTTACCACCTCACCCGGGGACTACGCTGGCCGGTTGTCAATGGAAAAGAAACCCTGCGCCGTTATGCTGAAGGAGCTGATCCCTATGTTAAGCCCGGCCAAGGGTTCCACTTCTACGGTAAACCCGATGGCAAAGCCATTATTTTTGCCCTGCCTTATGAGCCGGCAGCTGAAGAGCCTAATGCTGAATACGATTTATGGATGAGTACCGGTCGCGTACTGGAACACTGGCATACTGGCACCATGACCGCCCGGGTGCCTGAGCTACACAGAGCCTACCCTGATGCCCAAATCTTTATGCATCCTGCGGATGCTGCCAGCCGCGGCTTAAAACGCGGGGATGAAGTCATTGTTGCCTCACCGCGAGGAGAAGTCCGTACCCGGGTAGAAACCCATGGCCGAAATAAGCCCCCTCAAGGGGTGGTATTTATGCCATTTTTTGATGCCAGACAACTGGTCAATAAACTGATATTAGATGCCACTGATCCCTTATCGAAAGAGACCGATTTCAAAAAATGTCCGGTCAAAGTGACAAAAGCGGTCAAGGTGTAATAAAGGCATCGCACAGTGGAAAAACAAGCAACTTCTCCCAAACTCACGCCAAACCAAATCAACCGCCGTCGCTTTCTGGCAACGGCGGCATCGGCTGGCGGGGTGATGACACTGACAGGGCTAGGATTAACGACGCTAGCCCAGACAAATGCCCAAACTGAACCACAAGCACTGCGCCCACCGGGCGCGGTGCCTGAAAGCGAATTTTTATCAGCCTGCGTTCGCTGTGGGTTATGTGTTAATGCCTGTCGCTGGGGCACCTTATCGTTAGCAAGATGGTTTGATGGCGTCGCGACCGGTACCCCTTTTTTTACCGCCCGGCAGATACCCTGCGAAATGTGCGAGGACATTCCTTGTGTTCGCACCTGTCCGTCTGGCGCACTGGATTGTTTAATGTTGGATATTGCCGACGCCCAAATGGGAACGGCGGTATTGGTTGACCCGCAACATTGTCTTAATTTTCGGGGATTGCGGTGCGATGTCTGCTATCGCGTTTGCCCGCTAATTGATGACGCCATTACCTTGGAGCGACAACATAACAGTCGCAGCGGTCATCATGCTGAATTTATCCCCAGAATTAATCCTGACGCCTGTACCGGATGCGGTAAATGTGAACATGCCTGTGTCTTGGAACAACCGGCAATTAAAGTGCTACCGGTCGCTTTAGCCGCCGGCAAAGCAGCCAGCCATGACACCTACCAAGATACAGAGTCAACCACGTTGGAGATGCTTAACGGAAGGTTCAAGCCATGATGTCATCAGCCAATCCACAGCCATCAATATGGCGCAAACACCGTTTTTTACTGCTACGCCGACTCAGTCAACTTTTGGTGCTACTGACCTTTGTTGCCGGTCCAATAACAGGGTATCAGATCCTGAATGGTAATCTCTCCGCCAGCCAACTGTTTGACAGTATACCGCTGTCCGATCCGCTACTGACTCTACAGGTGTTACTTAGCGGTCATCTGCCGGAATTCAGTTTGCTATTGGGGGCGCTCATTATTGGGGGCTTTTATACCCTGTTTGGCGGACGCAGTTTTTGTAGTTGGGTGTGTCCGGTTAGTCTGATTACCGATGCGGCCGCCTGGCTGCGCCGCAAACTACATCTACCTCGGCTACCTGTATTACCTAGATACCTGAAATATGCCCTGCTGGCCCTGGTATTACTGCTCCCCCCATTAACGGGCCTCTTAGTGTGGGAGTGGGTCAATCCCGTGCCACTCGTCTATCGGGAGCTGTTATTCGGTACGGGCAGCAGTTTATGGCTCCTGGTTGCCATTTTTTTATTAGATACTTTTATCAGTGAACGGGCATGGTGTGGGCACCTTTGCCCAACGGGTGCGTTATACCGTTTGTTAGGCAAAGCCAGTCCGCTTCGTCTAGCCGCTAAACAGCCACAAAGCTGCGATTTATGTATGGCTTGTTTTACTGTCTGCCCAGAACCTCAGGTGCTTAAGCCGGTATTAAGAGGTCATGAAATGAAACTCACCGCCACAGATTGCACTCTCTGTGGCCGCTGCATCGATGTTTGCAATCAAAATGTATTCAGTTTCCACAGTCGGCTGCAGTTAAGCCCAGCAACCACCTACAGTATCAACAGCCAACCGCAGACTGATACATCCCCCGACCGCGATCCCTCCCGGATGGAGAAACACCTATGAAAAAAGTCATCACGTTGACGCTTGTAACCCTAGCGTTAACCGCCTGTACAGGGCAATCAAGCCCTAATAACCACCAAGCGGTAAATATTCAGTCTTTAGCAGGTAATCAGCAGATCCCGGAAACCTCGCCGGCAGCCGCTATGGCTGAGTATCCCGCCAAAGGCCAAGCCATTGCGCCGACATTTATTGGCCAACCCCCATTAATTCCCCATCGGGATTACAGTATTACCTTAAAACGTAATAGCTGCCTTAACTGCCATAACCCAACCCGGGCCAAACGCAGGCACACAACTGCCGTGCCATCATCCCATCTACTGGCTGACGGTATCACACTCAAGGGCCAGAAATACTTCTGTAGTCAATGTCATGTGCCGCAGGCAAGCAATAAACAGGCACTGATCCCATTACAAAATTGAGGGTAAATGCTTTGATAGCATTTCTGCTGTGGGACAAATAACACGTTAACTGCAGCAGAGATTGCTCTCGACGAGTTCGAATAAGCTAACAGCGGGGGAAAATGAACAATAACAGCGCGGAGAATAGATAAAAAAAACCCCGGTCAACGAATCCGGGGTAAATGAGGCTATAAAAAGCTTCGCAATGTAACCAAATAGCGTGATTAAGCCTTCTTTGCATCCGGCTCGACAGAACTCATCACCTCTGCCTGACTCAACTCAGTCTCTTTACTGTTTTGTGTCGTGAAATCAATCTTGCTACGGGAACCAACTGCATCAGTTGACAGGGTGTCCCAGAAAGAGCTGACCCACAACCCTGAAAATGCTTTCATACAAATCCCCCGTTTTTCGATGCGGGCAGATTAATCCTTCTCCGTTTATTGGTAAAATGAATTAATTCCATAACGTCGATTCCTGTTTGGCATGAACATACCGATAAAAACCCTACATTGCTTTATTACTTTGGTTGAAACAGGTAATTACACCCGAGCGGCCGAAAAGCTCTATCTGACCCAACCAACCCTGAGCAAAATGATCCAGCGGTTAGAAGAACAGCTCGGACAACAATTACTGTTGCGCAATAACCAGAAAATCACACTGACCCAAGCCGGTACCCTATTTGAAACCAGTGCCAGACAGATGTTGGGACAATGGCACCGACTAGAGCAGGACATGCATGATCTTAGTGGGGTGAAGTCTGGGGTATTGCGTTTAGGCGTCTGCCCCATGATGAGCAGCTTATTTATCGGCTTATTGATGGAATACCGCCGCCGTTATCCGGGTATTACACTGGAAATGCATGAGTATGGTGGATTTGGCTGTGAGCGAGCGCTGATCCATGACACTTTAGACATTGCTTTTACCGCCTTACCAACAGTGCATGATGATGAACTGGCCCATGAGCCATTAAGCCGTTATCCCCTGATGGCTTGCTTACCTAACCAGCATCAGCTAATCAGTAAACCTGAGTTGTGTTGGGCCGATTTTGCCGACCATCCCTTTATCCTTTACAACGAGGATTTCTCGCTCGCCAAAATCATCAGCCGCTTGAGTAATGATGCCGGGGTAAAACTGAATATTGCCTTTCGCAGTGGTCAGTGGGACTTTCTCGCCTCCATGGTGGAAGCAGAAATGGGGCTGGCATTACTGCCAGAGCCCATCTGCCGCAAACTAGATTCCAGTGAATTAACCTTCCGACCAATGAACCCGCCACTGACTTGGGATTTGGGCCTAATTTGGCGCCGAAACCTGCCACTAACGCCTGCAGCTAAAGCGCTATTGGAACTGACCCAAGAGCTTAACGCCAGCCATGAATCCAACACCTAGGGTCTATTGACCTTTCGAGTTTGTTTTTGTAGCGATTTTTGGGGTTATTTATACAAAACGAAGGCTTTGATAGGTTGCTGCGCCACCTGACAAGCCGATAACGTGGTAGAAGGCCCCAAACGCTGCCAGAAGCGTTCGGTTAAACGTATTTTTCGCTTTGTTGAGCGGTTCTTGCTTAGCATGATTAGGCTACAAACCGCTCGCCGAGATTAAAACGCTTTTATCTCGAACGAAAGTTAACCACGAAAGATCAACAGCCCCTTAGTTTAAGACATAAAAAAACCCGCCTGATGGCGGGTTTTTCAGAAAGCAGCTTAAGAATTACTTCTTAGCATTTCTTTCTTTAACGTCAGCGATTACTTTTTCAGCAACACTGTTTGGACATGGTGAGTAGTGTGAGAACTCCATAGAGAACTGACCACGACCAGAGGTCATAGTACGCAGGTGACCAATGTAACCAAACATTTCTGACAGTGGTACATCAGCCTTGATGCGAACACCGGTTACACCAGCAATTTGGTCTTTGATCATACCGCGACGACGGTTCAAATCACCAATCACATCACCAACGTTATCTTCAGGGCTGAATACGTCAACCTTCATGATAGGCTCAAGCAGCTGTGCACCGGCCTTAGGCATAGATTGACGGAAAGCACCTTTAGCAGCGATTTCGAACGCAATAGCAGAGGAGTCAACTGCGTGGAATGCACCATCAGTCAGTTCCAGCTCTACGTCCAGCACTGGGAAGCCTGCTACAGTACCAGTCTTCATCATGCTAGCGAAACCTTTCTCAACTGCTGGCCAGTATTCCTTAGGAACGTTACCACCAACAACTGAAGACTTGAAGGTAAAGCCAGAGTTTTGCTCACCTGGGCGAACAATATAGTCAATCTTACCAAACTGACCTGAACCACCAGATTGTTTCTTGTGGGTGTAACTATCTTCGATTTCACGAGTGATAGTTTCACGGTAAGCTACTTGAGGCTCACCAACAATCAGGTCAACACCGTAAGTACGCTTCAGGATGTCTACCTTGATGTCCAGGTGCAATTCACCCATACCTTTCAGGATGGTTTCGCCTGAGTCTTCATCAGTCTCAACGCGGAAAGATGGATCTTCTGCGATCATCTTACCAATAGCGATACCCATCTTCTCGCTGCCGCCCTTATCTTTAGGAGCAACGGCGATAGAAATTACTGGCTCAGGGAATACCATGGCTTCCAGGGTGCATGGATGCTTAACATCACACAGAGTGTGACCAGTTTGCACGTTCTTCATGCCCACGATAGCGATGATGTCACCAGCTTGTGCGTAGTCCAGCTCGTTACGCTGATCAGCCTGCATTTCACACATACGGCCGATACGCTCAGTCTTACCAGTAGCAGAGTTCAGGATGGTGTCACCCTTGTGCAGCTTACCAGAGTAGATACGTACGAAGGTCAGGGCACCGAAACGGTCATCCATGATCTTGAACGCCAATGCTTTCAGCGGCTCATCAATTGAAACCAGAGCGTGTTCGCCAGTTTCGTTACCTTCTTCATCAGTCAGAGGCTGAGGATCAACTTCAGTTGGCGATGGCAGGTAATCAACAACAGCGTCAAGCAGCAGCTGCATACCTTTGTTCTTGAACGCAGAACCACAGTATGTAGGGAAGAATGACATATCACGGGTACCCTTACGGATACAACGCTTCAGATCTTCCATAGAAGGCTCTTCACCTTCCATGTAAGCTTCCATCAGATCATCATCCTGCTCAACAGCAGTTTCGATCAGCATTTCACGGTATTCTTCAACCATGTCAACCATATCCGCAGGGATATCGGTGATTTCATAGTTTTCAGCTTGGCCAGATTCATCCCACACGTAAGCTTTACGAGTCAGCAGATCAACCACACCGGTGAATTCATCTTCAATACCGATAGGCAGAACCATTACCAGCGGATTTGCAGCCAGTACGTCTTTAGTCTGCTTAACAACGCGCAAGAAGTCTGCACCCATACGGTCCAGCTTGTTTACGAAGATCAGACGAGCAACTTCAGATTCGTTTGCATAGCGCCAGTTGGTTTCTGATTGTGGCTCAACACCACCAGAACCACAGAATACGCCAATACCACCATCCAGAACTTTCAGAGAACGGTAAACTTCAACGGTGAAGTCAACGTGTCCGGGCGTGTCAATCACGTTAAAACGGTGATCTTTCCAAAAACAACTAACAGCCGCAGACTGAATGGTAATACCACGCTCAGCTTCCTGTTCCATGAAGTCGGTTGTAGATTCGCCATCATGAACTTCACCGATTTTATGGATCTTACCGGTAAGCTTGAGGATACGCTCGGTGGTCGTGGTTTTACCCGCGTCAACGTGAGCGAAAATACCAATATTTCTGTATTTTGATAAGTCGGTCATGATTCAACTTTTTTGTTAGTTTAGAAAGTAGACGGAGTATGCCACAAATCAGGGCAAACCACACATCAGATTTTAAGGCGCATATTGTAAATGCGAAACCCAGTTCTGCGCAAACAACTGACGGCATTTTTTCATGCTGGGATTGAGAAATCACCATCATTTCCTACAAAAAAATGCCGTGCTTATACCCGTTAGAATATTTTTCACTATTTACACCAAGCAGATAACGCTGTAATGACTCAGCGCACCGGCGCTATTTTCAATAAAAAAACATCTAACAATGGACAAGAAATAAGAGTAATTGATGTTTTTGAAGCATTTACGCTTTAAATTCCGTTAATGCTTCAGTTTATGTAACCCCGCTGGATTAATTAAGTATTTATGCCTGACGCTCATCAAAAGCCGGCACCACCAGCACATCACAACGCATACGGCTTAAAATAGCCTCCGCGGTATTGCCGATGACATGGCCTAAAATCCCTTTTCGCTGCCGCGCACCAATGACGAAGTAGCGGCTTTTCAAACGGCATGACAATTCATAAAGGCACATTTCCGGATCGCCGGCCAAAACATGAATTTGTTCTGGCGGCAAATCTAACTGCGCTAACTCATCAGCCAATCTTTCTCTGGCATTAGCAGCGACCGTCCGATTATCCACTAAATCCAAATCGTTAAGCACCACATGCATGCGACACACATAAGCTACATGTAAATCTCCGCCACAAGCACCAGCCAATGCCCGCCCCTTTGCTAATGCCGCTTTGTTTAGCTGCTGCTTTATCGGGCTTTTACTGCCTAAATCCAGCGCCACCAGTACGGTTTGCTCAGCTGTGGACTGCGGCTTTAAAAATAGCAGTGGCATCTGGGTATGACGGATCAAATGCCAATCCGTAGGCATAAAGCGATCACTGTCATGTACGGCTTTAATCATCAAGGAAAATTCCTGCTCAGCCGCATGCTCACAGGCATGTTCATAAAGGTGTTTATGCCACAAACTGTGCACAGGTATCTCTTGGCCGTCGACGTCAGCTAAACGTTCAGCCACTGCCTGATGTGCCTGTTTGACGATGGCAGCCTTAGTAACCGGTGTCACCGCAGGCACAAAATGCTCAAAATCCGGCAAATAGGCATAACTATATGCAAAAATTTCAGGGCTCATTGCCAATTGCCGAGCCAGGGTAACCCCTTGCACCACGGCATCGGCCTGTTGTGCCTTATCGTCAAACTTCTGGGCAATAATAAACACCTTTTCCATTTCACTCCTCCTGAGCTGTACTCCGTGACCTTGACCTAGGGTCTGTTGACGTTTCGTGATTAAATTTTGTTCGAGATAAAAGCGTTTTAATCGCGGCGAGTGGTTTGTCGCCTAGTTATGCTAAGCAAGAACCGCTCAACAAAGCGTAAAACGCTTTTAGCCGAACCCTGCGGGCAGCGTTTGAGGCGCCTTTCTACTGCGTTATTGGCTTATCAGGTAGCATAACTACCTATCAAAGCCTCTGCCTTGTATAAAGCATCCTCAAATCGCTGCAAAAACAAACTTGAAAGGTCAACAGACCCTAGGGTCTGTTGACGTTTCGTGATTAAATTTTGTTCGAGATAAAAGCGTTTTAATCGCGGCGAGTGGTTTGTCGCCTAGTTATTCTAAGCAAGAACCGCTCAACAAAGAGTAAAACGCTTTTAGCCGAACCCTGCGGGCAGCGTTTGAGGCTCCTTTCTACTGCGTTATCAGCTTATCAGGTAGCGCAACTACCTATCAAAGCATCTGCCTTGTATAAAGAATCCTCAAATCGCTGCAAAAACAAACTTGAAACGTCAACAGACCCTAGTGTGTAAAACTAAGATTAAAACCCTATTAAATTACGGGTATTTATACGGCATAACATTTGATGCACATCAAAAAAAGCCCCGCTAAATAGCGGGGCTTTTTATCAAATTAACAGGTGGTACGGCATTACGCCTCTACAGGTGACACCACAAATAACAAGTCACCCTGTGAGATCTGTTGGCCGTTAGAGTTCAAAATCCGTTCAATACGGTACTGCTTATCTTCCGGATACAACTCAGCCCCTTTACGGTTGAAGCTGGCCAGATTGACCTGAGAGAACATCTTCATCGCTTCTGTCAGCGCCAGCGTCTGAGCGGCAGAAACAATGTCACCTTCCTTCACAAAATCAGCCTCACCTGGTGCTGGAGAGCTATAGAAGATACCGGCGCCCTGGGCCAAGACTTTCAGCTCATTACTGCCACCAACCCGCAGCGCTTCAGTATCCACAGGCTTGGTTTCTGCTGCTGCTTCCATTTCAGCAATCAGATCTGCCACATCCAACTCTGCCATCAAACGCGGCAGATAGTTGGTGTCATATACCCCTTCATTGAAGGTGGCATCCTTCAGGATACGCTTCAGCAATGGAATGTTAGTAGCAATGCCTTTGATAGACACGGTTTCCAAATACGCCAACATCTTGTTGACCGTATCTTCACGGTCTTCGCCAGTCATAATGATCTGAGCAATCAGGCTGTCATAGTATGGGGAAACCTCTTTGTTATCCGCCGCAATAGAGATAATTTCCACATCTGGGTGCTTAGGCATAATGCATTCGGTGATAAGCCCTGGATTTGGCATCAACTGCAGTACATCATGGGAGTCCATCACTGCTTTTTCTGCAGTAACACGGACTTCCAGTGCATAGCCCTTATTCTGTGGCTCCAGCGCTTCAATTGAGCGGCCGGCAGCAATATCAAACTGGGCTCTAACAATATCAACGCAAGAGGTTGCCTCAGTCACAGGGTGTTCTACCTGCAGACGGGTGTTCATCTCCATAAAGTAGACTTCATTGGCATCCAGGTTGTAGATAAACTCCACAGTACCGGCACCCATGTAATCCACGGCATTACCCAAAGCACGCGTATATTCCAGTACCTGCTGCTTTAACTCAGGGGGCAGCATGGTAGAGCCGGATTCTTCAATCATTTTCTGGTTATTACGCTGCACAGAGCAGTCACGCAGACCCAGCACTTTAGTATTACCAAACTTATCCCGCAGCAACTGCACTTCAATATGACGCAGTGATGTCACATATTTTTCTAAGTACAGATCGCCATTACCGAATGCTGCAGCAGCTTCAGTGGCCGTTTTCATAAACAGTGGGATCATGTCTTCAGCGCGTTCTACCACCTGAATCCCTTTACCGCCACCGCCTTGAACAGCCTTCAGCAAGACTGGATAGCCAATTTCGTTAGCTACATTTACGGCCTGCTCTGCATTGGACAAAATGCCGTGAGAACCTGGTACCACAGGTACATTTTGTGACTGAGAGGTCTTAATCGCGTTGGACTTGTTGCCCATGGTGGTCATTGAATGAACACTTGGTCCAACAAAGTTCACCCCATTATTCACACATAGGGCTGCAAATTGTGGACTTTCAGACAAGAAGCCAATCCCAGGGTGCAGTGCGTCTACCTGTTCATACTCAGCCACTTTCATGACTGAGTAGGCGTTCAAGTAAGACTCATCAGAGGTATTCCCCCCCAGACAAACCAGCTTATCATTGCCTGTGAGCATTTCTGCTGGCACTGAAGTCATATCTGGATCAGATGCCACTAGGACAACATTGATATTGTTATCATGGGCCTTGCGGATCAATTTCACCGCAGTACAGCCACGGGCATGCACTAGCACTTTGTCGATAGGTTTCATCAATGCACGGGGATCATTTTGGATGATCTCATCGCTTTCCAGCTGCATTTCTGGCACCAGCGTCGACAGCGCACTGTCAATCACATCCTGAATATCCTGCCCAGGCATTGGCATCAGCGGATCAATGCTGGCCAGCTGGCTGTTTAGGGTGTCACTAAATGGGTTGTTCACCAAACCATTCATCGCACCCGGTACCTTAGACAGATAGTTAGACAGGGTACAGGTAGATGGCAGATAGGCAGGTACCACCATTTGACCGGCAAACGGCATATTGGTACCAGAGAAATAGTAAGTCTGTACCAATGGGTGGGTAACAAAAGAGGCTTGGGCACCACCGGTACAATCACCAAAACCGAACATCAGCACAGGCAATTCGTTATCACGAATAAAACGGGTAATACGGTCGTTAACCACAGCCATGGAGAACAGTGCCGCGGCCCCTTCTTTCGTTTGCATACCACCAGAGCTGATAAAGCAGATCACTGGCAACTTACGCTTAGCACACTCAATCAGCAGTGAGGAGAATTTCTCCGCACTGGCCATATCAAATGCACCAGCTTGGAAGCTAATATTAGAAATTGCCACACCAACGCGGATTTTCTGCCCTTTACGATCAAAGTCCGCCATACCAGTAATCAAACCGCATGGACGGATACCCTTATCTAACGCATCTTCAATGGATAGACGGAAACCAGGGAAGTTCAGGGAGTTAGCCGACATCTTATCCGCATCAATTTCTTCAAACTGAGTAAAGAATTGATCCACAATATTTTGCCAGGTCATCTTACCGGCCTGCTTTTCATCCCGCAGTACTTTCTGGATCAGCAGATCCTGATAGCCCATGGTCAGGCGGTTCCAGAAGTCCTTACGGCGGCCAATACGTACTGGGTTGATCGCCCCGGTGTAGTGGCTTGAATCCTCTTCACTGTCGAAGTATTCCGGCAGCAAACGCTCGAAGAAATAGGTCAGAATCACAAACAAAGAGTTGTTAAGCTGAGGGAAGCCAACACTCTTCCATTGTTCTACCCGCACCAAAAGCTCGGCACGGTTGGACTGATCCATAAAGTATTTCAGCCACTTGTAGAACTTACTCTTATCATTGGCCACATCTTGAGTCGAGATAGCCTTATCAATAGAGGTATGTAGCAAACTGTCGACTGAACTGCGAGCCAAACTCTTGGTCATCATGGCTTCTTTGGCAATCGAGGCCAAGTTCACCACCACATTGTCATACAGTGCGTTGAAAATCAGAATGTTGTAGCACTGCCAGATAAAGTCTTCGCGCAGCTCTTCATTGACGACAACATCCAGCACAGTCAGATCATTTAAAGCTGGCCAAGGTTTTTGCGTCACTTCTTCAGGCAGGTTTTCCAAATAATGGATCAGCCCTTTAAAGTTATTCGCCGCATTGTTTTTCCAGCGGTGATACAAAGACCAACTGATATTGAACATCAGCGCTTTGCGGGCTTTTTTGTAATTCTCTTTTGGCTCACCCAAAATCAGACGGGTCAGCATATTACGCTCAGTGCTGACATCTTCACGCTTAGCGGTAAAGTTACCCCACAGCTTGTTCAGCTCTTCGTCGTAAACCAACTTATCTGGATTTGACAGCCAAGTGTGGAACACTCTGTCCTGCTCTTGCTGTACCCGGGCTTTCAAATCACCATGGGGCACACTGACTTTAGACAAACGGCCATATTGATCCTGACTGATAGAGTGGATACGGCTACGCAGCGTCAGGTAACGCAAGTAACGATAAGCACTGCCAAACAGGTTAAGGTGCATGGTCGGGCTGTTGGCAACCGCCAGTTCAGAATTATGCTCCAGCGACTGCAGGCTAGATGATGGATTAAGGAAACGGTCCAAAGAGCGCTTGTAGTGTTCGCGCAGATCATCAGACTCTTTCACAAATTCCACTGCGGCACGTTCAACCGCTTCAATACTGGAAATAATCGCGCGGCGCAGGTTGTGCTGACGCTCATCACGGTCTGATGGAGAGAAATCAATAATGCCATCGATACAACCAGAGGCGTACAGCTCTTCCGGTGCCACACCCACGCATTTGGCACATTCCTGCCAAGAAAGATTGTACTTACGGGCGATGCTCTGCAATCCCTGAGGTTGAATGGTATTAAAAATACCATCACGCAGCGACAACAGAATATTGGCAGCAGCCAGTGGAATCGCCCCGCCAGAGTAACCAGCACCAATCACAATACCAACTGTCGGTACATCCACATTGGCACTTTCAGCAATGGCCTTAGAAATAGAGTGGGCCTGATTATGGCTGTTAGCTACTTCACCGGCATCGGCTCCGGGTGTGTCGATCAAGAAAATGATCGGCATGGATAATTCAGCAAACAGACGAACCGCTTTACAGCAAGCAATGTGGTGCTCAGGCATCCAAGCGCCATTGGCAGTGGTCCGCTCCTGGGCGATAAAGCCGATTCGACGACTGCGGGCACCGAAGTTCATTTCCACTTCAGCACTGTAAAAAGGTCCGTTATGGGTTTCACGGATTAACTTGCCTTTCAAGTCAGCAATAATCCGTTTTGCACCTGGACGGGTTTTATCCAGAGTTGGCTGGATGACCTTGGCGACATAGCCGTCTACATCCAAATTTGCCAAATCTTTCAGGTTAGTCTGGATAGCCTCGTCATCCAGTAACCCATGAATTTCATCCGATAAGCTCTGCTTGCTGTGCTCAGGAAACAGAGAAAAATCTTTTGCCAGATGCTCAGCTTCTAAAAAAAGCGGATCGGCTGCTACTGCTTGAGTCTTATTTGCGGGCTGATTATTGCTGGTCATCAAAAGATCCTCTGCTTAGCCTCTGAAAATTTTTAGCCAATAAATATAACTTTGTTAATAAGTCAAATACCATTAAACTGCCTTAGACGCTTTGTTCCATTTTTGAGACAGTGAGATAAACATGCCAGATTTGAACGGTATGATGCTGTTTGCCGCAGTGGTCAGGGCCAAAGGTTTCTCCCGCGCAGCCCGGGAAACCGGCCTGCCAAAATCCACCATAAGTCGTAAAGTTGCCCAACTGGAAGAACAGCTGGGAGTCCGTCTGTTACAACGCAACACCCGCCACTTGAGCCTGACTCAAGTCGGGGCACTGTTTTTTCAGCACTGCGAAACGATCAGCAACGAGGTAGAGGCCGCCAAAGCGACGGTGGAGAACACCCATAATGATGTTTCCGGCTCCCTGCGTATTGCCATTCCCGTTTCATTCAGCCAGGAAACCATCGCCAGCCTGTGTAGTGGCTTTATGCGTTTGTACCCTAACATTCAACTGGATGTTCAATTTACCGACAATGATGTCGGTTTGGTGGGGGAAGGATACGACATTGCGATCAAATATGGACCCCTTCAGTCCTCCGACCTCGTCGCCAGACTGCTATTTGAACGTCAGCCAATTCTGGTAGCAAGCCCGGGATACCTGAAAAGTAAAGGTACTCCGGCAACCCCTAAAGAACTGGCCGGACATCAGGGAATTCTGCTTGGCACCTCCCGCAGTGCGCCAATTTGGCCGCTGGGGAAGGGTAGCCGCAAGAGCATGGTGAACTTTCAGAAAAAGGTCCGGGTCAATAGTGCCGTTATGGTAAAACAGTTGGCGCTGGATGATTTCGGTATCGCCATGCTATCCAATGCCAGCTGTAAAAATGAAATAGCCAGTGGCTCACTGGTACCGATTTTACAGGAATGGCCCATTGAACCCTTTAAAGTGTACGGGGTTTACTCCAGTCGACGTCAACTGGCCACCAATATCAGTGTCTTTCTCGATTTCTTTACCAAACGCTTCAGTACCCAAGAAAGTATGCAATCGCTGATGCTCTAACCCAGCTAGCAATAGCTAATAACTACACTTGAACGCTGACCATTCAGTACCACCCAAGGGATATCACTGTCTCGTTCGCATCGGCGCAGTATACCAAAATAACGCGGCGTATACCGACCTCTGGGTCACATTGCGCCGGGCTAATAATACCCGGCATGGTCGTTACCCTTCTATTGCCAGTCAATATTCAGTCCATAGCAACAGCTGAAGAGACTGATTTCTGCTAAGCGCAGCAGACAAAGCGAGTTCATCAGACGGTTTAGTCGTTCTCCGCGATGATGTTATTTAGAACCATGACATCTGTAAGTTTGATAACGCTATAACACCACGAAAACCACAGACCACAACATTGCTAACTTTTCAACCGCCAACGGCTATTGCATACTTAGCCTTAACTTCTGCTTTTGCACCTTCTACACCAATGGATTGCACCGGCGCTGACCGGTACAGATAAGGACATATCATGCTGCGCAATGTCTCCCGGCTTCTGCTTAGCCTGTCTCTACTGACAACACCTGTTTACGCTAACGCATCAACTGACAATGCCTATATTGATGTTGAACAACAGCGACTACCCAAGGCTCGAGAAACGATGCCTCAGATCACTGATCGCTATCAAAGCCTGACGAATAACTTTATTCCCCAATTTCAACGCACCGATAATGAACTGACATTGACGCAACTGGTTGCCCGTCAAGGGCAGCGACTGTGGCAACAAGCGGTCAGGGATGTCCAATCAGGCTCGCCTGATGACCGACCTCTGTACTGGGGGCGACTGGCGTTAAAACAGATGCTGCAGCATCAAACTCCCGGATTTACACCCGCGCAGTGGCAACGCAATATTTTGCTGAGCGCTGCCGAGAAAAATTCCCGTGGCATTACCGATATCCGTTTTGATGCCGACAGCGACATTAAAATCCTGTTGACCGGGTTTGACCCTTTTCGACTCGATAAGCAAATTGATCAGAGTAATCCATCAGGGCTGATAGCATTAGCCTTGGACGGCTATACCTTTATGTCCGATAAACGCAAAGTGCAAATTGAAACGGTATTGATCCCGGTACGCTTTACCGATTTTGATAACGGGCTGATTGAATCCTTACTGACTCCCTTTTATGTGCAGCAACAGGTAGATGCCATCATTACTGTTAGTATGGGACGGGACCATTTTCAGTTAGAACGTTTTGCGGGCAAAAACCGCAGTGCCAATGCCCCGGATAACAACAAACGCTATTCTGGTGCCACCCCCAGCCACCCGACCGTACCACTCTTAGCCAATACCCCGCTGAGTGGTCCCGAATATTTGGAATTTTCCCTGCCCGCCAAAGCGATACTGTTTGCCCAAGGCCAGTGGCAAATCAGTGATAACCGTCAGGTGACAACTCTGGAGCGGGGCGATTTTTCCGCCCCATCACTGTCGGCATTGCAAAATGTTACGGCCGTAACTGGCAGTGGCGGGGGGTATTTGTCCAACGAAATAACCTATCGGGCACTACGACTGCGCGCACTATTAGATAGCCAAATTGCCACCGGGCACATACATACTCCAGCAATCAGTGGCTATGACCGCAACAAGCAAAACGCGATGTTGGAACAGATGCGGGCAATACTGCAAGCCACAGCCGCCATGCTCTGATCTGTACTCTCTAACAGACTAGCACTCACTGTATATTGGCTGAGTGCATCCGGGTGTTGTCGTTTAAAACAAGGTAAAGCCTGCTATCTCCGCTCAGGGCAAAAACAGGTATGATAGCGGGCTTAATTCAGTCATTAGAGATGGGGATATGGGCGGGGAAACAATAAGCAGTGGCGACGCAAAACCATGTCACGATAGACAAGCCCAGGAACACCCCTGCAGTAATGCAAGCCAGATAGTCCCAGATAATCAACTGCAAGCCCAATTATTATCCCGGGTTGAGCAGTGCTATAACCTGGCAGAGCATAAGCTGGCTCGGGCATTTCCACGGCCTGTTATCAGCTTCAAACTGCGGGGGAAAAGTGCTGGCACAGCCCATCTGCAGTTGAACAAACTCAGATTTAACCCTGTGTTACTTCGGGAAAACCCTTACGCATTTTTGAGCGATGTCGTCCCCCATGAGATCTGCCATTTACTCTGTTTCCAGCTATACGGACACCGGAATATCAAGCCCCATGGGCCACAATGGCAAGCCTTGATGCAACAAATTTATGCTGTCACCCCTAAAGCGACGCATCAATTTAATACAGCATCGGTGCAAGGCCGCACCTTTCCCTATCAATGTGGCTGCGGCCGCGTTGAGCTGAGTGTTAGGCGACACAATAAAATTATCCGCCAACAAGCCAGTTATCATTGCCGGATCTGTCATCAGCCCTTAAAAGCGTACAGTTAGCCAATGGTTGCAAGGCTGAAAAGCAATCCTTAAACTCCTGCGCAACTCCGTTAGAGAGTAACGTCACTCGTTTAGGGAAACATTTTGAAATCATCTATCTCAGGTGCTGCGATCCTGCTCGCTGCACTGCTGTTGAGTCCAATCGTGCAGGCATCACCCTCTCACCCAACCAGTTTTAGTCAAGCCAAACGCATTGCTCGGCAACTGTATACCCATGAACTGCCAGCCGTGAGTTTTTATTGCGGCTGTGATATTGATACCCACAATAAGAAATGGCGCCCGGAGCTAGGCAGCTGTGGTTACCATGTACGTAAACAGGAAAAACGAGCCAACCGGGTCGAATGGGAACATATTGTGCCGGCTTGGGAATTTGGCCACCAGCTGCAATGCTGGCAACACGGCGGGCGCAAAAATTGTGGTAAAAACGATGCCGACTTCAGAAAAATGGAATCGGATTTACACAACTTAGTACCAGCCATCGGCGAAGTGAATGGTGACCGTAATAACTTCCGCTTTAGCCAGTGGAATGCCCGCTCGGGACAATATGGTCAGTGCACCATGGTGGTAGACTTTAAAGACAGAAAAGCCGAGCCGCCAGTGCGAGCCCGAGGTGCGATTGCCCGCACCTATATGTACATGCAAAAAACTTATGGGCTGAAAATTGCGTCCAGCCAGTTAAAATTGTTCCGCGCTTGGGATAAAACCTATCCGGTAACGGCACAGGAATGTCGTCGTGATAACGCTGTGGCAAAAGCCCAGGGGAATCACAATCCTTTTGTACAATCCCAGTGCCAGGCGCATCATATTAAAGGTCAACTGGCAGATTAAGGTGACAAAACATGAGAGTTCCACGTATTTATCAACCCTCACCACTGGCTACACAGCAAACGCTGGCGCTGGATGACGATGGTGCGGCCCATATCGGCCGAGTACTTCGTATGGGGGAAGGTGAACAAATCTGCCTGTTTAATGGCGATGGCAATGACTATCTTGCCGAAATCACCAGTGCCGGTAAAAAATCGGTGACGGTGACGTTACTGTCTTGCCAAGCCAATCCCAGCGAATCACCGCTCAACCTGCACCTAGGTCAAGTGATTAGCCGTGGCGATCGGATGGATTTTACCATCCAAAAATCCGTTGAGCTGGGAGTGAACACCATTACCCCGCTGTTCTCTGAACGCTGTGGCGTCAAACTCAATGGTGAGCGACTGGAGAAAAAAATCCAGCAATGGCAGAAAATTGCTATTAGCGCCTGTGAGCAGTGTGGCCGCAGTGTTGTGCCACAAATCCGCCCAGCAATGGACCTGCAAGACTGGTGCGCTGAGCCCTCCGCTGCGCTGAAATTAAATTTACATCCTAGAGCAGCCTTTGGCATTAACGGACTAGGGCAAGAACATAAGCGAATCCGCCTGTTAATCGGCCCTGAAGGTGGTTTATCTGCCAATGAAATTGCCATGACAGAAAATTATCATTTCACCGATGTACTGTTAGGCCCCCGCGTGTTAAGAACAGAAACAGCCTCCCTGACTGCCATCACGGCGCTACAACTGCACCTTGGCGATCTGGGCTAACCGGACAAACCGGTCGGCATTCCGCCGGCCGGTCAGTAAAGGACAGAAAAATGATCAAACTCGGTATCGTGATGGATCCCATCGCGGACATTAATATCAAAAAAGATTCCAGCTTTGCCATGCTGCTGGCCGCCCAATCCCGTGGTTATCAGCTGTTTTATATGGAAATGAAAGATCTGGCACTGATTGATGGCACCGCCATGGCGAGTATGCGGCCATTAACTGTGCAGCAAGATGCCAGTAACTGGTTCACCTTGGAAGATGCGCAGGATAAGCCTCTGGCCGATCTTGATGTCATCTTAATGCGCAAAGACCCGCCATTTGATACCGAATATATTTATGCCACCTACATGTTAGAGCGGGCTGAAGAGCAAGGCACTCTCATCGTTAATAAGCCCCAGAGCTTACGCGATGCCAACGAAAAACTCTTTACCGCTTGGTTTGCCCAATTTACCCCTAAGACACTAGTGACTCGGGATGCCCAGCGGATCAAAGATTTTCACCAAGCCGAACACGACATAATCTTAAAACCCCTCGATGGTATGGGCGGTAGCTCTATTTTCCGCGTGCAGCAACAGGACCCGAACCTAGGGGTAATTATTGAAACCCTCACGCAACACGGCACCCAATACGCTATGGTGCAGAAATTTATTCCACAGATCACCGATGGCGACAAACGGATTCTGGTGATTGATGGTGAGCCTGTGCCATACTGCCTTGCCCGTATTCCCGCCAAGGGTGAAACCCGGGGCAATTTGGCTGCAGGCGGCAGTGGCGTAGCAAGACCGCTGTCAGAGTCAGACTGGCACATTGCCAATGCCATCGGGCCTGAGTTAAAAAAACGCGGGCTGATCTTTGTTGGCCTGGATGTGATCGGTGACAAGCTCACTGAAATCAATGTGACCAGCCCGACCTGTATCAAAGAAATTGAAGCTGCGTTTGACGTGGATATTACCGGCAGGCTGATGGATGCCATTGAACGCCGAATAACAACAAAATAATAAACACTGCAACACAGGGAAAGTAATATGCTGTACGCTACCACGCTAAAGCTGATGGCCTGCGCCATTGGTTTTAGCGCGTTTACACTCACTGCCCAAGCACAAGGGCTACCAGAGGTTCCTGCCAAACCGAAAAACATCATTATTATGATTGGGGATGGTATGGGACCAGCCTATACCTCTGCATACCGGCTTTATAAAGATGATCCGGATACTGAAGAAGTTGAAGAAACAGTCTTTAACCGCCTGTTAGTCGGCAGTGCCAGTACCTTCCCAGCTCGAGAAAGTGGCTATATTACCGACAGTGCCGCGGCGGCTACGGCACTATCATCGGGTATTAAAACCTATAATGGCGCTATTGGCGTCGATCTTAAACATCAACCCGTTCCGACTTTGTTAGAACGCGCCCATCGCGCCGGATTAGCTACCGGCGTAACCGTGACGTCTCAGGTAAATCATGCTACTCCTGCGGCGTTTCTCAGCCACAATATCAGCCGTAAACATTATGATGAATTAGCCCAAAGTTATCTTGATACCGGAGCCAGTGTCATTCTCGGCGGCGGACAACGTTATTTCCCCCCTGGCTTGCGTGAACAATTTGCCAAGCAGAATTATCAAGTCGTCACCGACATGGCGGCACTTAATAATATCAACCAAGGCAAAGTACTGGGGCTATTTGCTGATGTGCAACTGCCGTGGGCAATTGATGAACCTGAAGAAAACCGACTTAGTCAACTAACCACTAAGGCGCTGACATTACTCTCCCAATCCAAGCAAGGATTTGTACTGTTAGTGGAAGGCAGCTTGATTGATTGGGCCGGTCATAGCAATGATATTGCCGTTGCCATGGGTGAGATGGATGAATTTGCCAATACCATTGAAGTGGCTGAGCAATTTGTCCGCCAACATCCGGATACTCTGATGGTGGTCACCGCTGATCATAATACCGGTGGACTGAGCATTGGTCGGGATGGTCACTATGGCTGGCACCCCAGCGTATTACACCAGATGACCGCATCACCCGATACCATTGCCGCTAAGGCCATTGCTACCGATGACTGGCAAGCCATTGTTGCTAAGGGACTAGGGTTTACCCCGACCGCACCTCAGTATCAACGGCTGACGACAGCCCGGATGCAGGGGCAAGACACGCTAGCTGATGCACTAAAGCATTTGATTGATAAAAAAAGCAATACCGGCTGGACCACCTCCGGGCATACAGGTATTGATGTGCAGGTGTTTGCAGCAGGTCCTGCGGCGGAATTATTTAACGGCCATCAGGATAATACTGATATTGCCAACAAGCTTATCAGCCTGCTGCCAGCAGAAAAAAAGTCATAAGCAATTTAGTCCCATGACATTAGCAAAACAGGCAGCCTTATGACTGCCTGGTTTGCTATCAATATTGCTGCAGCAAGGAAAATCCGCTATCAGCCCAATTTGCCCATCTGTTGATAATTTTCAGCTTTAGGCCAAATTCGGGAAAAATGCGGGCTAGTCAAGGTGCGCATGACCTGCTCTTCACTGATCGGGCGGGAATACAAATATCCCTGCCCTAACTCACAGCCAGCCTCTCGCATAAAGTCCTCCTGAGCATCGGTTTCAATCCCCTCCGCTACCACTTCACGTTCAAGGTTATGGGCTAGCTCAATCACAGTTGTCACAATATGGGTATCGACACCGTTATCCAATACGCCTTGGGTAAAGCAGCGGTCGATTTTCAGTACATCAAAAGGCAACTGTTTTAAATAGCTAAGGGATGAGTAACCGGTACCAAAATCATCAATGGCGATCCGCACGCCCAGTTGCTTCAGCTCTGCCATCACTGTCATCGCCATATCTACCTGCTCAATCACGCTTTCTTCCGTGACCTCCAGCAGTAGGCTTTCTGGTCTAACCGGATATTTATCCAACAACTCAACAATATAGGCTTTCAGCCCCGGCGCCAGATAATGTTTGGCCGACAAATTCACGGCCAGATACAAATCATTGCCACCCGCCTGCTGTAACCGGGTCAGTAACTCCATCCCCTGTTTCAACACATAATTGCCTACGGCAATTATGGCATCAGAATGCTCAATATCCGGGATAAAGTCTCCCGGCATAATCAAGCCTCGCTGAGGGTGAAACCAGCGGATCAGGGCTTCAAAGCCGCGTAGTTCGCCCTTAGTCATATCAATAATCGGCTGCAGATACAGGGATAATTGATTATCCGTGATGGCCTCGCCAATATCTTGCTCAATCATCATCCGGTTATGGGCTTGGTGTAGCATCTCATAGCTGAACACCCGGTAATTACTGCGACCGGCACTCTTGGCTTGATACATGGCTAACTCGGCATGTTTAACCAATTCATCCGCGTCCATCGCTGGGTCACGGCAAAAGGCAATGCCAATACTGGTCGTGATTATGAGTTTGTGGCTTTTGAGCATAATAGGCTGCTGCAACGCGGCAAAAATCTTATGGATCACCCGGGGGATCTCCTGCTCCTGCTCAATCCCCCGTAGTAAAATTAAAAATTCATCCCCACCCTGACGAAATACCGTATCCATAGAACGGACGCTATCGCCCAGTCGCGTGGCTACAATTTTCAGCAGTTCATCCCCTTCATTATGCCCAAGGGTATCGTTAATGCGGCGAAACTCATCCAGATCAAGGAACATCAATGCGACCTGTTCATGTAAGCGGCCAACGCAGGCAATCGCTTTATTTAATTCATGGGTGAGCATGGGCTTATTCGGCAGGCCAGTAAGCATATCCAGCATCGCCAGCCGCTCTAGCTCCTGGGTGTGACTGACGACCTCTTGTTGCAGATGCTCGAGCTTATCGGTCACATCCAGCGTTGCCATATCAACATTATCGACCTCATCAACAATACTGCCTTTAACTCTAGGCGTCGCTCGCTTAACACCGTTGAAGTCTGCCTGAGCGAGTAAGGGTAATATTCTGGCATGGCGCTCCAAACGCATAATCGGGGACCAGGCCAGCAATACTACCGCAGCCCCCACCAACAGCAGGGCGCTGAGCAATATTCCCAGCATATTGCGCTGAAAAGCAGACAGCGCTTGATACCAAAGTGATACGTCACTCATCACCACCAATACTGGCCCTGAGGGATTGGCAATATCCAATGGATAAGCCCATAGCGCCCATGCCTTATCATCGAGATTAAAGACCTGATTACCACTTTGTAATTCAGACCACTGCCACCGCACAGCAGCCAACTGCAACACAGACAATGTCAATTGGCGGTCACTGATACTGAATAACTCACGTCCCCAAAAAAATGGTTGCTGGCTACTCTGCTGTTTTCGCCCCAGTACAACGAATTCCAACTCTTCATTACTGCGCACCCCCGCGAGAATATCGGTCAGGCCCGTTTCCACTAACATCTGATACATCTGTCCGCCAATTAGCGTCGGGATCAATACCTGCAACCGGCATACTTCCCGGCAAACAAATTGCCATTTTGGCCCGCTGTCGCCATCTATCCGGCTCAATGCCGGTACATCACCGCTATCTGGACGAGAGCCAACCGAAACCAAAGGCTCATCCCCCTGCACAACTGGCTGTGCCGTATAAACACCGATAGCAGAGACATCCCAGTAGAGTTGAATATCATGCCAACGGCGCTGGAGCAGAGTTGCCAGCGCAGACAGCTGAAATTGCCCATCATCACCAGTGGGTGCCAACATACCTATCTGATGGGAAACACGTACCGCCTTATCCACGGCGCTGTGAATAGAGTCTTGCAGCGCGCCAGACAGTGCCCGTTGTTGCTGTTGAAGTTGCTGTTGCTGCTGCTGGGTCAACTCCCTATTGGCAAAGGAGCCTAATACACCACCGACACAAATCATCATCAACATCACGCCGATAAGCAGCTTCCATTTGAGACTGAGAAATAAACAGACCTTCCTGTTCTGCGTCATAACATCACCACTGGAACCGGTAAGATAACTGCAAGGCCAACATCGACCAATGGGATGGCTGTAAAGCCGGGTTTCGGGTCAACACCGGCGCCACCCAAGCTGCACCATGCACCCGGTGATACTCCATGGCTAATTGCCAGTTCTCATTAATTTGCCAACGCCCCCCGAAGGTCCAATCTCGAGCAAAGGCAAAGTAATCCGGCTTACCGGTTGTTAGGGCGTAACGTTTACCGTCTGGGTCCCTGTCATTGTCCGCATAATCGTCATAACGCAGGTAGAGTTCTGTTCTGTGCGGCAGTAACCATCGCCCCTCTAGATAATATCCTCGGTTTTTTTCATCACTTTCACCCGCTTCAGGAGCCAGGTAAACCCCCTGAGTATGACGCTCGCCAACCAGGTATTCAGCCGTCAACTCAAACCAACGCCAACGGTATTGAGCAGATAAAACCCAAGCATGAAGAAATATTTCACCATCCACAAACGGGCCGCCGGCATGATAATCCAGCCCGGCATGGTAATAAGTTGCCCCAAGACGCAGCGCATCATCCTGATACTCTATATCTGCAGCATAAAAGTCTTTGGCATCAAAATGCCCCAACTGAAAACCGCCAAAAATATTACGGGTGAGATTATCGGTTTTAGTGGTTGCCCCCCCCATCAAATGCCAAGTAAGCACACCATTGCCAACTTGTGCCACCCCAAATAAATCTGCGCCATCAATATGCAACTGAGCATCACGGAAATAATCGGCATAAATGGACTGTGGCAGCAAAATTCCCGGCCGGGTAAAGCTCATATCTCGGCTACTAGAATAAAAACCCACTTCATTTTTCATCCGACCAGCCCGTAACCCCATATGCCCGACCGGTAATTGCCAATGATATTCCGCAAACAGATAATCGAGCCCTACTGCGGGCTCTGCCAGATTTCCCCACTGACGGAATGTCAAACTCCCCGCCATACGCCAAGAGGCTGAAGGACGCCAAAATGCAGTTGCCGTCGCCTCTGTTAACTCCGAGCTACTACGGTTATTTCCAACGATAAAATGGCTATCATCAACATAGGCCCACCCTTGATTAAGGTATGCATTGAACTGCCAATTAGAATCATCTGCCTGCAGCGGCCCGACCATAAATAAAAAACTCACCAATCCCCAACAAACCCATTTATTGTTCATCGCCAACACCTCCCTGTGTCTGCGCGGTAGAAGACAGATAACCGATTGATCCCGGCGTCATCTGTACCGCCCGACGCATCGCTCGCTCGTCAGCGACTATCCGAGGCCGATCACCAGTACCTGAGTACACCAATCGATCCCAGCGTCGCTGTAGCACGTAAGGCAGAATGTCTAGTTGCTCAATGCAAAACTCCTGATGCAGCTTGGAATCAGGAGAGAGAATAAAAACCGTGATAGCCTGTCCATCAGGCCAATAGAGTTTTTGACGGGAAAAAATTAGTCGTAATTCGGCCAGAGATGGGGCATACCCATCAACCGATTCGTGGGTGATCGTATGCGTAGCCAGACAGGGGCCTGTAAACAGGCAAGCAAGCAGCATCCATATTGCCCTGGGGTACATTCCGTCGCTCCGTCATCCATTACAGCTGCCATTACCGGGCAGAAAAAATAGCAGGGCTTTAATATTAGGCAAAGAAACTGACTCCTGCTGTGTAAATCCACTAAAACCACCCCCAGCCTTACTATATAATATGGCGCTTAGTCTCAGCGCCAGGGGTATTCAGTGCTTACCAACCCATCTCAAGTTATCATCCGCAACAGCCATTTATTGGAAAATCAATCTGTTCTGCTACTCAATCATGAAAGGGATCATCTGGCCCTGGAGCTGTTGCAGAATGGCGCCAAGGTCACTAGTCTGGCATTGGATTATCACCATTACCTTGCTGTTGCCCCGTTGCAAAACCGGGGATTGAATTGTTACTTCGGCCATCAACTGCCTGAAGCGATGACTTTTGATACCGTGGTAATCTATTTCCCTAAGGCCAAGTCTCTCGCCCCTTATCTATTCGATTTAGCCGCTAACAGCCTTAAGCCGGGCGGACAATTGTTGGTTGCTGGGGAGAATAAAGGCGGTATTAAATCTCTACCCAAATTACTGCCGGACTATTTCAGTTACTGTAATAAAGTGGATAACGCCAGACATTGCCTGCTGTATGCCGCGCAATACGAAGGTGGGGCACCAAAGCTGGATATACAGCAATGGCTGAAACAATATACGCTGACCACACCACAAGGAGCATTAACCATTTGCAACTTGGTCGGTGTATTCAGTGAAAAACAGTTGGATCAAGGCACTGCGCTACTGCTCGAACATCTACCACAACTGCAGGGGCGGGTATTGGATTTTGGTTGCGGCGCTGGCGTGATTGCCGCAGCCCTACTTAAAGCCCAGCCGGAGTTAATACTCGATTGTGTGGATATCAATGCCATGGCCTTGGCATCCTGCCAATTAACTTTGGCCGCAAATGGTATGCAAGCTAACGTCTACCCTTCTGATGGGCTGGCTCAAACCAAAGGTGAGTTTCAGGCCATTATCTCCAACCCCCCTTTTCATGATGGGCTGGATGCCACTACAGATATCGCGCTAAGTTTTGTACGCGACAGTGCCATCAAATTAAGCTCAGGAGGCATATGGCAAATCGTTGCTAACCGTCATCTGCCCTATGCCGATACTATTGCAACCCATTTTGGTCAGGTGAATGTCACCGCTGAGAATAATAAATACAAGGTGTATCAACAGCACAAATAGCTCTCTATCTAGGGGAGTTGGTCCCCTAACAGCCTGTAACATAATGACAGCAGTCCTTGGCCTATATCATGCTCTTTTGCGTGATAATATGGCCGCGGCTTACCCTATTTCATTAACCTGTTACAGGCATATTCCCTTGGAACTACTAAACATTAGCTGTCTTGATCAGCCGCTGCGATTGGAAGGCTCTATGGCCGGCTGGCAGCAACTGTACTGGAATAACACTCTGGTTTCCCAACTGTCAGCACACAGTGATGCCCCCTCGCACCAGAGTCATGAATTTACCCTGCAGGCAACCGATGCTCAACAGCAGCAACAGACACTGCTAGTCAACTTATCCACTACGCTCAGCTGGCAACCATTCAAACTCCAATATCAACTGCGCATTAATGAGCAATTGATTAGCAGCGGGGAACGCACTGAACGGGATATTGAAAGGCAAGTCCCAGAAAATCCTGTGCCCACACAGCAAAAATTTAGCCTAATTGGCCTATTGTCTCTGGGCTTTAAGCTACTAAAAAGCGCCAAGGTGATAAAAATGGTTCTGGCCGGAGCAAGCGTAGCGGCTTACTCCTGGCTGTTTTCTTTTCAGTTTGCTTTAGCATTAATCGCCTGTTTAGTATTCCACGAATATGGCCATATCCGTGCCATGCGTTATTTTGGTATGAAAACTAAAGGTATTTATCTCATTCCATTTATGGGTGGGCTAGCGCTATCAGATGAGAAAATTAATACTCGCTGGCAAGATGTGGTGATATCCATCATGGGACCGACTTTCGGTTTATTGATGTCACTGCTTAGCCTGTTGCTTTACAGCCTAACTGGCGAAATTTTCTTTGCCGGACTGGCTTGTTTTAATGCCCTACTCAATCTGTTTAATCTGTTACCTATTTTGCCGCTGGATGGTGGGCATATTCTCAAAAGTATCAGCTTTTCCATGAACAGTATCACCGGGTTATTAGCCTGCGTTGCTGGGGCGGGTATAGGTATTGCTATCAGTTACCATTTTGGACTAGCACTATTGGGATTTTTACTACTGATTGGCAGTCTAGAAATCGTATTTGAATGGAAAAGCCGTCATCAATCACACCTATTGCCACTTGATCGCTACGGACAAATGTTCAGTACTATTTGGTATTTACTGACGGTTGCCGCATTAGTGGCAATTATCTGGTACTTCGCCGGACAGGGTGATGCTCTACTGGGATTACCGCTAAAAATACTGCAGAGTTAATCCACTCATCAGAAAAAAGGAGCCAGCGCTCCTTTTTTTGTATTAACAAAACTGAAAACAATACGATTCAGCTGGGGTCACAGTTTAACAGCGCTCGCTTGCATAGCATCGATGCACCAATTCTCTGTCCCTTTGTTATATAAAAAATTGCCGCTTTAGAGCGGAACATGGCCTGAAAAGACAAAGGCTCAGTTATCCCAAACAGGAAAGCTGAGCCTTTGATTATTTGACCAACGTCAAATGAGCACGGCGCTTCGCTGGTGAAGCTGGCTCTGAGGTTTCCACGGTACTGTCAGCCGGCACAGTTTCCAGTTCAGCGTCCACAGCCGTTTCATCCTGAGGTAGGTAAGCCTCTTCCATCTCAAATACGACACCGGCCCCGTTTTCACGGGCATAGATCGCAATAATGGATGCCAAAGGCAGTACTATCTGTTGCGGTACACCGCCAAACCGGGCACTAAACTCAATAAAGTCATTACCCAACTGCAAGTCCACCACAGCAGATGCGGTGATATTCAGTACAATTTGCCCATCTTGAACATACTGCTGTGGCACCTGGGTTCCGGGAACAAACGCATCAACTACCACGTGGGGAGTCAGTTCGTTATCCATCAACCAGTCGTAGTATGCACGCAACAAATAAGGGCGGTTAGGACCCATAGGTTTCATTACATACCCATGCGCATTTCGCGCTCAGCTTCAGTTAGGGAAGCCTTGAATGATTCACGCTCAAAAATACGTGTCATATAAGCTTTAATGTCTTTTGCTACACGGCTATCCAACTCGATACCCAGCGCCGGCAGACGCCACAACAATGGGCCTAAGTAGCAGTCAGCCAATCCAAACTCTTCGCTCATAAAGTAAGGCATTTCGGCAAAAATAGGCGCTACAGCAGTCAGACTTTCAGCCAACTCTTTACGGGCAGCATCAGCACGGTCACCTTTTTTGATGCGATCGACCAGAGTGTACCAGTCACTGTCAATGCGATGCATCATCAGACGAGTTTTCCCTCGAGATACAGGATAAACCGGCATCAGTGGTGGATGGGGAAAACGCTCATCCAGATATTCCATAATGATGCGAGATTCGTACAACACCAGCTCACGGTCAACCAGTGTCGGTACTGTGTTATATGGATTTACCTCGAGCAGATCCTCGGGCATGTCGTTTGGGTCAACCTGCAATACATCTACAGTAACCCCTTTCTCGGCCAGTACTATGCGTACTTGATGGCTATACAGATCATCGGCACCTGAAAACAGGGTCATGACAGAGCGTTTATTGGCAGCTAGAGCCATTGATACCCTCCAGAATCAGAAACAAAGAAACGAGGAGCCAAGCCCCCCGTTTACACTATGCGGATACTATATTCTACCCGTTAACCCTGCCTAGTGTACATCCTTCCAATACTCTTTCTTGAGGAGGAAGGCCACAATAAAGAAGATTAACAAAAAGCCTAATACCCACATTCCTAAGCGTTCCCGCTCTACCCTTACGGGCTCAGCAGAATACGCCAAATATGCCGTGATATCCCTGACAGCGTCATCGTACTGCTGCGCTGTCATGGTTCCACCACTGGCAACCAAACTGCCATCAGCCTGTTTCACTGCAATTCCCTGCAGCTCTTCCAGTGCATGTGGCATCCCCACCATGGGAAATACGGTATTATTCACGCCAAACGGCCGAGATGAGTCCTGATAAAAGCTTTTCAAATAGGTATATACCCAATCTTCTCCTCGAACTCGAGATACTAGCGTCAGATCCGGTGGTGTCGCACCAAACCATTTTGCCGCATCCTCATCCGGAATAGCGTTTTCCATCAACTCACCAATTTTGGCGTCAGTAAACATGTAATTGGCGCGCATATCATCAACAGAAATGCCTAAGTCATCGGCAACCCGACCATAACGCTGGTACTGGGTACTATGGCAACCCGCACAGTACTGCTGAAAATAACCCAAGCCCCGCTGTAACGATGCTTTATCGTGTAAATCAATATTGGCGCTTTCAAGCGGTATACTCGGGCCGGCGGCAAACGTCAGGCTCGGCAGTAAAGTTACCAATGCAATCAGTATATTTTTCATCAGCTCGTCACCCTCTCTGGTACAGGTTTAGTTTTCTCATTTTTACTGTACAGCCACAGAGCCAGGAAGAACCCGAAGTAGGTAATGGTAAAAATCCGGGCCGCGATGGTTAATACCGGAGTCGCCGGTACCGCACCAAGGTATCCAAGCACAATAAAGGACACGGTGAACTGGGCAATATTGAGCTTATGTAACGCACTGCGATAGCGGATGGATTTCACCTTACAGCGATCCAGCCAAGGCAGTACAAACAGCACCAGAATAGACAGTCCCATCATCAATACCCCACCGAGTTTATCGGGCACGGCACGTAAGATGGCGTAGAAAGGGGTGAAATACCATACCGGCGCAATATGTTCCGGCGTCTTCATGGGATTAGCGGCCTCAAAATTAGGTTTTTCAAGGAAATACCCACCGCCTTCCGGCATAAAGAACAACACATAACAAAACACAATCAGGAAGCCTGCAACACCTACAATATCCTTTACTGTGTAATAAGGATGAAAAGGAATGCCATCAACCGGCCAGCCATTCTCATCTTTGTTCTTTTTAATTTCGATACCATCAGGGTTATTGGAGCCAACTTCATGTAGCGCAATCAAATGCAGGAATACCAATACGACTAATACCAGTGGTAGTGCTATTACATGCAGGGCAAAGAAGCGGTTTAGGGTGGCACCGGAGACCACATAGTCACCCCGGATCCACAAGGTTAAATCATCCCCGATCACAGGAATGGCACCAAACAGGGAAATAATCACCTGAGCCCCCCAGTAGGACATTTGCCCCCAAGGCAACAGGTAGCCCATAAAAGCTTCTGCCATCAGGATCAGGAAGATCAGCATACCAAACAGCCACAATAGTTCCCGTGGCTTTTGGTAAGAGCCATAAATCACCCCGCGGAACATGTGCAAATAAATCACCACAAAAAAGGCCGAGGCGCCGGTGGAGTGCATATAACGCAGCAACCAACCATACTCGACATCCCGCATAATGTATTCAATCGACGCAAATGCCCCTTCATCAGTCGGAACATAATTCATCGTCAGCCAGATCCCGGTCAATAACTGATTAACCAAAACCAACAGCGCCAGTGAGCCAAAGAAATACCAAAAGTTAAAATTCTTCGGTGTCGCATACTGTCCCACATGACGGTTATAGGTCGCTGTCATCGGGATCCTGGCATCAATCCAATCCACTAATTTATTTGCCATTACGCAGCCCCCTCACTCACACCGACCAGTACCGTGGTGTCATCCAAATATTGATGCGGTGGCACCACCAAGTTCAAGGGTGCCGGCACACCTTGAAATACCCGGCCAGCCATATCGAACTTGGAGCCATGACAAGGACAGAAAAAACCAGCCGTAACCCCTTCAACCTGCTCACCAAATGAATCTGGCATATAAGTAGGAGAGCAGCCTAAATGGGTACATAAGCCCACGGCAATAAAGAATTCCGGTTTGATTGCCCGAGTGGGATTCTGGGCATAAACCGGCTGTTGGGGTTCATCAGAATTGGGATCGCGTAACTGACTATCCAAGCCAGGTAGAGCGGAAAGAACTGCTTCGGTACGGCGGACAACCCATACAGGTTTACCCCGCCATTCTACCCGGATCAATTGACCCGGTTCGAGTTTACTAATATTGACTTCAACCGGCGCACCCGCAGCTTTTGCCTTAGCACTTGGATTCCATGACTTAATAAAGGGAACCGCTACAGCGACGGCACCAGTACCGCCAATTACAGCGGTTGCAGCTGTCAGGAACCTGCGACGTCCGGTATCGACTGGCGCATTGCTCATCCACTTATCTCCAAGAGGGGTTGGAACATTTATTTTTAATACTTGTTATCTCACCCCAACGCTCTCACAAAGCCTTCTGCGAAGTTTGAGGCGCTGCCCATTATATCTAAAAATCAGAAGCAGATCATAGTGAAAACGCACAACAATCAAACAAAGATAGCAAGTTTAAGTCAATTTATGATAACTAAAACGCAATATAAAATATAAAAAACCGACATTCTTTTACCAGATTTTGCCCTTACCCAAAGCATTTCTGATAACAATATGTGATTTCCTGCTGAAATACAGAACGGATGTAAATAATTCAAGGCACAAAAAAGCCCGGTATCACAACCGGGCTTTATCTCTGCAATTAGCTTATTTGCCAGTTTCACTCTTCATATAACGGAAGAATTCACTATCCGGCTCAAGCACCATGACATCTGAATTGTTGTTAAAGCTTTCACGATAAGCTTCAAGGCTGCGCAAAAAAGCATAAAACTCAGGATCCTTTGAGTATGCCTTGGCATAAATCTCAGCTGCTTTTGCATCACCAGAGCCACGAACTGTCAGTGCTTTACGTTGAGCTTCAGCAATCTGAACTTCAACATTCGCATCAGTCGTCGCGCGGATAATTTCTGCTTTTTCTTTACCCTGAGCACGATGTTCTTTTGCTACCGCCTGACGCTCAGCACGCATACGCTGATAGATACTGTTACTGACGTTAGCGGGCAGGTTAATTTGTTTAACCCGAACATCCACCACTTCGATACCCAGATCCTTGGCGCTTTCAGCCGCATTTTTCAATGCATCCATCTGCATTTCATCACGGCTACCAGAAACAATTTCCTTAATGGTGCGGCGACCAAATTCAGTACGCAAATCGTTGTTGATTTTACGCTGCAGCAAGGTCTCAGCATTTGCCTTGATACCACCATTGGTGGACAGGTAATACTTGGCAAAATCTTTGATACGCCACTTCACATAAGAATCAACCATCAAATCTTTTTTCTCGGATGTCACAAAACGGTCAGCAGCGCCATCCAGCGTCTGAATCCGAGCATCCAGCATACGGATTTTGTCGATAACAGGGATCTTAAAGTGCAGACCCGGCTCGAACACCTCGGTCTTCCCATCCACTTTCAGAACCTTACCAAAGCGAGATACGATGGCTCGATCCCCTTCATTTACCACGAAGACAGAAGAAAACGCCACGACCACCAAAATGGCAGCAATAATCAATCCAATACGACCCATTATTATTCCCTCCCCAGACGAATACGCTCTTCACGAGACAGGCGACCATTTGCAGGAATATTGCTATGGCTAGCTGCGCTGTTCATGGATGTTGAATCAACATGCTCTTGAGGCATCACAGGCGAGCTGTTATGACTGGTGGCTGCTGGCTTACGATCCATCATCTTATCCAGAGGGAGATACATCATATTGCCGCTGTTTTTAGCGTCAATAATGACTTTATTATTACCTGACATCACTTTCTGCATAGTATCCAGATACAAACGCTGACGAGTCACTTCTGGCGCAGCTTTATATTCTGGCAGCAGCTTTTCAAAGCTTGCCACTTTACCTTGAGCTTCTAGTGTTACACGCTGACCATAAGCATCAGCTTGCTGCGCCATACGCTCAACAATACCACGAGCTTTAGGCTCAACTTCACGGGAGTAAGCTTCTGCTTCACGAATAAAGCGCTGCTCATCTTCCTGTGCGGCTATCGCATCATCAAAGGCATTTTTCACTTCTTCTGGCGGACGGGCCGGTAGGAAGTTCACATCTACGATGGTCAATCCCAGATTGTATGGCTTGATAATACGCTCAAGCTCTTTCCAAGTGTCATTACGGATAGCTTCACGACCGGTCGTCAGGATGTCGTCCATCTTATTGTGACCAATCACGTAACGTAGCGCACTGTCTGTGGCTTCCCGCAAACTGGCATTGGCATCCACCGCACTGAACAGATATTTGTATGGATCGGTTACCCGATACTGGACATCCATCTCAACCTGTACCACGTTTTCATCCGCTGTCAGCATGCTGCCAGACGCAGGAATCGAACGTACGGTTTCCACGTCAACTGGGTAGACATCTTCGATAAATGTTGGTTTCCACTGCAGACCTGGATCAACCAGCCCGACATATTCGCCAAATCTCAACGCCACGCCACGCTGCGCTTCTTTGACGGAATAAAAACCGGACAGAGCCCACACACCGACAGCGATGCCCAATACAATGACCACACCGTAAGTACTGAAACCTGACCCACCATTACCGGAACCTTTCTTACCAAAGCGCTTCGAAAAATTACGGAACACTTCATCTAAATCCGGCGGCCCTTTGTCATTGCTACTTTTGTTGTTTCCCCAAGGGTCCTTCCCCTTGTTTCCGGGCTCATTCCAAGCCATTTAGCACTCCATAAGCGGATAAAATAAAAGAGATTACTATCAAAATTACCTTATTTGTTCCTTAAAGAACAACTAAGGATTCCAATTCACCCTGACTTTGTTTCACTAACCGGTTCCAATCAGCATCGGCCAAACGCACCGACAGAATACAATTTCCTAGTTCGTCATACTCCTGCTGCTGAATCGCTTCAAGGCGATAAAATTGCCCTAAATAATGTCCGGCATCGGCAGGAATCTTTAATGTCAGCTCACAGATACTGTCACCCACTAACTGGGCGATGGCCTGTTGAATTAACTCCAGCCCCAAATTCTGCTGAGCAGAAACCCATACCCGAGATGGTTTACCATCAGCATCCAAATCGATCCGAGGAACAACATCTTCAAGCAAATCAATTTTATTGCATACTACCAATTGCGGAATGTCACCGGCATCAATTTCTTTGAGCACTTCTTGTACCTGCTCAAAGTTATCACCCATATTCTCATCAGCGCAATCAACTACATGCAACAATAAATCCGCTTGGCGAGTTTCCTGGAGCGTGGCTTTAAAAGCAGCAACTAAATCATGGGGAAGATGACGGATAAAGCCCACGGTATCAGCCAGAATGACCGCGCCATCCTGTAACTCTAATTTACGTAAGGTTGGATCCAAGGTAGCAAACAGCTGATCAGCAGCATAAACCTCAGAGCTGGTCAGTGCATTAAACAGCGTAGATTTCCCAGCGTTGGTATACCCCACCAAAGAGACGGTTGGCATATCGCTTCGCTGACGCGCCCGGCGACTTTGTTCACGTTGTTTATCAACTTTATCGAGCCGGCGGTTGATGGTTTTAATTCGTCCCCGAAGCAGACGACGGTCCGTTTCCAGCTGGGTTTCCCCCGGCCCGCGCAGACCAATACCACCTTTTTGTCGCTCCAAGTGAGTCCAGCCCCGCACCAAGCGCGTTGACATGTGGCGCAATTGCGCTAGCTCCACCTGCAACTTACCTTCGTGAGTTCTAGCTCGCTGAGCAAAAATATCTAAAATCAGTGTGGTTCTATCCAACACCCGACACTGGCAGAGCATTTCCAGGTTTCTTTCCTGGGCAGGGCTCAGTGCATGGTTGAATATCACCACATTTGCTTCAGTTGCGGCCACCATAGCAGCCAGCTCTTCAGCTTTGCCCGAGCCGACAAAGAATTTGCGGTCCGGGCTGCGGCGACTTCCTGTTATCACGCCAACAGATCGAGCACCTGCCGATTCTACTAATAGCTGAAGTTCGACAAGATCTTCCCGACTGTTTTCGTCAGAAAAATCGATATGGACAAGTACAGCTGTCTCTCCCGCCTCATAACGATCAAACAAGAAGCAAACCCCTTTTATTAATTATTCACCGTGAACGGTATCATCCTGCTGGTTGTTATAACCACCCTGATTATTTTGTTGATGAGCACCAACATTAAATGGGCGAGATGGTACAACAGTAGAAATTGCGTGCTTATAAACCATTTGGCTTACAGTATTCTTCAGTAAGATCACGAATTGATCAAAAGACTCTACCTGGCCCTGAAGTTTAATGCCGTTTACCAGGTAAATAGATACAGGAACGCGCTCGCGACGCAGTGCGTTCAAGAATGGGTCTTGTAAAGATTGCCCCTTAGCCATTTCGAATTTCCTTTTTAATTTATATTCAAAATTAATTATAAGTGTGACGATTTGTATTCTTAGTTCAGTATTATACAGCGCAGTCCAATAATCTAGCGACTGCGTTCCATAATGGTCATTAAATTTCCGTCATCACTGCTTTCAAGCCACTCCAAGCCCGGCCATCCCCGCAACCAAGTTAATTGACGTTTTGCCAATTGTCGGGTTGCAGCAACAGCTTTTTCAACCATCTCATCATGGCTGAATTCCCCTGCCAGATATTGCCAACATTGCCGGTAACCAACACACCGCATTGAAGGTAAATCCAGATGCAGGTCGCCACGCTGCCGTAGGGTTTGAACTTCATCAATGAAGCCCTGGCGCAACATGATATTAAAGCGCTGTGCAATAAGATCATGTAAAACTTTCCGCTCTTTTGGCGCAATCGCAAATTGACTAATCCGATAAGGCAAAGCTGCAGACTTAGTCTGCGTCAGCTCAGTCATAGATTTGCCACTTATCCGATATACCTCCAACGCTCGGGATAAACGCTGAGGATCATTAGGATGAATGCGAGCAGCTGACACAGGGTCAATTTGAGCTAACTCATCATGTAGCACCTGCCATCCCACCTGATCAGCCTGCGCCATAATTTCCGCCCTAATGCTCTCATCGGCACTGGGCAAAGGCGACAGCCCTTCAAGCAGAGCTTTAAAATACATCATAGTCCCTCCGACCAACAGAGGGGTTTTACCTTTTGAAACGATTTCGTTAATCGCTTTGAGCGCATCCGCGCGAAAATCAGCAGCAGAATAACTTTCTGCCGGATCTCGAATATCCACTAATCGATGTGGCGCCAATAATTGCTCTTGTAGCGAAGGCTTGGCAGTACCAATATCCATCCCCCGATAAATCAGGGCGGAATCAACGGAAATAATCTCGCAGTTATGCTGCTGAGCTAAATCAATCGCCAGCTGGGTTTTTCCCGAGGCCGTAGGCCCCATCAGACAAATAATTTCAGGCAGGTGTTGTTGTATCACTCAGTTGCTCTTCTAACCATGTTTGCCAGGGCAGAATCATGCCACCGGTCATAATTTGTTGTTGGATCTCATCGGGCAGCTGAGACAATTGTTGCCAGCACTGTGCCGGTGCCAAATAACGTTTATTTGCTTTATCTGCAATCCAAGCAGCCAGTGCCATATCAGCTGGCACTTCCGCAGTTAACCACTGCAACAGTTCAGGAATAATTACAGCTAACTGACAATCTCTCAAATATGGGGGCACTTTCTTAATAATCAACTGTTCAAAACGGATTGTCAGCTCAATCCCCAGTTTACGCAGCAATTGCTCCCGCTGCGCAATCACATCCAGCCATTGACTGTCCGCCGCAACAGACACCGGCATCAATAGTGGTTGGCTTACCAAGCCTGTTGCCAATTTTCCCAATAACTCCTGCTTACAACAGGCTGTAGCGGTATGGGTAATACTGATCAGCCGAAGCTCATTATCTTTGGCTATAACCCAATACTCGCCGTCTAATACCGGAGGCATATCTGTAACAAGGGTCATTGCGGCAGGGCTTTCTACCCCTGGAGTCTGCATTAAATCCCGATAAGCTGACACCGCCCGAGCATCAGGCTCTACATTGGTGCCGCGTGGTGAAGATTGGCCGTGATAACTGTCGCGCTGGCCACGAAACAGACCACTATTGCGTTCATAGCTACTATGAGACGTGGCCTCTCGAACACCAGCCATCGAACGGGTATTGCCCGTATATGCTTGCTCCACAGCCTTACTCTCAGGAACAAAGCTATGCGCATTTGACAGCGTTGATACTGGAGGGGCGGCGGCCGTTTTTGCTGTCGGTTGAGACAGAGCAAGCTCTCCAGCTTGGCGGAGTGCTGACTGCAGTGCCTGTAAAATAAAATCATGCACATAGCGGCTTTGATGGAAGCGTACTTCATGTTTAGCTGGATGCACATTGACATCCACCTGATGGGGATCCAGAGTCAACATCAGTACATACCCAGCCTGCTCTGTAGCCCCTTGCTCAGAAAATGCCTGCCTCACGGCATGGTTGACTAATCTGTCCCGTACCAAACGGCCATTAACATAAAAGTAATGCACATCCGTATCGACTGCCGCGCCTGGGTGCTGCAGGTACCCTTGCAATGACATATCGTCATGCTCACACGTCACTTGCAATGCCTGCTCAGCAAAGCCCTTTGAGCTCACCTGAGCCAACCGCTGTAAAAACTGAGCCTCAGTTGCCGCGGGACGGTAATTGCGCACTGTTTTCCCATTATGGGACAAGGTGAAATGCACATCCTGTCGCACTAAAGCTATTCGCTTAAGCCATTCGTCAATGTGACTAAACTCGGTTTTGTCACTTTTCAGAAAACGCCGCCGTGCAGGAGTATTAAAAAACAGATCAACAACATCAATTGTGGTGCCGACAGGGTGAGCAGCCGGAACAACCTTAACCGCCATTTCCGCCCCTTCAGCATAAGCAGCCCAAGCTTCTGACTGCGCTTCGGTACGTGATGTCAGCGTCAGGCGGGAAACGGAACTTATCGATGCCAAAGCTTCGCCTCTAAAGCCAAAGCTGATAATAGCTTCCAAATCATCAAGGCAATGCACCTTAGACGTAGCATGGCGAGACAGCGCAAGAGCGAGTTCATCCCGGCAAATTCCACCACCATTATCCCGGATGCGGATCAGTTTGGCGCCACCTTTTTCAATATCAATATCAATCCGTGTCGCACCAGCATCAATGCTGTTTTCGACCAGCTCCTTAACCACAGAAGCTGGCCGCTCAACCACTTCTCCGGCTGCGATCTGGTTCGCCAATTGGGGCGGTAAAATCTCAATAGCCATGATGCTTCCTGTTTATCTGGGAATGGTCAACTGCTGGCCAACCCGTAAAACATCGCTTTTCAGCTTGTTAGCCTGCTTAATCCGGGCGACACTCACCCCATATCTGTGGGCAATGACAGATAATGACTCACCACTACGCACCTTATGCTTGATATGCGCTCGGGCTGCCAGCAGTGTATTCTCTGGCGGAAATGCCTCAAAATAACGCATCACCCCACGGTAAATTGCTGTGGCCAGTTTATCCTGATGTTGGCTACTTTTCAGTAACCTTTCTTCCGCTGGATTTGAGATAAAGCCAGTTTCGACCAGAATCGAAGGGATATCCGGGGATTTCAGTACCGCAAAACTGGCAGACTCAGGCTTATGTTTATGTAGCCGGGTCACCTTACCTAAATCTGACAGCACATCATCAGCAATGGTATGACTGACGGCCATGGAGCGATCCATAGACATATCCAGCAATGTCATCGCCAAATACTGCTCATTATCGGTATTTTGAATGATCTCCCCAGCTCCGCCGAGTAAATCAGAATGCTGCTCTTTTTTCTCTAACCAACGGCCAATTTCACTGTTGGCGCGTCGACGGGATAATACCCACACAGAAGCGCCACGAGGTCTTGGTGATGTAAAGGCATCAGCATGAATAGAGATCAGCAAATCCGCTTTGGATTTACGGGCAAGTTCTGAACGACGATTCAGGTTAACAAAATAATCGCCACTGCGGGTCATCACCGCTTTCATACCGGACGTTGCATTTATTTTCGCCGCGACACGTTTAGCTATCTGCAAAGTGACCTTTTTTTCAAACATGCCACTGGGGCCGATAGAGCCAGGATCGTCACCACCATGACCCGCATCAATGGCCACGATAATATCTCTCTTAACCTGTTTCGGTGCAGTCACGACCTGATTCTTCGCCTCTGCTTGAGAGTCCTCAAGATCCACCACTAGCCGGTTACCGTAAGGTTCCGTCGGAGCCAGTGCAAACAGATTAGCTTTCGCCGGCCGTTGTAAATCAATCACCAGCCGTAAGGTCCCCTTACGAGGGGGTTTACTAGTACGAACCCGTTTTACCAGCTTACTGTTATTAGTAATTTTTCCCAAGTTAACGCGATTGCCGGTATGGGCTAAATCCACCACCAAACGATTTGGCGACTTTAAGGTGAAATAGCTGTAATCGGGCGATTTTTTCAGGTCAAACACCACCCGTGTTGAGTCTGGTGCGGCCCAGATCCGCACACCGTCCAGATGGTTACTTGCAGCCAAAACCTGGGCACTACACAGTAGTGTGCCCACCAAAGAAAGAAACAGCGCAAAACGTTTCAAAAAAGGATTAATACTCGCCATCATTTATTTTAATTGTTGCAGCAGAGCTTCACCTTTCTCTGACAGGGCCTTGATGTGAAGTGCTCTGGAGTGATCCTGATACTGTAAATGCAGATGAAGATCCGCGGCAGGCAGTAGCCCTTCGCCCCGATCAGGCCATTCAACAATACAGATGCTTCTATCATTAAAGTAATCACGGATCCCCATAAACTCTAACTCTTCCGGATCCGCCAATCGATAAAGATCGAAATGATAAACTTCGACATCATCCAACTCATAGGGTTCCACCAAGGTGTAGGTTGGGCTTTTTACTGCCCCCTGATGCCCCAGATGCTGGATCAAACCACGGCTCATCGTGGTTTTCCCAGCCCCGAGATCACCTGTCAGGTAAATCACCATAGGGGCAGCAACCAAGCCCGCTAATTGCTGACCAAAATTTACTGTATCGTTTTCATCTTGCAGAAAAAAATTTGCTTCGCTCATACTGTCTCTTTCATCAAGTCATATCTGGGTTAACCAAGCGGCGAATAAAAGGAAATAAATCTGACGCTAACATTCCCCGCTCGCCATCCCGGGCAGCTAAATCTGCAGCTTCACCATGGATAACAACCCCGGCAACAGCGGCCTCAGCTGGCGACAGCCCCTGTGCCAGCAAGGCGCCAATGATACCTGAAAGCACATCCCCACAACCACCTCCAGCCAAACCAGGATTGCCAACAGGTGCAAGCCAAGTCTGCTCACCATCACAGATAAGGGTACCCGCCCCCTTTAACACCACAACGCCACCAAAAGTTGCCTGCAGTAATGCCACAGCAGCAAAACGATCCGCTTCAACCTTAGCCACACTCTGCCCTAATAACCGGGCAGCCTCACCTGGATGGGGCGTTAATACACAGTGATCACAGCGTTGTCCATCCGCCGCTAAAATGTTCAGCCCATCGGCATCAATGACCATAGGCACAGCGCGAGAAAGCGCTAAAGCAAACAGCCTTCTTCCCCATTCAGCCGTTCCCAGTCCCGGCCCCAGTACTATGGTCGACGCCCAATTAAGCCGCGCAATTGCAGTAGCCATATCAGCTTCAACACCACAGAACATTAGTTCTGGCCGTTCGGTATTAATCATGGCTTGATGGGAGGGATGACTCAGAACACACACCAATCCTGCGCCACTTCGCAAACACCCCTCTGCAGCGAGCCGGGCAGCCCCAGGCATCCCTTGTTCTCCGCCAATCACAGCCACTTTGCCAAAACTCCCCTTATGGCTATTGCGATGCCGTGGTGATAGTACCTGCGGTAAAAAATGCCTATCTCTTAATCGTGCTGCCGGAGCAGGCAACACAGGTGAAAATCCCAAATCCGCCCATAATACTCGGCCTGCATATTGCCGAGCATCAGAGGTAAACAGCCCTTGTTTCAAGGCACCAAAACATACGGTGACATCTGCCTGCAATCCATGTGGCTCATCGCCATACACCTTGCCGGTATCGGCATTCACCCCAGAAGGAATATCTAAACTCAACACCTTGGTAGCAGATTGATTAATCAACTCAATCCATTGCGCCATATCAGCTCTGACACAACCTTGGATGCCGGTTCCCAATAGCCCATCTATAATCCAATCAGCTTCTTGAAGCGCCTCGCTGAGAGTCGCGGCAGTCAGAATACGGTATTCTCCACCTTGCTGGTCCAGCTTCTCTAAAGCCAATTGACGTTCTTGCGGCCCATGAGCCGTTTCAGTGAGCAGCAACGAAAAAGGTATTCTCTGCTCCAACAACAAACGTGCTAGCACGAGGGCATCGCTACCGTTATTACCACTTCCAGCTAAAACAAGACAATGCTTGATCTCACCCTGTAACATCAATGCGGAATAGGCCGCCGCCCCTGCTCGCTCAACCAATGTGTACAGCCCTTTAGGCAACGTGGTTGCAAGAGCAAGTTCAGCCGTACGGACTTGCTCACAGGTAAAAAGCGCTTCGGGCAGAATATCGTCAAACTGAGCCATCAAAAAAACCTCCACGGACAATCAGTAAACAGACATAGCTATGCTGTATGCTACTGCCATAAGAGGTTTTACCAAACACAGGGCTGCGCCGCCATGAGGCATAAGCATGATCAAGCCCACATTATCGGCCAATACTTATCGCCACTTTTCACGACGGCGTATCAATCTAGTTTAGATATCTGACATTCGTAGGGTGGAATGTACCAGACGCTGCTGCTGATTTTTACCACTTTGCAGCAATCCAGCCAAAGCCTGCCGAATATTATCTGTTGGCGCAGCGCATACCGCAGAATCTAAATAGGCGAGCAGCTGATTATCTAACGCTAGATGCAGCGCCATCAATTGATCCATATCCAGATCTGCACTGGCAATAATCTGCTCACAATGAGCTGGAAAGCTATCCTCAGCAATATTTTCATACCAGGTGTCTAGCACCCGCTCAGGAGCATCATCCAGATAATGATAAATCGCATCAGCGGCGTGTTGCTGATGTTGCTGCAGATAAGCCAATACCAATTGAGTTCTGGTAGAGTCAGCATGATGGTGCAAACGTTTATATAGCCGCTTCATCGCTAAATGATCGTCTGCTAGGTGTGTCAATATTTCCCTTAATTGCTGCATCCGCATAATCATCCCTCTTATTTAGCAAAATCAGCATGATTATTACTGGCATAAGCAATAGATTAATTGCGCCGAATCATAAAGGCAGAAAAACAATATATTCAGAATAAAAAATGATATTGAAGAAGAATAATCTGAGGAAAGGGAAAGGAATTGGAGCGACATATCGGGTTCGAACCGATGACCTATACCTTGGCAAGGTATCGCTCTACCAACTGAGCTAATGTCGCATCGCATTTTTAACGACTTCGATAATCTGCTATCAGAAAGGTATCGTCCTTTCATACCGCCAACTGAATCTAATGTCGCATTCACGTTTTATGACCGTGAAGTCAAAATTTGGAGCGACATATCGGGTTCGAACCGATGACCTATACCTTGGCAAGGTATCGCTCTACCAACTGAGCTAATGTCGCATTCACGTTTTATGACCGTGAAGTCAGAATTTGGAGCGACATATCGGGTTCGAACCGATGACCTATACCTTGGCAAGGTATCGCTCTACCAACTGAGCTAATGTCGCATTCACGTTTTATGACCGTGAAGTCAGAATTTGGAGCGACATATCGGGTTCGAACCGATGACCTATACCTTGGCAAGGTATCGCTCTACCAACTGAGCTAATGTCGCATTCACGTTTTATGACCGTGAAGTCAGAATTTGGAGCGACATATCGGGTTCGAACCGATGACCTATACCTTGGCAAGGTATCGCTCTACCAACTGAGCTAATGTCGCATTCACATTTTATGACTGTGAAGTCAGAATTTGGAGCGACATATCGGGTTCGAACCGATGACCTATACCTTGGCAAGGTATCGCTCTACCAACTGAGCTAATGTCGCATCATCATCCAGCCACACCATGTTTGGTAAAGTGCGCCGAAGAAGTGAGGCCGCATTATATGAAAATTTCTTACGACTGCAACCCCTTCTTACAAATTCGCGTTCAATCGCTCAAATTTTAAATACTTTCTCGCGGTAGTACTGCAATTCGCCGATAGACTCTTTGATATCTTGCAACGCCTGATGGGTATTCAGCTTTTTAAAACCGTCTTTCAGTTCAGGCTGCCAACGGCTAACCAATTCTTTAATGGTGCTAACATCGATATTGCGATAGTGAAAGTGATCTTCCAGCTCGCGCATATAACGGTTTAAGAAGCGACGATCCTGCCCCACACTGTTACCACACATAGGTGACGCGCCCTTCGGAACATACTGGTTCAGAAAGGTCAATGTTTCCGCTACCGCATCAGCTTCGTTGTAATGGCTTGCCCGCACTCTTTCGATTAATCCTGACGCCCCATGATGTTGCTGATTCCAGTCATCCATTGCCGCCAAAACGTCATCAGATTGATGCACAGCAATCACTGGGCCCTGAGCAAGCACATTCAGATTTTCATCCGTTACCACTGTGGCAATTTCCAGAATACGATCAGTGTCAGGTTCCAGCCCGCTCATTTCCAAATCAATCCAGATAAGGTTCTTCACATCTGCAGCCATAGATTCTGCCTATATTTCCCGTTTTGTCCTGAACTCAGGCTTTTTTCTTAAAGACCGTGTATCATACTGCTTTTTTAACCGACAAAAAATCACCTTTGTTAGTGAAGACACCCCTGTGAGTAAAAAGAAACCCCTCAGCCGCGGACAGTTGCGCCGTATGCGCGCTAACCATCAAAAACGGTTGCACCGGAGCAGTCAGGACACGCCAACGCCTGATATACAGGATAGTTCACTTGAACCGGAACAAGCCGGTACTGTGATTTCTCGCTTTGGTCAACACGCCGACGTGGAAACCCTCGACGGGAAAATCACCCGCTGCAATATCCGCCGCACCATTACCAGCTTGGTTTGTGGGGATGATGTCGTCGTACGTCTCAGCAAAGACGCTCAAGCTGCTATTGCTGGCGTGGTTGAAGCTGTTCATCCGCGAAAATCATCACTGAGCCGACCAGACCTTTATGATGGCGTCAAAACCATTGCTGCCAATATCGATCAGATCTTAATTGTCTCTTCCGTATTGCCCTGCTTTACCACCCAGATTATTGATCGCTATCTCGTCGCTGCTGAAGATACAGAAATTCCTCCAGTTATTGTACTGAACAAAATTGATCTGCTGGATGATGAGCAGCGCCCCGCCATTGAAGCGGCGTTAGCTCGCTACCAGGCAATCGGTTATCCGGTTTATCGGGTCAGCTCCAAAACCGGGGAAGGTATTGATGCTCTGACAGCATTATTAAAAGACAAAGTCAGTGTTTTCGCTGGCCAGTCCGGTGTTGGCAAATCTTCGCTGATCAATGCCCTCATGCCAGATGCTGAATTGCTGACGGGTGATGTTTCCGGAGGTTCAGGTTTAGGTCAACACACCACCACCACAGCCCGATTGCTGCACTTTGCCTCTGGCGGCAAGCTGATCGACTCTCCCGGAGTACGTGAATTCGCCCTATGGCATTTGCCGGCAGATCGGGTCAGTTGGTGTTTTGTTGAATTCCGTGATTTTCTTGGCACTTGCAAATTCAGGGACTGTAAACATGGTGATGACCCCGGCTGCGCGTTACAAGAAGCGTTGCAACAACAACACATCACAGCCGATCGTTTTAGCAATTATCACCGCATTATTGCCAGCTTAGATGAGCAGCGACACGCCCGGCAATTTCGCGCTAATACCGATGAATAACAAAGAAATAAAGTTAACCTTTGCTGAGGAAGCCTAACTTGGACAAATTGAAAATTGCCCTGCAGTATTTACTGCCAAAGCACCTTGTATCCCGCTTGGTGGGCAAATTGGCCGCGGCTCAAGCCGGTAAAATCACCACAGCCACCATTAAGTGGTTTATTAAACAATACAATATTGATATGAGCGAGGCCGAACAATCGGCTCCTGAAGCTTACAACACCTTTAATGCCTTTTTTACTCGGGCACTTAAACCGGGAATGCGCCCAATTTTGGCCGATCCAATGATGATCACCCAGCCAGTTGATGGTGCAGTAAGTCAGTGCGGTCCAATTGAGGATGGCCGAATTTTTCAGGCAAAAGGCCACCACTTCACCTCACAAGCACTGCTAGGTGGCAATGCTGATGAGGCACGTCGTTTCCAAGGTGGTGACTTTGCTACCATTTATCTGGCTCCTAAGGATTATCATCGTATCCATATGCCAATAAAGGGCACCTTGTCCAAGATGACTTATATTCCTGGCGATCTGTTTTCAGTCAACCCACTCACAGCCCGTCACGTTCCAGGTCTGTTTGCCCGCAATGAACGTGTTGTGGCAACCTTTGAAACGGAAATTGGTCCTCTGGCCATGGTATTAGTGGGAGCAACCATTGTTGCCAGCATTGAAACCGTCTGGGCAGGGACCGTAACACCACCTTGCGGCAAAAAAGTGGTTAGCTGGGATTACCCAACTGAAGGCCCAGATGCCATTACGCTGGATAAAGGCGAAGAAATGGGCCGCTTCAAACTGGGCAGCACGGTAGTCATGTTATTTGCTCAAGATGCTCTGGCAAACTTTGCCGATGGGGTTGTGCCGGGCGCTGTTACCCGCATGGGACAGGCATTTGCCCACATCGCACCAAACGCATAAATCTGCCATTCGGTGCGTCGGCTATCGGCGCACCACCATCTTCACAATCCCATTCGTCGTTTTTAAGCTACAAGGCCAAGCCTGATCAATCTTTGCTACCGGGTTAAAAAACCGCAATAGTGCCACTCATCAACATATCATTCCGCTAATATCTTGGTTAAGATTCAGCAGGTTCAGTGCTGACTTTTTTACACACCATGATGTTACGACTGTTATTCCTGCTACTGTGCCTAGTAGGCACCAGCATCTCGGCCAATGCTTCTGTTGGGCTAGATAAACGCCTTGGGCTGAGTAATGCCACCAGCCAAAATGAACTCAGTTTTGACCAAAAACTGAGTCAGCTTAATACGGATATCGCGGCGCTGGCTCAATCTCAGGCAGCGTTTAACCAGACCCAACGGGAATTTGAGCTACAACGCCAAAGCCTGAACAATCAGCTGCAGGATGCCATACTTACTCTGCAGCCTCAGAAAAATATTGCACTGGCACAACAAGCCTCAATGGCTTATCTACGCCTGTCGGAGCTAAAAGAAAGTGAAGCGGACATAGGCCGTGCAATTACCACCTTGATGCAACGGCAAAAAAACCTGCCAGATTTAATTCGTGATGCCAGAGCCTCGCTCAATACCCACCTAAAAACTGAATTGCCACCGGCGGAGACGCCAGCAGGGGCCTTGCAGGCAGCTCAACGTAAACTGTATCAACAAAACCTCGCAACCCTAGAAACGGAACTCAGCACCAGTCCAACCCGCATTGAACTGGCACAACTACAACTAGAACTGGTCCGGGCGCAGTTACTGCAACAAGAAAAATTAATTGAACAGCTCAACAGCCAAATCAGTGATCAACGCAGGCAAACTACGGCGGCGACATTAGCGGATAATTTAATCGCACCGCACCATGTCACAGATCCGGTAACAAAACAGATTAGTGATGCAAACCAAGGCTATGGCGACCAGTTACAACAGCTAACCCAAAGCATCAATAAAACACTGCGACAGCAAGAACAGTCTGAAACTCAGTATCAACAACAAGCAAAACAGCTGAGTAATATTCAAGAACAGATTTCTTGGGTAAAACTCAATCCTGCCTTTGGCGACAGATTCTTGCAGATGCTGCAGGCGCTCCCTAAGCCACCCAGTTCGGAGAAACTACAAGGAGAGATCGCCGATGCCAGATTGGCTCGTTACCATGTCGAGCAGCAACAAAGTCTGAACCTACAACGGGAAGCCGAACCGGCATTTAATGAGTTGCAGCATAAGCTAATCGCATCTCAGCAGGTCTTACTGGGCAAACTGCTAGAAGCCTTTGATATGTATCTGAATGAACTGGGTAAACTGAAACTCAGTTATGAGCAATTAACGCAACAGTACAGTACGTTGAGCAATACCCTTAACGAACATCTCTTCTGGGTTCCCAATGCTGCGGCCATTAGTAAACTCTGGCTAACGGATCTACACAGTTCACTGTTGTGGCTCGTTCAACAAGCACCATGGCAACAGGTCTCAGGCGCACTGGAGCAGCAACGGGATCTATGGTTCTGGTGGATTATTCTGTTGGTGTTATCCCTGATGGTGCAAGACTTGGTCGCGCCCAAATTCAACGCCAGAATGACAGATTATGCTGCCCATGTCGGTAACGTTACTTTGGACAACTTCGCTTGTACATTCAAAGCCTTGTTGACGTCCTTGGCCTACGCACTGATCTGGCCGTTGCCAATCATGACCGCGGGATTGATTTTTTACCATTCAGGGCAGAATTTTGTGCAGGCGGTGGGTATGGCAATTATCGCCATGGGAGCATTGCAGTTGCTATATCGCTTCTATTACCTGTTGTCGCTGGAAAATGGGGTACTGACAGCCCACTTTGGCCGGGCACATGATGCCATCAAAGACGTGCAACTACGCCTGCGCCACTTTGTATTACTCGCCACGCCGTTACTGGGCATCATGGGCTTTACTGAAGTATTGGATACATCCCTTATCCGCAACAGCATTGGCCGTGGAGCCTTTATCATTTTCTGTATCCAGCTATTTATGCTGTATAAAGACGGACTTTCCATCGCTAGACGGTTCCGAGACCACCCGGATGATGATGGTAAAAATAAAAAACTGTTGCATAAAATACTCTGGCTAGTGCTGCTGTCAGTTCCCTTGCTCAGCGCAGTATTAGCTATACAAGGTTATTATTTCACTGCCTTCCAGATGTTATTACAGTTACAACTTTCTTTGGTTTTAGGGCTCAGCTTCTTATTAGCTTATCAATTGATCCGCCGCTGGATGCTGATTGAACGACGCCGAATAGCCTTTGACCGAGCCAAGGCCCGCCGGGCTGATATGCTCGCTCTGCGGGAAAAAGGTGAAACCCATGTCAGTGAAACCCTCGACACCTATGAAGAACCCGTAGTGGATCTGGAGACGATTTCCAGTCAATCCCTTGGTTTGGTGCGTTCTTTGCTGCTTCTGGCTTTTTTTGCCAGCTTGATTGGCCTGTGGAGCCAAACCCATACCGCACTGTTTTCTTTTCTTGATAGCATCACTCTGTGGACCAGTTCCACCAGCATCAATGGCCTTGAGCAACAAGTGCCTATCACGCTCAAATCCGTGCTCTTCGGGCTGATTATTGTCGGCTTTTCTCTGATGATTGCCACCAATCTTCCCGGCCTGCTGGAACTGATGCTATTGCAACGATTGGACCTAACCCCAGGCACGGGATTTGCGATTACCACTGTCAGCCGTTATCTGGTGGTGTTTTTCGGCACCCTGATAGGCTTTTCGACTCTGGGGATGGAATGGTCAAAACTGCAATGGTTGATTGCCGCCTTGTCCGTGGGTCTCGGCTTTGGACTGCAGGAAATTTTCGCTAATTTTATTTCTGGTCTGATTATTCTATTTGAAAAACCAGTGCGTATCGGTGATACCGTCACTATCCGGGATCTCACCGGCACAGTGAGTAAAATCCAAATTCGCGCCACCACCATCATTGACTGGGATCGCAAAGAAATTATCGTTCCCAACAAAGCCTTTATTACCGAACAGCTGATCAACTGGTCACTGTCAGACCCTATCACTCGGGTCATTATCAATGTGGCTGTAGCCCGAGACTCAGATCCCGCTAAAGTTGAGGCTGCGCTGTATCAGGCCGTAAAAGAGTGTAATGAAGCACTGGACGTCCCAGAACCGGAGGTCTGGTTTGCCGGATTTGGTCAACACACACAAGATTATGAGGTTAGGGCTTATGCTCGGGATATGAATGCTCGTTGGCCACTGCGTCACGCACTCCACAAGCTGATCAGCAGTAAACTAAGAGAAAACAATTTGGAGCTGGCGTATCCGCAACTGGAAATCCATCTCCCATCACAACAGACTAAAGATAACCCTCACGGATTATTCCGTTAACGGGAGGACACTGTGTTAATTTTCGCACATCGGGGTGCCAGTGGGTACGCACCGGAAAACACCATCAAAGCAATGCAACAAGCTTTGAAACTGGGCGCCACTGCAGTAGAGCTGGATGTTTATCTGGTTGAAGGCGAACTGATGGTATTTCACGATCGAAAGCTCGATGGTATCAGTGACAATGGTCAGGGGTTAATCAGCCACAAAACCCTGTCGCAATTAAGCCAAGTTACCGTAGGTGGCGAACCTATCCCATCTTTATGGCAATTGATGTCAACCCTCAGCCCCAGACCACTGGTCAATATTGAGCTCAAAGGTGAAGGCACGGTTGAAGCCTTGATAACCCTTTACCCCAAGCTGATCAATGAACTGGGATACAGCACTGACACCCTATTAATATCCTCATTCAATCACAGATATCTACAACAGTTTAAACAAGCAATTCCAAGTGCCCGAATCGCCCCATTAATTGAAGGGATCCCGATGGATCTGGCCGCATGTGCCGAGCGTCTGTCAGCCTATTCTCTGCATCTGGATATAGGCTTTATCACCGCAGAAATTATTGCTGATGCTCACCGGCGAGGCATCAAGGTGTACGTCTATACGGTAGATAGTGCTGATGACATTCGCTATCTACAACAAATCGGTGCTGACGGCGTCTTTAGTAACTATCCGGACAAAACTGCCGCCATGCTCTAACTGCAACCACATCTAGCATGGTAGACACAAAGAGGAGTTTTTGTTTATCTCACGGCAAAAAATGGATTTTTTGCCATTATTACTACAATAAATACACCGCTGCCCTACGCGGCGAGATCTCTTAACCCCTTTTGGGAGATGGCATGGACCATAAATTATTACTGCTAACCCGGGATAATGAGCAGTACCGTCACCTGATCCTCAACAGTGCTTTGCCGGGATTAACCCTGCTTGGCGATGAGCCCCACAACATCAAGCAAGCCGATATCTGGTTAGCTGAACCCGGATTAGCTGCACCACTTTTAGGGCATGCTACCGAATTACAATGGCTGCAATCAACCTTTGCTGGCGTTGAAAGCCTGATGCGCCCAAGACTCCGCCAAGATTATTTGTTAACCAATATCAAGGGGATTTTCGGCCCACTGATGAGCGAATATTTATTTGGTTATCTGTTGGCTCACCAACGACAACATGCCAAATACCGACAACAGCAACAGGATAGAGTGTGGCAACCCGGTAACTTTAAAACCCTGCAAGGAAGGCATTTGCTCCTATTAGGCACAGGTTCTATTGCCCGCCATATCGCGATCACTGCCAAGCATTTTGGTATGCAAGTCAGAGGTATCAATCGAACCGGACAAGCTGTTGATGGTTTTGATCGGGTGATGACATTAACGGCATTACCGGAGCTGCTTGCTCAAACCGATGCTATTGCTAATGTGCTCCCGAGTACCCCCCAGACCCGACATATTCTTGATGAAACCCTGCTTAGTTTGATGAAGCCAGATGCCATGCTATTTAATTTAGGCCGGGGGGATGTCCTGGATTTAACTGCGCTCACCACACAGTTACAGCGTCATCCTCAACAGCTGGCAGTGCTGGATGTTTTCAACCAAGAGCCATTACCAACTGACCACGCCATCTGGCAACAGAGTAACGCTATTATTACGCCACATATTGCTGCGCCCAGCTTTCCGGAGCAAGTCATGGAGATTTTCTGCCATAACTACAAACGCTTTTTGGAAGGACAATCACTGGCGCACCAAGTCTGTTTTCAGCAGGGATATTAAACGCTGCAGTTACAACAAGGTTTTGCTACTCGGCAACAATATCAAGGCAGTCAATTTATGACTGCCTTTTTAAAGCCTGCCACAACTATCGCTATGGTTTTATCTTCAACACGACATCCTAACCCTAGGGTCTGTTGACGTTTCATGATTAAATTTTGTTCGAGATAAAAGCGTTTTAATCGCGGCGAGTGGTTTGTCGTCTAGTTATGCTAAGCAAGAACCGCTCAACAAAGCGTAAAACGCTTTTAGCCGAACCCTGCGGGCAGCGTTTGAGGCTCCTTTCTACTGCGTTATCGGCTTATCAGGTAGCGCAACTACCAATCAAAGCCTCTGCCTTGTATAAAGCATCCTCAAATCGCTGCAAAAACAAACTTGAAACGTCAACAGACCCTAGGAATCAAAAAGGAGGCTCAAAGCCTCCTTTACGCAATATTAACCATCTTAATCTCAATGACTTTGCTTGATACTGCGTGCAAGAAACTGTTCCACCAGCACTTTTTGAGAGTTGATTTTATCCTGCACTTCACGGTTTAACACCAGCATTTCTTCACCCAATTGGTTACTGGCGCAGGTGAGCTCAGACACTTTCACCACACTGCGATTCACCTCATTCGATACACTGGATTGCTCTTCCACGGCACTGGCTATATGGTGGGTCATATCAGTAATGTGAGCTACCGAGTCTTTAATATTGCGCAGGGCATCCCCCGCCTGATTGGCTAACTCCACACAAGATCCTGCTGAATCCACGCCCTGATGCATACTGTGTACCGCTTTACTGGTACCCTGTTGCAACAGGTTAATAATACTTTGTATCTCCGTGGTGGACTCATGGGTCCGCTGGGCTAACGCTCTTACCTCATCAGCAACCACAGCAAAACCTCTTCCCTGCTCACCGGCCCGAGCCGCTTCAATCGCTGCATTCAATGCCAATAGATTGGTTTGCTCGGCAATACTTTGGATCACATCCAACACAGTACCAATGCCCTTACTGTGTTCCTCTAATTCAGTTACCACGGCTGACGTTTCACTTAGCTGACTGGACATCCCTTTAATTGCCCCGACTGTCTTAGTGACAATTTGATCGCCACTGACTGATTCCTCTGAGGCTTTCACTGAAGCATTAGCCGCTTCAGCACAATTGGAGGCCATATCTCCCAGCGTTGCCGTCATTTCCTGCATAGCTGTTGCCACTTGATCCATCTCGCCCAGCTGGTGATGACTATTACCTTGTACATCTTCCGATTTAGCAGATGAACTGGCAGCATTGTCACCGGATTGTTCACAGGAATCCAATGCTCGCCCTAGCAATGCTTTCAACTCTGATTGCTGCATCTGCATAGCTAATTCTACTTCAGCGATATCATCTCGGCGGCCGACATACAGATAGGTCATCAAAGGACTGTTATAGATATTGCGCGCTTTTTGTACCAATGCCCGAAATGGACTGGAGGCCCAATAACTGCCTCCCAGCAATAATGCGATACTGACAGCAAACAGCCCCCATCCCAATGGCCCGTTCTGGCTAGCTAACAACAACATTGGTAGTAATCCGAGCACAATGGCAATCAACTGCCGCCCCTGTAGCCCAACCCCGCGTTTTAATGCCTTATGCTGCTGTTTTTTATTCAGGCTGGCATAAACCTTTTCTGCCCGCTCTACCTGCTCCCGCTTTGGCTTGACCCTGACGGATTGATACTCGACCACCTGGCCATTTTCCGCTATCGGAGTGACAAAAGCATCAACCCAATAATGATCCCCGTTGGCACAGCGGTTTTTCACCAATCCTTTCCAAGGCTGTCCTTTCTGGATAGTCTGCCACATATCAGCAAAAGCAGCCGACGGCATATCTGGATGTCGCACCATATTGTGGGGCTGCCCCTGCAGATCTGACAGCTGATATCCAGCTACCTGACAAAAGGACTCATTGGCATACTTAACAATACTTTTGGTATCTGTGGTAGAAAGCAGGATCCAGTCGGAAGGGTAATCATTTTCTTTCTGGGTCACAGGTAGGTTCTTTCTCATAGCAGCTCCGGCCTTCAACTCAATATCCCGAAACCCTGACTATTTGGATCAGGGGCAACACAAAATTATGGTTGGTTTCAGACAGATATTTTCTCCACTGAGCCAACGCCCCATAAAGTGTAGTCAAGAAAGGTGAAATACGCTGACAACGCTAGGGTCTGTTGACTTTTCGAGTTTGTTTTTGCAGCGATTTGAGGATTCTTTATACAAGACAGAGGCTTTGATAAGTAGTTGCGCTACCTGATAAGCCGATAACGCAGTAGAAAGGAACCTCAAACGCTGCCCGATGGGTTCGGCTAAAAGCGTTTTACTCTTTGTTGAGAGGTTCTTGCTTAGAATAACTAGGCAGCAAACCTCTCGCCGTGATTAAAACGCTTTTATCTCGAACAAAATTTAACCATGAAACGTCAACAGACCCTAGTTAAAGACAGATTTCCTACCCGTTCGATAAAAATTCCCAAATGACAAATCCCTTACTGGATTTGTAAATAGTTATCAATTACACTCTTGTTACCATTTATTCCATTCATTAATACTTATGTTTGTCTGCGTTTGCCATGCCATTACTGATAGCCAAATTCGCCAAGCTGTTGCCGCCGGAGCCCACTCTCTGGCAGAGGTAAAACAGCAATTGGGTGTTGCCAGTCAGTGCGGCAAATGTGCCAAACTGGCCGGACAAATCATCAAACAACAGGCCAATACCTCAGCTAATTATTATCAGGTTGCATAAATCGCCCAGCATCATCTGCTGCGAGCTTGTATCAACCTTTGACCATAATTGCCCGCCAGAAAAGACAAAAGCCGGTATCACTACCGGCTTTTTGATTAGGGTCTGTTGACCTTTCAAGTTTGTTTTTGCAGCGAGTTGAGGGGTGCTTTATACAAAGCAGAGGCTTTGATAGGTAGTTGCGCTACCTATCAAAGCCGATAACGCAGTATATTTTCAGCGCCCGATTTGTCGCATTACAGCACTGAACTAGAGGCGTCACCTAACTCGACCGCATCAACCCGCTGCAAGCCTCGCGGCAATTTCGCCCCGCGACGACCACGCTCACCGCGGTAATTTTCCAGATCAGCGGCCTTCAATGTCAGCTTACGTTTACCGGCCCACAGTGTCACCGCGCCACCTTCTGGTACCAATAACAGGTGTGTCAGTAGCTCTTCCCGCGCTTTCGCCCGCTCTGTTGGAATACTGATAATCTTATTACCTTTCCCTTTACTCAGCTGTGGCAAAGCATCAAGCCCAAAGATCAACATGCGCCCTTCATTGGTGATCGCCAAAATCGATGGGGCCCCTGACATATCCAATTTACAAGGTGGCAGGGCTTTGGCGTTAGCCGGTAATGTCAACAATGCCTTACCCGCTTTATTGCGCGATACCATATCGCTAAAACTACAGATAAAGCCGTACCCAGCATCACTGGCCAACAGATAACGCTGCTGTTCATCCGCCAACACCACATGCTCCATCTGTACCCCGGGGGCCAAATTAAAGCGAGTGGTAATCGGTTCACCCTGACTTCGAGCCGATGGCAACGTATGGGTATCAGTCGCAAAAGCTCGGCCAGAAGAATCAATAAAGACACTAGGCTGATTACTGCGTCCTGGCGCGCTGCACAGATACTTATCTCCGGCTTTGTAGGATAAGCTTTCAGCATCAATATCATGCCCCTTGGCACAACGCACCCAGCCTTTATCAGACAGCACCACGGTCACAGATTCTGCCGGGATCAGCTCTTGTTCGGTCAAAGCCTTCGCTTCCAATCGCTCTACCAATGGTGAACGACGCTCATCGCCAAACTGCTCGGCATCTTTGCTTAGCTCTTTTTTGATCAGCGTTTTTAAGCGACGCTCAGAACCTAATAGCTGCTCCAACTTTTCCCGTTCAGCTTCCAGTTCATTCTGCTCAGCCTTAATTTTCATCTCTTCCAGCTTGGCTAGATGACGCAATTTCAGCTCTAAAATAGCCTCGGCCTGTTTTTCTGACAGATTGAACCGAGCGATTAACTCTGCCTTTGGCTCGTCATTAAAACGAATGATCTCAATTACTTCATCAATATTGAGGAAGGCAACCATCAATGCTTCAAGGATATGCAGTCGAGCGAGCACCTTATCCAAACGAAATGCCAAACGGCGTTTCACAGTATTGGTTCTAAACTCTAACCACTCTGTCAGGATCTCTTTCAGTCCTCGCACTTTAGGACGACCGTCCAGCCCCAACAGATTAAGGTTAACCCGATAGCTTTTTTCCAGATCCGTAGTGGCAAACAGGTGCACCATTAACTGTTCGCAATCCACCCGGTTAGAACGGGGAACCACCACCAAACGCACCGGATTTTCATGGTCCGACTCATCCCGCAGATCAGACACCATAGGTAGCTTCTTGGCCTGCATCTGCGCAGCGATTTGCTCAAGGATTTTCCCCGCGCCAGCCTGATGTGGCAACGCAGTGATGACTATCTCGCCGTTATCAACACTGTATACCGCGCGCATTTTGATGCTGCCCCGGCCAGTTTGATAAATTTTGGCAATATCTGCCGCTGGAGTAATAATTTCTGCGGCTGTCGGATAGTCAGGGCCGGGAACCAATTCCATAAGTCTTGGTAAATCTGCCTTGGGGTTATCCAATAGCTCATGACAGGCTGCCACCAGTTCCCGCACATTGTGGGGTGGAATATCCGTTGCCATCCCCACCGCAATGCCGGTAATGCCGTTTAGCAAAATATGCGGTAGCCGGGCCGGCAAAACCAGTGGCTCTTTCATGGTGCCATCAAAGTTAACGCCCCAATCAACCGTGCCTTGTCCTAGCTCACCCAGTAATACATCCGCAAATTTGGAGAGTTTCGCTTCGGTATAACGCATGGCCGCGAAGGATTTAGGATCGTCCGGTGCCCCCCAGTTCCCCTGACCGTCTACCAACGGGTAGCGATAAGAAAACGGCTGCGCCATCAGTACCATCGCTTCATAACAGGCGCTATCACCATGGGGATGGTACTTACCCAGTACATCCCCGACGGTACGGGCTGACTTTTTATATTTAGCCTGGGCATGTAAGCCCAGTTCGCTCATGGCGTACACAATACGACGCTGTACCGGTTTTAAACCATCACCAATATGTGGCAAAGCCCGGTCCATAATGACGTACATGGAATAATTCAGATATGCGTCTTCGGTAAAGCGGCGCAGCGGCATCCGCTCCACCCCATCCAGACTCAGATCTATCGAATCACTCATTATTTTGATTCCTGTTGTTCATTTTCCGCCGCACGGTAAAACAGGCGGTAAATATTGCCTTTCATATCGTCGGAAATATACATGGCGCCATCTGGCGCCGTTATGATGGCGAAGGGTCGTGCGACCGGAAAGCCACCATCGAGAAAACTGACTATAGTGCTGCGTTTAACCACTTGGTTTTGTGCCAGTGTCAGCATCACTAGCTGATAACCCACCTTACTAGAGCGGTTATCCGAACCATGCTCGGCCACAAACAGCTGTTGCTGATAGGCTGGCGGAAATGCCTGCCCCCGATAAAAATGCACTCCGGCTGGCGACACATGGGCTGGTAACTCATACACAGGAGCACTGACATTCAATGCCGCCGGGCGGTTAAACATCGGCTCCAACGTGCTGCGACCATGGATAAACGGAAAACCAAAATGACTTCCAGCAATGTCCAAACGGTTAATTTCATCGGCGGGCAAATTGTCCCCCATCCACTCTCGGCTATCATCGGCAAACCAGAGTAGATTATCTTGTGGAGACCAATCCATCCCCAGCACTTGGCGTACCCCGGTGGCAACCTGACGGATCTCACTCTGCTGTAAATCCAGCGCCAGAATACTGCCTAGCGGGGCCTGCGGCAGACAGACATTGCAACCAGCGCCCACAGCCAGATACAACTGGCCATCGGGAGAAAATGCCATCGACATCGCCACTTGGGCAGATGATAACGGCAAATCACGAAACACCACCTGAGGGCGGGGCGGACGACGCAGACGTTGTTCAATCTTGCGATACGCCAGAATATTGCGCCCCTGGGCCACATAAAGATTGCCGTCGGCAAATGCCATCGCCTGAGGCCAGTCCAGATTACGATCAATCACATAACGGCGATCTACTCGACCATCATGATTATCATCACTGAGGGCAATAATGCGGCCTGAGCTGCCAGAACTGACAAATAGCGTACCTTCGGGTCCCAGCGCCAACTGTTTGGCATCGTCCAATCCGCTAGCATACAGACTGACGCCAAATCCTTTGGCGACAGTCAAAATTACCGGTCTAGCCTGTGACGAAACAGTGAAAAACAGCGGTAACAGCATCACAGCTATGATGCAGAAAATCCTTTTCCATCCTCGCATGGGTCACATCCAGTGGTTATTTGCACCCGCAGTTTAGATAACGGCCAAATCCCCTTTGGTTTCCAGCCAAGTTTTACGATCGCCAGAGCGTTTTTTTGCTAGTAGCATATCCATCAACGCCAATGTTTCTTCCGCATCATCAATGGTCAGCTGGACCAAGCGACGGGTATTCGGGTCCATGGTGGTTTCCCGCAGCTGCAGTGGATTCATCTCACCCAGACCTTTAAAGCGCGTTACCTGCACCTTCCCCCGCTTACCCTCTGCGGCTAGACGGTCAATGATGCCGGTTTTTTCCTGTTCATCCAGGGCATAATGCACTTCTTTACCAATATCAATACGAAACAGTGGCGGCATGGCAATATAGATGTGCCCCTGCTCCACCAATATCCGGAAATGGCGTAAAAACAGGGCGCACAACAGTGTGGCGATGTGCAATCCATCAGAGTCCGCATCCGCCAACACACAAATTTTGTGATATCTGAGTTCAGAAATATCATCACTGTCAGGATCGCAGCCAATCGCCACGGAAATATCGTGCACTTCCTGGGAGGCTAACACTTGGGAGCCATCGACTTCCCAGGTGTTTAAGATCTTACCCCGCAGCGGCATAATGGCTTGAAACTCCCGGTCACGGGCTTGTTTAGCACTGCCCCCTGCCGAGTCACCTTCCACTAGAAATAGCTCTGAACGGGCTGGATCCTGCCCGGTACAGTCCGTGAGTTTCCCGGGCAGCGCAGGGCCGGATGTCACCTTTTTCCGCGCTACTTTTTTTGCTGCCCGCAAACGTTTCTGCGCATTATTGATGCACATTTCCGCTAAGGCTTCTGCTTGCTCAGTATTGGAGTTCAACCACAGAGAAAATGCATCACGCAAAATCCCGGAAACAAACGTGGCGCACTGGCGGCTGGAGAGCTTTTCTTTGGTTTGGCCAGCAAACTGTGGATCTTGCATTTTCACTGACAAAATAAAACTGGCCCGGTCCCAGATATCTTCACCGGCTAACTTGATCCCCCGAGGGATCAGATTGCGAAAATCACAAAACTCCCGCATGGATTCCAACAAGCCTTGGCGAAAGCCGTTTACATGGGTACCGCCCAGCGGCGTCGGGATCAGGTTGACATAACTTTCATTAATATAATCCCCCCCTTCAGGCAACCAAGTAATGGCCCAGTCCACTGCTTCAATAGAACCGGCAAAATTACCAATAAATGGCTCAGCTGGGAGACATAGCGCATCTTTAAGCGAACTTTTCAGATAGTCGGTCAGACCATCTTCAAAATACCACTCCTGGTTTTCACCGTTTTGCTTATTGAAAAAACGGATCCGCAGTCCAGGGCACAGTACGGCTTTGGCTTTAAGCAAATACACCAACTTACTGATGGAGAAGTTGGCAGAGTCAAAATAACTGGCTTCTGGCCAAAACCTGACTCGAGTGCCAGTATTACGCCGGCCACAAGTACCGGTTTCATGCAATGCTTCAACTCGGTCACCATGCTCAAAGGCAATGTCGTACACTTTGCCATCTCGGCGGACGCTAATCTCCACCCGACTGGATAGAGCATTAACAACAGAAATACCCACCCCGTGCAAACCACCGGAGAACTGGTAGTTTTTATTGGAAAACTTACCACCGGCATGGAGTTTGGTTAGGATAAGCTCCACCCCTGGAATGCCTTCTTCCGGATGGATATCCACCGGCATACCACGGCCATCATCAATCACTTCTAATGAATTATCGGTGTGAAGAATGACATCAATTTTACTGGCATGTCCCGCCAGTGCTTCATCGACACTGTTGTCGATGACTTCTTGCCCCAAATGGTTGGGGCGGGTGGTATCCGTGTACATGCCTGGCCGGCGTTTTACCGGCTCCAGGCCATTTAACACTTCAATCGCGTCAGAGGTGTATTGGTTAGTCATAGCGCACACAATCAATAGGTAACCTAACAGTCACAACTGTCGGCACCTTGAGTTTAATTTGATAACTGTAAAAAACGGCTGATATCATCCAGATGAGATGCATAACCGATAAAACTGTGGTCCCCGCCCGTTTCCAAGCGCAGTTCACAGCAATGGTATTTTGCCAAAGCTTGGCGATAATCCAGTACTTCATCCCCACTTTGCAGCATGACCATAAATCGATCCGGGTGACGAATGACCTCGGTATCGAAGCTTTTCAGAATATGCTGATGGGCCGGCATCACCTGATATGTCTCCCCAGTGTAGGGATTATGCTGAGTGCCGAGAAACTGGGCAAACAGCTCATAAGGTTTTACGGCAGGATTCACCAGCACCGCCCGGCCGCCATATTTTTCAGCTAAATACGTTGCATAATAACCACCGAGGGATGAGCCGATAAATGCCAGAGGTTGCTTCTGCTCGAGCGCATCGCAAACCAATTGTTCCAACAGTGCCATGGCTTCAGCAGGCGCCGCAGGTAACTGTGGCGCCACAAACTCTAATTCAGGAAAGTTTTCGCCAATAAACGCTGCACTCTGGCGACCTTTATCAGACTGGGGGGAACTATTGAACCCGTGAATATAAAGCAGCATAAATCCTCACGCTGCGGTCACGGAGTCCTCAATAACCGCTGGCGTCCTTATCCGGCGAAAATCGGTCGCCTGGTACCCGGTAGACATTGGTAAGCATGCTACCATCTGGCCTGAGCTCCAGCAAACGATAGCCGGGCTGCTGAATGTCCAGAGCGAAATAATGGGACTGGGGTTTAAACTGAATACAGGTAGATGGTGTCGCCATTAAATGCAAAGGCGCACCAGCCCGTGGATAGTCAATATCCAACTGTTGATGAATATGCCCCCATAACACCCCTCTCACTTGAGCATATTGGCTGATATGCGCTAAAAAGGCTTCACCATTGGCCAAACAATGCTGATCAAGCCAGGTGCAATTGGCCAACACTGGGTTATGGTGCATCACCAACAGGGTGTAGTGTTCAGGGAAAGCGGCGACAGCTTCATCAATTAAAGCCAATTCTGCTGGCGCAAGAAAACCGCCGGGCTTACCTCGCACAGTTGAATCCAGCATGATGATTTGCCATTTTCCCGCCAAAATCCGCTTATGGCCATGTACCTTAGGCCCCTGCATATGCAGATGCATAATACGAGGATCATCATGATTACCGGGCAGAAAATGACAAGGAAGATTCAATGGCGAGATTGCACGGACAAAACTGCGGTATGACTCAGGAGAATAATCTTGACTGATATCGCCGGTAGCCAACATAAAGTCAGCCGGGTACTGCACCGCGCGAAATGTATCAAGCACAGCATTCAGGCTTTTGGCAGTATTCACCCCTAAGAGTTGGCCTTCAACATCGGCAAACAGATGGGGATCAGTTATCTGAACCAGACGAACACAGTTATTGCATGGAATGGAATAAGAGACTGCCTCTTGCAGCATTAATGCACCCAAAATGTCAGGACAGACAAACCCGTGTTGCCCGTCGGCCTATTTTTAACAGCTCCTCCAGGAATGCATTGACCTGGTACTTCTCATCGCGCTGATACATACGTAAATTGGGATAATCATACACTGCCTGAAGTTGCGAAATCTGTTGTCCAGTTAACACTTCTGCCAATTTAGCGTCGTGGTACACCCTTACCAACACGTTGGGCACAGGGATTAAGCCACTTTTACCCGTTGGCCGGGCAATACGCACCAGCTGGGTATAAGGGGTATTTTCCAGCAAAGCGATGTCCAATACGCCAAAACCGCCCTCTATTCGCCACTGCAGTCCTTGTTGCGCATCTGACGGCAACCAATGAAGAATATGGGCATAATTGCGGCCGCATAAAGATAAAAATGCCGACACATTCGGCTGATAACGATAGGATTTAACTGTGTTCTTCACCTTGTTTGACCAAAATTTGCTGATAATTCAACTGCAACCACTGCAGCCCCATAACAGCGGCAGCATTATCAATCCGCCCCTGCTGCAGTAAATGATAGGCCTCCTCGCGATTGACCACCACGACACGGATATCTTCATGTTCTTGTTCCAATCCGTGGATCCCTTTTGCCTGGCTAGCATCGACTTCAGCCCAGAAAAAATGAAACCGCTCAGTACTGCCTCCCGGACTGGCTAAATAACTGCTTACCGGATGTAATGACAGCGCTTTCAGGCCGCTTTCTTCTTCCAACTCACGCTCAGCGACTTGTGCCAGTGACTCTCCAGGCTCGATCATACCGGCCACCAGCTCTAAAAGCCATGGATGCGCCGTGGTATCACAGGCGGGGAAGCGAAACTGCTCGATCAATACCACTTGATCCCGCACCGGATCATAAGGCAACACTACCACGGCATGACCCCGATCAAATACTTCCCGAGTCATTTCTGCGCTCCATTGGCCGCTATAAAGTCGATGGCGCAGGCGATATTGCCGCAGAGAAAAAAAGCCGTGATAAAGATCTTTTTCTGCAATGATTTCAACATCATCCATATTAAAATCGGTTTGTTTCATCAGCTGTTCCTGAAATAATTTTTATCAATGATATCAACATACTTAACAAATTCCGGAAAATAAAATCTGTTACACTTAGCATTTGACTTAAATTTGGTTGATTTTTTAGTATTTAGGTTTGACCAATATTGGGCAGCGTCGGGAAGCGCAAATCGCCTTTGGCCCTACTCGCCGGGCACCACCTCATGCACAAGTTAATCAACTCCCAACTATCGCGGGAGTATTGTCTCAAAAAGGACAGCCAATGAAATTCAGAATCCGTTCTCTCTGCGCTGCGATCTCCCTTGCTGCAGCCAGCACTGCAGTGCACGCCGAAGATTTACTCCAAATTTACCAGCAGGCACTGACCAATGATCCGGTCGTACTGCAGGCACAAGCTCAGCGTAACGCTCTATATGAAAAAATTGAAGAGTCTCGAGCCCCTTTACTGCCAACGCTGAGTGCTAGTGTTGGGTACGGTAAATCTTGGGTCGATAAAAACGACGACCACACAGGCGTTAATAGCGCCAATGGCTTTAACGGTAATTTAACCCTCAATCAAGTGATCTATAACCACAGTGCTTGGGTTGGACTGAGCCTAGCCGAAAAAGTTGCCGCGCAGGCTGATGCCAGTTATGCCACCGCGCTGCAAGGATTAATCCTGCGCGTTACCAATGCCTATTTCAATGTTCTCAGCGCCAGAGATGCACTGGAATTCCAAAAAGCCGAAGTGGCCGCCATCGGCCGTCAGCTGGAGCAAACCAAGCAACGCTTTGCCGTCGGACTGACGGCGATTACCGATGTGCATGAAGCTCAGGCTCAATTCGATTTGGCGCGCGCGCAGGAAATCTTGGCGGAAAATACACTGCAAAATAGTTATCAGGCGCTGCAGGAGATCACCGGCATCCATTATGCCCATATTGATGTGTTGGATACCCAGCGCTTCTCGGCCAGCTTGCCGATGCCAGACAGTGCAACCCAGTGGTTGAAACAAGCAGAAGACAGTTCAATCGAGCTGTTAGTTCAGCGCATTGCCAAAGATATTGCTGGAGAGCAAATCGCCCTGGCTAAAGCCGGACATATGCCATCAGTCAATCTGACGGCGGGTTATAACGGCACGTTTGAGCAAAACACCCCAGCAGCAGATCGGGGTAACGCCAGTATCGGCGTCAATGTCAGTGTCCCCATTTTTGAAGGCTTTAAAGTCAGCTCTCAGGTAAACCAGGCACAATATAGTTTTGTCGCTGCCAGTGAAAAACTGGAGCAGGTACACAGAGCGGTTGTTAAGGATATCCGTAACAACTTCAATAATGTGGTTGCTGCAATTAGCTCTATCAAAGCCTATGAGCAAACCGTTATCTCCTCTGAGAGCGCGCTGAAAGCCACTCAGGCAGGCTTTGAAGTCGGCACCCGTACCATTGTGGATGTGTTGAACAGCACCCGTAACCTGTACAGCTCCAAGCGCCAGTTATCTGATGCCAGATACTCTTATATCAAGTCTATTCTGGCGCTGAAACAAGCCGCGGGGACGTTAACTGAAAGTGATGTTGCCGCCATTAACAATGGGCTGACTGCTGCAGCAACTAAATAGCCTTAATTGCTAATACAGACATAAAAAAACCGCCGTACAGGCGGTTTTTTATTAATTACCTAAGTGACTCACTTAGAAGTGCAACTCAACCCCGGCGAAGAAACCTTTAAACTTCATATTGGAGTTCAGGCCAGAGAATTTGTCGGCATCAAAGTTAAACTCACGGTAACCGGCACGCAGGCTGGTATCGAGGATCATGCCATCAAACTGCCATCCTAATCCCACGGTATAATCATGCACCTGGGTTTCAGTTAGACCGGCCATCACATCAGCAAAACCAAACAATCCTAAACCTGGCACACCAACCTTAGCGCTGGCATAGCCCATCACCACACCATCATCCAACTTTTGTTTTGCGCTATGGCTAGCATCTGTCACGGTATAGCTGCCGTGCATCTGCTTGTAAGCCCCCCCCAAGTCCAATGACACTAGGTCATTGTCCAGAATTTCGTAGTAGAGGATAAAGTCAGTATTGCTCAAATCTGCTTTGGCGTTGGTATCACCAGTAAATGGCTGACCACCGAAATTGAAATTAGCGCCGGTTAAACTGCCATTTTCCTTGATGCGGTTTTCCCGCAGCGCCACATTTGGCACTAGCGGGATAGGGTGCTCTAATGATGCCCAGACACTACCCTGACCGGAAGAGTCAAAGTTAAAATCCTGCTGAGGGGCGCCGCGCTCGGCAAAAGATCCATCAGCATCGGCCTGCCAGTAATCAGCTCCAGCCTTTATTCCCAGCAACATGTCGGCCTGAGCCGCAGTTGATACCAGCGCAGTTAATACGGCACCTGCCAGCATTGTTTTTTTCATAATTACCCTTGAGAAAGCAAGTTAGTTAAATCAATAACCGCGGCATTCGCCCGCGAAATATAGTTGGCCATCACCAGTGAATGGTTCGCGACCAATCCAAAACCACTGCCGTTGAGGATCACCGGACTCCAAACGGGCTGTTGAGTTGCTTCCAGCTCCCGAATGATCTGCCGCAGACTAACCTCAGCATTTTTCTTTTTCAGTACGTCGGCGAAATCCAATTCAACGGCTTTCATAAAATTCAACAGCGCCCAAGATGAGCCTCTGGCCTCATAAAACACATTATCAATCTGCCACCAACTGGTTTTCAGCTGATATGAGCTCCCCGATGGTGTAGATTGTCTGGCGGCACTGTCTCCAGCTAAATCGGTATTAATGCGCTCTTGCCCGACACTGGCAGATAACTGCTGAGACATACTGCCAAGACGCTTTTGCACCTCTTTAAGCCACTCATTGAGATTATCGGCTCGGGCATAAAACTGGGCATCACTATTATCACTGTCCGCTATCCGAGAGCGGTACATCTCCAGCAATTTAATTGCATCGTTGTATTCACTTTCGGCTTTGGGCACTAACCAAGAGGTGTGATCAATATTGAGCTTAGAGTGAGCCTCAAGCAGATCTTTATCCGCTGTACTTTGGGATTGAGAGCGACTGAACTCTTTGCGCATAATCAGCGCCAAATCCCGGGATTGTTCCAGCGCACCAAATTCAAACGCCTTCATATTGTCCATCAATACCGTCGGCGGTAATACATCATTGGACTGCCAGCCACCGCTCTTATTGAGCAATGTTTTCATGGTATCGATGAGGGCCGATGTGGTGGCATAACCAATCACGGGTTGGCCCGCTGGCGTTTTCAGTGTTTCCGGTGCCAATGGCTCAGGCTCAACACTCCACCAAACCCCGATCGCATAAAATATTAGCAATATCGCTAATGCCGCCCCTGTCAGCTTTTTCCAGCTCAATCCCATGATTTCGTTCCTCAGTGATGGTGGTGATGACCACCGGCAGATTTCTGTACCGGCAGGGTTACCAGTAAAGATTGTCCATTATCAAAATGCAGCGTCAACGTTACCTGCTGGCCGGGGTGAAGCGTCTGCTTCAACCCGAGTAACATAATATGATCGCCGCCGGGAGTAAGCTCCAGCGTACCATTTGCGGGTAGCGAAAATGCCTTAACCTGTCGCATGCTCATCATGCCTTGCTTTTCAATCAGCGTGTGTAATTGAGCTTCCCGGGCCACATCTGTATTGACCCCAGTTAATGCGGCCGCGACGCCAGTATTGCGTAATGTCAGATACGCTGCGGTATTGGGCACCCCTTCAGGCAAGGCTCTCACCATACCGGAATTCAGCAATATTTCAGCTTGAGCAACAGGTAACACCAATAAAAACAAGCAGGTTAAAAGCAGCTGTTTGAATAATAACTTCAATGTCATACACTCCATGTAGTCTTAGCCAGTCGATAAGGAATCAACGAATGAGCAATATCGAGGTGTTGGATGACGCTGGGGTGCGCATAATCTGTTTTAACCGTCCTGAAAAACGCAACGCCCTGTCACTCGACATGTATCAGCAGTTGACAGAATACCTTATCGAAGGTGAAGCCAACAATGATATCAAAGTCTTCATGTTATGTGGTGAAAACCAGTGTTTTACCTCAGGCAATGATATCCGTGATTTTATTTCCAATGGTGATCTAGGTCCCTCGCATCCGGCAGTTCGCTTTCTGTTTTGTTTGCTGGAACTCAAAAAACCTATGGTCGCAGCCGTCAGTGGCTCAGCGGTCGGTATTGGCACCACTTTGCTACTGCATTGTGATTTGATTTATGCCGATCCCACCGCGCAATTCCAGCTACCTTTTGTCAATTTAGCCCTTGTACCAGAAGCTGGCGCCAGTATGTTGCTGCCACAATTGGTCGGCTATCCCAAAGCGGCAGAGCTATTACTGCTTGGGGAACCATTTGATGCCCATACCGCCCATCAATTGAAATTGATTAATGAAATTATCACGCCTGATGCCCTGCACAGCCACACATTATCTGTGGCACACAAACTCGCCCGTCAACCAGCAGGAGCGGTGCAACTCACCCGTCAGTTGATGCGTAGCAATCGCAACCGACTACAGCATCAGATGTATCTGGAGTTGGAGCATTTTGGCAGTCAGTTAAAAAGTGAAGAAGCCCGAGCAAGGTTCAGTGCATTTTTAAATAAGACCTGACAAGTTAATTGCCGCTCTAAGTGCCCTATTCAGTAACAGAGCGGCTATTGGCGTGCCAACGCAGCAATAACACCGCAACCACTGCAGCTAACAATATCGGCCATAACAGTGTCACACCGGCATAAAGCAATGCCGCCAACGCCATTAACACCATAAACGGCAGTAACAAAGTAGAACAAACGACAGCCAAGACACACAGCATTAATAATGACAATATCAGCCCCAGTAACCCTGTTAACCAACCGCTAGTGCTGAAAGCTTCCAACTGTAAAATGCCGATACCGGTCCATCCCCCAGTGACATCTAATAATGTCAGAACAATCAATGCCAACACGGCGCAAAGCATGCTCAGTAATGTCATGTTCACTCCTCCTACATCCTGTCTTATCCAAGAGGTGATTTCGTCTTTGCAGGTAATTTATTGTTTCTGAGTGAGTAAGGCTGGCGGCATCTGCGGGGCATCGTTCACATGCGTTGTTATTTGCTGTTCTAACTCCAATTGCTGCAGGCCTAGAGTGAAATGCAACTCATGGGTTATCTGCTCAGTGAGTTCTTGTTGCTGCTGTTGCAGTGAATGTTCAATATGCTGTTTGAGATCCGATTGCAGCATTGCGTCATCCATCGCTGCCTGCGCACTCCATCCCGTCATTAGCATCAAAGCAACAGCACAAACCTTTAGGCAAGTCATGTTAAATCCTTTTATACCGGCTTAAGTTATGCGGGATAAATCAACAGTCATGCCAAGTTGCTCAAACACCAGATAAGACACTGATTAATAAAAGCTAGGAAGGTTAGTTATGAGTTATTTAATGCGAAAAAGCATGAAGGGGAAAAGTATTACAGTGGCGAAAACAACCAAAACTGTTGTTATTTTCGCCACTTTTTTTAATCTCTGACTATGGGAGAGTAACAGCTGGCTGCTCCCAGCTGATAACGCGTTGTTGTCGCTCAGTCTTGCAACAAGTTGGCCTGTTGCTGCATTTTTTCCAGCGCTTGCAGGATCACTTCGGTACCCGCACCCGGCTTATGGGCATTTTCACTCAAATGACGACGCCAAGCTCGAGAACCCGGTAGCCCCTGATACAGCCCAATAATATGCCGGCTGATATGGTTTAAACGCCCACCGTTAGCAAGGTGCGCCTCAATATAAGGCAGCAACTTCTCAATCACCTGCTCCCGGCTTAATACCGGCGTACCCAAGCCACACAGCGCTGTATCAACCTGAGACAAAATATAAGGATTCTGATACGCCTCGCGTCCCACCATCACGCCATCAAGCTGTTCCAGTTGCGCCTTGGCCTGCTCGATACTGGTAATACCGCCATTAATCGAAATGTGTAACTCGGGATAATCCCGTTTCAGTTGATACACCCGCTCATAATCCAGCGGTGGGATCTCGCGGTTTTCTTTCGGGCTCAATCCCTGCAGCCAAGCTTTGCGGGCATGGACAATAAAAGTGTCGCAACCAGCGGCTTTAACGGTATCAATAAAGCTGGTCAGAAACTCATAACTGTCCTGAACATCGATACCAATGCGGGTTTTCACTGTCACCGGAATGTCTACCACCTGACGCATCACATCGACACACTGGGCCACCAACGCCGCTTCCCCCATCAAGCAGGCACCGAAACGACCGTTCTGCACCCGATCCGATGGGCAGCCCACATTGAGGTTTACTTCATCATAACCATACTGCTGCGCCTTTAAGGCGCAAGCGGCCAAATCAACCGGGTTAGAGCCGCCCAATTGCAGAGCCAATGGATGTTCCTGCTGGTTATAGGCCAGATAATCCCCTTTGCCATGCAAAATTGCCCCAGTGGTCACCATCTCGGTGTACAGCAGCGTCTGAGCAGACATCAAACGGGCAAAGTAGCGGTAATGCCGATCAGTCCAATCCAACATTGGCGCCACAGAAAAGCGACGGTTTAGCGGGGTAATGGTGTCATGGTTAGCAATGGGGGTCTGTGACATGTAAAAAGTGCCTTGCAGTTGAAAGTCGCACAGGACAGCAATGCTGCCGTTCAAAGGCCGGATTATACACAGATAGCGGCCGGGGAGCATAACAAAGCCACGGCGCGAACGATGATATCAGTCCACCATAAGATTCCCTGTCACCGCCACTAAAACCGCCTAAGCTTACATTTGCAGCAGCAACACAACTACAACTTTTGGACGATAAAGGAACCTTACTCCACTATGAATGTGCAATTTATCAATCCATTTTTAGAATCCTTTCTCAATGTCATCAATACCATGGCAACTTTGCAGCTCACCCCTAGCCGGCCGCAAATAAAACTGGATGAAGTTGCCCGCGGTGATGTGTCCGGGTTAATCGGTATGGTTGGGCCACAAGTAAAAGGGTCATTATCCATCACCTTTGAGGAGCAACTGGCCTGTAAAGTGATGCAAAATATGCTGGGGGAAGCGCCGGAAGAATTGAATGAAGAGGTCACAGACATGGTGGGGGAAATCACCAATATGGTGGCCGGTGGTGCGAAAAAGATATTAGGGGAACAAGGGTTTGAATTTGATATGGCCACCCCCGTAGTCGTGGCCGGAAAAGATCACCATATTGCGCATATTTGTACTGGCAAAAAATTGATCATGCCGTTTAACAGTATCTTCGGGAAAGCCTATATCGAAATCTGTTTTGAAAAGTAATTAACGCATCCCCGACAGCAGCAGTTGTCGGGGATTGCACTTTGCAGCTCAGCGATTTTCAGCCCATCTTCATGGGCAACATCATGGCACCGCAATCACGACTATCTATTTAGAACGGCTGACTCACCATCACCCAGAATTGTTTACTGTCAGCACTGACGCCCATCTCAGCCCGCACAACAACGCTTTCCACTTCAAACCTTACCCCGCCACCTAGACTCCAATGCATATCATCATGCAGCGCTGAGGCGGAAAAATTATCACTGACTTGACCGGCCTCGGCAAACAAGACCCATTGCCACCAAGGCACATCGTAAAAATTAAATACTGGCCACTGCTGCAGTGGTTGCCAATGGGGCTGCACCCGATACTCCAAGGTGTACAACAAAGCGCTGCGACCGGTAAAACGCCGAGCGGAATAGCCTCGCAGTCGTTCAAATCCCCCCAGACTGATACCCGCATAAGCCGGTGGTCGGTGCCATTGCCCGTCACTTTGCTCATCCCAACTCGGGGTATCGGCCAGATACAGATTGGCTGCTAACACCTGTTGACGAAATAGCTGATTTTGTCCCAACGGCACAAACAGACTCTGCTCGAGCTCCCACGTTTGCCAATTTTCGTTGCCATCACTAGCTGTGCCATATTTCAGCGTTAGGCTGCTCTGACCGCCCCGGGTGCTATTACGACCGTTATCACGGTTATCCCAATTAAACTGCAGCGCCACGCCACGGGCATGCTCAGGAACAGCTTGCTCAACCGCTAAGGAATGGGATTGATTAAACGCCGTCAGCCTGATACTGCTCACCCCGGAAACCCGAGGATCCCAGCTGATATCGCGACTCGGCCCCATAGCGGCCACAGCCCCTTGCCGCCCGCGACCAATGGGCAACACATAATCAATATGCAGCTTGGCAAATTGCTCCTCTCCCCGGGTTATGACTCGGGTTGCCGCCTCAGTTTCGCCGGGCAGATAATAAATCCCTTCCTGAAACAGCCCTTGATAATACTCAGCACTAAATAACCACTGGGACAATCCGGGCAGTTGATAATGATTGGCCGCCAAATAACCGACCCAGCTGTCATTAGTGGTATACAGGCCGATACCCAGCACGCTAGCCTGTGGCTGCCCAGCATGCTTAATGACCCCGGCTGCGCCAAACGCCGTACTGAGATTTTCACTGGCGAAGACAAACGGCACCACAGCAGACTCGGGAGATATGGCTGGCATATCCGTGGTTGGCTGCTGGGCAAATGCGGCAGATGACAACAATCCTGTCACGGCCAGAGATATGATTACATCCTTGATTTTTTTCACTATTAAAAATTCCAGCCACAAAAAAACGGCAACTCATTTTGCCGTTTTTATATTCTATCCAGGCTTGCTTGCCCGGAGCTGAACAGCGGGAATTATTCCACACATACCGCCACACGAGGCGTGAGCTTAGTCATCAATTCGTAAGAAATGGTGCCAATATGCTCGGCGACCTCTTCAATATGCAGCGCTTGGCCCCATAGCAGGACATCGTCACCAGCTTTATCTGTGGCTCCAGGCCCCAAATCCACCGTTAACATATCCATAGACACGCGACCAACTACCGGTACCCGGCGACCATTAACCCACACAGGTGTCCCTTCCGGCGCATTGCGAGGATAACCATCACCATAACCTATTGCCACCACACCCAGACGGGTATCCCGCCCGGCATGCCAATAACCACCGTAGCCCACAGGCTCTCCGGTTTTATGATCTCGAACTGCAATCAGCTGAGATTTCAGCTCCATTGCCGGGATCAAGGCATGATTAATGCCCAAATCACCGGTCACTGGTGATACCCCATAGATAGCAATACCCGGACGGATCCAGTCTCGCTGGCTCTGCGGCCAAAATAGTGCCCCCGCAGAGGCGGCCAGTGAGCGTTCGCCGGGCAGGTCGCTGGTCAACGCATCAAAGATAGCTAACTGTACCGAGGTATAATCTTCATCCGGTTCATCGGCGCGGGAAAAATGGGTAATTAAATTAATCGGCTTAGCCACATTCGGGCAACGCCCCAGCCGCTCATATACCGCGGAAAACTGCTCCGGCGTAAAGCCCAGACGGTGCATACCGGAATCAATTTTCAGCCAAACATTCACCGGCTCATCTAATGTTACCTGCTCTAGCATTTCCAGCTGAGATTCATGGTGGACAACGGTATCAATATGGTGAGCGACTAATTTGTGCAAATCATCCGGGCGGAAGAAGCCTTCTAACAGCATTAACTTACCCTGAATGCCGCCATGTCGTAATTCCAGCGCTTCCTCTAGCCTAGCTAGGCCAAATCCATCAGCCGCCCCATCCAAATGGCGGGCGACATGCAACAGACCGTGACCATAGGCATTGGCCTTAACCACTGCCATCACTTTACTGCCAGGAGCGAGCTGTTTTAATTGCTGCAGATTATGTGTCAGTGCACTGAGACTGATCTCTGCACGGGGAAAAGGTTTCAAAGAAATGCCCTGTCTAACTGAAAAAAAACACACAAAACCAGCGCATCAGTCTTCATCAAACTGAAGTGCGCCAGCATAGCTATCGAACCGGGAGAAGTGCCCCTGGAAGGTCAGGCGTACCCGCCCGATAGGGCCATTACGCTGTTTACCGATAATGATCTCGGCGGTACCTTTGTCCGCAGAGTCATCGTTATACACTTCATCCCGGTAAATGAACATAATAAGGTCGGCATCCTGCTCGATAGAGCCTGATTCACGCAGATCTGAGTTCACCGGGCGTTTATCGGCCCGTTGTTCCAGCGAGCGGTTAAGCTGGGACAGTGCAATAACCGGGATCTCTAACTCCTTAGCAAGGGCTTTGAGAGAGCGAGAAATTTCGGCAATCTCTAAGGTTCGGTTATCGGCCAATGCTGGTACCTGCATCAATTGCAAGTAGTCGACCATGATCATGGATAGCCCGCCGTGATCCCGGGCAATTCGCCGGGCCCGGCTACGTACTTCTGTCGGCGTCAGACCTGAGCTATCATCGATATACATCTTACCCTGTTCTAGCATAATACCCATGGTGGACGACACGCGAGCCCAGTCCTCATCATCCAGCTGACCGGTACGGATTTTGGTCTGATCAACCCGCCCCAGCGAGGCCAACATACGCATCATGATCTGTTCTGAAGGCATCTCCAGACTGAAAATCAGCACTGGCTTATCTTCATTCATGGCCGCGTATTCACACAGGTTCATGGCAAAAGTAGTTTTCCCCATAGAGGGACGAGCCGCCACAATCACCAAATCGCCGGACTGGAAACCAGCCGTCATGCCATCAAGATCGGCAAAGCCGCTGGATACCCCGGTAACACCGTTATGGGGGTTGTTATAGAGTTGCTCAATCCGATCAACGGTTTTTTCCAGAATGGTTTTAATCCCTTCTGGGCCCTCATTGGCATTCGCCCGTTGCTCGGCAATTTTAAATACTTTGGTTTCGGCCAGATCCAGCAATGCACTGGAATCACGCCCTTCCGGGTTATAACCGGCATCGGCAATTTCATGGGCGACCCGGATCATCTCTCGCACCACGGCCCGCTCACGGACAATCTCGGCATAAGAAACGATATTACCGGCACTAGGGGTGTTTTTCGCAATTTCCCCTAGGTAGGCAAACCCACCGGCATCCTCTAGCTCGCTGGATAATTCCAGCTGTTCAGAAACCGTCACCAAATCGATTGGCTGGCCTGCTTCAACCAGCTTTTGCATCGATGCAAAAATCATCCGATGGGAACGGGAGTAGAAATCTTCTTTAACGACGGCTTCAGATACCTTATCCCAGGCTTCGGCATCCAACATCAGGCCACCGAGTACCGACTGTTCCGCTTCCAATGAATGGGGCGGTAACTTTAGGGCATCCATCTGGGCATCTTTGGCTTTGCCTTTAGGCTTAAAAGCACCTTGCTGAGACATTCACGCTCCCGATTACAACAGCTTTACAAATATGATATAAATCAGCTGGGTAAAACAATTAACCCAACAATAACAACCTGTTTATCCAACAAAACGGACATAATTACAAACAATAAGGAATGAACATGCGCAATGCATTGGTTGCAGCCCTGCTGCTGTCATCCGGTGTTGCCTTGGCCGATGAAGGTCAATGGCAACCCTACCAAATGCCCATGATTGCTGACAAACTCAAGCAGCGGGGCATTGATATCCCGGCCAAACAACTGGCTGATCTTACCCGCTATCCAATGAATGCTGTGGTTGGACTGGGCTATTGTACCGCCAGTTTCGTTTCCCCTAAAGGTTTAGTTGTCACCAACCACCACTGTGCTTATCGGGCAATTCAATACAATACCAAGCCTGCTCACAACTATCTGGCCAATGGATTTCTGGCGCAAACGCTCGCAGAAGAGGTTTCAGCAGGCCCTAATGAGCGCCTCTATGTCACTGAAGCGGTAACAGACGTTACCAAACACATTACAGCCAAGCTCCCTCAGCAGCCGCTGGCGCGTTATCAAGCTATTGAGGCGCAAAAAAAGGCGTTAGTGAAGCAGTGTGAAAGCGATGAAAATTATCGCTGCTCAGTGCGCAGCTTTCACAGTGGACTGGAATACTACCTAATTAAACAGCTGATTATTCGGGATGTGCGCCTAGTCTACGCTCCCCCTGAAAGTGTGGGCGGCTATGGCGGCGATATCGATAACTTTGAGTTCCCTCGCCACAGTGGTGATTTTACCTTTTTGCGCGCCTATGTCGGCAAAAATGGCAAACCGGCAGCTTACCATCAGGATAATGTGCCCTATCAACCCGCCAGCCACCTGAAAGTCAACGCGGATGGGGTAAAAGCCGGGGATGGCGTCTTTGTCGCTGGCTATCCCGGCTCAACCAGCCGCTATCGACTCACCTCTGAGCTAAAATTTGCCAGCGACTGGCTCTATCCGGTACTGGCTGACAGATATCAGCGTCAGATAGACACGCTAGAAGCCATGGGGGCCAACAGCAGTGATATCAAAATTAAATACGCCGGTATGCTGGCAGGTAACGCCAATCGGATGAAAAAGCTCAATGGCTTACTGGATGGTTTTCGCAGTACTGATATCGCCGGGATCAAACAGCAACGCGAAGATGATTTTACCCGCCATATTGATCGCCAAGGCGCTAACAGCAAGGCGATGATGCAGACCCTTGAGCGCTTGATCACGGAGCGTCAAGCGCAATATCAGACTCGGTTTTATTTCAATAATGCCCAATCAGGTGCACTGCTTGATGCCGCAAAGCAACTTTACCGGTTAGCTAAAGAGCAGCAAAAACCGGATGCCGAGCGCGAAGCCGGTTATCAACAGCGGGATCTGCGCATGTTTGCCGCAAAACTGACGCGGCTAAACCGCAGTTTTGATGCCGAGGTGGACCGGACGCTGTGGCAGCAGGATATTGAAGCATACCGAGATCAATCCCACAGGGTTGAGGTGCTGGATAAATTATTGCTTGAGAACGGGACACAGCCATTGGCTGAGCGGCTTCGAGGCATGTACTCCCTCACCGGGTTGATGGATACCGATACTCGTCTGGCTTGGATGCAGAAAACCCCCGGCGAATTTGAGCGCAGTGCCGATCCTTTTATCCGCTTAGCGGTTGCACTGTACCCGGAAAATATTGCTCAGGAGCAAGAGGATAAAACCCTCAGCGGAGAGTTGTCCCTCGCCCGGCCTGAATATATGGCTGCGGTGATTGACTATTACAAAGCCAATAATTGGCCTGTATATCCTGACGCCAATGGCACATTAAGGATCACCTACGGTATGGTTGATGGTTACCAGTCCCGTGATGCCTTGTATAAACAGCCGTTTACTAAACTGGAAGGGATTGCAGCCAAGCACACAGGTCAAGCGCCATTTAATGCCCCGCAAAAAGTGCTCAGTGCCATTGCCAGCAATGATACCCAAGGGCACAAGGTTGAGGATCTGTATGGCGATCACCGCGGCTGGCTATGTAGGCTATTCTCCTGCCAGGATAAGCCTGACGCCTTTAATTCAGTCCCGGTCAATTTCCTTTCCAGTGTAGATACCACAGGGGGAAATTCTGGCTCACCGGTATTCAATGGTCAGGGGGAATTGGTCGGACTCAACTTTGACTCCACCTATGAGGCCATCACCAAAGACTGGTTCTTTAATCCGGAGATCACCCGGGCGGTACATGTGGATATCCGTTATATCCTCTGGATGATGGATAAAGTCGATAATGCCCACAATTTATTGGCCGAGTTGGAAGTCGTGCGTCACTGATCGGCTGTGATAGCTAAAATCCAGACATAAAAAAACACCGCCCTAAGGCGGTGTTTTTCACGGTAAAGGTTAATTAAGCTTCTGCAACAACAGAAACTTTAACCATACCTTTCACTTCGGTGTGCAGGATAACTTCAACTTCGAACTCACCAGTGGTACGCAGAGCGCCCAGTGGCAGACGAACTTCAGCTTTAGCCAGCTCAACACCAGCAGCAGTTACTGCATCAGCGATATCGCGGGTACCTACAGAACCGAACAGCTTGCCTTCGTCACCAGCTTTAGAAGCAATAACAACAGCTTCCAGAGCAGTGATTTTCTCAGCGCGCTCGTGGGCAGCAGCCAGCTCAGAGGCCAGTTTAGCTTCAAGTTCAGCACGGCGAGTTTCGAAAACTTCAGTGTTAGCAGCGTTAGCTACAACAGCTTTGCCTTGAGGCAGCAGGTAGTTACGTGCATAACCAGCTTTTACAGAAACTTGGTCACCCAGGTTGCCCAGGTTTGCGATTTTATCAAGCAGAATAATGTTCATTATCAATTCCTCTAGCTAAGAACCAGTGCCAATTACTGATGCAGATCAGTGTAAGGCAGCAGTGACAGATAGCGAGCACGCTTGATAGCGCGAGCCAGCTGACGCTGATACTTGGCAGAAGTACCGGTGATACGGCTAGGAACGATTTTGCCACTCTCAGTGATGTAGTTCTTCAGAGTAGCAATATCTTTGTAATCGATCTCAGTCACACCTTCAGCGGTGAAACGGCAGAACTTGCGACGACGGAAATAACGTGCCATGTTGACAGTCTCCTAAGTTTTCAATTCGACATTTTCAGCGTGGAGCACCAAACGGTTTTGCCCGTTGCGGCTCTGCTGCAGTGCAATAAAGCCTGCAACTTCAATCTCCACGCCAGCTTTCAGCTTGTCTGTGATGCTATTAAAGCGATCTCCGCTTAATACCACCTGGATTTGACAGTACACATTCCGCAGCATTTCAACTTCAAAGCGCTGGGATTTATGCTCCAGTGTCAGTATGCAATGTGCAATACCGGCTGGGCTGTCAAATTGTCTGGAACGCAGTATCTGGCCAGACAACACCAGATGATTGGCGGTCACAGAGAAACTTACTCAGCTTTTTCTTCAGCGTTTTCTTTAACTTCTTCAGCAACTTTTTCTACGGCTGCAGCACGGCGAGTTTCACGCTCGTCTTTAGCCTTAGCCATTGGAGATGCTTCAGTGATGGCAGCTTTAGTACGCATAACCATGCTACGCAGAACAGCGTCGTTGAAACGGAAAGCTGTCTCCAGCTCTTCAACAGACTCAGCAGTAGCTTCTACGTTCATCAGAACATAGTGAGCCTTGTGCAGGTCTTGAATTGGGTAAGCCAGTTGACGACGGCCCCAGTCTTCTAGGCGGTGGATCGTGCCGTTAGCTTCAGTGATAACACCAGTATAACGCTCGATCATACCTGGTACTTGTTCACTCTGGTCAGGGTGAACCATAAATACGATTTCGTAATGACGCATTTATTGCTCCTTACGGGTTTGTAGCCTCGTGATTGGCTCAGTCAAACCAAATAGAGGCAAGGAACGAGATAAAGTGACTGATAAGGTGCGCGATAGTACATAAACCCGGCACAAAACTCAAGCAGTAAAAACACTGCTTGAGTGGGAAAATGCCGTATCTTATCTTCATTGCTGCGGCGTCATTAATGCCGGATTCTCGCCGCTCAAATCACAATACTGAGCGCTGAGTTTAGCCCGCGGCCAAGGCTTGCGCTAAACCCCATTCATTGTATGATGTGAAGCGACAACCGGCGCTGATGCGCCCATCTGCCAGACTCTTGAATCACAGAATAATTATTACAATGCTCAGAGCCTTTTTATCACCCCTGTTACGGCGTGCAGCCCAACTTAGCTTGTTGTTTTTTCCAGGTGTTGCCTGTGCGTTAGTGCCGCCAGATTATCAAGAACCCCCTAGCGATTTCACCGCTGAAGTGGAGGCGGGATTTCAGCTCAATACAGGTAATACTGAATCCAGCAGCTTTAACGGCCGCACTAAATTGGTGTATGACACCCATAATTTTAAACAAGAAGGTACAGTCAAAGCCTTCTTTGCTTCCGACTCAGAAAAAACCACTGCTGAAAAATACAATCTGCAACTACAGTCCAACTATAAAATCAACAGTGGCTATATTTTTGCCCAAGGGGATTTCACCTGGGATAAATTCGGCTCGTATACCCGTATTGCCACAATTTCATCCGGCTATGGTTTCAAACCGATTAATACCACCAATACCAGCATGAGCCTGGAAGTCGCACCGGGTTATCGTTACAACCTGCCTTATGGTAATGATCCAGCGGTAGACCCCATCGCGGAGCAGGATGTGATTTTGCGTACCACGGCCAAGTTTGAACAAAAAATCCATGAGTACACTAACTTCACCGCCGATTTGGTCACGGAAGTGGGAGAGAACAACAATACGGTGGCACTGGATTTAGCCTATAAAAATACCGTATTCCAGGACTGGGCATTTAAGGTGGGATTTAACGTCAAATATACCCAAGTAGTACCGGAAGGTACGCAACAGACCGATACCATATCGACGTTTAATCTGCTGTATACCTTTCAATAAGCTAAGCCCGCCTTAAAACATAACCCGGCCAAAGCCGGGTTATGTGCAAATTTACTCACACAGCAAAGCTCAACAAGCTACATGATGGCGAGCGATAAAATCAGACAGGATCTGAGTGGCATTGGCTTCATTACGCTGTTGCGCCAGCAAGTAGCAATAGATTGCCGTTTCATGTTCATCCACCAAATGGAATAACTCCGTCATTGGCGAATGATGTTGTTCAGCCTTCACCCGCTGCTGACGATACACTTCCTGATACGGAGCCACCCAATCGACCATGGTATCGATCAGACTCTCCCAAGACAGATTCAGCCAACGGCTGGCATCAGCATCACCTTTCGCGGCCATCTCTTCATCATGGGGCTGACAGACGCAGCCAAAGCTCGGCAATTGCCGCTCTAGCTGGGCCGCCGTTACTCGCTCAACCTGCAGCAAAAGTTCAAATGCGTGACGGTGCCGTCCCATAGCATCCCAATCACGAAACCCAGCCAGCATAGTACTGAAAAAAGCAATACCATAAAGTTCACCGCGGTAAGCCTGCTGCAGTTGCTCCCGCTGTTGTTTATCAATTTGCATAAAGAAAGAAGGAAATAGTGGAGACAGGCAACTGCTACAGTACACCGCAGCAGTTGCCAAAAAAGATTAACCGAGTCGCTGACGCACGGCTTCGAACAAACAAATACCGGTCGCAACGGATACGTTCAAACTGGATACCGCTCCGGCCATCGGAATGGAAACCAGCGTATCACAGCACTCACGACTTAAGCGGCGTAAGCCTTTACCTTCAGCGCCCATAGCAATCGCCAGAGGGCCTTTTAGATCAGCCTGGTACAGGTTGCAATCGGCTTCACCGGCAGTACCGATAATCCACACGCCTTTTTCCTGCAAATGGCGCATAGTACGGGCCAAATTTGTCACCTGGAATAAAGGCACTGTTTCTGCTGCGCCACAGGCAACCTTACTCACGGTTGCAGTCAGGCTCACCGCATTATCCTTTGGCACCACAATACCATGCACTCCGGCAGCATCGGCATTACGCAGACAAGCGCCCAAGTTATGTGGATCAGTCACGCCATCCAGGATTAATAGAAATGGGGTATCTGTTTTTGCCAGCAGAGTATCTAAATCATGCTCAGTCAGCGCCTTGGCAGGTTTAACCCGTGCCACAACGCCCTGATGCTGACTGCTGCCCGCCTTCTCATCCAGCACTTTACGGGATGTTTGTGGCATAGAAATGCCATACTCGGCAGCCAGTTTAATCAAAGGAGCAACCCGCTCATCCAGGCGGCCCTGCATCAAAAACAGCTCCAGTACCCGCTCTGGACTGTTTTTCAAAACAGACTCCACAGCGTGGATGCCAAAAATCATATCTTGCTTTTTCATTTACTTCTTTCTCTTGCTGCGTGCTTTACTTTTGGCTGGCTTGGCAGCACTGGCTTTCGCGCCCGCCTTAGCCGGACGTTTTTTCGCTGAACTTTTTTTGCCTTTGGGTTTGGTGCTTCCGCGTAATTCTTCACGCACGCTGCCTGACTTACTGCCACCCCGTTTACCGGCATCACTGTCAGCCCGGCCTTTGCCCTGCTTAGCGCCTTCCATATTGACCCGCTCACGGGCGGTCAGTGGCCGGCGGCCCCGGTTTTTACGGCGGCCATTGTCATCGCCCACCATCAAAAGATCAATCTGACGATCATCCAGATTCACTGCCGCGACTTTCACCGTTACAGGATCGCCCACCTGATATACCTGACCAGAGGCTTCACCAATCAGGCGCTGACGCATAGGATCGTACTGGTAATAATCACTGCCCAAACTGGAGATATGCACCAAGCCATCAATAAACAGTTCGTTAAGGCGGACAAATAGGCCAAAACTGGTCACTGAAGCAATCACGGCATCAAAGGTATCGCCGACATGATCCTGCATAAACTCACACTTGAGCCAATCGCTGACATCCCGGGTCGCTTCATCAGCGCGGCGCTCGGTGTTAGAACATTCCTCACCCAGCTTATCCAGCTCATCCAGCTGATAGTGATAACCGCCATCTTTGGTCCATTTCTCATCGGCGCTGCCCTGCTCTTTGGTCAGCAGATAGCGGATCACCCGATGCAGTACCAGATCCGGATAACGACGGATAGGCGACGTAAAGTGAGAGTAACCATCCAGCGCCAGACCGAAGTGACCATCGTTATCCGGTGAGTAAATTGCTTGACGCATAGAACGCAACAACATCACCTGGATAAGCTCAGCATCAGGCCGGTCAGCAATGGCTTCCATCAAGAGTTGAAAATCGATTGGCTGTGGTTCCAGCCCACCGCCCAGCGACAGGCCACGCTCAGACAAAAACTCTTTAAACTGGGTCAGCTTCTGCTCAGATGGCGCTTCATGCACCCGATACAGCACCTCACCTTTATGTTTTTTGACAAACTTAGCCGCGGCTACGTTCGCCAAAATCATACATTCTTCAATGATCTTATGCGCCTGATTGCGTACCCGAGGCACGATGCGGTCAATCTTGCGTTGTTCATTGAAAATAAATTGGGTTTCCACAGTTTCAAAGGCAATAGCACCCCGCTCAGCCCGCTGCTCATCCAATGCCAGATACAGCTGCTGCAATACCTGTAAATGGGGCAAGAGTGCTGCATGCTCAGGAGCCGCTTCACCGCCTTCCAACATGGCGGCCACCTGGGTATAGGTGAAGCGGGCATGGGAATGCATTACCGCTGGATAGAACTTATAACCAGACAGTTTACCTTTGGCCGATACCGTCATCTCCGCCACCATACAGAGGCGATCAACTCCGGGGTTTAGCGAACACAGGCCATTAGACAGTTTTTCCGGCAACATGGGGATCACTTGGGATGGGAAATACACTGAGTTCCCCCGCGCCCGAGCTTCCACATCCAGCGCAGAGCCGGTGCGGACATAGTGACTGACATCCGCAATCGCCACCCACAGCCGCCAGCCGCCGCTTTTCTTGCGCTCAGCATACACGGCATCATCAAAGTCACGGGCATCTTCACCGTCAATGGTCACCAGAGGTAACTGGCGCAAATCAACCCGATCTTTTTTATCGGCTTCTGTCACTTCATCGGGGATCCGACGCAGCTTTTTCTCTATCACCGGCGACCATTCATGGGGCAGATCATAGTTACGCAGCGCAATTTCAATCTCCATTCCCGGCGCCATCTGTTGCCCGAGCACCTCAGTGACTTTACCGGCAGCTTTCACATAGCGGCCTGGACGACGGGTCAGCTCAATCACCACCACATCACCATGACGAGCACCGTGGCGATCCGCGGCATCAATCAGAATTTCCTGAGTAATGCGCTTATCATCGGCCACGACAAAGCTCATGCCAAAGTCCACATAGTACCTTCCGACCAACGGCGCGCTACGCGGCTGGATGAGTCGGACAATACGGGCGTCACGTCGCCCTTTGCGATCACTGCCCGCTTTCTGCGCCAGCACCTTGTCGCCATGGAAATACATCTGCATATCCCGGCTGGAAATATACAGATCATCTCCGCCTTCGTCCGGGCGGAAAAAGCCAAAGCCATCACGGTGGCCCAGTACGGTTCCGGCAATCAAATCCATCCGCTCTGGCAGGCCATAACACTGACCACGGGTGAACACCAGCTGGCCGTCACGCTCCATGGCACGCAACCGGCGGCGCAGGGCCTCCACTTGCTCTTCATCGGTGATCTTTAGGGCGTTAGCAATACGCTCGCGGTTCAGGGGTGAAGTCTGGGAACGTAGGTACTCTAGAATGTACTCACGGCTGGGGATGGGATTGTCGTATTTGTTTTGTTCACGCTCAAAATGAGGGTCTTTTATCATTCATTTTCCATATCGCTTTCCCTCTTACGAGGGTGGGATCACCGGCTTGTCAAGGATGCGTTGCGGGCTCTCTCCACCACACTGGCAGGCATCTTCACCTCTAATCCCTGTAATAATTTCATGGCTTCCAGTTTGACCGCATCATCGCTGAATACTTCATTAAACAGCCAATGATACGCCTGTTCATAGTCTCTGGGACTGCCGTAACCTGCAGCCATCAGCCTGACCAGCATCATTCTGGCCGGCTGGCTGCCATTGGCGGCGGCCGGAAGCACATACTGTACGGCCCGATCTTTGTTTTGCACCACAAAGCGGCCGTGTTGATAATATTTGGCCAATTGCACCATGGCCTCGGGACTACCTTGTTCAGCGGCAGCCCGTAATAGCACCATCCCTCGGGATGGATTGACCGGGACACAAATACCGAAATTCAGCATTTCGCCCCAGAGAAACTGATAAAGCGGCTGTTGCAGGATGTCAGCTCTGGCTTCAATATCCTGTACCAGCTGGCAATCATCTGCTTGGACTTGTTGCAGATACTTGTCCTGCTGGATCAGCGTTAACAGCTCAGCTTGGCTGTAGATGTCCAGCCTATAATCATCGCCGTATAAGGGCAAACTTAATTGCCACAGTAACAGCGTTACCGCCCAACGCAGCATAACAGCATCCAAAGTTTTGCAGTGGTATACCTGCTATCGGCCGACGGCAATCTAACTGAAGAGCTTTTCTATGATTTTGAATAAGCCATTAAAAAAGGCCGCTTAGCGGCCTTTTCTCATCAGTTGAACGGATTCACCAAAATCATGGTTTCATTCCGATCAGGACCGGTAGAGATAATATCAACTGGTGTTTCAAGCAGCTCTTCAATGCGCTTGATATAGTTGATTGCCGCCTGAGGCAGTTGCTCCAGCGAAGTTGCACCAAAGGTGTTTTCACTCCAGCCTGGCATAGTTTCATACACAGGGGTTACCTGCTCATAGCCTTCTGCTGCCAGAGGGGTGGTCTTGGCTACAGTACCATCTGGATACTGGTAACCGACGCAGATTTTCACCTCTTCTAGACCATCCAATACATCCAACTTGGTCAGACAGAAACCACTGACACTGTTGATTTGTACTGCGCGGCGCATAGCCACAGCGTCCAACCAACCTGGACGACGCTTACGACCTGTGGTGGCACCAAACTCGTGACCTTTAGTTCCCAGGTAATCACCGATTTCATTATCCAACTCAGTTGGGAATGGACCAGCACCTACACGGGTGGTGTACGCCTTAATAATGCCGCAAACATAATCTAAGTGGCGTGGACCAAAACCGCTACCGGTAGCAACGCCACCTGCGGTGGTATTGGATGAAGTCACAAATGGGTAAGTACCGTGGTCAATGTCCAACAATGTACCCTGTGCGCCTTCGAACAGAATATTATCACCGGCTTTGCGTGCTTGATCCAGCATTTCAGCCACATCGACACACATACTTTTCAGATAATCCGCTATTGCCAGTGCATCATCCAGTGTTTTCTGGTAATCAACCGCTTCAGCACCATAAAACTCTGTCAGCATAAAGTTGTGATACTTCATCACTTCTTTCAGCTTTTCGGCAAACAGCTCAGCATTGAACAGATCGCCAACACGCAGACCACGACGGGAAATCTTATCCTCATAAGCAGGACCAATGCCGCGACCGGTAGTACCGATAGCATTGTTGCCACGCGCTTTTTCGCGGGCCATATCCAGTGCACAGTGGAATGGCAGGATCAAAGGACACGCTTCAGAAATCAGCAAACGTTCTTCAACAGGAACGCCACGCTCTTTAAGCATGTTGATTTCAGTCATCAGTGCATCTGGTGCCAATACAACACCATTGCCGATAACGCATTTTACGTTATCACGCAGGATACCTGACGGAATAAGGTGGAGGACGGTTTTTTCACCATCGATAACCAGAGTGTGACCAGCATTGTGGCCGCCCTGATAACGAACTACGTATTTTGCCTGTTCGGTGAGAAGGTCGACAATCTTACCTTTTCCCTCGTCACCCCATTGAGTGCCGAGAACAACTACGTTTTTACCCATTGTTTGCTGCAAGGTTGCGGTTAAAGCAGAATCTTAACAGATTACCAGCACAATAAAACAGAGTAATCAGGAAAAAATCACCAGCAAAACGACTCCGGCAGTGACCAAGGCCCCGCCGATCCGGCGCAGCATATTAGGTTGGGCTCGACTGAGCTCCTGCAAGTAGGCTTGCCATTTTTCAGGGAAAATCAATGGACCACATCCTTCAAGCAATAAAACAATCCCCAGAGCCAACATCCAGACTTCGAATGACATCGTCATACACTCCTATTCAAGGCACTACACTAAACGACATTTTCAACCGTCAAACAGACTGCTTTTCTATCGAAACCAACAAGCCTTTACAGCTACATTTTCGCAACAATTCGCATTACCCATAATGTCGAAATGCCGTCACAATCAAACTATCACTGCGTAGAGATAAACTCATGGGCAAATTAAAAATCTTGCGCCAAATTTCAGCCAATAAAAAACCCAGCATAAGCTGGGTTTTTTGAAATACTCGACAGCGTAAAATTAACGCTTAGAGAATTGTGGCTTACGACGTGCTTTGCGCAGACCCACTTTCTTACGCTCAACCTGACGAGCATCACGGGTAACGAAACCAGCAGCACGCAGAGAAGGACGCATAGCTTCATCCAGTTGCATCAGAGCACGGGTGATACCGTGACGGATTGCACCTGCTTGACCGGTGATACCACCGCCCTTAACAGTTACATAGATGTCCAGCTTTTCAGTCATTTCAACCAGCTCCAGTGGCTGACGAACAACCATGCGAGCGGTTTCACGACCAAAATACTGATCCAGTGGACGCTTGTTAACTACGATGTTACCACTACCTGCTTTAGCGAAAACGCGAGCAGTTGAGGTTTTGCGACGGCCAGTGCCGTAGTACTGAGTTGCAGCCATTTGCTTTATCCCGTATTAGATATCAAGAACTTGAGGTTGTTGTGCGGCGTGGTTATGCTCGGTGCCAGCGTAAACTTTCAGCTTACGGAACATGGCACGGCCCAGAGGACCTTTTGGCAGCATACCCTTAACTGCTTTCTCGATGATCATTTCTGGCTTGTGAGCTTGCAGCTTTTCAAAGCTGATTTGCTTGATGCCACCTGGGAAGCCTGAGTGCGAGTAGTAAGTCTTGCCCTTGGCCTTGTTGCCAGTAACAGTTACTTTCTCAGCATTAATAACGATGATGTAATCACCGGTATCTACGTGTGGAGTGTACTCAGCCTTGTGCTTGCCACGCAGACGCAGAGCGATTTCAGTGGCGATACGACCCAGGGTCTTGCCCTCAGCGTCAACAACATACCAGTCACGAGATACAGATTCTGGCTTAGCAGTAAAAGTAGTTTTCATTTAGAAAAACCCAAAGTTAAATTCTGTCTCACCTGTTATCTGCAAATGCAAATAACACGAAAATGCCGTTCCATGCCCCTTCGAGCAAAGAAGCAAGCTATACAATGTCCGTCTTATCGACGGCAGTAACGTGGGCAGGTGGCGGATTATAGCCAAGACTGAGCTAAAAATCACCTGTTTTTTTAGGGCGAGTTAACCCTCAGCCCATGTAATGCATACGCTGTCTTTACTTGGAACAAAGCCGAAGAAAAATAAGACATTGAAGCATTTTTCTTCGCCCCGGATCGGTACGGCAGGGATCCGGGAGGGCGCAGTCTAGCGATTTATGGCAAATGTTCAAGTGCCAAATAGTCATGGGATTGCATCTCGGTAAGCCGAGAGCGGCAACGGCGGAACTCAAATGACAGTTGTCCTGTGGTGTAAATCTGCGCCAACGGCACTTGAGCAGACATAATTAGCTTCACATGCCGCTCATAAAATTCGTCCACCAATGCCAGAAAACGCCGGGCAATATCATCGCCGGTTGATTGCGCCCCCATCTGCTCCACCCCGCTGAGTAAAACCGTATGGTACTGCCGCGCCAATGCCATGTAATCCCGCTGGCTGCGAGGCCCATCACACAGCGCACGAAACGTTACCAGCAACACGCCATTTGCCTGCCTGCGTACCGGTAAGCGCCGGCCATCAATAGTGAGCGCTGATGCGCTTACGCCCTGTATCGCCTCGGTAGATTCGGCTTGTTCAGTCGCATCAGGGAAAGACTGGGTGTCCGGCACCAGACAAGTGAAATAATGCAACAGATTCGCGTCAGCCTGCTTATCGAGGGGATAGTGATAAATTTCAGCCTGTTGCAATGTTCGCAGCCGATAATCCACCCCAGAGTCGACATTTAATACCCGACAATGTTGCTTAATCAACGCTATCGCGGGCAGAAATCTGGCCCGCTGCAACCCATTACGATACAGCTCATCTGGCACAATATTGGAGGTAGCCACCAGCACTACGCCATGCTCAAACAACGCCTCGAATAACGTGCCCAGCAACATGGCATCGGTAATATCCGCGACAAAAAACTCATCAAAACAGATAATCTGATATTGTTCGGCCATCTGTTTTGCTATTACCTCTAATGGATCTTGCTGACCTTTGAGCCGGTCCAACTCACGATGCACACGAAGCATAAAATGATGGAAGTGCTCGCGTAATTTCCCCGCCAACGGCAACGCCTCATAAAATGCATCCATTAAGTAAGTCTTGCCCCGGCCAACCCCGCCCCAGAGATACAACCCCTGCATAGGTGGAAGTTTCACAAGCCCTAGCTGTTGCTTCAATTTGAACCAATGTCCCCCTGAGGCGGATTGTGCAGTCAGTAGATCATCATAAACCTGCTGCAACGCCAAAACGGCCTGCTCTTGCGCGGGATCATAGCTAAAGTCATCCCGCTGTAAATCTGTTTGATACTGCTGCCAGGGAGTTAATCGATCCACTTGAATTCCTGTAATATTGTCCATATATGAGTCAATAAAATACTATCATGCCAATACCGCTGAAAAACAGCGAACAGGATAGCAACAGGAGTATGTATGGATTGGACACTGACACTGGCCGCTTTTATTATCGGTCTCGTACTGGGTTATGTGCTGCACAGTCTGATTTCCCGCAATAGTGGCGAAAAAGTCAACGCGAAAGTGATCGAGCAGGCACAGATGGAAATGAGCCAGTACAGGCAGGAGGTGACAGATCAGTACGCCGGCCATCTGCAGCAACTGAGCCAATTAACCGAGCAGCTAAACCGGGTAAACCAGAGTTGGAATGATACTGCTAATACGCTACAACTCGACGGTAAACTGCCGCCACTGGCACAATTACAACGCAGCAATGCCACCCCCAATAACGCGGATAACAGCGGAGACAAAATCGAAAAATAACCTCAATCTACTGATTGACACACAAAGTTACGATTTTCAGCGGTTAACAGGGAAACTCCCACCGCAGCCGCCAGTCAAAAGAGCCAAAGGATCCGTTCAGTACCGGCAAACGCAACTGCCGGTCACACTGACAGCTTCAACTGCATATTGACCCCTATTGAAGGAGCCATATATCGATGAAAATGAAAATCTCTGTACTCTCAGCCGCCATTCTCAGCGCGGGGCTGACCTTAATGCCGATGACCGCCAGTGCCGCCCTACCGATGGCGGCTAACAGCCAGCAACTACCAAGCTTAGCGCCCATGCTTGAGCGCACGACCCCCGCTGTCGTCTCAGTCGCAGTTTCTGGCACCCATGTTTCCAAACAGCGGGTGCCGGATATGTTCCGCTACTTCTTCGGCCCGAATGCGCCGCGGGAACAAGTGCGTGAACGACCATTTAGAGGGCTGGGCTCAGGCGTGATTATTGATGCTGATAAAGGCTATATCGTTACCAATAATCATGTAATTGATAATGCAGATGAAATCCTAATTGGGCTACATGACGGCCGTGAATTCACCGCCAAACTGGTGGGACGGGATGCTGACTCAGATATCGCACTGCTGCAAATCAAAGCCGATAATTTAACGGAAATAAAACCTGCTGACTCAGATCAATTACGGGTTGGTGATTTTGCCGTCGCCATCGGTAACCCCTTCGGCTTGGGACAAACAGTCACCTCAGGGATTGTCTCCGCACTGGGTCGCAGTGGACTGGGTATTGAGATGCTAGAAAACTTTATTCAGACCGATGCGGCCATTAACTCGGGTAATTCTGGCGGCGCTTTGGTAAACCTCAATGGGGAACTTATCGGTATCAACACTGCGATCGTGGCTCCCGGCGGCGGTAATGTCGGCATTGGCTTTGCCATTCCCGCCAATATGATGCACAACTTGGTTGAACAGATATTAGAGCACGGGGAAGTGCGCCGCGGCGTACTGGGGATTGCCGGGCGAGATCTGGATAGCAAACTGGCCAAAGCTTTTGGGCTGGATACCCAACATGGCACCTTTGTGGTAGAGGTCATGCCGGACAGTGCAGCAGATAAAGCCGGGATCAAAGCCGGAGATATTTTGACCAGCATCAATGGCAAAAAACTGAAAACCTTTGCCGAGTTGCGGGCTAAAATCGCCACCTTAGGCGCGGGAGCCAAAGTGAAATTAGGCCTAATCCGCGATGGTGATAAAGAAACGGTTAAAGTCACCTTGGGCGAAGCGGCCAATACCAAGACGGCAGCGGCTGGCGAAGTGCACCCTATGCTGCAAGGCGCAACTCTGGAGAACAGCCCCAAAGGAGTGGCGATCACCGCAGTCACCCAAGGCTCACCAGCAGCCATGAGTGGTTTTGAAAAAGGCGATATTATTATTGGCGTCAACCGTACCAAGGTTTCAGATCTTAAGTCTCTGAGACAATTACTGAAAGACAATGACAATGCCACCGCACTAAAAGTGCTGCGTGACAACATCGTGCTGTATCAAATCTTGCAGGGCTAAGTCCATCATCTCGCACTGAAAAGAGTCAATCGGGGGCCCATGCCCCCGATGTTTCTTCAGGGCAAACATGTTAATCTAGCCGCACTTTTTTCCATCAAGTCCATTACATGACCCTCAAAGACACGCTCATCTATCTGGGCAAGGCGACCTTTTTCGGCCTTTTTATGGCTACCGTCTTTCTGCTGGCCAGCCATATGCTCAATGGCGGTAATGCCATCAATAGTCTGTTGCAGGTGCGTGGACCGGAACATGTTGAACTATCTTTTGCCAGTGCGGTGCGCCGCGCAGCTCCTGCTGTGGTCAATATTTACAGCATCAATATCGACCGCCAACAGCCACTGAGCGCAGGCTCTCTGCAAGGGCTGGGCTCCGGGGTGTTGATGAGTAAAGAGGGTTATATCCTCACCAACTACCATGTAATTAAAAAAGCCGACGAGATTATTGTTGCGCTGCAAGATGGCCGCCAGTTTGTTTCCGAGGTTGTTGGCTCTGATCCAGAAACCGATCTGGCAGTGATCAAAATTGAAGGGGACAACCTGCCCGTCGTGCCACTCAACCTGAATATCCCCCCTCAAGTTGGCGATGTGGTGTTGGCTATCGGGAACCCCTATAACCTAGGGCAAACCATCACCCAAGGTATTATCAGTGCCACCGGCCGCAATGGTCTTTCCAGTGGCTTTCAGGATTTTTTGCAAACCGATGCCGCCATTAATGCCGGAAACTCCGGCGGCGCCTTGATTGATACCAGTGGCTCCCTTATCGGCATCAATACCGCTGCATTTCAAATCAGCGGTGAAGGTGGCAACCACGGTATCAACTTTGCCATTCCCATCAAGTTGGCTTATAGCATTATGGGCAAACTGATTAAAGATGGCCGGGTGATCCGTGGGGCATTGGGTATGACAGGGCAACCATTAGATCCTGCCCGGGCGCAAATCCTGAATATGCCGGATCGCAGCGGAGTATTGGTGATGAAAGTCGACAAAGGCAGCCCCGCTGCTCAGGCCGATTTACACCCTAACGACATCATCGTCTCCTTTAATGGCGAGAAAGTGGTTAGCGCCGAAATGCTGATGGACCGCATTGCAGAAACCAAACCCGGCACCCGTATCGACCTGACCGTATTCCGGGGCGGGAATTTAGTGACCTTGCCTGTGACCATAGGTGAAAAACGGGTGAACTATAACTGATAGCTCACCGCCGCTATCACAGTACGAAAAAACAGGGTGCCTATGGCTCCCTGTTTTATTGTTAGCGCCTAATCTTGCTGGCAATAGACCGCCAGCGACAAGGCCATCCCAACTGCACAACCTCGGTGCAGCCGCATCACAATGCAGCATATCCTGCTACCAAAGCGATAACCACGCCCATAAAACAGCACACTTAAGTGGTAGATCGCCACAGAGCAGCATTATCAGTCTAGCGTCTGACGCCCTCCTAATAACTTCATACACAACACGCAGTTACTCAAACAGCAACCGACAACCGCCCCCTCTTTTGGGGCTTATCACCCACAGCCCACCCGCGCTGGCATATAACTGGCAAAACAACCAATACTGCCTGGATTGTCCGGGACGGCTTCTGTCTTCGGCAGGGATAAGAATCAGGAAAGATCATTATCAGGGGGATATATGAACCATCTTACACGTCACACCATTTTGGCCAGCCTGAGCGCGGCGATGCTATCAGTCAGCCAACCCAGCCAAGCCGATGTCTCTGGCAATCTTGGCATTACATCCAATTATCTCTGGCGCGGAGTCAGCCAAACCCAAGATAAGGCCGCAGTTCAAGGCGGGCTTGATTACAGCCACCAAAGCGGCTTTTATGTCGGCAGTTGGGCTTCTAATGTCGACTTTAATGATGGCACCAGTTATGAACTGGATCTGTATGCCGGTTTCAGCACTGACTTAGGGCAGGGTATCAGTATTGATGCCGGCTACCTCTATTACGGCTATCCCGATGCCGATGGCAGTATCAGTTTTGGGGAGCTTTACGGCGTGATCACCTGGCGCTGGCTAACACTGGGTTATGCCGGATTTATTCATGCTGGAGACGATGTTGCTGCAACAGGACTGGATGATAAAGACTACCGCTACCTGACCGCAGATATTGATATACCTTTATCGGATACCCTGTCATTGGCACTGCATTACGGCCATAACAGTGGCGATGTAATTCAATCTTGGTTCGGGGAGCAAAATTACAGTGACTATCATCTGGCACTGACCGCTGCCACCAAGATGGGCGATGTCAGCTTTATGCTGGCAGACACCAACCTTAGTGGCGATGACACCAAAGTGGTGTTGGGATACAGCTTCAGCTTTGATCTTTAAGCTCGGCCTTTACCACGGTGAATTTGATGCTTAGTTCACACGCCCCCGACACGCCTTATAAGACAAGTCGGGGGAAGTGCCAAGTTAAGCAATCACATGGCGTTTGCCTTTGCGGGCGGCCACGGCTTTTTCCACATGTTCAACAATGCGATCCGCCACATCAATATCTGTGGTTTTCTCTATGCCTTCCAGTCCTGGCGTTGAGTTAACCTCCAGTACCAAAGGTCCGCGGGAAGAACGCAGAATATCCACCCCTGCAATCCCTAACCCCATCGCTTTTACCGCCGCCACTGCTGTGCGGCGCTCTTCTGGGGTGATCTTGATTTTCTGAGCCGTGCCCCCCAGGTGCAGATTAGAACGAAAGTCCCCTTCTGGCCCCTGACGACACATGGCGGCAATCACCTTATCACCCACCACAAAACAACGAATATCACTGCCATTCGCTTCTTTAATGTATTCCTGCACCATGATGTTGGCCTTTAAGCCGAAAAAGGCCTCAATAACACTTTCCGCTGCAGTTTTGGTCTCCGCCAGTACCACACCAATCCCCTGGGTGCCTTCCAGTAACTTAATCACCAGCGGGGCACCGCCCACCATATTAATCAGATCAGGAATATCATTGGGTTTACTGGCAAATCCGGTGATCGGCATCCCGACCCCCTGACGGGACAGTAATTGTAATGCCCGTAATTTGTCCCGGGAGCGGGAAATCGCAATGGACTCGTTGGCAGCATAAACCCCCATCATTTCAAACTGGCGCACCAAAGCGCAGCCATAGAAGGTGATTTTGGCGTGAATGCGGGGAATGATGGCATCAATATGGCCGATATCAGCCCCTTCAAAGTGAATGGATGGCTTTACCGAGTTGATGTTCATATAGCAGTTAAGGGCGTTAATCACGACCGCCTCATGCCCCCGACGCTCACAAGCCTCCACCAAACGGCGAGTAGAATAGAGTTCAGGGTACTGCGACAGGATACCAATTTTCATGGCAATAATGCTCAATAAGAAATGATCAAACCACGGCAGTGCATCCGGCACGCCGTGCCCCGTCCACCCCGGTTCCTCCTCGCCATACCGGCCAGACTGGCGCGGACACACCGAGTAGAAAATCGAGGTAAACAATTGTCGTTTATGATGATTTTCTCAACAGCTTGGGTGAAATAGCTCATCCTGAAAATCTCACACAACCTAACTACCTTGGCGCAATCGAGTACGTATCTCAAGGGGAAAAAGCAGGTCACTAGTGCATTATTGTGAACAATCTCAAGGATTGTAAAAGAAAGCCCGGCCGGAAAAATTTTTTGCTTTTCTCCATTCGGGTTTTTCGTTAGAAATTTGCCATGTACAGGGGCGGCGGGGTACAACAGTATTGCCCTGCGCCGGAGATAATATTGGTTTCAGGAGCCATCCACATGACTCGGATTGTTGAAGCACTTCCAGATGAGCATGAAATTGATGAACTGACTAACCCTAAGGGCAGTCAGGCAGCCACTAACCTGCAGCAAAAACGCGCCGTCAAGCGCCGACTTGATGACTACTTTGAGCAGATGCAGCTGCGAAAAGCACTGGGGTTAGACGACTAAGCTCGCCCCGCCCCACCCTCAGCCAAGGCCGGATTATCCGGCCTGAATTGTTCCTCAATCTGTTGATATACAGCGCAATAAAACCAGTATGCTCGGCCTAAAAAGCGTGCTATAACCAAGCCGGTTACCACTTTCGTTGCAGGATGCACCATGTCACAGGTTGAACAGGCTTACCTTGAGCAGCTCCGGGAGTTATCCAATGAGCTGTTTCGCTTACAGTCCCGGCTGCAAATTCTCGATGCCATCAAATGGCCCAGGGAAGAAGAGGAGCGTTTTCTGGCCAATAAGGGCAATGTGATGCCCGCTATCGATCAGGATTACTACCACCAACGCCCGCTGGGGTTTGATGCTGATGACACCAAAGCCAAACTTGCCGCGCTGAAAAAAACCATTCGTAAACGCCTAGGTGTGCGAGATCCGCTGGGCAAAATTTTATGCCGCAATGTTGAGCAGTTTTATCTGGTCGTTGACTTACTGCAATCCCGCGGTACGGTGGAATTTGGCCAAGTCAGTCAACGACTGTATGGCTCTGCCAGCCATAAACTCCATGGCGATCGCCATACGCTGAAACAGCTGGGTGACCGGCTTAGCTATCTGTTCTCCCTGCCCGCTGCCAGACGTATTAACCGCCAGCACCCTAAAACCGTAACAGCAGCCGACGCCGTGGATGAATTGCGCCACAGGCTAAACCGGTATTTTCATAATGATGAAATTCTGGTGCGGCTCAGCGATGGTATTGTTTCCGATGCCGCAGTGGGGGGCGACACAATTAAGCTCAATAGTGATGCCATGTTTAGCGAGGCAGACCTAAATGTTTATGAAGTCCATGAAGGCTGGGTACATTTAGGTACCACCCTTAATGGCCGCGCCCAGCCTTGGGCAACCTGGCTAAGAGGCGGCTCACCTCGGGTGACAGCCACCCAAGAAGGGCTGGCGGTATTATTGGAGATGCTGACATTAAGCTCCACACCGGGACGGGCTCGGCGCATCAGCGACCGTGTGACAGCTGTACATATGGCCGAAAATGGGGCTGATTTTATTGAGGTGTACCGTCACTTCCGAGAGCAAAACCTCAGCGAAAAAGACAGCTATCGCGTGACCCAACGGGTCTTTCGCGGCGGTATGGTCACAGGTGGAGCCTGCTTTACCAAAGATATCGCCTATGTACGCGGCTATGTGGAAAACATCAATTTTATCCGCGCCGCCATCACCGCCGGGATGCCAGAATTAATCCCCATGCTGTTTGTCGGTAAGCTGGCTATTGAAGACATTCCTGTGCTGTATCAGGCGCACCGGCAAGGCATCGTACAGGCTCCCCAATATCTGCCACCCATGTTTGATGATTACAGCGGCCTGTATGCCTGGTTCGGATTTGCCACCGGTCTGGCGGGTATCGATTTGAAAGGGGTACAGCGTCACTTCCAGCATCTGTTTCGCGATCTGCCCACAGTCGATCCTATTGCCGAATTTGTCGACGATACCGAGTTCGACGAAAACTTCAGTTAATCCCTGCTCAGGCGGCTGCCCGGCAGCCGCCGTAAAATCCAGTCTAGCTCACAGTCTCCTTGCGCACAAACTGTACAATATTTGTGCGTATCTTCAGGTATTCAGGATGAATCATGTACGCACTGTTATGGATGATACCGCTACTCATCTTGCCCAGCTGCACCCCTGCCACGGCGCCAGAAGCCTTGGGAACATTGGAGCGGGAACGAGTACTGCTGCGAGCCACCGCGACGGAAGTGATCACCCAGCTGCCGGTGGCCGAGGGCAATCAAGTAAGCCGTGGCCAGTTACTGGTGCAGTTTGATCAGCGTAAACAGCGCAGCCGAGTGGATTTGGCCAAAGCCGAGGTGGCTGGGGCAAAAGCTTATCTGGCGCGCTTGCACCATGGGGAGCGCCCGGAAGATATTGCCACGGCAAAGGCCAATGTCAGTCAAGCACTGGCTGAGCAGTACCAAGCCGAACGTCACTACCACCGCACCGAACAACTGACCGCCGCCAAACTGATCAGTGCAGCAGAGCAAGACAGTGCCCGCACGCAATATGACAGTGCCACAGCGGCGTTAGCAGCTGCGCAACAACAACTGGATAAACTTCACCATGGTAGCCGAGCAGAAGATATCCGCCGCGCGGCCGCCACCTTAACAGCAGCCAACGCCAAGCTGGCACTGGAGCAGCAACTCCTTGATGAACTCAGTGTCACTGCCAGTCGCAGTGGCCGCTTAGATAGTCTGCCCTATCATGTCGGCGACCACGTGCCGGTGCAGGCTGTGGTGGCAGCTATTGAAACGGGCCAACGCCCCTTCGCCCGGGTCTATATTCCTGCACTTTATATGACCCGCCTTCAACTAGGCATGCAATTACCCGTCAAGATAGATGGGCTGGTATCGCCCCTGACTGGCACCCTGCGTTGGCTCAGCCACGAACCGGCATTCACCCCCTATTTTGCGCTAAATAAGCAGGACAGATCCCGTTTGGTCTATCTGGCGGAGCTGGATTTAGATGCTGCTGCCGATGCGCTGCCCAGCGGGCTTGTGGTGCAAGCCGAGTTGCCATCCCTTTCAACCAAAGAGGCACACAAGCATGAGTGATAGTGCCATTGAGGCTGTGGGACTGAGCCGAGCCTTTGGTCAATTGATGGCGGTTGATGGGTTGAATTTGTCAGTACCTAAAGGGCAAATTTATGGCTTTCTTGGCCCTAATGGCTGCGGCAAATCCACCGCTATCCGCATGCTGACCGGATTATTGACGCCCAGCGCGGGAACCGCCCGCGTGCTAGGACTGGCAATACCACAACAGGCAGAGGCACTGCGGCGGCGCATCGGTTATATGACGCAAAAATTTGCTCTGTATGGCGATCTGACTGTACGGGAAAACCTGATGTTTATGGCGCAGATTTTTTCCCTTTCCACAACCCAGGCGAGTAATCGGATTGCAGCACTGAGTCAAACCTACCAGCTACAACCTTTGGCCGGGCAACTGGCCGGGACACTCAGCGGTGGGCAAAAACAACGCTTGGCACTGGCTTGTGCCTGTCTCAATCAGCCTGAGGTGCTGTTTCTTGATGAGCCCACCTCGGCGGTGGATCCTCAAAGCCGTCGCGACTTTTGGGAGCAACTGTTTGATCTGTCAGCCGCCGGCACCACCATCTTGGTGACCACCCACTATATGGATGAAGCGGAGCGCTGCCACGGGCTGGCCATTATGAATAAAGGTGCCATTTGCGCCAGCGGGAGTCCGCAGCAACTCATGTCCCAGCTTGTTATGCATATCATCGAGCTGACGGGATCGGATCTGCGCCAGCTAAAACAGCATTTAACGCCCCTCCCGCAGATCCGCTCAGTGGCGCAACTGGGCAATCGACTGCGACTCATGATAGAGGGCGAAATCACGGCGCCGGAGCTCTGGCTAAAAGCTTACCTGCCTGACGGGAATATCCGTTTACAGTCGGTCAGGCCAAATCTGGAAGATGTATTTGTGGCTTGTACCGGCCAACACGCTCGACAGTCTCAACCACCATCCGGTAAGAGCAACCGCGAACGCCGTTAAAGCCACAATGTAACAGCAACGAAGGCAGGAGAATCATAATAGTGCGAGGAGGAAATGAGGTTTGCCAATCTTACCGCCGTATCCGTGCCATTGTGATAAAAGAGCTACGGCAACTGCGCCGCGACCGACTGACCTTCGGCATGGTCGTGATGATCCCACTCATTCAGTTATTGCTATTTGGCTATGCCATCAATACTGACGTGCGTAATATTCCAATCGCCGTGGTCGATCAGAGCCAGTCCGCTATCGGCCGGCACATTATTGAGGCCATCCGTAATACTCAGGTGGTTGAAATCCGCCAACGCAACCATAATGTGCACCAGGCCGAAGATGCTATCACCCGGGGTGATATCCGCGCCGCTTTAATACTGCCGCCTGATTTATCCCGCCGCCTGGCCTTGGGGAAACCTGCCGGTCAATGGCTTATAGATGGCTCAGATACCTTGATTGCCGCGGCCATTATTCGCTTGGCTGAACTGCCGTTAAATTCTCCCTTAGCGCCACACGGCCAACCACCAGCATTAGGGCTAAGTCCCCAAGCGATGTCGGCAAACTTTACCATGACGCTGTATTACAATCCGGAGCAGCGCGCAGCCGTTAATACGGTGCCCGGCCTTATTGCTGTGATCCTGACCATGACGATGATCTTGTTCACCTCAGCCGCTATCGTCCGAGAGCGGGAAAGAGGCAATCTTGAGCTGTTGTTCACCACGCCCATCCGGCCATTGGAACTGATGCTGGGTAAAATTCTGCCCTATATTTTGGTCGGTCTGATCCAGACCGGGATTATTCTAGGACTAGGACACGGCATTTTTGATGTGCCGAACCATGGTCAACCGGCCCAACTGCTGATAGCAACACTCCTTTTTATTGCCGCCAGTTTGACCTTGGGGCTACTGATTTCAACCCTTGCGCGAACTCAGTTACAAGCGATGCAGATGACCATTTTCGTGCTGCTGCCGACCATACTCTTATCCGGATTTATGTTTCCTTTTGAAGCCATGCCCCCGCCAGCACAATGGTTGGCCGAGCTACTGCCCGGCACCCACTTTATGCGCCTTGTCAGGGGGATAGTACTGCGGGGGGCGAGTTTAGGTGATCTGGCCGGTGATGCCCTATGGCTACTGGGCTTTACCCTAGCAGGCGTCGTATTAGCCGCGGCCAGATTTCGTAAACGCCTGGATTAACCCGCAGATGAACCGCCTTTACCTGCCGTGCGACGAAAATATTCCCGGGTCAGCCCAAATACCACAGGGCTCAGCAGCACCAGTGCGATCAGATTAGGAATCGCCATCATGGCATTAAGGGTATCGGCTAGCAGCCAGATAAAATCCAGTGACGCCACCGCCCCTAAAGGCACCGCCAACGTCCAGATCACCCGAAAAGGCTTAACGGCATTCAGGCCAAACAGGTACTGCACGCACTTCTCACTGTAAAAACTCCAGCCCAGAATGGTGGTAAAGGCAAAAATGGCCAAAGCGACGGCCACAATATAATTCCCTATCGGCAGCGCATGGGAGAAAGCAAACGCTGTCAGTGCCGCGCCATTTTCCCCTGACGTCCAGGCACCCGAGACCACAATCGCCAGCCCGGTAATGGAGCAGACAATAATGGTATCGATAAAGGTACCGAGCATGGCGACCAATCCCTGCGCCACCGGATCTTTCGTCTTTGCCGCCGCATGGGCAATGGGCGCACTACCCAGCCCCGCCTCATTGGAGAAAACCCCGCGGGCAACCCCGAAACGAATGGCTGCCCATACAGCTGCGCCAGCAAAGCTGCCCTGCGCCGCCACGGGGTTAAAGGCACTTTCCACCACCAGCGCCAATGCCGCAGGCACGGCTTCGGCATAGACCAGCAATACCGCTAACCCAGCCACAATATAGAAAATCGTCATCAGGGGAACCAATCGGCCAGCGACCTGAGCAATCCGTTGAATGCCGCCCATCAGCACCGCGCCTACCAGCAGCATTAATATCAATCCCGTTGCCCATGTCGGCAAGGAGAAATTGCTCTGCAGCGCATCCGCTACCGAGTTAGCCTGCACCGTATTGCCGATACCGAATCCGGCACAGGCACCAAACAGCGCAAAGGCGCCACCAAGCCAAGCCCATTTCGCAGACAAGCCATTTTTGATGTAATACATGGGGCCACCAACATGGTTGCCCTTATCATCCACTTCTCTGAAACGCACTGCCAGCACAGCTTCAGCATACTTAGTCGCCATTCCGACCAGTGCGGTGCACCACATCCAAAACAGGGCACCCGGGCCGCCCATAAAAATGGCAGTTGCCACCCCGGCGATATTTCCCGTCCCTATGGTGGCCGACAATGAGGTCATCAGAGCATTAAAAGGGCTGATTTGCCCATGATGGTCATCATTGGCTTCTCGACCACGCCACAGTAATTTAAACCCCGCGCCCAGTTTCAGCACCGGCATCAACTTAAGGCCGATAGATAAGAACAGGCCAACGCCCAGAATTGCCACCAGCATGGGTACGCCCCACACGATCCCATTAATAGTGCTGAGCCACAGTGTCACTGTCTCCATAACTACCTCGTTATCTTGTTATTCTCATTCGGGTGCTTATCGAGCTTGAGGAAACCAGACTACAACATATTTACAACATTTTAAAAACCTATCTGGAGGAGATACAGCAAAATCCCTGCCACGACTCTGGCCTGAAATGACCCGCCGTTAACATGGATAATAAAAAGTTACTGCGATAGCGTATTTATTTGCATAGTGTGATCTAGATATCTGGATTTAAGCGAACACGTGTACACATAATGCTATTACCCTATGTCGTTACAGGAATAACAATAATGCTCAATACCTGTCCCCAGTGCGGTAAAATTCTGCCGCTTACCTCAGTACTGTGTGATGAATGCCTGTGCGCCCAGGGGCTGGAAGCACTGGCAGGCGTCGACCCTGCGTTCCGGGTAAAAAATCAGCGTCTCGCTACCTGGTTTGGGATCTTACTTGGCGGGTTCGGCCTGCATCGTTTCTATCTGGGACAATACCCATCCGGCTTTCTGTACCTGTTGTTCAGCTGGACATTAGTGCCCACACTGCTGGGTTGGCGTGACGCTTTTCTGACGGGGCGAATGACGCCATCCGCGTTTGAATTTAAATATTGCCGCCGATCACTATTGGGATAAGCAAACCGCGATCAAACGCATATTTTCATTAATTTTGTTACATTCTGCTGAACATTTGTTCCACAGGAGCGTTAGAATAACGCTCCGTTAAATCCCCCCAACCCCCCTTATCCATTTTGTAACCAAATGAAAACTTCTGCTTTGCAGTGGCTGCGCTATTGGCTGCCCGACAGTGCCGATATTCCCGACGGCCTGCGTATCGGTCTGCCCATGGTGGCTGGCCTATTGCTGTTTACTTTTCTGGGTGATACCACCAGTGGCGTTAACGCCCTGATTGCCGCCTGGCTGGTCGGTGTTCAGGGCCGTAATCTGGCCTATCCTAAACGGGCAGATTTACTGTCCAAATCCGCATTACTGTGCTGTTTCAGCAGTGCTCTTGCCCTGCTCAGTCTCTGGCACCACTTTTTGGGCATTGTCATTCTGGGTCTACTCAGCCTAATCTATGGCCTGACGTCCAATCAGCGCAAATATATTCAGTTACTGGCCTATAACGCCGGTTTCTGCGTGATCTGCTCTCTGCATCTGCTGGAGACAGGTTCCGATTGGAAAATGGTGCTGCTATCTACCCTGTTTGGCTCGGCCGCAGCCGTTGTCAGTGCGGTGATTGCCGGCCCCTGGCTAGCCATCCGTCAAGGTGAGCAACTGCAAGGTGTGTGTCGACAGAAGCTGACTGCTTGGTGCCAGCAATTGGCCGAATCTGCGCTAGACAATGTTGGCCTGCGTCTGGCATTGCGTGAACAGCTGGATGACTCCATTGCGGTGCTGTCACACTGGTTGCTGGAAATGCCGAATAAGCCCCAGGTAGAAGAGATTGCCCGTCGCCTGCAGGCTAAGCTGACCATTATCGACAAGCTGGAAACCATCAGCCGTATCCAGCAGCAAAACAATCATGATGGCATGAATTTCCAGCCCTATTTCAGTGCAGTAGCCAGTCAACTGACCAAAGGCTGTGAACCACTGGAGCTGACTGTCCCCACCGGTACCAGCTGCCAAAATCTGCTTCAGGAGGCTGATGCTTGTTTAAAGCAGGCCATGGCCGGCGAAATTGAGCTGCGAGCCGACTGGCGTGACCAACTCAGTCAGGTATGGCCATCGGATGCCAAAAGTGTTCGCACCCAATGGCGCAAAGCGATCCGCTCTCACTCACGGGAATGGCACCACGGCCTGCGGATTGTCTTCACCCTGTTATGCTGCCAGGCAGTGGTCATGCTGTTGCACCTACCTCAAGGGTATTGGGTTACCCTGACCGCCTATATTGTGTTGATGGTGGCACCACTGGGTCAGCTGCAGGCGCGGATCTGGAGCCGGATGTACGGCACCGTATTTGGCAGTATTCTGGCGCTGAGTCTGATCTGGTTTATGGGTCAGGGCCAGTGGCTGTATTACGCCACCTGTATTACCGTGTTTCTGGCATTTACCACCTTCTATAAGGCCAGATATGAAATCCACGTGTTTTGGCTGACCATGATGATGATCTTTGCCATCACCTTGCTGCTGCCCAGTGATCCCTATATCGCCTTTTACCGGGCCGTCGATACCTTTACCGGTGCGTTGATCGCCTTTTTAGCGATGCATTTGTTTATTCCCAGTTGGACCCGTCGCTGGCTAGACAGCTATGTGGATACCTGGTGGCAACTGGAAAAGGCGTATCTAGATGATATCAATCAAGGCGTCAGTCAAAGCCCGCTGCGGTGGCAAGCCCACGAAGCGCTGCGACAACTGAACCAGGAAATCAGCTTTATGCGGCTGGAGCCGAATACTACCCAGCGTGAGCTGCGTGATTGGCAGTCTCTGCTCTGGCATGGCCTGACCCTGCACGCCAGTTTGATCATTATGGAGCACCAGCAGCACACCCCGGCTGACTGGACCATGGGCATGATGGATAACTGGCAGCAGCTGTATCAGGAACGCATGAGTGCCCAGTGGTCATTGCTAGAGAACCACCACACCGTAGGGCCTGAACAGTGGACACCGCAGCAATGGCTTAGTGAAGATATCAACCGACTCTATGGTTGGCTTAACTGGCAACGGCCATTCGATCTACAGCCATAAGCCTCGCTAACAGCAATATAAAAGACCTGCTTCTGGCAGGTCTTTTTGTCTGTAGCCGCAGCGCAATCCTACGGGCAATATTGCTGAACTGTTTTGTATTTGGAACAATGCTAATGCGCGAAAAATCCCGGCCAATACCCCGGATTTTCTCCTTAACTGACTCAAGTTGCCTCTCGGTGTTACCGGGGTGCAATCGCAGGCCTGAGCGAACGCTCAAACTTGCATCATTCCGGCAAAGATAAGTACAAAAGTTTGAACTACGCCAAACATTTTAAATATTTCCCGGCCTATATTGCCGCCAGATTCCCGCACTGGGCTACGGATAAATGGACACAGCTAAAACTTTACGATTCGCTTGGGTGATACTCTTCTCACTTTTCATCATTTGGGGCTATTTGCCAACAGATGCCGGTATCTCAAATTTTCAGGAAGTCGCCCGGCATTATGCCCGTCTAAAAACTGATATTGAGTTCACTATTCTGGCCGGTTTTATTGTGCCAGGTTTTCTGATCAGCTTTGCCTGGTACTCCCGCGAATTGTTTGCTGACAAGTGCTGCCATATGCTGGGTAAAGCCTAACCGGCCACCCGCACGGTCTTTTGCGGTTTTCCTCAAATAAAAAATGGAGCGTAATGCTCCATTTTTCGATAAGTTACCCCATGATTTAGAGCGTAAAGGCTCCCACTTGTGCGGATAACTCAGCAGCTTTGCATTGCAGGCTATCTGCTTGAGTTACACCATTTTTAGCGTTAGCAGAAATTTCATCGGTCACATCCTTAATCGCCACAGTATTTTCAGTGATATCAGCCGTCACCTGAGTTTGCTGCTCCGCGGCAGTCGCAATCTGGCTCGCCATATCAGAAATAATAGCAATGGTAGAGGTGATATCGGCTAGTGCACCTGATGCAGTATTAGCATCTTTAACACTTCTATCGGCTAGCGTTTGACTTGCCTGCATCCGTTCAACTGCATTTGCCATCGTCCGCTGTAGTGTTTCAATGGTGGTGTTGATTTCTTTGGTCGATTCTTGAGTGCGATAAGACAGCACCCGAACTTCATCTGCCACCACAGCAAAACCGCGGCCTTGTTCACCAGCTCGGGCCGCTTCAATGGCAGCATTTAATGCCAGCAAATTGGTTTGCTCTGCAATTCCCTGAATAGTTGACAACACTCCGGTTATCGCCTGAGCGTGACGACTGAGCTCTGTGATCACATCAGTTGCCTGCACCACTTCATCGGCCAAATCGTGAATAGACTGACGCGTTTTTTCCACCAAGCATTTCCCTTGCTCACTGCTAACGGCAGACTGTTCTGCGGCTTTGGCTGTCTGCTCCGCATTATGGGCAATTTCTTGGGTAGCCGAAGCAAGTTCGGTAATTGCGGTAGCGACCATGCTGACATCTTGTTGCTGGCGCTGCAGCTCATTGGCAGAAGCATGATTTAAAGCCAATGTACCCTCAGCAATACCGCCCAACTCACTAGAAAGAAGCCGTATATGACGAATGAGTTGATGTTGGCTTGCTGCAAATGAATTAAAGCTATCTGCCAACTCACCGATTTCATCCGCTGTTTCAACTTCAATCCGCCGAGTCAAATCACCGCCACCACTAGCAATAGCGGCTAATGCTTGAGACACATGGTTCAAGGGCAAAAATAACCGATTAATTTGTATGGAAATAGCCACTGCACCAAGGATTAAGGCTATCAATGCCAGACTCAATTGTATCCAGAGCATCTTGCCTAGTGGCGCTTCTAGTGTTGCTTTATCCAATACCAGCAATAACACCCAATCTGTTCCCGCTACTTTTTGTGCCCAAACTAACTTTTGTCGATTATCACCATCAAAATTGATTTCTTGGAATCCCTCTTGGCTATCAGTGAACTGCCCTAGGTGTTTATATAACCCATCATCAATTTTTGATAATGGCTGCATAATTTTACTTGGGTCATGGTAGCCAATCACATTACCGTTATTTTGCACTAAAATAGCGAAGCCATTATCAGGTAGGGATAATTCTGTCACTCCATCAATGATACTTTGAATAGGTACACTGGCACCAACGACACCAGCTTGTATTGGTTCAGAAATAGTAATGACTACGGTGTGATCAGTCTTGGTACGGTATGGCGGGGTAACTATCTGCTGACCCGCACTTTTGGCTAACTGATACCAAGGTCGTTTTCGCGAGTCATAACCCGATCTGTTTTTAAGGTGAGCGTCATACATGTTTCCCTGTTCATCCCCAACAAAAGCATAGAGGAAATGCCCAGATATCTTTCCCTGCTGTAAGGCATTATCGCGATCAACTGGGACATTTTTCGCCATCGCAGTAACGATTTGACGGCGTATGTTAAGCCAATCGGCTATTTCTATGGCCTGCTCATGGGCAACACTTTTAATCTGATAAGTCGCTGCCTGAATTAACTGATTTTTCTGTTCAGTATAACTATACCAAGACAACGAAATAATAATAGCCAACATAACTAAAATAACGGATAGCAATATCTTTTGCTTTAAAGAGAAGGATTTCATAACAGCATATATGCCTTGCATCAACGTACTAAAAAGGTCTGAAAACGTCAGACCAAAATAAAATCTAATTTTTACACATTAGATTAATCTGATGGAAGTCAATGCATTAGATTATTCAAATATATTTTAAATATTCACATAACATCACAATATTTGTTTTATTTAATAAGCTATTTTTGAATAAATGTTATTTATAGATTGGTGATTCTCTATAAATAATAAATCATATGAGCAAATAAATTGTTGACAGTTTCGTTTCCTTTTTTAAACAAAACTGCCAACAATCAAGAATTAGCTGCTAACTAGGTCTGTTGACGTTTCGTGATTAAATTTTGTTCGAGATAAAAGCGTTTTAATCGCGGCGAGTGGTTTGTCGCCTAGTTATTCTAAGCAAGAACCGCTCAACAAAGAGTAAAACGCTTTTAGCCGAACCCTGCGGGCAGCGTTTGAGGCTCCTTTCTACTGCGTTATCAGCTTATCAGGTAGCGCAACTACCTATCAAAGCCTCTGCCTTGTATAAAGAATCCTCAAATCGCTGCAAAAACAAACTTGAAACGTCAACAGACCCTAGCAAGCTTGGAGACATAGAATTAAAGTTTAAACGTGGCAACCTGATCTGCTAAATCTTTTGATTTCTGTTTTAGCCGTAGAGCATGATCCACACCGTTTTTAGCCCCTTCAGACATTTCATCAGTACCATCTTTAATCGCAATCGTATTTTGAGAAATATCAGCGGTTACTTGAGTTTGCTGTTCTGCGGCCGTGGCAATTTGCGTTGCCATATCAGAAATAACGTCAATAGCAGTGGTAATTTCTGTTAATGCATTGGCTGCGGTATCTGCATCCTTCACACTGTGAGTGGCTAACAATTGGCTGGCTTGCATTAACTCAACCGCATCGGCGGTCGTGCGCTGAAGCATCTCTATGGTTTCATGGATCTCTTTAGTGGACTCCTGAGTACGATGTGATAATACCCGAACTTCATCCGCCACGACCGCAAAGCCTCGGCCCTGCTCTCCCGCTCGAGCGGCTTCAATCGCCGCATTTAACGCCAAGAGGTTGGTTTGCTCAGCAATACCCTGAATAGTCGATAAAACGCTAGTGATAGCTTGAGCGTGACGGCTTAATTCACCAATTACATCCGTTGCTTGACCAACTTCTTTCGCCAATGAATTAATCGATTTACGAGTTTGCTCTACCAGCCCTTTTCCCTGCTCGCCACTAACAGATGATTGGTTCGCTGCCGTCGCGGTTTGTTCCGCATTTTCAGCAATAGCTTGGGTTGCCGAGGCCAACTCTGTGACCGCTGTTGCGACCATATTGACATCCTGCTGCTGGCGATGAAGTTCGTCTGCAGAGGCATGATTGCGTGTTACGGCTAAGTCAGCAATTTCCCCCACCTCGTGGGACAATGCCCTTACCTGACCAATTAATTGGCGCTGGCTTTCCACAAATCGGTTAAAGCTACCAGCCAGTTCTCCTATCTCATCATTTGCCGTAATATCAATATGTTGAGTTAAATCGCCTCGACCATTGGCAATGGTTCTTAATGCTTTAGACACTTTTGCTAACGGACTAAACAAACGGCCAATCTGTACATAAATTGCCAAGACACTAAGCAACAACACAATCAAGGATATAACAATTTGTGAGATCAGCATTTGGTGCATAGGCGCTTCAAGGGTTTCTTTATCCAACACCAATATCAAATCCCAAGGAGCATCTTGAATATCTTCTGCCCAAACTAATTTATCTTTATCGTCTTCTGAAAAATGGATAGGCATTAAATGATCATGATGATGATGTTGCGCTACCAATTTAGTTGCTAAATCCTCATCAATATCCTGCAATGGTCCCATAATTTTATTATGGTTTTTATACGCGATAACAGTGCCATCTTTATCCACTAAAATAGCAAAACCATTAGCTGGTAATTTCATATTAACGATATTGTCAATAATTTTATCGATGGCTAAATTTCCGGCAACCACACCAGTCTTAATGGCTTTTGCAACAGTAATAATGGGTTTGTGAAATGCTGCGCTAATAAAGGGTTTAGTGACCACCACATCTGAATTCGCTAAGGCTTTTTTATACCAAAGTCGGGTTCTGGGATCATATCCTTGCCGATTAATGCTGGGATCTGAATCCTGCATCCTTCCGTCTGTATACCCCATATAAGTATTTAGAAAACTGCCTGACTGTTGGGCCTGCTGTAGCGAATCTTCAGGCCCAATCTCCATATGTTCAGATAAAGCAAGGATGACTTTTTTATTAAAGTGCAGCCATTCACTGATTTCCTCAGCCTGTAATTTACTGAGATTCTGTAAGCGTTCTACACTGCTTTGCTGTAACTGTTCAATTTGACTTCGGTAGTTATGCCAAGACAAAACACAAGTCACCACTAATAACGAAATAATGACAGAAAATAATATTTTTTGTTTTAACGAAAAAGACTTCATAGGTACGTAAGACGCCTGCAACATTGAGATATGACAGAGAAAGACGTTAACAAATGAATAATTATTCAAGTTAACGCTAAAAGAAATTACTCAAGTAACTTAGTATTGATATAACGGCAGAGATTGGCATAAATAAAGTCGAAGACTAAATTTAATATTCAGGCGAAAATACAAAAACATATTCAGATAAAAACTTGCAATAAATACCCACTATTAGGTATTTACGAATTCAAATATTGCATTAGGCGTTACTCTAGTAATAAATAATTATTATTTAAAAATAACTGAAAAGATATAATGATTAAATATTCACAGGGACAAAATGTATTTAATCTTATCCACCTTGCTATCGTATTGAGAATCAACAAGGTGGATATGGACAGTTATTGGTTATTGAACATCTTTTTAATTGCCTGCAGATCATTGGTTTCTGACAATGCCAGACTGAGCAGAATACGAGCTTTTTGCGGATTTAAATGCTCTGATGCAATAAAACCATATTTCACATCATCTACTTCCCCATGCTGGGTAGTGGCACCGGTTGGTACCCGTGAGCTACGCACCACTTTAATGCCCTGTTTGCTCGCATCAGCCAAAGAGTCAAATATGGTGTGGTACATATTGCCATTACCGACCCCGGCACTAACGATACCTTTAAAATCATGATCAACAAATGCTTTCACCGGCAAATCAGAAGCATTGGCATAGTTATAAACTATGCCAACTTTAGGCAGTTGGGTCAGTTTTGAGACATCAAAAAATTGCTTAGGACCGTCTTTCACTTCGGCATAACGGTAAGTGGTATCACCATCATGCACATAACCAATGGTGCCAAAGTCTGGTGCTTTAAAGGTGTCAGTATTAGTGGTGTTGGTTTTTGTCACGCTATCAGCATCAAATACCTGTTCATTCATCACCACGGTAACACCACGGTTTTTTGAGTCTTTATCTGCAGCTGTCACTACTGCGTCATACAGATTTTTAGGACCATCGGCACTGATGGCAGTTGATGGCCGCATGGCACCAACCAGCACAACTGGTTTGTCACTGTGGGTAGTCAAATTAAGGAAATACGCAGTCTCTTCCATGGTATCTGTACCATGGGTAATCACAATACCATCCACATCATCCCGTTTAAGTAATTCATTTACCCGTTTTGCCAATTTCAGCCAAGTGGCATCATCCATATCTTGAGAGCCGATTTTCGCGACCTGCTCACCGGTAATATTAGCAATTTTAGTTAATTCTGGCACGGCATTAATAAGGCTGTTAACCCCCACCTCTCCAGCAGTATAAGCCGATCCCGTTGCAGATTGACCTGCACCGGCAATTGTGCCCCCAGTTGCTAGAATTTTAATATTAGGCAGGTTATCCGCCGCAAAGACTAGACTGCTAGTCAGCATAGCTGCACAGACCATACTAACTTTAAAAAATGCGTTTCTCATCAGACTTTCCCTTATGGGTTATTATTAAGCCAAACGAGGTTAAAAATTATTCTTTTATAAAACTGTGACAGGAACGAAATAACCGTAAAGAACAGTGCCACAATATAGAAAACTGAATTTAGCTATTATTAAGTAATTATCTAAATACTTAAGTAACTTTCCATCATTTAAAAATTATTAACACGACCATTGTTAATAAAATTAATTATCCTATTTTTAGCTACTGGATTATTGATTAATAAATAAAACTGAATTACATATACAATATTCTCTATTCAATGGCGAATATAATTTCTGAGACTTGGTTCAATATTTTATTATAGGAATAGGCATATTTATCCTTAGCATATACTGGATAAATAGGATGAGAAGTCCCCATACCAGTCTCTTGTTCGTGTCGCCCGACTATTCATATGACGTTCACACCTAATAAGTCACGCTGGATAAATGCTGCATGCCATAACACCTGATTTGCTCGGATTTGATTGGGTAGTATGTAGGCAAGTTATGCTGATAATGACGGTATTAAAAGATGGCTGCCAGGGTTAGCGTACCTTGGCACAGAGGAAGTTAGAGCTGTGGTCAGGTTTAAGCCTTACGTCCGGCAAGTGGCTATCATACTGGGCTGCAAACGAGCACAACGATAAAAATCCCCCACTATAATAGATAGCCTCATCGACACCGCCTCCCCGCAAGATTAATGTCAAGTTGTCAGTGCTTAACTAGCCCAATTATTAAGCTCAATTTATTAACACAAAATTTTAAGATCAGATAGTTACACTGTTTTTTAGAATAATTACATCACAAAGATGGCGTAAAAATGAATAAAAACTCATGTTGGCGATTACTAATTCATATTTTCTGCATTCTATGAGATAAAAATCCCCTTAAATTTTCCGTCATCTTTGGGGTCCCCTCTCCATACCGCCTAAGAGAGTTTTCATGAGCCAACTTCTAAAGAGTGCCGCTAAACTCAGTGTGTTCTCGGTGATAATGATCACTATCACCTCAGTCGACAGTATACGTAATTTACCTGGCACGGCTCTTATGGGAAGCCATGTGATCAGTTTTTTTCTGTTTGCCGGTCTGTGCTTTTTTATTCCCACTGCATTAGTATGCGCTGAACTCAGTACAACCTATGCGAGTCAAGGCGGTGTTTATCTCTGGGGTAAACAAACGCTTGGACCTAAATTTGGTTTTTTAACCGTGTGGTTTCAATACGCTGAAAATATTGTGTATTACCCGCCATTAATATCTTTTATTATCGCCACGGGCACTTATCCATTTTCCCCAGATTTAGCCAATAATAATTTATTTATGTTGGTGATGATTAATATAGTGTTCTGGGCACTGACACTGATTAATATTAAAGGGCTTAAATTATCCTCCGTCATTACCAATGTTTTTGGTACCTTCGGTTTGATCCTGCCTATTTTTCTGATTATCGGTTTAGGTTGTTACTGGAGCTTAAATGATCTGGGTCATTCCCATATCTCACTGTCACATGTCAGTGATTGGTTGCCAGATTTTTCCGCCACCGGCATGGGTGCCAGCTTTACTGCAGTTGTGCTCTCTTTGACAGGTATTGAGATTACCACTTCATATGCCAACGAAATCAAAGACCCGCAAAAAACTTATCCTAAAGCACTCTTTATCTCCACCGCCGTCATTTTGCTGTCACTCACAGCGTGTTCTCTGTCGATTGCAGCCGTTGTCTCATCAGATAACTCCAGCCTAAGTGAAGGGGTCGTGCTGGCATTTAAGTCCTTTGTTGATGATATGCACTTAAGCTTCTTGCTACCGATTATTGCCCTGGCGATTGTATTTGGCAGCTTAGCCAGTCTGAATAACTGGATTATCGCCCCGACTAAAAGCCTGCATGTGGCGGCTATTGATAAGTTCCTGCCTAAACGCCTGACGAAGGAAAATGCCAATAAAGCACCTGTCTCCCTGCTGTTATTACAAGGGGCGATTGTTAGCCTGCTATCGCTGATCTTTATCTTTGTCCCGAATGTGAATTCAGGCATGTGGCTACTGAACATTCTGATGACTCAGCTGTATATGATTATGTATATCTGCGTCTTCATTTGTTTTATTGCCTCACGTATCAAACACCCTAATATCCAACGACCATTTAGAGTACCCGGTGGTAAGTTTGGTATCGGTTTGGTCAGTGTTTTAGGTATCCTCAGCTGCATCTGTACTATCGCTATCAGCTATGACGTACCACAGAATATCGGTAGCGGAAATGCAATGGGCATGCTGATTGGTGGCTTTATTGTCTTCTGTTTACCCGCAGTGGCTGCCTTTATCTATAAAAACCGCCAGGATCAAATTGATCGCGCGAATGCCAACATGATGATTTGAACACCATTGTGTAACTGACAAGGCAGATTCTCCATCATGGAAATCTGCCTTTTTTCAGTTAAAATCTTACAGATTATTTTGTTATACCCCTTCTTTATGTAGGGTTATGATATTCAAGAAATCCCCCAAATAAGAGTATCTCCTTAATAATACTTATCTTTATATTTTTGGCCGTCCATTTTATATTTCTTAAAATAATAGAGCATGATTATTTAACATAAGAGATTTTCGCTAACGTCACGGCTTAAAAAATTTTTCTATAGATTAAACAGAAAGTTAAACAAAACACCCCACCTTAAACAAACGCTTGTATGAATCAGGTGTTTATATTAGCTTTGTAATGACAAAGGGATAATTTACCGCAGAGTAATATTCCTTTAGTTAGACTTTCGAAAACAATGAACATCTATAAAATATAATTATGAGCTATAAATTTGAGATAGGCGTTGTGTCCTTATCAGATGAGTAACACTATTTCACTTATTTAATACACACAGAGCAATATTATCCTGATTAACTTACCATTCAGGAAAATATTATGTACCAAGAATATATGTCGGAGTATCTGATTGACGGATACAAAAAATCTCAATTTGATTTAGCAAACATTCAATTTATCGATGGAGGACTGACAGCCGAACTGCAATACAATGTTTGTGAGGATAATGGCGGGTTTGAATTTCATATATCAGCAATTGATATCTTTGTTGCGATACAACAAATGGTCGTGATTTACAGTGCAAAGATAAATAATATGAAAGAGAACCGCAAAGAGGTCCTACTGAAAACCATTACCATGAATTTTGACACTATGCTGACGCAAAAAAGTGTCAAGGTCACCATTTTTAATATTGCAGAAGTCAAACAAACTGACCGGTTTATCGTCTACACCGGCGAATACGATGTTGCAGATGGCGCCTCATCAGGCAGTTCGGTATATATGCAATTAATCTGATACTCACTCTCTATCTGTATCGTCATTTATTGCAATAAATGTCAGTCGTCATCGCTTCTGTCTTCGGCAAAATAGATATAAGTGCGCATCACACTGAATAAAAGACTGGCAAGGGGTGGCCACAACGACAGCTATTGCCACCTTGCCATTCAAGCGGCCAAAAGACTTAAACATTAAGACTGGAGCATTAAGAGTAGAGCATTAAGACTTGAACAACGAAAGCTTTGCCATAAAGGGCGCGTAGACCCCATAAAACACAAATAAGCAGGCTCATTGAGTACGCCATAACTACATACCCAATAGTAATGGCTAGTCACAGCGGCCGCGCACCTTGATGTGATCCATCGGTATGCGGATTGGCGTATAACACAGATTATTGCAGGAGGACTTTTGCGGCCCTGAAGGACTTTAATTTTTGAAATCTTTCAGATTATTTTGTTATACCCCTAATATAATGAGCAGAAAATGATTTGATTATCACTTAAAATCTACTATCTCATTAATAATACATAATTTTATTTTTTGATTTATCTATTTAATATTTCTTAAAGTCATAGCGGATGATTTTTTATCATAAGAGCATTTAAGTCAATTCAGCGCATACTTACTTTTTATCCATACAATATAAATACTTACCAAAATACCACCATTTCAAACAAACGCTTGTATGAATCAAGTGTTTATATTAGCTTTGTAGAAGCGGCTAGATGATTTATCTGAGAGAGATACCCCTCATATTTTATCCGGCCGATTATAAAACATAATAATGATATATAAATTTGAGATAGGAGATGGAAACTGGCCCGTCTGAATATCCTATTTCACTTATAAAACATACACACAGCAATATTATCCTGATTAACCCGTACTCAGGAAAATATTATGTACCGAGAATATATGTCGGAGTATCTGATTGACGGATACAAAAAATCTCAATTTGATTTAGAAAACGTTCAGTTTCACGAAGGAGGTGTCACCGCCGACCTGCAATACAATATGTATGAAGACACCAGCAACTTTGCCTTTCATGTATCTGCAATAGATATTTTTGTTGCTATTCAACAGCTTGGTGTTATGTATAGCGCGAAAGTTAACAATATGAAGGAGAACAGAAAAGAGGTTCTGCTAAAAACAGCCAATATGACCTTTGAAAAGATGCTGACGCAAAAAAATGTCAAAGTCATCCTCTCCAATATTATCGAGAGAAAACGCACAGATAAATACGTTGTTTATTACGGGCAATTTGATATCGCCGATGGCGCTTCCAGCGGCAATTGCATTTATATGCAGTTGATATAGGAGAATGATAATGACAGCACAAGCACAAATTCAAGACGGGCGTTGGTTGGCAAAAGATGTCTCACTCAATGACTATCAATGGACCTTATCTGATGATGAGCGCCAATGGTTAAATAATATCGCAGCCAAACCCTTGATTAACAGCCAACTGGACGACACCAGCCCAGATCCGGTACAAGCCAAAATTTATCAGGTGCGTAATGAAGTGGATAATGGCGTCGGCTTTTATCTAATTAAAAACTTCCCTGTCGATGATGACAATGAAACCTATCAAACCTATCTAAAGTTTTTATCTCAATTTGGTTATTTGGTGAATCAAAATAATCTTGGGGACCTGATTTCTGTTATTCAGGACAAAGGATTTACCAAAGAAGATATTCTTGAACAGGGCGTGAAAAAGGGCGATGTGAAAGGACAGACAAAAAATCGCCCGTACCAGACCAATCTGGAACTGGATTTTCACAGCGATTTAGCCGATATCGCCTCGTTATTATGCCTGCGGGAAGCAAAATCCGGCGGGGATAATTATATTGTCAGCTCCCATGCGATTGCCGAGGAAGTAAGGCAAACTGAGCCGGCACTGTATGAAGTACTGCATCAACCGTTTTATTACTACCACCAAAACGGGCAAATCCCAGATGGTAAAAGCCACCCGATTGATATCCCGGTGTTCTCCAGTCAGGGGGGCAAATTCGCCAGTTTCTTTATTCATCAATATATTCTCGCCTCCCATCAGGGGCTGGGGATCCCCTTATCGGATCAGCAAAAAGAAGCCTTAGATCTTGTCACCCAACTCACCCGAGATAACCGTTTTATGGTCAAGGTGCATCTCAATCCCGGGGAGATCCTGCTGCTCAACAGCCACACCACTTATCACGCCAGAGATGCCTTTGAAGATCACCCCGATGAGGCCCAAAAGCGCAAGCTATACCGCAGTTGGATTTCAATTCCCAACAGTCGGCCACTGGCTGAGCACTACAAGATGCTGTATGGCAATAATCAAGCCGGAGAGATCCGCGGCGGATTCCATTTGGTCAGGCCGGAGGGCGTATGAAAGTAGGGATTATCGGAGCCGGAGTATCCGGTCTTTACTGCATGAAAACCATGCTGGAGCGGGGCATTGAGGTTGAGTGCCTTGAAGCGCGCGATGATATCGGTGGGATTTGGAATTACTCCGATAATCCCCAGGTTAAAACCGTGTATAAGAGTTGTCGGCAAAACCACTATCGGGAAATTATGGCGTACCCGGGTTTTCCCATCAGTAAGGAGATGCCGATTTACCTCAGCCACGGCCAATACCTGCAATACCTGCGTACCTTTACCCAACAACATAATTTAAAACAACATATTCATTTTAATCAGACCATTGCCCATATCCGCCGCCATCAAGGTGGTTGGCAGGTTAGCAATGCCGATGGCCAGTGTCGCCAATACAGCCACTTGATCATGTGCAATGGTAATTACCAAAAACCCAATATGATCTCTTTTCCCGGTGAGTTTGCCGGTAGCCTTATTCACTCATCCAGCTATAAAACCAATCAGGATTATAAAGATCGTAAGGTGCTAATTATTGGCATGGGTAACTCGGCCATTCAGATCGCCAGCGATCTGGTAGGTTGTGCAGAAAAAGTTTATACCGCCTGTAATGCGACCTCACACATTGTGCCCAGATTTGTATTTGGCAAACCGGCCATGAGTTATTACAGCAATTTTATCTCCATGCTGCCACGCTTTATGCAATCTTGGTACTTTGAAACCCTGCTGTATCTGTGTCGTGGCCCGATCAAACATTTCAGCCGTTATCCCAAACCCAGCCAGAGCTTTCTGCAGGGGCGATTGCCGATTTCATCGGAATTTATGGAGCAGGTGGAATTGGGTGAAATTGATGTGGTGCCCATGGTCAAACAGCTTGATGGCAAGCAAGTTATCTTGAAAGATAACCAACATATTGCTGTCGACGATATCATCCTCTGCACCGGCTTTAGCGCCAACACAGATCTATTCAGTGAGTCGATAGACATGACCCAAAACTATAAATTTGTGGTCAGTACCCAATTTAAAGATCTGTTTTTTATTGGCCATGTGCAGCCGGTTGGCCCAGTGCCGCCCGTGGTCGCACTCCAGAGCAACTATATCGCCGATATTTTAACTCGCCGCATTTCCCTGCCACCGCTGCAGGATCAGCTGCAACATATCCATGATCTGCAGCAGGAACTCAGTCGGCGCTACAGTAACCAAGCCAGATATAATGACCGCATTGGCTTTCGCGAATACCTCAGAATGCTGCAATAGCCCGACCATGAAAATCAGCATATGGCGCAGTGCTCACTGCGCCATGTAGCGCACTTAATCAGTAATGACAGGAGTGGATGCTATAAACGGGGAGGCCATAAGCGGGGATACCATAAACAAGAAGATAGCTGCGGGAAAACAGCAGGCTAATCCCTGCTAACAGAACCTATCGACTTTAGCTACAGGCTTTGAGGGCTTAGGCTAATTAGCTTGAGGATTTAAGCTAAACGGGTTACCCGCAGGGTAATCGCCCCGTGGTTATTGTCATACATACTCCAAGCATCATTGGCATAGGCGAAGAGATAACCACCGTGCTGCAATTCCAGCGGGTTATCTGCATCATGCAGCGTTAAATCCACATACTGATGGGGCCGTGGGCTGCCGTCATTACCAACCACAGGGCCACTTTGCAGCCCCATATCATTGGTGATCACCCCCACCATACGAAACCACGGAATATCACCATGCCGCCGGGTACCATATAAATCGGCTTTATCATTTCCGGTAATACGCCGCAGCAGAGATTCAAACTTCCCCCAGAATGCCCCCGTTAACCGGGCAATATCCCCCAGCGTCCGCTTACCGTCCTCGGTTCCCCGCCAATCACAACTGTCCCGGCCATCCTGCCATTGCCCCTTGGCAGCAAAGCAGTAGCGTCCGGCTGGCAGATACAGTCGCGTGTCATTCCAGCGGGTATCGGCAAATACCTCGGTCTCGCAACGTGCATTCACCGCCAATGGTTGATGTGGATAATAAGGTGGCAGCGCCAGTGGCGAGCGTTGCTGACGCTGAAAAACGCTGTAATCGATCGCTTCCCATGCGGGTAACTCACTGTCAGCATCAATTAAAGGAATATTCCGTGGCCGAGTGCGCAGCCGGGCAAACAGCCCTTTACAGGAATTGTGCATCACCCCGCCAGCATCGGCGGGCAGCAACTCACGCCAGTCAGGGCGCAACCCTAAATAAGGCTCCGCCTGCTCCAGCATCCATGCCAGCGCGCGGTTAGATAAATCACACTCACCATAACCACCGCCCACATCGGCATGTACCCCGGGAAACCAGCACTCTTGGACATTACCGCCCCGCGCCGCCAGATTATCCCAACGGCAAACGGTAAAACTACTGCGTCTTTCATCCAGCGCCATCCCATGTCGCGCCACCGACACATTACTGCCCAGTGACTGATCATGAAATCCCCAATGCTCACTGCTATCAAACAGATCCAGCAGCGCCATATCATCCGGTATCCCCAGTGCGCCAACCGTATCCCACACCCCAAGAAAGGCCACCGGCGCAGGCCCGCCGTCATGGTGCCAAGCAAGGTGTTTTCCCTGTGCCCAATGAGCATTAGCAGCGCGATATCCTTGCTGATATAACTGCTCAACCAACGCCCAACTCCGGCTGTCATCGTCAGGCAGCTTCAACAAGCCATAGGCCAACATGCCAGCCAATGAACGTACCGTGAATGCCCCACGGCTAAAGCCAAATAACAAGATGTGATCCCCCGGCTGATACTGCTGCGCCAACCAGTGATAAGCACTGCAAATATGGCGGCATATGCCCACCCCCAGCGCCCCACCTAAAATCGCATCCTTGATCCCAGAATCTTCCCCACCCAGCCCCGGATGGTAATAACGCAACTGCGCAACGCCCTGATGCTCGGCACTCAACGCATGATACAAGCGCACCACATTCGTCGCCGCCGGCACCCCGTTATCCTCCTGCTGCGGGTTATTCCAAGTGCCGTCACAACATACCACCAAATTTCTGCCCATCGCCCATCACTCCCTTGAACGCTATCCAATCCCAGCCACGCTCTGAGCCGATTTATGATTATGTTTGAAAACCGACTAGCCGATTACTTTATACTTGCCTAACAAACATTGTGAGACAAAATACACATTACCTTTTGCTCTGGTACAAGCTACGTATAGTTTATTTAATGTTGATGGTGCCAAAGTAGCTAATCGTCCTGTTGTATAGGCTGTGAATGTGGTCGGGTTTAGAACTATGCAGATATCAGTGAAATCATCCAAGCCTTTTGTATTTCCCCAATTGTCAGTCCTTCCAACGTACTTGTAGCTTTCTTTAAAAAACAATTTAACGATGGAATCGTCGGAGAATAACCTCTCAATATGTTCAGTATCGTCAATTAGGGCAATACTGACTTTATCTGGTCGATGAGAGCTTATTGCGATGCCAATTTGCTCGGTAACAAATCTGCAAACTGTAGGGCTACATCTATAACTGTGGGAGAGTGTATCTACGTCGATTGTGTATCCCACACCTTTGAACTTGGCAAGATATGTCTCATAGTTGTTATGTAGGTTTTTTTGAATATTACCATCTCGACTAGTATCAAAAGTATGTTGGAAAAAGTCACCAACGAATAGTACCTCCACATCCATTTTCGATAACTGACAAAGCAAATTGAAGTCATTGGCTGCGAAATCTTGAACCTCATCTACGCAGAAAAAATCAAAATACTTTTCAATACGTTTAGTGATGTCAGACACACCAACACAATCCATCATCATCTTTGCAATACGGTTATGGTAAAGTCGGTCTTCTTGACTGACGTAATGCTCATGAGTGTTGCGTCTCGCAAATCTAGGCGGATCACTATAGCTAATCCCCTTTATCTTCATGTCGTTACCAACTACTGGCCGCACGCAGAACGATATTAAGAACGAGAAATAGGTGTAAACACGTACACCTTTAGGCATGACCCCAAATTTGTTTAAAATTCGTTTCTTTAGATTAGTAGTATTATTTACGGTGTAAGTAACAATCAGCGCACGACTATTTATGTCCAATTTATCAATTATATGCTGGGTTTTACCCGATCCTGCGACTGCTAGCACTACTCGCTTATCCATTCAATAGCCTCTCTAATGTATGGAGGCACAGTGATTTCATTCGCCTTCTCGTCAAGTAACCTAAATGCAGCGGTAGTTTTGTTATTCAGCATATATTGTTGCGGTATTAATTGAATCCCTCCACCTGAAAATAAGTCATCGCAGATTTCATTATTATCTTGATACATGCATATTTCAAAAGTGGTTCTTGTGTTATCTGTGTCAGCGAACACAGCTATACAATCTGCCTGATAATCATGATAATTATCTACACAGTTTTTCTGATAGTCACTGTCATTATCACGGATCACCACAGTCTTAATGCTCAGCAGCTTTGAAACTTCCATATATCGTTTAAAGCTAGTACCACCAACTGAGATAATATGAATTCCATCCTCGCTTGGTGGATGACCTTTAGTGCGCTCGTATAAGCACTCCATTAGAATATATTCCGCATCACCCTCAACAAGGATGACTTTTTCAGAAAGGACATGCTCTAGGATGTTATGATTTGGAGCCTTAGCAAAAAACTTAGCAGTGTCCCTCGTGAGGTCTTTCAGGGTAGCTGGTCTGGTTGCTGCACTATTCAGTAAGATCGACTTTCTTAAGTCTAACCTTGAGCTAATTAGGCTGCTATGGGTAGCAATTATGACCTGATTATCATGAGCCTTCTCGACCTGACCGATTAGCTTATACATGCTGGTGTGGCTAAGGTGGTTCTCAGGTTCTTCTAGTAATAAGACATCTATTGTCTTGCCTTCATCACGCTCTCTCAGGGCAAATGCGGTCTTAATAAAGCATTGTTTTCCCTTGCCACGATTTTCAATGGGTATCCCTTCTTCTGTGAGGATGAGGTCTGTTTCCAGATTGAACTTAGAGCCAGAACGAATAGCAAAATCGTAATCTTCTATACTATTATTAATTACATTCAGTTGAGTATCCCTGAAGGAATTTTTTTGCTTTCTATATTCATTCATTAGGCGATAGCGGACTGGTTGATCCACGGTCGTTTCATACATAGCTTTTACATACTGACTGTTTGCGTACTCGTTGTTAATTTGAGTGCTATCAATAGACAAAAAGCGCAAAAACTTCCGATAACTTGAGTATGCCTCCCCACTGAACGTAATAAACTTGGCAACGTAAAATTCGAATGGAAAGTTATCACCTTCAGTATCCAAAACTTGCCGTATCTCCGGGCTTAACTCTTCGTTCGGCTCACAGATTAATTGAAGCCCATCAGCGTAAGTTCTATCACTGTTGTTTCTACCGTTAAGGTCTGGGTTATCTGCATCACTTAGAAATAATTCAATATGAAGACTAGGAAGGCGGTCTATATTTTTCTCACCCGCTAGAAATTCTGAAACAGCACTGACATTAAGCAAAGCTTCGATACCTAAGCTCTCTACTTTGCTTCTACTGCCACTCAATACAAGTTCAATAGCCGTCAATATAGTGCTCTTTCCGGCTTCATTATCCCCAACCAGAATGTTTCTTTTTGGATCAAAATAGATCTCATACTCTCTGTATTTTTTAAAGTTTTTGATTTTCGCCTTTAAAATATGCGCCATTATAATACTTACCTTTCCATGGATGGTTTTTAACAAGGCTACTATATGGCATTAACCGTTATAAAAATGCTTTTGAAATCACGAGTTAAAAGAATGAGGACAGCCACAACACTTCACTCGCAGGTGACTCCAAATGACCCAGTGTACTCGGATTTGAGGCCCTCTCTGGCATGGATGCCAGAGCGGAGTCTACAGGGAGGTACTTGCGACGTGCCGAGAAGTCGAGTGCACATAAGGCCGTTCTCGAACTTCCATGTCCTTCACGGCATTCAGGCTTCCTGCCTATCCCTGCGGCAGGCAATGGATAACACCCAAAGCCTGAAGCCATTCCAAACCCACTTCCCAACACCAATCAAAACAGCACACACCAATGGAAAAGGCCCACGTTCAATACGTGGGCCTTTTCCTGTACGCCAGAAAACATCCCCTCTATTGCCATCCATGGCCGCCGGGGATAATCACATCTGACCTCCATGGAAGGAGGAAATGCCTGCTAATGTCCGGAACATTTAAGGCCCTGTAAAGAAAAACCCCGACACTGTTACCAGTCTCGGGGTTTCTTTTGGCTTTAAGCTTTAGGGCTTAGGCCGGGTATGCATTTTGCGCAGAATAAATCGGGTTAGAACAAGGCGCTTTACATCGACGTTTAGCTCTCTTAAACGAGGTGGAAAGCAACGCAGTTATCACCGATTTAGGCCAGCAAAAATTACATCATACCGCCCATGCCACCCATACCGCCCATGCCACCCATGCCGCCCATATCAGCAGCAGCTTCTTCTTTAGGCAGCTCAGCAACCATGGCTTCAGTGGTGATCATCAGACCGGCAACAGATGCAGCGAACTGCAGTGCGCTACGGGTTACCTTGGTTGGGTCCAGAATACCCATTTCCAGCATGTCGCCGTAGGTATCGTTACCCGCGTTGTAACCGTAGTTACCGCTACCGTTCTTCACAGTGTTGGCCACAACAGAGGCTTCTTCACCTGCGTTAGTCGCGATTTGACGCAGTGGCGCTTCCATCGCACGCAGGGCAATAACCACACCGTGTTGCTGATCTTCGTTTGCCACATCAACGTCAGCAATCTTAGAAGCAGCACGTACCAAAGCCACACCGCCACCAGCAACCACGCCTTCTTCAACGGCAGCACGGGTTGCGTGCAGCGCGTCTTCAACGCGGGCTTTCTTCTCTTTCATTTCAACTTCAGTGGCAGCACCGACTTTGATTACTGCTACACCGCCGGCCAGTTTCGCCATACGCTCTTGCAGTTTTTCTTTGTCGTAGTCAGAAGTAGCTTCTTCGATCTGCTGCTTGATTTGACCTACGCGGGCTTCAATCTGTGCTTGCTCACCGGTGCCATCGATGATGGTAGTGTTGTCTTTGGTGATCACAACGCGCTTAGCGGTACCCAGATCTTCCAGAGTGGCTTTTTCCAGCTCCAGACCGATTTCTTCAGCGATAACAGTACCGCCAGTCAGAATCGCTACGTCTTGCAGCATGGCTTTACGACGGTCACCGAAACCTGGTGCCTTAACAGCAGCCACTTTCACGATACCGCGCATATTGTTTACAACCAGAGTGGCCAACGCTTCGCCTTCAACATCTTCAGCGATGATCAGCAGAGGCTTACCGGTTTTAGCCAGACCTTCCAGAATTGGCAGCAGTTCACGGATGTTGGAGATTTTTTTGTCTACCAGCAGGATGAATGGGCTGTCCAGTTCAACAGAGCCGGTTTCTGGCTTGTTGATGAAGTATGGAGACAGGTAGCCGCGGTCAAACTGCATACCTTCAACCACGTCCAGTTCATTTTCCAGTGCCTGACCTTCTTCAACAGTGATCACGCCTTCTTTGCCCACTTTTTCCATTGCAGTCGCAATGATTTCACCGATTGATTCATCGGAGTTAGCAGAGATAGTACCTACTTGGGCAATCGCTTTAGAGTCAGCACAGTCTTGAGACAGGGCTTTCAGCTCAGCAACCGCAGCGATAACGGCTTTGTCGATACCGCGCTTCAGATCCATTGGGTTCATACCGGCGGCAACCGCTTTCAAGCCTTCTGTCACGATGGCCTGTGCCAGTACAGTGGCGGTAGTAGTACCGTCACCAGCAGCATCATTGGCTTTGGAAGCAACTTCCTTCACCATTTGCGCGCCCATGTTTTCGAACTTGTCTTCCAGTTCAATTTCCTTAGCAACAGAGACACCGTCTTTGGTGATCAGTGGTGCGCCGAAACTCTTGTCCAGCACCACGTTACGGCCTTTAGGTCCCAGAGTCACCTTAACGGCGTTTGCCAGGATGTTTACCCCCGCCAGCATTTTTACGCGGGCGTCATTTCCAAATTTGACTTCTTTAGCTGCCATGTTGATTTTCCTTAAGTTTTAATATTCGGTGGAATGTCTAAACGGTCAAAGTGGATTATTCCACTACAGCCATTACATCGGCTTCAGACAGGATCAGTACTTCTTCGCCATCGATTTTTTCTTTCTTCATGCCGTAACCTTCGTTGAAGATCACCACATCACCCACTTTCACGTCCAGCGGACGTACGGTGCCGTTCTCCAGGATGCGGCCATTGCCAACAGCCAGAACTTCACCACGGGTTGATTTTTCGGCAGCGCTGCCAGTCAGCACGATACCACCCGCAGACGTTGACTCAACTTCCAGGCGTTTAACAATAACGCGGTCATGTAATGGACGAATATTCATTGCTGGATTCTCCTAATGATTCCTTTTTGCCCAACATTTGTGGCGGTTCTAGGGTTGGGCGGAAAGCTAAGTTACTAAATTTCCGCCGGATGAAGTCAATATGGGGACGGAAGGAGCAGATCCAAGTCCCGCAATGAAAAAAAAGTGATTTTTTTTCGGTGACGTTTTTTCAACACTTTGCATAATGCTGATACACTCCGGCCTCTCCGGGCAATCGAAGACTATCCTATGAAAGACAGACACGGGCTGCTCAGTGCGCCAATCGGTCGTGTTTTGCTTAACATGAGCCTGCCCAACCTGATCGGGTTACTCACAGTACTGGGGTTTAACCTGGTCGACACCTTCTTTATCAGTAAGCTGGGCACAGATGCCCTGTCCGCAGTCAGCTTTACCTTTCCGGTTTCTCTGGTGGTCTCCAGTATCGCCATCGGTATTGGCGCCGGGGTTTCCACCAACCTTGGCCGTTTAATCGGTGGCGGACATGCCCCCCAAGCCAAGGTGTTTCTCCATGATGCCCTGCTGCTGACCCTGTTAGTGATTTGGTCACTGGTGCTGGTTGGCATTAGCTGTATTGATGGCCTGTTTGGCCTGATGGGCGCAACACCCACCACCTTACCGCTGATCCATGAATATATGCTGGTGTGGTATCTGGGCTGCCCCATGTTGGTGATCATGATGGTGGGCAATCAGGGCCTGCGTGCCACCGGGGATACCCGCTCACCGGCCAAGATTATGGCATTGGCGTCGGTGATAAACTTGGTGCTCGACCCACTGCTGATTTTCGGGCTGGGGCCGGTTCCCGCCATGGGGATACAAGGGGCTGCCATTGCTTCTGTGATTGCTTGGCTGGTTGCCATGCTACTGTCAGCGTATCTGCTAATTCATAAACGCCATATGCTGGTACTGGCATCCTTAAGCCCTGCCCGGCTGAAACAGAACTGGAAAAAACTGGCTCATATTGCCCAGCCTGCCGCGCTGATGAATCTGATTAACCCGGTGGCCAATGCGGTCCTAATGGCCATGCTGGCGCGTATTGATTATCAGGCGGTGGCGGCTTTTGGCGCGGGCACCCGGCTAGAGTCGATTCTGCTGCTGGGGGTATTGGCGCTATCTTCTTCTTTAGTGCCCTTTATCGCCCAAAACCTCGGCGCAGGACAGCGACAACGGGCGCGCCAAGCGCTGATGATGTCACTGCGTTTTGTGCTGATATTCCAAACACTGCTGTATATTCCGGTCGCTTTGCTGGCACCCCAGTTGGCGGGGCTGTTTAGCTCAGATCCCACGGTGCTGAAATACCTCACCTTTTATATTCTGGCGCTGCCGCTGGCCTATGGGCCACTGGGAGTGGTGATCTTAGTAGCGACTTCGCTCAATGCCTACCACAGGCCAATGGCATCACTGCTGCTGAATCTGTGTCGGCTGTTTATGATGATGCTGCCGCTGGCCTTTCTTGGCTCAGTTGTCGCGGGGGTGGACGGTTTACTCTTGGCGCTGCCCGTCACCAATGCCTTGATGGGACTGTTTTGTTATCTGCATGCAGGTCGCATCACCGAACATCCGAAAATGCGTTTTTAGTTTTTAGCTTTTAATCGTGGCAACAGCAAAAGATGTCGCCACGAAGCACTCTCTTCGTTCGTGACACCAATCCTTGTCTTTCGCTGATAAGTGGCTATGTCATATTCGCTGTGGTTGATGCTTTAAAGCAGGCGGGTAACACGCAAAATAGTTGCGTGTTACCCGTGGTTTTTCCTGTTAGCTTCAGGCGGTTTTGTGCTTAATCCAGTGGCTTAGGGTCTCAAACAACTCATTAAGCTCGATGGGTTTGGTGATATGGGCATTCATGCCAGCGGCCAGACTCTTTTCCCGATCGCCGGACATGGCATGGGCTGTCATGGCGATCACCGGCAACTGCTCAGCGCTATAGCGTTTACGCAGCTCACGGGTGGCGGTTAGGCCATCCATCACCGGCATCTGAATATCCATCAACACCGCATCAAATGGCTGGGAATCAATCATATCCAGCGCGGCCTGACCGTTATCGGCGACCACGACATCATACCCGCCACTTTTCAGCAGCTCAGATGCCACCTGCTGGTTAATAAAGTTATCTTCCACCAGCAATACCAAACCTTTGTGCTCAGCCTCTGCTGGCGGCTGCGGCTCGGTCGCCGCTGGCGGCGTGTCACTTAACTGTGGCGCACTCTCAACAGGCAAGGCATGAAACGCGGTGATGATTTCATCGAACAGAGCCGATGCCTTAAATGGTTTTTGCAGCAACGCCGCAACCTGACCACTATATTCATCATTCAATGCTTGTTGCAGTGGCGTGGCGCTGTATGCCGTCATCATAATAATGACCGGCCGTTTCTCCAGCTTGCCTTCGGCCACCAGGGTATCTATCTGCCGCACTACATCGATGCCATCCATTTCCGGCATCATCCAATCCAGCAGCACCAAATCCACCGGCGCCTGTTGCAGCTTATACAGAGCCTCGCCACCACTGGCGGCGGTGGCCACATCAAAACGCAGATCCCGCATCAAGGTGGCATAAATTTGCAGCGCACTGGGGTTATCATCCACCACTAAAGTGCGCAGCCGTGACAGCGAATCCGGCACAATCAATGGCTCGGGCTTAATCTCTTCAGCCAGCTCAAAGCTGACGGTAAAACTGAAAGTGGAGCCAACCCCGGGTTCACTGTGCACCTGCATGGTGCCACCCATCATGGTGACCAGATGTTTACTGATGGATAGCCCCAGCCCTGTGCCGCCATATTTGCGCGTGGTGGAGCCATCAGCCTGAGCAAAGGCATCGAACAGTTTTTCCTGCTGCGCCTGACTGATGCCGATACCAGTATCCCGCACCCAGAACTTCAGCGTAATGCGGTGATCCCGCTCGCCCACATCCTCACACCCCAGCTCAACTTCCCCGGACTGGGTAAATTTCACCGCATTGGATAGCAGGTTAATCAGTACCTGCCCTAACCGCAGCGGATCGCCTTTTAACATCATTCCGGCAGTGACTGGCGCATACAGCAGTAGCTCCACCCCTTTTTCCTGTGCCCGGATGGTGTTGAGATCCAGTGCGTGATCCAGCACCTTATCCAACGGGAAGTCGACCTTTTCCAGCTCCAGCTTGCCAGCTTCGATTTTGGAAAAATCGAGAATATCGTTAATAATGCGCAGCAATGACTGGGCGGAGAAACTGGCTTTTTCCAGATAATCTTTTTGCTGCTCTGTCAGCACAGTGCGACCAGCCAGTTGCAGCATACCTATGATGGCATTCATCGGCGTGCGGATCTCATGGCTCATATTGGCCAGAAACTCGCTCTTATACAGGTTGGCCAGCTCAGCATCCTGTTTAGCTTCCAGCATGGCCACTTCATTACTTTTCTGTTTGGTGATGTCCTTGTGGGTTCCCACCATCCGCTTAGGCTGATTATCCGGGGTAAATTCCACCACCCGGCCCCGGGCTAAAATCCAGTGGTACTGACCGTTTTTCGCCTTCATACGAAATTCAATTTCATAGGCCCCTTGAGGGTTTGCCAGATATTGCTCGCGGTATTCTTCCGCCCGGATGCGGTCATCTGGATGGATCAAACTTTCAATGGTGGACAGTAGCGCCGGGAACTCATTGGGCTGATAGCCCAGCATGGAATAATATGCCGGGTTACAGATGATTTGCTCTGAGTCCAGATACCAGTCCCACAAGCCATCTTCCACCGCATCCATCGCCAGATGGTAACGCTCTTCTGATAATCGCAACTGCTCAGCAGATTCATATTCCCGGGTGACATCCCGCCACACGGCAATTAAACCCAGCAGCTCTCCGCGGCGGTTATAAAACGGCATTTTCAAGGTATCGAGCAGCACAGACTTTCCGCCCAGCTCAACTTTTTCCTGATAACGCAGCGGCACCCTGTCATTGATCACTTGCTCATCTTCCGCGCGAATACGGGCACTTTGCTCCGGTACAGCTAATTCGGTGGACGACAGGCCAATCATTTCGCTTTCGGTATAGCCCAGCATGCGTTCAGCGGATTTATTGCAACCGAGGTAATGGCCTTCCTTATCTTTAAAGACAATGGCCTCCGGAATTGAGTCCAGCAAGGAGCGCAACAGGGCATATTCCCGTTCACGTCGCTCGGTGGCCTCTTTCAGCCGTTCAGTGCGGCGGGCCACCAGCTTATCCAGCCGTTTATTCTGTTCCGCCAAATGAGCGGTGTACTGCTGATTCTCCTCAAAAATCCGGCTCACCAGCTGGAACCAAGGCTCCCAGCCCGGCGTGATCTGCTCCGGTGGTCGACGCGGCGCATTGGAGCAACCTTCCAGGTGTGCCAGCAATTTTGATGCGGGGGTCACAAAGGCGCGACGGGTTTGCCAGTGCACTATGGTCACCAAGACCGACAGGGCAATGACCACCAGCAGGAAGGTCATTTCCAGCTTGTTCCAGGAGTCCTTATACAGATCATCAATATTCTGTATGTATAACAGTCGCCAAGGGGCATTTTGCAATGCCACAGAGTGAATGTAATAGCCGTTACGGACAATGCCACTGCCGGCAGAAAACAGCTCAGATTCCGGCATGGCATGCAGTGCGGGCGGCAAACGTTGACTCAGATGGAACACCCGTTTCATATCCGAGTCATCCACATCGCTTTGGGAGAGGATATTATTGTTTTGATCCAGCAGGATCACTGTGCCGGGCATTTTAAAATACATGCGGATCTGTCGGGCCAAGGAGGCCAGCGTCATATCCAGATTGATGGAGCCAATAAACTCGTCTTTAAGGTAAATCGGTAGCCCCAATGTGGTCACCAAACCTTTGCTGCGATCCACATAGGCTTCACTCCAGAACACACTGCGCTGAGGGTTCATCGCTGGTGTGGCCAGCTGGAACTGTTCGCGGTTGAGCAGTTCTTCCCGAAAGCGCTGCTCATCGGTGGGCCAAGGATAATAGGACATCATGCGGCGTTTGGAGATGTAATAGATAGCAGATGCCTTTGGCGCGGCTTCCATCGCCACCGGGAAAGACAGTGACAGCTCAAACAGCATTTCCAGTTCCTGATAGAACTTTTCACTGCGGCCATCTAATGAACCGGCACCGGTTATCCGCCCCATATTGGTAAAGGGGCGGCCACTTTGGGCAAAGCTCGGCTCCAACGTGAAATACTGGCCGTTTTCATGGAATTTTTCATATTTAGGCAGACTATTGATGCGCACCATTTCGCCCAGGCGCAAATGATCCACCGCCACATTGCGCAAACTGGTCACGGCCCGAATGGAAGATTCCAGCAACAGATCAATCTGCATCACATGCCGGTCAACTTCCTCCTGCCGCTGGTGCAGGTTTTGATCTTTTTCCCGGTCAAAGGCCAGCCAAGCGGCCAGCAGGGCCATCACGATCACACCGATATAGGTGTAAAACACCGCCCGGTTATAGTTTTTAAGAATGGGGGACTTTAGCTGAAAATCCGGCTCGCGGGATTTCATGGAAAACCTTGTCATCGTATCAAGGACATAGCCGCCATAATATCAAGCCCTGTAGCTGATTAATATCCCGGCGACCAAGCGGTAACACCGGGATAAATCATAAGATTACATGCCTATGCACTTTGCTCAGCATGAGTTCATAGGTGAATGAAAAATAGCTATATTTAACAGCCGCATAGGAATTTGTTTTTCTATTCTTCTGCGATTAAAACGATAAATGAACTCATTGAGGTATTCCTGTACATATTTTTTGGATATTCCGTGGAATGTGCCCTGAATAAATGTTTTCAGGTTGCTAATGGCGATATGTACCCACGGGAGCCACTCATCAACCAATTCTTTCGGCGTCACTCTGGCTTCGTGATGCTGGGTTTTATCAATGATAGTCAATGCACGTAGCCCATCTGAGCGAACATATTGATTGGGGAGAATATGCGCTTGCACAAATTGCTCGACACTTTGGTGGCTGATACGGTTAACAGCCTGCATGGCAATATAGCCGGCTCGTTCACCTTGGGTTTCAACGGCCACAATTATCGGTGTTTTCCCTGCCGCGCCTCGACCACGTTTACCTTTTTGTTTGCCGCCAACCAAGCAATCATCCAATTCTATGTTGCCAGATAACCAATACAGTCTGTCTCTGTGCCCCATTGCGATACGCAATTTTTTCAGTATCAACCTTGCCGTTCGCCAGTTAACTTCAATGAGCTTTTTGAGCCGTAATGCTGATATTCCGCCTTTGTCTGACCCTATAAAATAAATGGCCGTAAACCATTTAGACAGCGGGATATGCGTGCCGTGAAACAGCGTGTCAGATGTCACGGATGTTTGCTTATGGCACTGACAGCATTCATAAAGCTCACGGGTATGGATTTGATAGGCTTGACGATGACCACATTTAGGGCAGATAAATCCATCCGGCCATCGCTGCATTTTCAGGTAATCAAGACAGGCATTTTCTGAATGAAATTGACGTTGCCAATCTATAAAGCTCATTTCTGACATGTTCATCATAAAACCCTCCACAAGAAGCGATTTATGGTTCTATATTACGCCCAAACTGACCGAGGTGCATAGGCATGTAAGATTATGTAAAACAAGGTTTGAAGATGATCGTCATCGGTTATATGTCAAAACCGCGGCCTGACATAAAGTCCCTACAAACAGCCGTAAACATCCGCTTAAACGCGCAACAGCCGCTATATGGTGCAGTCGCGCAAGGCATCTTTTGCCATACAACGTTTGGCCGCCAACTTAGCGGTAGTCACGTCTCTTTCGGGCATTTGGCTTTCAAGCTGTTTTAGGTAGGGGGCGGCGGCATCATTGTGGAAATAACTTTGGGTGATCTCAAACCACATATAGGCCATTTCTAAGTTCTGCGCGACTAAGGTGCCGTTGAGATAATGGCGCGCAAGGGGAATTGCACCTTTACCCGACTCCCCCTGATACTCTACCGCTTTGGTATACCATTTCATCGCATTATAGCGACTGGCGCGTAGCACCAAACCGTGCTCATACATCACGCCGGTATATTCTGCCGCCGATGCGCACCCTTCCGCCGCGAGTTGACGAAATAGGCTAACCGCCTCACGGTGATATTGATCGCCCAAGGCTAAGGCCGCATTGATATCCCCTTTCGCCATCAATATCTCATTCTGTTTCGCCAACTGCGGCGTGTCAGCTTTTATCCCCAGCCAAGCGTTCATCGCCTGCCACAGTCGATAACGCCAAAACGGCATATACCAAAAGGATCGCGGTTTATTGTTGAGCTGTTGCTGCCATTTAGCAGCAACAACTGAATCGGCATCGACGCCGAAGCCATGCTCATACATCACCGCCAATACCCGCATAGCATTTTGATTGCCATGTTCTGCCGCTAATTGATACCCCTTGATCAGTTGCACACTGTCATATCGGGCCACCCGCTGCCGGGCGCAATAATTTCCCAGCGCCGCGGCTTGGCGAAACAATGTCATGGCCTGTTCAGGATCAGCGCTAACCCCCAATCCTCGCTGATACATCAGGCCAAGGTGATACAGACCATTATCATCATTGTCCGCTGCCGCCTGCTTAAACCAGATCAATGCCTGACTATTATCCTCTTTATAATCCAGATACCAGCTACCAATGGCATCCGCGGCGGCCTTATCCTTTGCCGCGACCCCTTTTTCAAACCACGACAGCGCTTCGTCATCTGGTACCATTTTCCCCATCAAGGTAAAGGCCTTGGCATATCCTTTGGCAATCGCAGGTGCTAGCCACTGTTGTGACTCTTTCCAGTCACCAATCTCAAAGTAAAGTTTGCCAAGCAGATAACGGGCTTCAATCTTGCCGTTATCTGCAGCCAAAGTCAGATAATCGATCGCCGCAACGGCGTAATCAATGCAGGCATCATCACACTGCCATTGGACAGCCTCAAATTGTGCTAAATACTCCCGCCCCTGTGCCAACACAGCATCAGGGCTAAAGGGATCTTGTTTATTGATGGCAAGATGGGATTCTGATTCAGAAGGTGCAGGCAAAGTGCTGGCCGGTGCCGCAACAGGTGAAGCCGAGGCGGTATTGTCAGGTGCTGACATGGGTGGGGCAGCAGTGACGACTGCACTGCTTAGGCTACATAACAGCCCAAATACGAGACGTTTTTTCATGGGGAAAGATAAAAACGCCAATTATATACAAGGTTAAGGATATATGGTTGATAATGCTGAGACTTGAATGATTTATGCTGCTTTTACCACAGCACTAAAGCTAACCTCCCTGTTAGCCCTTAATCATTACTCGCATATCATCCTAATGGCAGCGCACGCAGATAGGCGATTTCCTGTCGAAAAAAGGTGATACGTTGTTTGATGGTTTTTATCATGCATTTATCAATTTCAATATCACCAGAACTATTGTCATTGGTGGAAAAATACCCTTGCGCTAAACACTGATTATCTCGCATTTTCAGCCAACTGCGCTGGGCCTGAGCCATGGTCGTCCAGTATTCATTCTTTATTTCAGCATCATAACGCATAGTGCTGACATGACTTTTTAGCGCTTCATAAGCTTGATTAAGCTGCTGGTCATAACGGTTGACCAAATTGTCATAACAACTGGCGATATATTCTAGTGACTGATCACTACTACAGTTTTTTTCTTCCGCCATTGCGCCAGAACAACACAGTGCCAAGCACAGGGTCAGCCATTTATTCATTCTTTCTCCATCTATAACCAAGTCATCTACCCAACTGAAATAGGTCATCCACTACTGTTCGATAAACAAGACAACAGTATTAAAGTCCCTCCTCAGTCCGTGATGATGTGAGGTAAAAAACGTTCATTGCCGATATCGGTCACTTCATTGTCATGGGCCCGCACACACACAGTTGCGGCTTCCATCGTCAGTGGATCTGTTCCCCAAGGGGCCATCCAAACGCCAACAATGCCGTAGGCCGTACCAATTTTACCCGTGGGGCGGTATTCTTGGTAAAGTAAATCTGTTGCTTCATATGGCCCAGCTGTAGCTTTAACCTTTTGCCCATGCTGGAAAATACTGATATTGGCACTCAATCTTCCCATCAAAGGTTTGCTGACATAATCTGTCATGCCAATGGGGCTCATTTGGCTGCGGGGCAAATATTGCAGCACTTGAGCATACTGCTGTTGAAATGCCTGCTCACCAGAATGAGATAACAGCCAATATAACCAAGCCAAACCCCCTTTATTGGCGATAAACCAACGCCAAGCTGGCTCCAAAAAACGCACATTGTCCTTCCATTGCCGCCAATTGGCGATCACCTCAGGTGAGGCTTCAACCATCTCTTCCCAGGGCATCAAAATAAAGACATGATCAAACTCAATATCATGTGCACTGAAGCGCTGCCGGGCAGAATCAAACTCAAATGCTGAGATATCAACTAGGTGCACATTAAAATCGGCCAGCGTTGTTTGCAGGGTTTCCAGCGTTAACGCATCTTCGATAGCACTGCGAGCACCGATAATGCCGATTGAACTACCGGAAGGAAACAGCTTATCTTTATGCTGCTGTACCGCTTCAAACCAAGTATTACACTGCTGGCTTTCCCGCCCCAAGGACTGCAGCAACCAATGTTGTAGCTGTACGCTTTCAAACAGCATCACGGGTGTATCACCATTAAACTCGTAGGCACAGAGCAATTTGCCAGCATCAAAGTCATACGCCATATCAAACCGGCCATAAATCGCCTCATGATTCTGCCGGTAAGTGTACTCAGCGTACTTGATAAACTCTGGATAATGCCGGACAAACTCTGCCCCATAAAAGCGAGAGATTAAATGCTGATAACGGTCAAACAACAGCACAAGAGAATCGACTAAGGCGGCATATACTAACTCAGCACCGGCAGTAATCTGGCGTATTTCAGTTTCATCAAATGCCACAAAAGGGAGCGATGAAGACTGACGACAGGGAAAATCAAACTGCCCCAGCAAATCTGGATGTAACTGTGCATCCTGAGCAAAAAACTCAACCGTTTCTGGCGCTAATTGAGCAACGGCCGTCATCGAAAAATCAGTGTTATACCGCTGTAATTGCGCCATTTATCAGCCCCCGAAACCACGGCCAAAGCTGTAAGATGATGAACGTGTATTGGAATGGGACTGAAATACCGGTTGGCGAACACGGGAACCACTGACAGCACCACCTGAACTGGTGGTGGTATTTTGCTTATCATCACGTCGTTGATTGATAGGTTGGGTTGCTACCGTGGGCCGTTTATTCGCAAGCATATGCGCGGCGGCAGCACCTACCGCAGCGCCAGCTACGGCGCCACCGACTAATGCAGCTGTACTGTGACCATTTGATGTGTCATCACGATGCGCGCTACTCTCTGCTGGCGGAGTATCAGCAGTCGTCTCTGATGTCGCAGGAGTCGCGGTATTATCAATATCTGCATGGCTATTATTTGATTGTGTCGCTGGCGTATGTACAGCAGCATCCTGCTGACCAATATTGACCATGCTCGCACCAACTAAACCACCGATCACAATCCCTAGTACAGTCTGTTTTTTCATTCTATTTCCTCGTCAATAACAACTGTATAGGCGACTGAAAAATTATCCTTAGTAAACCTATAATTGATAAACATGGATTTAAACTATTTTTTTAGGCTAAAAATGGCAGATAATACGCATAACCTAACAAAACAACAAAGAGGCTATTAACATCTACTTACTAGATTTATCACTGAAAATAATATGAATTTATATTTACAAATAGTACAACACTCGTAGTCGAATTTTGTTCACATTACAACAACTGACGAAAATATATCTATTTTTCCGTCAAACGCTTAATTTTTCGGGTAAAATAGGTTTATATAGAAGTAGTGAATGCTATATTTTATAAGCATTCATTAAAACTAATTTACATATAGAATAAAATTCCTATTCTGACTTGAATATAAAAAGAATCTAGATAATATAATTATTCAACATTATAATAATTCTCTCTTCTTCTACACCCCATCTGACATTCATCACCAACAATTATGGATATAACTACTTACTTAATTGTTAATTGAATTGGTTAGTTCCATTAATTGAATGTCAATTGTTATATTATGCACTAGTGGATATTTCCGATGCACCTTAGACATCTCGCTATTGGCAAAAAGTTAGCCATGGCTTTTGCTTCCCTTGGAATTATTTTATTTCTCACCGGAATATTTTCATTATCGCTCTTGAGAATGACCAATACTGAGGCGTTCAAGATCAGCAGTATCAATATTCCCAGCTTAACCATTACTAATGGTATCCGCAGTAGTATTGCTGACTACCATCTACATGAACAACGCTATTTCTTACAAAATGGACTGCCGCAACAACAGGCGCAAACCTATACCACATTGCAGCAGTTACCCACGAAGATTGAAGGCCTGTTCAATGATTATGAACGTATGCTGGAGCACAAAGAAGAAATTCAAGTGTTCCATAATATGGAGAGACACTGGCAACAATATTATCAATGGCATCAAGAGATATTTAATCTGATACAGCAAAAACGCTTTGATGAAGCGGAGCAGACATTTCTAAAACAAAGTAGTGGCAAGTTCAATATTTTGATTAGTGATGTCGATAAACTGGTCACCCTTAATGGGGATTACTCTAAAAACAAAGCTGAAGTGATTAAAGAAAACTATAGCTTTGCCCAAGAAAGTGTCGTTGCAATTACCCTTTTCTCTATTGCCCTAGTGTTATTTTTTGCCGTCACCCTGACGCGACAAATCCGTAACCCCCTTACGCTACTCGTCGAACAAGCTCGTATGATCGCCCAAGGTAAATTGGGTGAAGGCGAACTATGCCGCCAATTGGCCTCAGGTAATCTCAATAATGATGAAACCGGACAGTTGGCCGTTAATATTCGAGATATGAAAAATGATCTACGGGAATTGATCACAGGGATCACGGCTTCAGCCAATCAGCTCAATGAGGCGGTTGAAGAGATGACAGCCATTTCCGATAGCTCAGCCAAAGGCATGACACTGCAGCAAAATGAAATTATTCAGGTGGTAACCGCCATGAATGAAATGCAGTTGACGCTGCAGGAAGTCTCACGCAATACCACGGAAGCGGCCAACGCAGCCAACCATGCCATGGCATCGGCCAGCAAAGGAACCGACATTGTCCGCCAAGCGGTCAACAGTATTGGTGATGTCTCGGATAAATTGGATCAGGCATCCACCGTCGTGCAGCAATTAGAGCAAGATAGTCAAAGTATCAGCATGGTACTGGATGTTATTCGCGGTATTGCTGATCAAACTAACCTGCTGGCACTCAATGCCGCCATTGAAGCCGCCCGGGCAGGGGAGCAAGGCCGGGGCTTTGCCGTTGTTTCTGATGAAGTGCGCATGCTGGCGCAGCGAACCCAGGACTCAACCGCGGAGATCAGTAAAACCATTGAACAGTTGCAGGCCCGTACTGCAGAAGCAAACTGTGCGATGCAAACCAGCCGCAGTCAGATGCAGGATTCCCTCTCACTGGCCAGCCAAGCTGGCGAAAGCATTACCAGCATCAATCAAGCCGTTAGCCAAATTACCGATATGAATACCCAGATTGCCAGTGCCACAGAGGAACAAACGTCAGTGGCAGAAGAACTGAATCACAATCTCACCAATATTCAAACGGTATCTGAGGAAAATAATCAGGGAATCCAACATACCGCAGCGACCTGTCAGGACTTAAGCCGCTTGGCAACAGGTTTGCTGACCACCACAGGTGCATTTGATATTGGCTAAACCAATAAAAAACAGGACATCAATGATGTCCTGTTTTTTTTTGCCTAAAAATCGGCAAACCGATTCACATACCAGTGTGTATCCCGCCCCCGGTAACGGGAAAAATAGTGCTCATCATAGGCACCACTTCTAGGACTCGGCAGCGCTAACGGTACCAATGACTGCCAATGGGTCAACAAGCCATGTCGGGTGCGCTCTAAAGAAAAGAGTAAGTCACCGGGCGCATCATGCCGGTCATTAAACTGACCATGCCCCAGATAAATAAAGCGAGCAAGATTGCCGCTCACCTCAACCCGGCACAATAAATGGCTGAATGTCATATGCCCATCGATCATCACCTTGGCCAGCAGCTCATCACCACCAGGGTAAATGTGCAGACTGTATTCCCATTGCTGCAACCCATCATCACTGGACTGGAAATAATCATAATAACCAGCCCAGTGATAAGTGTCAGCGGAGGCAGCCAAAACCGGGAAACAACCACACCCGGCCAGCAGCCAGATCAATAACAGTTTATATGCCGGCATGCTGATGCCTTCCCGCTGCACACCACGCATTACATGGTCTCTGGTGGCAGGCCTTTAAGAATACGCTCGGCCTGTACCTGGGTCAGAGGATACTGGAAAAACTCGCGATAGAAATCACGGGTAATCGGTACCATTTTATCTTGGCTGAACAGTTCAGGATGCAGGGCTTTGGCGGCCCACTGGATCTGCAAAGCGCTCTCTGTACCGTAGCGATCCCATGGGAACACACCACTTGGGTTATACAGTACATGACCCTGTTTTACCGCTTTGAGCTGAGACAGTAATGCCGCGTCTGGACTATTTTGCAACTTGCCCGCGGTGGCACCGATAATCACGACATCCGGCTGCCAGCTCAACAACTGCTCAGCAGACACCTGTTGCATAGTGCCTTTCACTGTCGCGGCATTCTTGCCGCCGGCGATATGGATCCAGTTGTCGATTAAGGTGTCTTGGCCATCAACTTTCAATGGGTTGAAAGAGAAGATATGCACCACAGATGGCCGCTTGCTATCCGGCAATTTATCAGTTTTGGCGGTGATACGACTTAATTGATGCTGCAAATACTGGTTATAGCTTGCTGCACGCTTAACGGCGTTATCTTCCCCCATGGCTTTGGCCGTCAGGGTCAGCGCTTTTTGCAATCCAGGCAGGGTAGTAAAGTGAACCTGCACTACAGGGATCCCCAGTCGCTCAAGACCTGCAGCCTGTGGGTCGCCGGTCATCAAGAAAGCCAGTTGCACACCACGGTTCACCAGCTCTTCACCGTTAAACAGCTTACCCTGCGCCAGCAGTGCATTGTCCAGGGAAGGTTGCAGTTTGAACATCCAAGGACGGCTGCGCGGATGATTTACTGTTGCGACAAGGGTATCGCCCAGCCCTAGTGTCATCATCAGGGAAGAGTGGGCAAACCAGCCATCGGCCACCCGAGTAATTTTACTGTCAGGCAGTTGCACTTGCTGACCGCTACCATCAGTGATTTCCCGTGCTGAAACATTCAAACTGACCGCCATGGCCAGCCCCAGCAATAAATGCGTGGAAAACCGTTTGATATGTGGATTCATTATTCAACCTTTCATTATTGATTTTCAGGAATAAAAAAACGACAGTCCGCCACTTCCACCTGTTTTACCTGGATCTGATATAGCTGATCCAGCAGCTGGGGAGTCACAGTCTGTGCGGGTGTCCCCTGAGCGATAATGCGCCCCTGATGCAGCGCAATTACCTTGTGGGAAAACTGTAGGGCATGGTCTGGATGGTGGGTAATGGTCAGCACGCAGCGACCCGCTTCAGCAATTTGCTTGAGCAACATCAGCAGCCGGATCTGGCTGCCGTAATCCAGCCCATTGGTGGGTTCATCCAGCAGGATCACCGGCGTATCTTGTACTAACGCCCGCGCCAGTAGGGTACGCTGACGCTCACCTCCGGATAATTGGGTGTAATCCCGCTCCGCTAGATGGGCAATATCCATCTGCATCATCACTTTTTCTATCTGAGCGTTTTGCTCACGGGACAGGCCACCAAGCAACCCCTGCTGCGGCAAACACCCTTGGGCAACAATCTGCGCAACGGTATAAGGGAAATGGGGCACATGTTGCTGGGGGACATAGGCAATTTTACGCGCCACTTCTTTACGGGACCATTGCTGCAGCGGACGACCATCGAGGATAATCTCACCACTGGAGGGCTTTAGTAGCCCCAGCAAAATACGCAGTAAAGTACTTTTACCTGCGCCATTGGTACCCAATAGCGCCACACTTTGCCCCAGCTCTAGCGCCAAAGACACGCCATCTAGCGGCTTTTTGTGTCCGACACTAAAGGTTAATGATTTGGCCTCAAGCATAGCGGCTCCCCTTTCTCCAATTCACCAATAACAACAGGAAGAAACAGCCGGCGCCCAGCAGTTCGGTCACCACCCCAAGCGGGATTTCATTGGTGGTCAGCAAACGGGCTAAATCATCACACATCAGCAAAAATCCAGCGCCTAATACGGCACTTAGTGGCATCACCACCTTATTACCCGCGCCCCAGATCAGACGGGTCAGATGGGGGATCAACAGACCAATCCAGCCAACCACACCCGCTAAACACACGGTCAGTGCGGAAATTAAGGTCGCGAGGAAAATAACGCCATAACGCATCGGCACCACAGGCACCCCCAGACTCTGAGCCTCATCATCACCTAAGGACAGGGCATCGAGCATATTGCCCAGCGCCATCAGGATCAGCATGGCAATAATCATCACGGGAGCGGCCAATTTCAGCAGGGGGAGGGAAACTGTGCTTAAACTGCCCAACAGCCAAAACACGATGCCGGGTAATTGCTCCTGAGGGTCAGCCATATACTTCACCAGTGACAACAGACCGGCAAACAAAGCGTTACTGATAATACCGCCGAGCAGTAGCAACATAATGGAATGGCCACCAATACAGCGGGCAATCAAGATACCGATAAATACCGCGCACAAGCCGGCAATACAGGCAAAAGCCGCCACCGTGTATAAGCCACTATTCAGCACCATGCCCAACGCTGCGCCGAAGGCACAGCCATTAAGCACGCCGAGCAATCCTGGGGAAACCAATGGGTTACGAAATACCGCCTGAAATGCCGAGCCCCCAACGGCCAGTGCGGCACCAACTAAAATGGCACTCAGCACCCGAGGCAAACGAGAATCAAATACGATAGTGCTCAGTAACTGATATTTACTATCAGGTAATGCCGGGTGCCCCAATGCCGTTTTTATCATGGCGGTAAAATCTGGCAGGGAAATGGCATAACGCCCTAATAATAGGGAGGCAATGACAAGAGAGAACAATAAAAGAAAGCTGAAAATAAAAGAAAGCCGTAACCTCTCTCGCTTACGAGAGGCAAAAGACTGCTGGAACATAACGTTCAACTAAATAAGAAAAATATAATGTCGATTTTAACGTAAAAGACAGACCATAAAAATAATAAAGCGTATATCAGTGTAATTGCATCATTTATGCAACAAATTACCCTGATAAATGTAAAGTCACAGGATTAATTTAATTGCTAATCCGTATTTAAATTCATCAATTCAGTCGTATTAGCTGCAATGATTAATTTATTTTTACCGCATGATTAACTTTAATAAATAATAAATACTGCTTCGAAAGATACCGGATAAAAATACCATATCGGTACGACGTTGCCCAAGGTATAACCCGTTACTGAATAATGCATCATGCCAAGTTCAGAATGCATAATGCTCAATTCAATATAGCCACGCTAAAATAATAAAGCCGGGAGCCCCCGGCTTTATTCCTCGGTATTGCCCAAGCCGGTTATAAATGTGCCTCGGCATATTCCGCCAACCGGGAACGCACCACACCATTGAGATAAATATTGGCGCTACCTTCAAAATCTTTAAATCGCTCAACAATATAGGTTAACCCTGAGGTGACTGCAGTCAGATAATTGGAGTCAATCTGCGACAAGTTACCACAGCAGATAAGTTTGGTGCCCTGTCCCATACGGGTGATCATCGTTTTAATCTGAGAGGCGGTTAGATTCTGGCACTCATCCAAAAATACCACTGAGTTTTGGATTGAGCGGCCACGCATAAAATTAATCGACTTAAACTGAATATTGGCCTTCTCCATAATGTAATTCATGCTGCCTCCGGGATTAACATCATTTTTATGCAGCACTTCCAGCGTATCGGTCACCGATGCTAACCAAGGCATCATTTTTTCCTCTTCGGTGCCGGGTAAAAAGCCAATGGACTCAGCTAAGTCCGGGGTACTTCGGGTCACGATAATGCGCTCATACAGCTTTTGCTCCACTACCAGTTCCAAAGCCGCCGCCATGGCTAAAATGGTTTTTCCGCACCCGGCAGGCCCGGTCAGGATCACCAGATCAATATCGGTATCCAACAGTGCCTGCAGAGCCATGCCCTGGTAAATATTTTTCGGTGTGACGCCCCAAGCATGCTGATGCAACAGATGCTGCCGGCCTAAATCAAGGATGCTGACACTGTCCTCACTCCAAGCCTGCACTCGGCCACAAAAGTCTGAGGTCTCATCAATCAAATATTGGTTGATGGACAAGGGCGCGTCCCCCAATTCATGGCGGGGAACCTGATGTAAGGTATGCTGGCCATGGCCTGTGGTGGCAAGTAAATCCCGCTGCTGCCAAAAATTCCCCGGATAACAGTGAAACCCTTTGGTCAGGAAACGGATATCGTCCACCAGCTGATCGGTGCGGTAATCCTCCACTTTTGCCATTCCCGCCCCTTTGGCTTTGAGGCGCATATTGATATCTTTGGTGACCAGAACCACGCTGCGGGGCTGATGTTGCTGCTGTAAATGCAGTGCGGTGTTGATAATGCGGTTGTCGTTGCAGTCGCCGGGCAGTGCGCCGGTTGTGAAGTCAATTTGATGGTCGGGGAAAATAGCCAAATGGCCACTGGCAGCGTGCTGACCTGCGCCGCCCGACAGCGGTACCCCTTGCACTATCTGCTCCGGCGTCGTCGAACCCCCGATAGCATCTTCCAGTGCCCGGATAGCAACCCGCGCCTCGCGGCTAATATCCCGCTTTCTGTCTTTGATCTGATCCAGCTCCTCCAGCACCGTCATAGGAACCACAACATCGTGTTCCTCAAATGAGTAAATCGCCAAAGGTTCGTGTAAGAGTACGTTGGTGTCCAATACAAACAACTTTCTGTCGCCCTGTTCCATAGCGTCTCCCCTGCTGTTAGCCAGTCCTGTGTCTGTTGCGAACTGTGATTGTCCGCCCGGTTTTCCCCCTCAGGTTGTATTGGTTAATCAGAAAAAATATTTACTCTTTAATACTGGCAGTAAGCTACTGAAACCACAACATCAAAGTGGATTTTCACCCCATAATGCAGCATAAATCCTGGTCAATTTTGCAGTGATCAATTTGTAATCTTTTCGGTGACGTTTTAGGCTGAATTCCACTTGAGAAATAACAATACTGCAGCCTTCTCGCCGCCCTGTTTACAGCCGGGTAAGGATTGCAGCGCAAAGGTCGGATCTTCTTCGTATTCGGGTACTAAAGTGGCCGGGATTGGTATAACATACGCGCCCTTTGTGATTTGTGCCGGAGATAAGAGTTAATATGCCGTTCGCCTTAGGTCAACGCTGGATAAGTGATACAGAATCTGAATTGGGTTTAGGTACCGTGGTGCAGGTAGAGGGACGCATGGTCACTGTGCTGTTTCCGGCTACAGGTGAAAACCGTATGTTCTCCCGTACCGAAGCCCCACTGACTCGGGTAATTTACAACCCGGGAGATCAGGTAGAAAGCCATGAAGGCTGGACCCTGGCAGTGGAATCCATCGAAGAAAAGGACGGGCTGATTTTCTACTTCGGCACCCGTAGCGACAATGGTGAAGAAACCATGCTGCGCGAAACCCTGCTGAATCATAATATCCGTTTCAACAAGCCGCAGGATCGTCTGTATGCCGGTCAAATTGACCGCCTGGACCGTTTTACCATGCGTTACAGAAGTCAGCAGCTGCGCCACCGTCTGGCCTGCTCTGATGTACTGGGCCTGCAAGGTCCTCGAGTGGGCCTGATCCCACACCAGATGTGGATTGCCCAAGAAGTAGGTCGCCGCTATGCTCCCCGGGTACTGTTAGCCGATGAAGTGGGTCTGGGTAAAACCATTGAAGCTGGCCTGATTATCCATCAGCAAATTATGACCGGCCGCGCCGAGCGGGTACTGGTGATTGTGCCTGATACTCTGCGCCATCAGTGGCTGGTTGAAATGCTGCGCCGCTTTAACCTGCGCTTCTCCGTATTTGATGAAGACCGTTGTGTTGAGGCCTATGCCGAACACGACAATCCTTTCTACACCGAACAATTGGTGATCTGTTCTTTGGATCTGCTGCGGAAAAAACGCCGTTTAGACCAGGCGCTGGAAGCAGACTGGGATCTGATGGTAGTGGATGAAGCCCACCATCTGGAATGGTCAGAAGATGAGCCAAGCCGCGCTTATAAAGTTGTGGAAGCCTTGGCAGAAACCATCCCCGGCGTGCTGCTGCTGACTGCAACGCCAGATCAGCTGGGGCACCAAAGTCACTTTGCCCGTTTGCGCCTGCTCGATCCTAACCGTTTCTATGACTATGACGCCTTTATCAAGGAAGAAGCCGGTTATAAAGATGTGGCCGAAGCGGCAGATGCACTGGCCAGCGATAAAAAATTAACAGATGCGGCCATCAACAGCCTCACTGAAATGCTGGGTGAAAAAGATATTGCTCCGGCAATTCGACTGATCCAAGCCGACGATGTGGATGCTGAATTGCAAGAAGCTGCCCGCAGCGAGCTGCTGCAGGATCTGCTGGACCGCCACGGTACCGGCCGCGTGTTGTACCGTAACAGCCGCGCTTCAGTAAAAGGCTTCCCACAGCGTATTTTCCACGCTTATCCCCATGCCATGCCGCAGGAATACATCACTGCAGCCCGAGTCAATGCCATGATGGGTGGCCATCGAACCCGCGAAGCTCAGGTCGCCATGGTGCTAGCACCGGAAAAAATGTATCAAGCCTTTGATGATAACAATGCCGGATGGTGGAAGTTTGATCCCCGGGTAGACTGGCTGATTGATTTTCTGAAAAACAACCGCAGCCAGAAAGTGCTGATTATTGCCAGCCAGGCTGAAACCGCCCTGGCTTTGGAAGAAGCGCTGCGGACGCGAGAAGGTATTCAGGCGACCGTCTTCCATGAAGGCATGTCCATTATTGAGCGGGATAAGGCCGGAGCCTATTTTGCCCAAGAAGAGGGCGGAGCTCAGGCATTGATCTGCTCTGAAATTGGCTCAGAAGGTCGTAACTTCCAGTTTGCCAGCCATCTGGTACTGTTCGATCTGCCGCTAAACCCGGATCTGCTGGAGCAACGTATCGGCCGTTTGGACCGTATCGGCCAGCAAAATGATGTGCAAATTCACCTGCCTTACCTGAGTGATACTGCCCAGCAGCGTTTGCTGACTTGGTACCATGAAGGGCTGAATGCCTTTGAACTGACCTGCCCCAGCGGCCATGTATTGTTCAATGAATTCGCCGAGGAACTGCTCAATGTACTGATCAGTGGTGATGAAGATGCCATGACCACACTGTTGAACCAGACTCGTAGCCGCTATCAGGAATTGAAACAAGCAATGGAGCAGGGCCGCGACAAACTGCTGGAGATTAACTCTAACGGCGGTAAACGCGCGCAGCAGATCGTTGAACGTCTGGCTAAACAGGATAACTGTACAGATTTGATCGGCGCGGTGATCCGTCTGTGGGATATTATCGGCGTCGACCAAGAAGACAGTGGCGAAAACACCATTGTGCTGCGTCCCAGCGAACATATGATGTTCCCAACCTACCCTGGCCTGCCAGAAGATGGGGTAACGGTAACCTTTGATCGTGATACGGCGCTGTCCCGAGATGATATTGCCCTGATCACCCAGGAACATCCTTTGGTGCAAACAGCGCTGGATCTGATCACCGGCTCTGAAACCGGTACCACCAGTGTGGCCGTATTAAAGAATAAGGCACTGCCAGCCGGCACCCTGTTCCTTGAGCTCATCTATTTAGCAGAGGCCTCTGCGCCGAAATCCAGCCAGGTACACAGATACCTGCCACCGACCCCAATTCGGGTATTGCTGGATAAGAGCGGTAACAATCTGTCAGCCAATGTCACTTATGACAGCTTCGACCGTCAGCTCAGTGCCGTGAACCGCCATATCGGGAGTAAATTGGTTAATGCGTCGCAGACACTGATGCACCCACTGCTGAGTAAGGGTGAAGAGGTCGCGAAAGAAGCGATGGATAGCCTGCTACTTGATGCCCGCAAGGCGATGACAGAGCAACTCAGTGGTGAACTGGACCGCTTGGTCGCACTGAAGGCCGTCAACCCGAACATCCGTGATGAAGAGGTAGACTACCTGAAAGATCAGATGACTGAGCTGGGACAATATCTTGATGGCTGCGCCCTGAAACTGGATGCGATCCGTCTGGTACTGGTCAGCCACGCTTAAGCTGGCTTAGCCATACCCGCAACAGGCACTGTTACCCTAGGTAGCAGTGCCTGTTTTGTTATTCCCTTCTGCAATATACCCAATCCCTCGCCTACCACAAGCTAAGCTGACAACCGGGTATATACTTATCAGCATCATCTTATCAGCCGGTCAGGTCTATGCCCTGCGCAACCCTGTTTTGCCTTAGCCAAACTCAGCACCACTGTGACAATAAAAGGGCTGATCAAAACGATCGTCACAGCCGATACCTATGGCTAAGGGGTTTACTGTCTATGCTGCTTTGGTTTTTGCTGGTTTTTTGGCTTAGACCAGTATTGGCGGCTGAGCCCTCAACAGATGACGCTATAACAAGCCAAGAACAACGTCATGCTCTGCAGGTAACCGAACGTCAGGTACAGGTACTGAGCAGCCCTTGGCAGGGCCGACAACGCCACGGGGTGATATTTCTGCTGGCGCATCCCGGTATAGCACTAGATAACCCGGGATTTATCCATTATCTGCGCCGAGCGATGAATCCATTGGGCTGGGCCAGTTTCAATCTCACCCCGCCACGCCCCTTACCTCGCCCCGGGTTTGTCACCGATGCCAGTAGCGTCAATCGCGCAGGTAAACAGCAACTCGGCCAGCCAGCAAATCAGTCCATGCCCAAATTTAGCCCTCAGGCACTACAGCAGTATCAGGCAAGGCAGCAACAGACATTATCTGAAACCCTAAACCAACTGACCCCCTTGGCGGCGCAATATCCTGGTAAACGTATTTGGCTGGCCAGCGGCCAAAGTGCTGCTTTGCTCGCAGAATTATTGGCGGAGCAGAAGCTCACCGCACCAGATCTTTTGGTTGTCTTTAATCCCTATCCGGCGGTCAGCAGTCAACAGCAGCGCCTGACACAAAATCTGCATAAATTGCGCTTTCCCGTACTGGATTTTCAATCTCCGGATGGTCATCCGGCCTCAACCCATACATTGACCGCCCGACAACAACTGGCCGGAAAGAAAGGACCCCGTCGCTATCGGCAATATCAGCTGGCACTGGATTTAACTCGGCCAGATAGCTGGCAGCACAGCTCCCGGGTGATCCACGGCTTTGCCCGGTCACTAAGATGACATTTCGTAACATTCAATCAGGCCAAGGTTATTTAACGCTAAGCTCACTGAAAGCTAATACCACGAAAACCTAGTGCTACTGAAACCTAAGCGCATTTGGCTCAATCTAACACTGTGCAATCAACGTCTCGCATTAGCTCAGCAAGCCGTTTTGTGTTAGCTAGCTAAGTCATGACCACTTTCCACGCGATTGGTAAGCAAAAGGCTTATGCGCTTTGTCCTGCAATTGCCGCTGCACGGCAATCCGCCGATTTTTACCTAGCAATAATTTCAATTGGTACCAGGTTTCTCGCGCCAGTAGGGTGCGTTCAGAGGCAAGCCAATTACGGCGGGTGCCCATTTTAATGGCGCACAGGGCATCTGGTGAGCGCGCAGCCAACTGCTGAGCCAATGACAATGCATCGGTTAGTGGCGTTGCGCTGATGCGGGTCACCAGCCCCAATGATTTTGCCTGCTCGGCGGTCACCACATCGGCAGTCATTGTCAGTGCCAATACCTGATCTCTGGGCATAATCGTGCGCAACATCGCCAACCCACCCATATCTGGCATCAACCCCCATTTGGCTTCCATTATCGATAAACGAGCATCAGGTGCAGCAAAGCGCATATCCGCCCCCAACGCGATCTGCATCCCACCACCGAAACAACAGCCTTCGATTACAGCAATAACTGGGATGGGGATCTGCTGCCAGCCCATGACCACCCGCTGCGCCAGATTGGTATTGCCCGGCAGCCATTTAAATAACAACCCTAAAGCCTGCCACCGGCTGCGCATCACACTGCGGATATCTAACCCAGCACTGAAGTTTCCCCCTTGCCCCGAAATCATTACGACACGCAGCGATTTATCCCGCAAAATAATCTTCTGCACCTGTTCAAGCTCTTTAAACAAGATATAATTCAGCGCATTCAACTTCTCCGGCCGGTTCAACGTCACCAGTGCGATGCCGTTTTGGATTTCATACTGCAGATATTGCCATTTCATGAGTCACATCCTTTTTTCGGTAATACCGCTATCCGTCCATATAAATTGGTTAGAACTCTCCACTTTCAGCGCTAGGTTAATACGCACAGCAGCATCGAGCTGCTACAGAACACTGTTCAATAACTCTCCATCAAACACAAGCGAATGGATAAAAAACGTTCAGCAATCACTGCTATCCAGAGGATACAAAAACAATTCTCCTCTCAGGCACAACACATATTTCAATTCACAAACCTCAGCCTGTTACTCACAGCTGATGATATGGGAACCGCCAAATAAAAATGGACACAGTCACAACTCAAGTACTTATTTGTGATGACTCAGCTCTCGCCAGAAAACAGATGGCGCGGGCATTACCGAAAGAGTGGAAAACCAATGTCACCTTTGCCACCAATGGTGCTGAAGGATTGGAGGCCATACGCCAAGGCAAGGGAGAGGTCGTCTTTCTCGATTTGAATATGCCGGTAATGGATGGCTATGAAGTGCTGGAACAAATACAACAGCATGATCTGCCTGCTATGGTGATTGTGGTCTCCAGTGATATCCAGCTCAAAGCACACCAAAAAGTCAAAGCCCTCGGTGCCATTGATTTTATTCAAAAGCCATTTAGCCCAGATACAGTGCGGATGCTGCTATTGGAATACGGCCTAATGACGCCATCAGCGTCTGCCCAGCCGGTAGCAGAGACACCTATGCTCAAGGTCAATCTGCGTGATGCCTGTCAGGAAATTGCCAATATCGCCATGGGGCGGGCGGCCGAACTACTGGCCAAGCTATTGGATGTTTTTGTGCTATTGCCAGTACCGAATGTCAATGTACTGGAAACCAGTGAACTGATCATGATGCTCAAATCTGTCGAGCAACATCAGTCATCGGCCCTGTGCCAAGGGTTTATCAGTGCCGGCGTGGCTGGAGAAGCGCTGTTGATGTTCCATGACGGCAGTTATGACGATATGGCCAAATTAATGGGGCTATCCAATCCCAAGGATCCGGATACTGAAATTGAAGTGCTGATGGATACCGGTAATGTGCTGATCAGCGCCTTTCTGAATGGGGTATTTGAACAACTGGATATGGATTTCAGTCAGGCACACCCTGTCGTGCTGGGCAGCCAGTGCAATATTGCTGATCTGTTGCAAGATAAAAGTGATAGCTGGCAGCGCACCCTGGCGATGGAAATCAATTACCGTATTGAGGATTACCATATCCAGTGCGATCTCCTACTGCTGTTTACTGAAGATTCGATTCCCACTTTAACCGATAAGCTCAGCTATCTGCTGGACTGATCCGCACGGATTTATCTCTATGTCACATGATGCAAGTGCAATGAACGAACTCCACTGGCTTATCGATATGGTGCAGACCATTGAAGTGGGCTTGGTGGTGCTAGACCGTAATTATGATATCCAACTGTGGAACAGCTTTATGGAAAGCCACAGTGGTATTTCCCCTAATCAGCTACGTGGCCAAAACCTGTTTGAGTTTTTCCCCGATCTGCCAAAAGACTGGCTAACTAAAAAAATGGAGATGGTGTTTACCTTAAAAAACCGGGCCTTTATCAGCTGGGAACAGCGGCCATACGTTTTTAAGTTTAAAAACTACCGTCCGATTACTGGCCGGGCCGATGTGATGTACCAAAATATCACGCTGCAACCACTCACCTCACTGACCGGTGAAGTCACCCATATCAGCATGTTGATTTATGATGTCAGTGATGTGGCAGTCAATAAACTGCATCTGAAAGGTGCCAATGAGCAGCTAGAACAGCTAAGTCAAACCGACAGCATGACCCAACTGTATAACCGCCGCTATTGGCAAGATGCCCTAAGCCGGGAATTTGAGCGTTATAGCCGTTACCAAGAGACCGCGAGTCTGGTGATGATCGATATCGACTTTTTAAAAAACATCAATGATATCCACGGTCATCAGGCCGGAGATAAAGTTATCCTGCACATTTCCCAGCTACTTCGTACCTCTTTGCGGAAAACCGATTTTGCCGGTCGTTATGGCGGAGAAGAGTTTGGCATAGTGCTACCCAACACCAGCGCTGAAAATGCCACGGTGTTTGCAGAGCGACTACAACAGGCTATTGCTGCTAACCCGGTCTCATTTCAGGATACTCAACTTAACATCACAGTTAGCCTCGGGATTTGCGCCCTGGATGACAGCATTGCGCACAGCTCAGATTGGATTCGGCGGGCGGTTCTGGCGCTATATCAAGCCAAAGATGCTGGGCGCAACTGCTATAAGATATATCAGTCAGCTCAGTTCTAAGCCTCTCTACGCCACACAATATATGCTCTGCCAGGCAATCTATTTACGCTCAGGTTGCCAAGGCAGTGTGCCCACAGCCTAAAATAAACAGCGACGCAGCTGATGTCGCGTTTATAAAGCCGTAAAATTTCGCCAAATGGCATGGTATTGATGAGCCAAACTTCAACTTGTAATGAGTGCGGCAGCACTTATCTCCAGCATTCATCATCGATGACAAATCTGTGTCCAGAGTGTGCACATGTTCTTTATGGATATGAAAACTGCCTACACCAATTTTCAATGGGGAGATGTATTCAGTGTCAATGGGACGGCTCAACGACAGCCTATATCGAGAGTATAAAAAACAACACAGCCCCCCAATTTAAATAGCTGCCTATAAAAAAACCCAGTGAAAACACTGGGCTTTTATTCAAACTATCTCAATTGATACTTTAGGATTTACCGTTCGTTAGAATGGGATATCGTCATCCCAACCATCGTCCAAATCCGGGGTATAGTTTTGTTGTGCAGGCTGTTGTTGCTGCTGAGGCTGAGGCGCTGGACGCTGAGCTGGTGCTTGCGCTGCCGGTGCAGACTGCTGCTGATAACCAGAAGATTGCTGCGCAGGTGCTTGTTGCTGCTGACGCGGCGCATACCCGGCCTGCTGCTGACCATAACCACCTTGAGCTGGCTGATACTGCTGTTGCTGATTGCCACTATGCTGGTTCTGTTGCTGACCGTAACCACCTTGGCTTTGACCGCCCTGAGTCTGGCTACGACCACCCAGCATTTGCATGCTGCCGCCCTGATCTACCACGATTTCAGTGGTGTATCTGTCTTGACCGCTCTGATCTTTCCACTTACGGGTCTGAAGGCGGCCTTCAAAGTACACCTGAGAGCCTTTACGCAGATACTCACCGACGATTTCAGCCAGCTTGCCAAATACCACCACACGGTGCCATTCAGTACGCTCTTGCTGTTGACCCTGCTGATCTTTCCAGGTTTCACTGGTAGCCACGGTGACGTTCGCCACAGCATTGCCGTTCGGCATATAGCGAACCTCGGGATCCTGTCCCAAATTACCTACCAGAATCACTTTGTTCACACCACGACTGGCCATTAACATCTCCTGCGAATCATCACGAAAAAATCGGTTTAATTGACAGAGCCTAACACAGCTCGGGCCTGTCTCAAATCGAAATGCTCATCGACTTTCAAGTATGCAACTTTTTCCTCAAGCACCACAATAGCTTCAGCAACACCCTCCAGTTGAGACAACTGGGCAGCCATCTCTCCGGCTTCGGCTTTTCCGGCCACATTGGCGCTCAGGGTATAGCTTTTGAGCATCACAGGATTCTGCATACCAAAGCTGAGCAACAGCCATAACAGTACTAATCCCATACCTACGGTAAATACTCCGCTGGCCCCGAGCAACTCATAGGCGCCACCACCGAGCAAACCGCCACAAAAAGCCCCTAAGAACTGGCTGGTTGAATAAACCCCCATCGCAGTGCCTTTCTCTCCGACCGGGCAGAATTTGGCGATCAGGCTTGGCAAAGAAGCCTCAAGATAGTTAAAGCCAGTAAAAAACAGCACAACCGCAATACTCAGCCCCACCAAAGATTGACTGAATAATGCCATTAATCCCAACGCGAGTAACAAAATCAGCAAAGCCAGCTGGAACATGCCTTTGGCATTTTTCCGTTTCACCCCAATGATGATCAAAGGCACCATCAAAATAAACGCCGCAACAAAAGCGGGAAAATACAGTAACCAATGCTGCTCTTTAGCCAATCCGGCAGAAACCAAATCCAGTGGCAGCGCCACAAACACGGCCGTCAAAACCAAATGTAAAATAAAAATACCGGCATCCAAACGGATAAGCTGGGGATGCTTAAGCATTTGCATAATTCTGGCCGGCGCTGCCAGCGTATCCCCCTTAGGCGCATGCCCAACGGGACTGGGAACCACAAACTGAATAATGGCCATACCGCATAATGCTAAAACCGCCGTCAACGCAAACAAGCCTGACAGCCCCAGGTGTTGTGCCACAATCGGCCCGACCAGCAGTGATAGCGCAAAGGACAGCCCGATACACATACCGATAATGGCCATCACTTTAGTGCGCTGTTCATCCCGGCTTAAATCTGCGGCCATGGCTAGTACTGCGGCAGCAATAGCCCCCATGCCCTGCAGCGCCCTGCCCAGCACGACGCCATAAATGCTGTCGGCCATCGCTGCCACCACAGAGCCGATAGCAAATAGCAGTAAGCCGCCCAAAATCACCGGCTTGCGGCCGATACGGTCGGACAATATGCCCATGGGAATTTGTAACATTGCCTGGGTCAGGCCATATGCGCCAATGGCAATACCAACCCAGAGGGGGGAAAACCCTTGAAGATGCTGACCATACAGGGCAAACACCGGCATGATCATAAACAGGCCCATCATGCGCAGGCCAAACACACCAGCCAGGGAAAAAGCGACTTTTTTCTCTGTACTGGACAGACCGCTTGCAGCCATTCAGTTCGTCTCGCTGTTAAATTTCAGGGGGCGGATATTAACATATCGCCGAAGTTATACCCAAAGTGACGTCCGGATTACACCGGGTTCATCAGTGGAAGCAGGGGGTGACAGGGAAGATTATCGATATACACCACAGACAGGCAACAGCGGAAAAAGTTCCTTAAAACAGAATGAGGCAATCTGTGTTTTCCCCGGATAGCCCCCTAAACTCCATCCCGGAACTGTGCGATACTTATGCTCTTTTTCTGTAGCAGGACCTTGAGCGATAGATGGATAAGATTGAAGTCAGGGGTGCCCGCACCCACAATCTCAAAAATATCAACCTGACAATTCCCCGGGACAAGTTGATTGTAATCACCGGACTGTCCGGCTCAGGCAAGTCATCGCTGGCCTTTGACACCTTGTATGCAGAAGGCCAGCGGCGCTATGTTGAATCTCTGTCTGCCTACGCCCGCCAATTTCTCAGCCTGATGGAAAAGCCAGACGTAGACCATATCGAAGGGCTAAGTCCCGCTATCTCTATCGAGCAAAAATCCACGTCTCACAATCCGCGTTCCACCGTCGGTACCATCACAGAAATTTATGACTATCTGCGACTGCTGTTTGCCCGAGTTGGGGAGCCACGCTGTCCGGTACATGGTCAAGCATTAGCGGCTCAGACCGTCAGCCAGATGGTGGATAAAGTCTTGGAGATGGAACCTGGCAGCCGCCAGATGCTGTTAGCCCCTGTGGTTAAAGGCCGCAAAGGTGAACATGTCAAACTGTTAGAAAGTCTGGCTGCACAAGGCTATATCCGTGCCCGGATTGATGGCGAAGTTTGCGATCTGACTGATCCGCCAGCGCTGGATCTGCATGTGAAACACACCATTGACGTGGTGGTTGACCGTTTTAAAGTCAAAGACGATATGCAGCAACGGCTGGCAGAATCATTTGAAACTGCTCTGGAACTGTCCGGCGGTCTGGCTATCATTGCGCCGATGGACAGCGCGCCCAAAGACGACGCCTCGAATAAAGGCAATGGCGAAGAACTGATCTTTTCCGCTAACTTTGCCTGCCCCCATTGTGGCTACTCCATGGCCGAGCTGGAGCCGCGAATTTTCTCTTTCAACAATCCAGCGGGTGCCTGTCCCACCTGTGATGGGTTAGGGATGCAAACCTTTTTCGACCCAGAGCGAGTGATCACCAGTGATGAACTATCACTGGCCGGTGGCGCCATTCGCGGCTGGGACAGACGCAACTTTTATTATTTTCAGATGCTGACCTCATTGGGTGAGCATTTCGGTTTTGATGTAGAAACGCCATTCCAAGCACTGCCAGCACGTATCCAAAAAATCGTGCTGTACGGCTCAGGCAAAGAAAGCATCGCCTTTAAATATATGAATGACCGAGGCGATGTGGTGGTGCGTAACCACCCTTTTGAAGGCATTTTGAATAATATGGATCGCCGCTACCGGGAAACGGAATCTAATTCGGTACGGGATGAACTGGCTAAATATATTTCCACCCAGCCGTGTCAAAGCTGTGGTGGTTCCCGGCTAAAGGAAGAAGCCCGTAACGTTTTTATTGCCGATCTCAATCTGCCAACCCTGACCCAGTGGTCCATTGGTGAAGCACTGGATTATTTTGACCAGCTGAATTTCAGCGGCCAAAAAGCGCAAATTGCGGAAAAAATTCTGAAAGAAGTTCGCGACCGGCTCGGCTTTTTAGTCAATGTTGGTCTCAATTACCTCAGTCTATCCCGCAGTGCTGAAACCCTGTCCGGTGGTGAAGCCCAGCGGATCCGATTGGCCAGTCAAATAGGCGCGGGCTTAGTCGGGGTAATGTATGTACTGGATGAACCCTCTATCGGTCTGCATCAACGGGATAATGAGCGGCTGCTCAACACCCTGAAGCACTTAAGGGATCTGGGCAATACCGTGATTGTGGTAGAGCATGATGAAGATGCTATCCGCATGGCGGATCATATTATTGATATCGGCCCCGGCGCTGGAGTGCATGGTGGCGAAGTGATCTGTGATGGGACGCTGGCGCAGATCATCGACTGCCCTGAGTCTGTGACCGGCCAGTATCTCAGCGGCGAAAAACGCATTACCATTGCCGGTGAGCGCACCCCTTATGATCCCAATCAAGTTATTGAGCTAATTGGCGCGAAAGGTAATAACTTAAAAAATGTCGATCTCACCATTCCTGTGGGACTATTAACCTGTGTGACCGGGGTCTCCGGCTCAGGGAAATCCACACTGATTAATGACACCTTCTTTAAGATTGCCCATCGCATGCTCAATAAAGCCACTGTGGATGAACCGGCACCTTACGACAAGATTATCGGGATGGAACAGTGCGATAAAGTGGTGGATATCGACCAGAGCCCCATTGGCCGTACCCCACGTTCTAACCCGGCCACCTATACCGGCATTTTTACCCCCATCCGCGAGCTGTTTTCTGCCACCCAAGAATCCCGCAGCCGGGGTTATAAACCGGGACGTTTCTCCTTTAATGTCAAAGGCGGTCGCTGTGAGGCCTGCCAAGGTGATGGACTTATCAAAGTAGAAATGCACTTTCTGCCGGATGTGTATGTGCCTTGTGATGCCTGTAAAGGCAAACGCTATAACCGGGAGACCCTAGAAGTAAAATACAAGGGCAAAAATATCCACGAAGTGCTGCAAATGACCGTCGAAGAAGCGCGCAGCTTTTTTGATGCGGTACCGGCCATTGCCCGTAAACTGCAAACTCTGATGGATGTCGGCCTGTCTTATATCCGACTGGGGCAAAGTGCCACCACGTTATCAGGGGGTGAGGCGCAACGGGTAAAACTGGCCAAGGAGTTGTCCAAGCGGGATACCGGCAAGACCCTGTATATTCTGGATGAACCCACCACAGGGCTGCATTTTGCTGATATTCAGATGCTGCTGGATGTACTGCATCGCCTGAAAGGTCAGGGAAATACCCTTGTAGTGATTGAGCATAATCTGGATGTGATAAAAACTGCAGACTGGATTGTGGATCTGGGGCCTGAAGGCGGCGCTGGCGGCGGCACGATATTAGTCACTGGCACCCCGGAGCAGGTGGCTCAGTCCCCCAACTCACATACCGCCCGCTTCCTCAAGCCATTGCTGGAAAACATGTAACCCCGCATCAACTTAGTTTATGTATCAGCACACTGCACTCCCAGCTGCAGTGTGCTGACTGCAGGCTCCCCCAACACTCCTCTCTCCCACTTTCAGTTAAATGCTTTTTTACAAATTCAACCCAACATATGTTCTATTCGTGTAATGCATATGTTTTAATTTTTTTAATAAAGCACCAAGATCCGATTAATGCGACAGGGAGAGGACATTAAGATGTTGGCCAAAAACAAAACCATGCAATGGACTGGCGTATTGTTTAGTTTGGGATTATTAACGGCCTGTGGCGGCAGTGATGGCGATAGTCCAGCGGTTAGTGCTGGACCAAACTGGACGGCGGGGCAATATCAGCCTGCTGAAGACTTAATAAACTTCTGCGCTGCGCCGCGCAGTGGGACTGATCCATACACGAATCAGCCTTACCCGGATAAAAGCGGCTCCAGCCTATATGAAAAACTGTATCTGCGCTCATTCAGCCATGAAACCTATCTTTGGTATAACGAATTGCCGGATCCCAACCCGAATAGTTCACCCTCGGTCCAGGCCTATTTTGATCTGCTGACAACGTCAGCGACGACAGACAGTGGTGCCCGCAAAGACAGATTTCACTTTACCGTCAGTTACGATGACTATATGCAGGAATCCCAGTCTGGCACCATAGGTGGCTACGGTTTTAACTGGGCCTTTATCCAAACAACTCCGCCACGTAACCTTACCGTCAGCTACACAGAATCCAATTCTCCAGCCGCCTTACAGCAGGTACAGCGGGGCGACCGACTACTTAAGGTCAATGGCATTGATGTCATCAGCAGTAATGATCAAACCGATATCGATCAGCTTAATACAGCGCTATTCTCTCCCGCGCTTGGCAGTAACCACAGATTTACCCTGCAACGCAGTGATGGCAGTGACTATGAGGTGACGCTAACTGCTGAACAGATCACTTTGTCCCCGGTACAACTGGCAAAAGTGATCCAACATGACAATAAAAAAGTCGGCTATGTGCAATTTAACCAATTTATCAGTATCGCCCAGGATGGACTGATTGAGGCTTTCAATCTATTTGCCAATAACGGCATTGATGAACTGGTGTTGGACATGCGTTATAACGGCGGCGGACTGATTTATCAATCCGCCCAATTAGGCTTTATGGTGGCGGGCGCCAATAGCCGTAACCGGATATTTGAAACACTAAAACACAATGATAAACAGGAAAATCTCGACAGTAGCATCCAGTTTGAACCGCGAGTGATTGATTGGAGTCAGCCTGGCTTTACCGACACACAATTACCCAGTGCCCAATTAAACCGGGTCTATATTCTCACCACAGCCGGAACCGCTTCCGCCAGTGAATCCTTGATCAACGGACTGCGGGGTATTGATGTGGAGGTGATCCAAATTGGCAGTGCTACTCAAGGAAAGCCTTATGGCTTTATTCCTCAACCCAACTGCGGCAATGTTTATTTCACTATCCAGTTTAAAGGCGACAATGAAAAAGGCTTCGGTGATTTTGCCGATGGCTTTATTCCTACGCCGGCGGCAGACATAGTGGTGGATACCGGTCTCAACGCCCAAGTCCCGGGCTGCACTGTGGCAGATGACTTCAGCCAAGCATTGGGTCATCCCCAAGAAAGGCTATTGGCAGCCGCACTACAGTATATGACTGACGGCACTTGCCCGGCGCCGCGCAGTCAAATGCAGCACAGCAGAAGCATCCCAACCTCAACTGGCCCGGCACTGATGATGCCTTTTCATCCGCTGCGTCACGGCAGTATTTATAGCGAGCTAAACCACGCTGATACAAGCGGGAGTAGCCGATGATCAGGCCGTGGCCGGCACTGCTGCTGACACTGACCGGCCTGTCAGCCCTAACGGGGCTCAGCGGCTGTCATGCCGCTCATTCCCCAATGGCTCTTGCAGCAAACAGCAGTAACGGAACGGCAGTGTCAAAGGCTGAAAACCAAGCGCCTGTGGCCGCATTGAGTAGGCACACCAGCAGTGCAGCGCGACAACAGATCCGTCAGGCTATCGTCAGCCTGAAAGGTGGCAAGCCGCCACAATTGGCAGACACAGTGTTTGAATACAGTGATGTACTGTTACTGGAACGTGTCCGATTACGCGATTCGCAGGGCTTGCCGATCATGGGACGGGATTTCCAGCGACCAACACAATTCCAACTGCAACTGAGGGGGGATAACTGCGGATTGTATGACCACACAACTAACGGCTTCGTACCTTTACCGCTACTGGACTGCATCGCTAAGCCGGTAGATGCTCTGGATAATGAAAGTCGCAATTAACATGGCAATTAAGATGACAAAAAAGGGGAACTTAACCGTTCCCCTTTGCTTATTATATTGATGGCTTAATACACGGAAAAGGCGCGGAATTGACGGCCTTTGAGCTTACCTTTGTTCAAAATGGTCAGAGCTTTTTTACCGAACTGACGCTTCACGGCGACAAAGGAACGGATATCCGTGATTTTAATCTTACCGATATCATCCCCAGTCAGGGATTTATCCGCAGTCAACGCCCCCAGGATATCCCCCGGACGTAATTTTTGTTTTTTACCACCATCAATCAAAATTGTGGTCATCTTTGGTCGATATGGCGGCGTATCCAGATATTGCTCACTTGGCAGTTCGCTGTCCTGGATCTCAGCACCCAAAATATCTTCCAGCGCGGCCACTTTCAGGCTGTCTTTGCCTGTATAGAAACTAAATGCTTGGCCCTGGCTACCTGCACGCCCGGTCCGGCCAATACGGTGAATATGCACTTCACTGTCATAAGCCATTTCAAAGTTCACCACGGCATCAAGATTGTCGATATCCAAGCCGCGGGCAGCCACATCGGTTGCGACCAGAATATTGATGCTCTTATTGGCAAATTGCACCAAAGTGCGATCACGTTCGCGCTGCTCCTGATCGCCATGCAGAGCCAGAGCACTGAATCCCAGTGCAGCCAGCTCATCAGCGACCGCTTGCGTTTCGCGCTTGGTATTACAAAACACCACGGCAGATTCCGGCTGATATTTGCACAATAAAATCTGCAGTGCCTTCATACGTTCAGCTTTGCTTTCCAGATGGAAAAACTGCTGGCTGATGCTCTGACTGTCATGGGTTGCGGCAACCTTCACCATTTCAGGCTGGTGCATGATCCGCTCCGCCATACCCTGAATTTGCGCCGGGAAAGTCGCACTGAACAGCAGGGTCTGACGGTTGGCTGGGGTCATGGCAATAATACTATCCATCGCCTGGGTAAAACCCATTTCCAGCATGCGATCGGCTTCATCCAACACCAAGGTGGTTAGCTCAGAAAAATCCAGCCGGCCCTGTTGCAAATGGTCCAGCACACGGCCTGGCGTACCCACAATAATATGGGCGCCATGCTCCAGTGAACCAATCTGCGGGCCGACCGGTACCCCGCCACACAGGGTCAGTACTTTAATATTGTGAATACCCCGGGCCAAAGTGCGGATCTCTTTGGCCACCTGATCGGCTAATTCCCGAGTTGGACACAACACCAGTGACTGAATACGGAAACGTTTTACATTCAGTTTGTTCAGCAGCCCCAAAGCAAATGCAGCCGTCTTACCACTACCGGTTTTCCCTTGGGCGATCACATCCCGTTCTGCCAGTACCAGCGGCAGACTCTGGGCCTGTATCGCCGTCATGCCGGTATAACCGATGCTGTCCAGCGTCGCCAGCAACTGGGGCTTTAATGCCAGAGAAGAAAATGCCGGCGCCTGGCCGTTTATTTGGGAATCACTCAAGGGAAATATCCTGTAAAAAAGTTATTAAGCCGCCCATCTGACCTCAGTTAGGCGGTAATCGCGGCGCAGTGTAGCAAATTTAGACAACTACCGCACTCACGCCGACCACTCAGTAAAGTGATGGCTGACCTTCCGGCCGAGTTTTAAATCTGCGATGTAGCCACATATATTGCCCGGGTGCGGCCAAAATAGAGGCTTCTACCACATGGTTAATAAAGCGGGCCCCAGCTTCTGGGTCGTTCTTGGGAAACACATCGACCAAGGGTTCACGCAGGGTAAGGGTATAGTGGCCAGTATTATCATCCCGCACCATGGTAAATGGCACTATCGCGCAGTCCGTTGCATCCACCAGCAAACTGGTACCTGTGGTGGTACAGGCCTGAGACACGGCAAACAAAGGCGCAAAAGCATGACGCCTTGGGCCATAATCCTGATCCGGCGCATACCAAACACACTCGCCCCGACGCAAACTAGTCAACATGGATTTCACATCCCTACGGTGAATCATTTCATGGCCACCTCGAGTACGACCGCGATACTGGAAATAATCAAAACAGGGGTTATTGTTGGGGCGATACACACCAAGCCCTGAAACATGCAGACCAAACGCTCGACCTCCCAATTCAAGATTAAGAGAGTGCACCGCAACCAAAAGCACTCCTCGGCCTTGTGTCTTTAGTGTATCTAAATGCGCCAGCCCCTCACAACGGATATGGCGGCGTACTCGTGCATCAGACCAGAACCAAGCCATCGCGGTTTCAAACAACGCAAGCCCGGTATTGTCGATATTTTCCCGCTCTAATTGTTGTCGCTGCTTAAGGGGCATATCCGGGAAACACAGCGCCAAATTGCTGGCAATCGTACGGCGGCGTTTAGGCATCAGTTTCATGCTGAGCCGCCCCAATAGCTTGCCCAACCAAAATTGCAGCTTCCACGGCAGCATGCTGCACAACTTAGCTACGGCTACCAACAACAGCACGCCCCAGTAACGGGGCAATAAAAATCGTGGAGAAAACTCCGGCGCGGTGTATTTACTACTCATGGTTCTCATCGCTTAGTTCAGGCAAGAACAAAAAATGCGGGGCAAATTTTATGCTTTTACCCCTTTTTATCAAGGATATAGCTCACCAGTCTGTGAAGAGTGGGGGCAAAATGGTTACAGTCCACGTTGATACTGCTGACAGTTGGTATGCAGCAGGCTATCACTTAACTGCGCCAGCATCTGTGCATCGCCCTGTAATGCCGCTGCGAAACGGGTCACTAATTCTGCCGCAGAAAATTTACTGACAGTAGCGGAAGGCACCGGCCGCAGATCAATCAACAAGTGACTAAAGCGCCCAGCGAAGGCCTGCAAGGGAGCCGGATTAAAGTAATGCTCCTCAGCGTACAGTCGGTTATAACTGCCGGGACTTTTATAAATAATATGTGCTTCCCCAGTCTGACTGCGCAGCACACCATCCTGCTCACAGCGCGTCAGACACCCACGGTTCATACGCTGTTTACGGCAGCCATTGGCCTGGGCCAATAAACATTGGCGGCTGGTCATCAAATGCTGAGGATTAAAAATGCTGTAATACAGATCAAAGCCTACCGGAACACGTAAACGGGTCAGCTGAGACTCATTGAGCTCCGCAGAGGCAAAGCCGCCGCATGCGCCCAATTCTTGTTGCAGACACTGTAATGCCATGGAATTAGCTAAATTCAGCTGAGGGCCTGCTACCCAGTCAAGCTGGAGTTCCCGGGCCAATTGTGCCACCCCGAGATTATCCGTGATTAACCGGGTGGGTCGCGTAGCCCGCAATAACTCAGCGGCTGCGGCAAAATGACTTTCCGTCATCACCGCTGGAAACCAAGGGATAAGATCCGGGTGAGTTTGAAACAGAGCAATATGCTCATCCAAGCGCCAAGCGAGCGCATCCGGGATCTGGCAGCAGTAATCCACATTGGCTTGCTGAGGCAACATTTCCACCTGACGACGATCCAGCAGCACAATTAAACGTGGCGAGGTTACCAATGACTCCACACAAGCCACTTTTGCGATCTGCGGTAACGCGGCGCCGCCTTTCAGTGAGCGACGGCGCCCTGCGGATATCGGCATCGCGGCGGTCAACGCCTCTACCCGACGAATAATCGCTGTTTTACAATCAAATAGCTGACGTTTGACCTCAGCTACATCTTGCGGGGCTTGGCAATGTGCCAAGCGACTGAAATGGTAGACGGCATTGTCTCTTGGGTTATCAATAAACATATTGCGGTGAATATCACCCAATAGATAACCATTAGAAAAATCCCGGTTGAATACGGTATATAGCTCAGAAGTATCCGTCAGCAGCGGCTTATCATCGCAGAAATGATCGATTTGCCGCCGCCAGTTATCCACCGTAGTGTAAACATAGTGAGACTTTTTGATCCGCCCTTCAATTTTCAGCGAATAGACCCCTGCTTCAGCCAGCGCAGGCAGATCGGCAAAAGCAGAATTATCTTTCAGGTTAAGGGGGAAGTCCCGCCCAGCCGCAGTGCGCTGAAACTGCTCACGGCAGGGCTGGCTACAACGGCCTCGGTTACCGGATGCACCGTGACGCACCGAGCTAAAATAACACACCCCGGAAAAACCGATACAGTAGGAGCCATGTACAAAGACTTCTGTCAGCATATTATGCTGATGACCAAACTGGGCTAACTCAGTAATTTCATCAATATTGAGCTCCCGGGATAGATTCACCCGACTCATCCCCAAGCCAGCTAACAGCTTCATTTGTCCGGTATTATGGGTATTCATCTGGGTCGAGGCATGACGATCTAAAGCAGGGAAGTAGTGCTTGATAAGATAAGCCAGCCCCAGATCCTGCACTATGATGCCATCCACCGCCATTGTGGATAGCTGCTGCAAGAGACTGAGCATGGTTTTCAGCTCGGTTTCCAGCAGCATGATATTCAGGGTCAGAAAAACCTTACACTTGTGGGCATGAGCCAGTGCTAACACACCTTCCAGCAACTCCAGGCTGATATTGGCCGCTCGATTACGGGCGTTAAACCGATCCAGACCACAGTACACGGCATCAGCACCAGCGGCGATGGCGGCCTTGATCGAGTCGATATCCCCGCCCGGAGCCAATAGTTCAAACTGTGTTTTCTGATATCCCATACGTCACTCATCACTGCCAGCAAAGCCGGGCATTGTAAAGATCTGTATCATGAATTTCGAGCCAGAAAACGGATAAAGCCGGTAAAAGTCGCCACCGTAAAGATGACCTATTTATGTAGCAGGTTGATTATTAGGCTATTCACCCATAGTGAATAATGGTGAAGAAATAAACTTGATTTAGCTAATGCTTGTTCATCTTATCGCCGTGACATCCCAACACTATCAGACAAGGTACTAGCGCATGATTCAGTAATGACGAAATAAATGAGTTTATGAACTACTTATTAAGAGGTAACAACATAAGTTCTCACCACTTCACAGTTTCAGTCACAAACGTTGCTAGAATGACCCACTTTTAATCCATACAGTTAAAAGCCCGGCGGTACCCCTGTGCAATCAGCCAAATACTCTATAAAACAACTGTTAACCACGCTATTTATTAGCCTAGTCATTATCTTTTCTGTGTGTTTCACCTTTATTCATTCTCACGGCCAAGAGGTCAGCGATCAGGTACACACTTTAGAAGTGGAATATCGTACCAACGAAATGGCAGCCAAACTGCTGCAGCTGGTCTCTGGCCTGCGCCGGGAGCAATTAGGCTACAGCCTGCGCCGCGTACAAAATCTGCCGGTCAGTAAAAGTTCGGCTGACTGGCTGAATCAGCAAATTGTTGCTATCGATGCAACCACAGCAAAATTCCGTGAAATTGCAGACCCATCCGCCATTACCCAACTGGATAACCTGAGTCAGCCACTGGAAAAATTCAGTGACTTGCATCGGGAGTTTATGCGTCAAGACAGCCTTATCGACCCCCAAGCGGCAGCGGCAATGCTGACCTCTATGGAGGCTTGGCATATTTACAATAATGTCGAGCAAGGCGTGACTAAGTTAATGGCGGAAGAAAACAAGAAAGTACAAACCGCCAAGGCTGCGGCCAAACAGGCTATCAGCCAGTTAGAAACCACTATGCTAGCGGTTTCTGTACTGTTTATTCTGGTATTAATACTCTCTGCCCTGTTGCTGCTACGCCGTATTTTGACCCCTTTACAAGCAACAGAAAAAACCCTATCAGCCATTGCTGATGGCGATCTGACCATTGATATTGAGCATGAGAAATTCAATAGTAAAGAATTTGCCCAAATGGCCAATGTGATGGTGAAAATGCGCAATGGTCTACACGATATTATCGCCCAGATTAGCGCTGCATCGACCCAATTGACTGCCGCAGTAGAGGAGGTCAGCCATGTGACGAATGAAGTCTCAGATAGCATGCTCAATCAGCATAATGAAGTAGAACAAGTTGCTACCGCGATGACGGAGCTACAAAGTTCCATCAGTGAAATCGCCCGCAATACTAATCACACGGCAGAGCAAGCTCACCAAGGTGTCGATGGGGTGGAAAACGGCCGCAAAATTGTTGATGCCGCAGTTGAAGCCATCAATCAATCGGAAAGTGAGGTACTGGCTGCCAGTGAGGTGATCCAGCAACTACAGCAGGACACTGCGGCCATTTCTGTGATTGTGGAAGTGATTGCCAATATTACCGACCAAACCAACCTACTGGCTTTAAATGCGGCCATTGAAGCTGCCCGAGCGGGGGAGCAAGGTCGCGGTTTTGCCGTTGTTGCTGATGAGGTCCGCACCTTAGCTCGTCGAACCCAGGATTCGGCTCAAGAGATCAAAACCACCATAGATAAACTGCAACAGCGCGCGGTAAAAGCAGGTGCCGTGATGGAATCCAGCCGGGGGAAAATGTTGCACAGTGTTGAACAAGCGCGTTGTGCCAGTGATGCCATTGCGGCAATCGATCAATCAATTACTCAGATTAACGATATGGCAATTCAAGTCGCCAACGCCACTGAGCAACAAACGTCTGTGACAGAAGAATTAAACCATAACATTACCAATATCAATGACGCGACCAACCGAGTAACTGAAGACACCCAGCATGTTTCCCAGTCAGCGCATGATATCAGCCAGTTGGCCAGTAACTTGTCGGATATGATCCGCAAATTCCGTACCCATTAACCCCGGATGGCGCCCACATTGAAGATAGGTAATGTCGTATAAAGCGTGACCGGAATCACGTATAGTGTTCGTATCTTAGGCATTACCTTTCATCACAGGAGTTGGCTATGACCTATAACATTCAAAATCTGGTTTACAATGGCGAACGCGATGGAGTGCATAACTGGGAAAGTATGTCCGGTATGCATTATTACTGGCATCCCAATTGGCTGCATATTGCCGAGGATATGACTGGGCATAAAGCTGCCGCAACTATCTCTACTGACGGTGAAAAACCAACACCAGAAGAAGCCGTTGCGACACTGAAACAACATGTAAATCAGCAAAAATAACACATTTGGCCGGGATCATGACCCGGCCATTTCATGCTTCACACTTTATCTCCTCCCAAGCCTAAATGCCCACTGTAAGCTGATCATTACACCACTTAGCAACATTCCCCAAAATCTCAGTAGCCGCCCAAGGCTGTGAGGAAATTGTGATAATTTAGCGATAAACAGGTGATTCCCAGCTGGCAGATTACACTGAGTAATCGAACTGTTTCCTAACCGGAGGCAGGCCCTACACAGCCAAGGAGAATGACCATGAAACTCAATGTGCTTAAATACACTGCCCTGATGGCCGCCCTGACAGCCTTGCCATCCCAAGCGGCTCAACTGGAGATCAGTCTAAGTAACCTGAGCCACGGCAATTACTTCACCCCTATTTTGGTCGCGGCCCACCAAAGTGACATCATGCTGTACCGCTCGGGCACCACGGCCAGTGCTGCATTGGTCAAAATGGCTGAAGGGGGAGATATCGCGGATCTTGCGGCAAATGTAACAGGCGCAAATGGGGTCACACTGGAAAATCCCGCCGGTGGTTTGTTAGCACCGGGAGCCAGCACTGACGCTATGATGCTGGATACTGGCGATAATAATCTGCTGTCCGTCACCGCAATGATCCTGCCAACCAATGATGGCTTTATTGGTCTGGACTCTTGGAAAATCCCATCAAAAGCTGGCACCTATACCCTGTACCTCAATGGCTATGATGCTGGCTCCGAAGCAAATAATGAAATCGTGAATGGCGGTGGAGCACCTGGGGTGCCCGGTATTCCCGCCGCGCCAGGTGGACAGGGAGGCACAGGAGCGACCGGTATCGATGACACCTCAGGCAATAACAAAGTACATATTCACCCCGGAGTCTTGGGAGATATGGATCCTAATGGTGGTAAAAGCGATCTCAACAGCGCTGTGCACCGCTGGCTTAACCCTGTGGCCAAACTGACTGTAACGGTTAAGTAGGAGGCCCACCATGAAACGACCAAATTATCAGGCCCATCGGGGCATACTCTTGGCGGCAGGTGCAGCTTTGTTGCTTAGCGCCTGTCCCGACTCAGATCTGGTGAAAAAGGCCACACCACCAGCCAGTGTCACGCAAGCCTACACAGTGACTGTCACCAACTTAACCGCTAATCAGCCATTTTCCCCGGTTGCACTGCTGCAACACAGTGATGCTTTTACCGCTTGGCAGGCGGGAAGTAGTGCCAGCGTCGCACTGGAAAAACTGGCCGAGGGTGGTAATGCCGCCGATTTTGATAGTGAAACCGGTGTCAATGCCCGCGTCAGTGACACGGCACCATTAGGACCTGGCGAGCAGACCAAATTAAGTTTTGAACTGGATGCCAAGGATGCGGCTTATCTCACTGTGGCGACCATGCTGGTCAATACCAATGATGCCTTTACTGGTGTCAGTCGGGTCGATTTAACGAAACTGCCTGTCTATGTGCCCAAAACCTACCGCACTAAGGCTTATGATGCGGGCACTGAAGGCAATTCAGAAGCCAGAGGCACTATGCCTGGCCCGGCTGATGGGGGGGAAGGCTTTAATGCTGAACGCAATGATGTCAACCGGGTTTATGTCCATGCAGGTGTCATCAGCGCTGATGATGGTTTTACCACTTCAGTATTGAGTGCATCCCATCGATTTGATAACCCGGTGGCACTAATTACAGTGACTCGTACCAAATAACCACACCACCACAGGCAATTCGCCCTGTAATAAAACCCTCCCCTGACAGGTCAACATTGAAACTGATTTTCAGGGGAGGCGTTATGAATAGCCACAGTATCCGTGCTTTCGGCACTACACAGCTTAGTATTCTGCTGATTGAGGACGAACAGGATTTAGCCCAACTGATCAGCCTTAATCTACAGGCACTCGATTATCAGGTTCACCATGCCACTACATTGCAGCAAGCCAATCTTATGCTGCAACAGTGTCAGCCCGATCTGATTCTCACCGACCGGCTGCTACCCGATGGTGACGGCTTGATGTTATGTCAGCAACTGCGACAAGCCGGAGCCGATATACCCATTATTATTCTGACGGCTAAGGACTCTGAAGCTGATGTGGTATTGGGGCTTGAGTCCGGCGCGGATGACTATATCACCAAGCCTTTCAGCGTGCTGGAGCTCAGAGCGAGAGTAAAAGCCCGCTTACGTCACTGTACTCGCCCCACCCATCAGGCACTAGAATTCAATGGCTTTACCATCAACTGCGATACCCGGGAAGTTATTGATGACAACACTCAACTTAACCTTACCGCCCGAGAGTTTGATCTGCTGACCTTTATGGCCCGCCATCCTCAACAGGTGTTCAGTCGAATGCAGTTGCTTGAAGCAGTATGGGGGCTAAATTACGAAGGCTATGAACATACGGTCAATAGCCATATCAATCGGCTGCGCAATAAACTGGCTAACCGCCCGAGACTGGCCGATACCGTGAAAACTGTATGGGGAGTTGGTTACAAATTCGCACCACCTGAAACAGAGGCGGTGCTGTGAACAGTATGTTTAGCAGGCTGATGCTATCGGCCTGCATACTCGTTTTTCTACTATTACTGCTGCTGTGGCAATGGCTGGACTATAGCCACAGCGCACAATTAGCCAGGGTGCAGCAGTCTTTGCACCGTGAATTAGCTGGGCATATGGCCCATATCAACCCTCTGCTAGCCAGTGGCAATATCTCCGATGCCGCCCTGAAAGAAGCCTTCCATGATTTTATGCTGCTTGGTCCCAGCTTTGAGATTTATACTCTTACGCCCGGCGGGGATGTGGTTGCCTATTCTGCACCAGAGACCAAAATTGTAACCCGCCAAGTAGCATTGCCTCCCATTAAAGCCTTTTTAAGCCAGCAGCCTTTGCCCATCACTGGCACCGATCCCAGAGCATTACAACGGGATAAAATCTTTTCAGCCACTGAGCTGCACTATCCTGATGGGCAACTCAGTGGCTACTTGTACGTTATTATCGGTGGCGAAGCTTTTGATGGCTGGCAGCAGATTGCCTATGACACCCATCAGCGACAAACCTGGTTGGTCAGTTTACTGATCTGTGCCCTATTTGCGCTGCTGTTATTTGCGCTGATGTTGAAGTTTTTTACCTCACCGCTTAGCAGACTGTCCCGGGATGTTATCCGGCTTAATCCCTCCGTCTCAGGCAAAACGGCCGCCATGTTGCCTGGCGTTTACCAAGGTAGCAGTGAAATCTCAGCCTTGGGCACACAAATTAATGCGCTATTGCAGAAAATCCATCAGCAACAGCAACAAATGCAAGCGCAGCAACAGGCTAAACAGCGTTTTATGCTGCATCTATCCCATGATCTAAAAACGCCGCTGACCGCCTTACTCGGCTATCTGGAAACCTGGCAACTTAGCCCTATGCAACAGCGCTCAGATGATCTTATCCAAATGGCCACCAATACCGGCCAGAATCTGCAACAATTGCTGGCGCAACTATTGGAGTTAATCGCACTGGAAAATCAAACGATTACACCAAAGTTTGCCACCTTTGCCCTGCAGCCATTTTTACAGGAGTTAACTCAGACATTCACCCCAAAAGCCGCCAGACGACAAATCCAACTGCACTTTGATGCTGGGGAAAACATGACCGCATTCAGCGACCGACAACTGCTACAACGCATGCTGCATAATCTGGTCGACAATGCCCTACGCTATACCCCAACAGCAGGAAAAATCAGCATCCGACCAATACTGCATCACAGTCGCTGGCAATTGCTGGTTGAAGATAACGGCTCTGGCATGCACCAAGATGCCAGTCGGGCCCTCAATCAGCCCATAGCCAAAGCGCCACAATTTAGTGAGGATGATCCACTACCACAGTTAGGGGTCGGGCTAGCCATAGTGCGCCACTTAGCCACTATGCTAGATTGCCCGCTTGAAATTGACAGTGAACCGGGTCGAGGATGTCGTATCTATCTGGCACTCAAGCTTCAGCGTAGTAATGACAATACGGATATAAAAAAGGCGCCCTAAAGGCGCCTGAATAACCAATCATCACAGGTTATTTATGATATTGACCGGACAGCTCGTGCACAGCTTTGATAAAGGCACCGGCATGGTCAGGGTCCACATGCTGGTGAATCCCATGGCCAAGGTTAAATACATGGCCAGTACCATTGCCATAACCCGCCAAGATAGTGGCCACTTCCTCACGGATCCGCTCTGGAGATGCATACAGCAAAGATGGGTCCATATTGCCTTGAAGGGCCACTTTATCACCCACCCGACGACGGGCATCGGCGATATCCACAGTCCAGTCCAGACCCAGCGCATCACAACCGGTTTCGGCCATAGCTTCCAGCCACAGACCGCCACCCTTGGTGAACAGTGTTACTGGCACCTGACGGCCTTCATTATGACGGGTCAGACCGTCTACGATTTTCTGCATATAACGCAGCGAGAATTCACGGTAAGCGGCGTGAGATAATGCGCCACCCCAGGAGTCAAAGATCATCACAGCTTGAGCACCGGCGGCGATCTGAGCATTCAGATACAAGGTGACAGAATCAGCCAGCTTATCCAGCAGCAGGTGCAGAGCAGCAGGCTCGGCATACATCATACGCTTGATCTTTTCGAATGCTTTGCTGGAACCGCCTTCAACCATATAAGTGGCTAGCGTCCAAGGTGAACCAGAGAAGCCGATTAATGGCACCTCACCGTTCAGCTCACGACGAATTGTACGCACAGCATTCATCACATAACCCAGTTCATCTTCTGGATCTGGAATCGCCAGTTTCTGGATAGCTTCAATGGTATCGGTTGGGCGCTGGAAACGAGGACCTTCTCCCGCTTCAAAATAAAGCCCCAGCCCCATGGCATCAGGTACGGTCAAAATGTCAGAAAACAGAATAGCTGCATCCAGTTCAAAACGGCACAGTGGCTGCAAAGTGACTTCACAGGCCAGATCAGCATTACGGCACAGCGACATAAAATCACCGGCCTGAGCACGGGTGGCGCGGTACTCCGGCAAATAACGACCTGCCTGACGCATCATCCACACTGGAGTCACATCTACAGGTTGTTTTAATAACGCACGTAAATAACGATCATTCTTTAATTCTGCCATTTGGCTTGATTCCTAAACAGGTTGATTTGCGACACCCAAAAAGGCTTGTGAGCAACGTCTCGTTTTCTTCAGAGACCGGCTATTTTAGCATTTACGCGACTAAAATAATGGATGCAAACCAATTTATGTGAACTTATCCCTACCACAGAAATAACAGGATAAAAAACTGGTTACAGGTCAAAAAAAAGCATGGAAGCGAGAGCTGGCTTGAACACTAAATATTTCAAAGACAAAAAAAAGTTGCGGGACTTTCACCCCTTTGGTATAAAAACTTTGCGCTAGCAAGAACAATCAAGAAGCTCGTTAGATCGAGCCCCGGAAATAACTTACTTGCCCGGCTGCAGATTTCTGCCGCCGGGTTTTTTATTGCCTGTTTTTCACCTTAAAATAGCAATTCCAGCCTGATGAATAGCGTGTGGGCTCAATGCCATGCACCTATGTCTAGTCCCTTTTCAAGCTCGAACTGGTAGCAGGAATTTGCCATCACAATAGGTAAATTCATATAAATCATACAAATCGGTGAGTTAAGCAAAAAGAGTTGATCAAAAGTTAACGGGTGGCCTACATTAGTGGTCAGGGATGCAAGCAAGAATGAGGCAAACATCATGCTGACCAAACTGGAAAGAACAGAACAAAAATGGGGCGGCGCCAATAGGTTAATTGACCAATGGTTGGATCATCGTCGTAAGTTATTGGTTCAATATTGCAAAATTGCCGGTTTACCCCCCTATGATCAGGACAAGGGTACACTGCCAGAAGTTATTCAGGTAAAACAGTTTTGTGACTTATTGGTAGATTACGTTTCTGAAGGGCACTTCGAAGTTTATGATCAAGTGGTCAGCGCCTGTGAAGTCCATTCACAATCCAGTAAAGAGCTGGCGCAAAAATTAGTGCCTCATATCAGTCAGACCACAGATGGTGCATTGGATTTCAACGATAAATACGCTGAAAACCAAGCAGAAGAATTACTGTACGATTTAGATCGTGATCTTGGTGTACTTATGCACGGCATGGAGACCCGATTCCAACTCGAAGATGAAATGCTGGAAGTACTCTTCGTCAATTACGCCGACTCAATCACAGAGCCTAGCTAAACTTTATCGCATCCCTTTTGCATTAAACGGACACACTTGGTGTCCGTTTTTGCATTTAATTGTTTCATAATTAAAACAATAGAACATCATCCACAAACCGCTTAAACCGACAGGAAACAACATAAAAAAACCGGCCAATGGCCGGTTTTCTGCAAAATAGGTTCACACACCTATCTTTTACTTATTTCACCATCATTACACTGCACTTTGAAAAATCACTTCACCGGCTTTTTTGGTGTATGACTCAATTTTATCAAAATTCAGATAACGATAAGTGTCTGCCGCAGTGGCATCAATTTCTTTGGCATACTGCTGATATTCCTGTGGAGATGGTAAGCGGCCCAGTAGCGCTGCCACTGCCGCTAACTCAGCTGACGCTAAAAATACATTCGCGCCGGTCCCTAAACGATTAGGGAAGTTACGGGTTGAAGTTGATACCACAGACGCCCCTTCCGCCACTCTGGCCTGATTACCCATACACAAAGAGCAGCCAGGAATTTCGATGCGGGCACCTGCCCGACCAAAAATACCGTAATACCCCTCTTCGGTTAGTTGATCCTTATCCATCTTGGTGGGTGGCGCAATCCACAACCGGGTTGGCAGTGGCTGGGAGAATTTATCCAATACCTTACCCAATGCCCGGAAATGACCGATATTGGTCATACAGGAGCCCACAAACACTTCGTCAATCTTAGTCTCGGCGACCTGAGACAGTAATACAGCATCATCGGGATCGTTTGGCGCACACAAGATGGGTTCTTTGATCTCATTCAGATCAATCTCAATCACAGCAGCGTATTCGGCGTCAGCATCGGCTTGCATTAGTTCAGGGTTAGCCAACCACTCTTCCATACCCGAGATACGCCGTTCGATGGTGCGACGGTCGCCATAACCTTCAGCAATCATCCACTTCAACATCACGATGTTGGAGTTCAAGTACTCGATGATCGGCGCTTTATCCAGCTTGATGGTACAACCGGCCGCGGAGCGCTCGGCAGAAGCATCCGACAACTCAAACGCCTGCTCAACTTTCAGGTGCTCCAGCCCTTCAATTTCCAACACGCGCCCGGAGAAGATGTTCTTCTTGCCCTTTTTCTCTACGGTCAGTAGCCCCATTTCAATGGCTTTGTGGGGGATGGCATGTACCAAATCACGCAACGTGATCCCCGGCTGCATCGTGCCGTTAAAACGCACCAATACAGACTCTGGCATATCCAGTGGCATCACTCCGGTTGCTGCGGCAAATGCCACCAAACCGGAACCTGCCGGGAAGGAAATTCCGATAGGGAAACGGGTGTGGGAGTCACCACCTGTCCCCACGGTATCAGGTAGCAGCATGCGGTTTAGCCAGGAATGGATCACGCCGTCACCTGGGCGCAGAGAAACCCCGCCACGGTTCATAATAAAATCAGGTAATGTGTGGTGGGTATTCACATCCACAGGCTTTGGATAGGCGGCAGTGTGACAGAATGACTGCATGGTTAAATCGGCACTGAAGCCCAAACAAGCTAAATCTTTCAACTCATCCCGAGTCATGGGGCCGGTGGTATCTTGAGAGCCCACAGACGTCATCTTCGGCTCACAGTATTGCCCCGGCCGCACGCCCGCAACGCCACACGCTTTACCGACCATCTTCTGTGCCAAGGTATAGCCTTTACCCGTATCAGCCACATCGCCTGGGCGAACAAACACCTCAGAAGGTGACAATCCCAGCACCTCACGGGCTCTATCTGTCAGGCCGCGGCCAATGATCAACGGAATACGACCACCAGCTCGCACTTCATCTAGCAATACCTTGGTCTTCAATGCAAACTCAGAGATAACCTCATCGCTATCATGACGCTTAACCAGGCCTTGGTAAGGGAAGATATCAATCACATCGCCCATTTCCATGGCACTAACATCCAGCTCAATAGGCAATGCACCAGCATCTTCCATGGTATTAAAGAAGATAGGCGCTATCTTGCCACCAAGACAAAAACCACCAGCACGTTTATTCGGTACATACGGGATATCATCGCCCATAAACCACAGCACAGAATTGGTGGCGGACTTGCGCGAAGAACCAGTACCAACCACATCACCAACATACACCAACGGATGACCTTGGGTTTTCAGCGCGGCAATCTTCTTAATCGGGCCAACCACACCGGGCTCATCAGGCTCAATACCATCGCGGGCATTTTTCAGCATAGCCAAAGCGTGCAGGGGAATATCAGGGCGGGACCAAGCATCTGGCGCAGGAGACAAATCATCCGTGTTTGTTTCACCGGTTACCTTAAATACCGTCAGCGTAATTTTCTCATCCAGCTTAGGTTTTTGCAGGAACCAATCAGCATTAGCCCAAGACTCAACGACTTGTTTGGCTGATACATTACCGGCATTCATCTTCTCAACCACATCGTGGAAAGCATCGAACATCAATAGCGTATGGGACAGAGCCTTAACAGCCAATGGCGCCAAAGCAGGGTTATCGAGTTGACGAATAAGGGGCTCAATATTGTAGCCGCCTTGCATTGTCCCGAGCAGTTCGACAGCGCGCTCCGCAGTCAAAATAGGTGAGCTCGCTTCCCCTTTGGCAATGGCATCGAGCAGGCCGGCTTTGACATAGGCGGCTTCATCAACACCGGGGGGAATACGGTTTTCCAGCAGATCGAGGATAAACGCCTCTTCGCCAGCAGGCGGGTTCTTGACCAACTCAACCAATTCGGCAACCTGATGCGCATCCAGTGGTTTAGGGACTACGCCCTCGGCAGCACGCTCTTCGACGTGTTTACGATATGCTTCTAGCACGGCAACATTCCTCTTTGTTTTGGCGCGCTGCGCCAATCCTGTTTTTACCGGGACCATCAGCAGGGGGGTTGAACACTTTCGGTATGCAGTCAGGCTCCAACTGCCAACCATCCATGGCACTCAAGTTATGAATGCACCAGGGCACTTATCTGTGGTAAGTAAAAAGTGTTTTCGGACCCGTCCTACCCAGAGCCTATCCACCATTCCTGCCGACTATCCCCTTCCTAGGGTTACCGGCCGGTGTTACCGACTCTGTCAGGCCTCACAACTCACACTTTGATTGCTTTCTCACCATCTGCCCCGCATCATCCGCAGGCAGCGGCTCGACCCTATTGCGGCAGGGATTATACAATAAATAACCAAAAACATGAATCAGATCACAGTGTTGAGTCAGATTCTCTCTGTTATTCCCCCTGCCACTCATTTGTGGCGAGCGCAAAAATCATACAACACTCGCCCACAGAATGCTTGCCGAGATTTTATCCATGTTTTGGTGGCGATTTAGTGGCATTATCAATGCCAACCCTACTTTATTTATCAGGAACAATACTTTGTCAGCCAATCTCAGTGCCGTTATCTTTGATATGGACGGTGTACTTATTGATTCAGAACCTTATTGGCGGGAAGCAGAGCTGGAGGTGTTCGGCCAGTTGGGGCTCCCCATTACACTGGAGCAAACCTATCAAACCACAGGGTTGAGAATCGATCAGGTCGTTGCTTTCTGGTATGCCCAAATACCCTGGCCTAACTATGATAACCACGCCACCAGTCAGGCGATTATTGCCGGGGTGATTGAGCGGATCCACCGCCATGGTCATGCTATGGCACATGTGACTGAGGCGCTGGCCGCTTGCCGCCGGGCAAAACTAAAAATCGGTCTGGCTACTGCATCTTCCAGCGATATCATTGCGACTGTTATGGCTAAACTGAATATTGGCGATTACTTTGACGCTATCAGCAGTGCCGAATCCCTGTCGCGAGGAAAACCCCACCCTGAGGTGTATCTTAACTGCGCAGCCATGCTGGATATTGTCCCGGAGCGGTGTCTGGCGGTAGAAGATTCATTTAATGGTTTAATTGCGGCGCGAGCTGCCAGTATGCACACCTTAGTGATCCCAGCACCTGCCGAGCGCCATCAATCTAAATGGGCCGCCGCTCACCACCAAGGTGAATCCCTCGCCGCGCTAGCCGCGCTGTTACCCGGTTAACTCCAAAACAGTGGGAATAAAAAGCAAAAGCCGAACTCACGTTCGGCTTTTTCACAATATGGCAGAGAGTAAATAAGACTCAAATTACCAAATTTTGACGCGCTGCTCCGGCGGCAGATACATCTTATCGCCCTCTTTCACCTGGAAGACCTCATAAAACTCGGGAATATTACGAGGCGTCCCCATGGCGCGGAAATGGCTAGGCGAATGCACGTCGGTCAGCAGACGACGACCCATCTCTTCATCCCGGTAATTTCGGCGCCATATCTGCGACCAGCCCATAAATAGGCGCTGCTCACCAGTCAATCCATCAATGACCGGGCTAGGCTTACCATTAAGGCTCATTTCATAAGCCCGCAACGCAACCGTTAAGCCACCTAAATCACCGATATTTTCCCCTAGGGTCATTTCGCCATTAACAAACTTCCCGGGTAAGGCTTCATACTGACTGTACTGGGCTGCTAATTGGTTGGCTCGCTTTTGGAACTCCTGTTTATCCTGTGCGGACCACCAATTACGCAAATTGCCATCACCATCATATTTCGCCCCTTGATCGTCAAACCCATGACTGATCTCATGGCCAATCACAGCGCCGATCCCCCCGTAGTTCACCGCATCATCAGCCTCCATATTGAAAAATGGCGGTTGTAGAATGGCGGCAGGGAACACAATCTCATTATTCACCGGATTAAAGTAGGCATTGACTGTCTGAGGCGTCATATGCCATTCACTGCGATCAATTGGCTTACCCAGCTTGTTGATCATGTCCCGATATTCAAACTTGGCATACCGCTCATAGTTACCCACCAGCTGATCGGCTCGGATCTCCAGCCCACTGTAATCTTTCCATTTATCCGGATAGCCAATTTTATAGGTAAATTTAGCCAGTTTTTCTTGAGCGGCTTGCTTAGTTGCCGGAGTCATCCACTCAAGCTCATTGATACTGACTTCAAACCCTTTGATCAGATTTTTGATCATCTGCTCCATGCGTGCCTTGGCTTCCGGTTTGAAGTACTCGGCGACATAAATCTCGCCGACCAGCTCACCTATCACGCCATCAGCAGCATCCACGGCTTGCTTCCAGCGAGGCTTTTGCTGCTCAATCCCCATAAGCGTTTTACCATGGAAGGCAAAATGCAGATCCACAAAGTTTTGACTCAGCAGTTCAGCGTAACTGTCCACCAGATGGAATGCTAAATAATCCTGCCACATACGTACCGGGAAATTACCAAACTTCTTACCGATAGCTTCCACATAAGATGGTTGACGGACAATGAGGTCTTCAGTTTTACCAGCAAGACCCACAGCTTTGGCAAATGCCGGATAATCAAACTTACCCGCTAACCGATCAAAAGCCGCAATGCTCATCTTGTTGTAGCTCTTGTTGGCATCTCGGGACTCAGTCCGGCTCCACTGATGATGCGCTATGGTGGTTTCAATCACTTCAACACTGCGGGCGGCACGACTGGCACCATCATAACCCGCAGCTGTCATCAGCTCAGTCACGTACCGACTCAGTGCCGCGCGGCTCTGCTCAAATTTTGGTTCATTTTTAATGTAATAATCCCGATCTGGCAAGGTTAAACCAGACTGGACAAAGTAAACGGCATACTGGCTGGAGTTTTTCGCGTCATTGTTGACATAAAAACCAAACGGAATGCTACTGCCGTTAATCAGCAGCTTGCCCATAACCGCTGCAATATCCTGATGGGTTTTCGCATTAGCGATATCCGCCAGCAATGGTTTAAGTGGTGTAATGCCCAACTTATTGACCAGATCGGTATCCATATAGCTTTGATAAAAATCACCAATCTTCTGCTCAGTACTGCCCTCCGCTTTATTTGCTTGAGCGGCAGCCTGTTCAATAATTTTTTTCAGTGCCTGCTGGCTTTGATCATAGAGCGCGGTAAAGGTGCCATAGTTGGAGCGATCAGCCGGGATCGGCGTATTGGCCAGCCATTTACCATTTACGCTGTAATAGAAATCATCCTGATGCCGCACGGCAGGATCAAAATATTGGCTTTCAATACCAGAAATAGCCTTAGACTGACTGACTGCACTGGTTTCACGATTACCTGATTCGGAGGTTGAGCAACCTGCTAGCCCCAAACCTAGGGCGATGCCCAATGCGATATGACTTACTTTCTTCATGACGATCCCCAATGTAGGAATTTATTATTATCTAAGCTTTATTTTCCGCCGCTGGCGGCTGGCTACTGCGTTATCAACTTTTCCGGCAACGAGCGATCTATCAAAGCCTCAGCCTTGTATCAAACATCCTTAAATCGCTGCAAAAACAAACTTAAACGGTCAACAGACCCTAAGACACTATCAGGCTGTTATTTAACCTTCCAGCAGCATTTTGTAAACGGGTATTGAGCTAATCAACCCTGCAGGTGTGCCAGCCGTGAAGCCGGTCACGCCCATCAGAAGTTTTTACCAATAAACAGATAAAATGCTCTATCCCCTTTATCTGTTATCCCAAAACCAAGGGCGGCAGGGCCTAACGCGGTATCTGTACCCACATAAACACTGCTGGAGTAGATCAAATCGGCCAACGACATCTGTTCTTGTAGCTCCCAGACATTACCAGCTTCAAAGCTGGTACCGAGGTAAAGTGGAAACTCTGTCATCCCTAGCGCGTCACGGCCCAAATCATATTGATACATGACCGCCCCAAAGACCTTATGGGGACCGACCAAGGCGTTTTTATGTAAACCAGACATATTAAGAAAGCCGCCCAACTCAGATAAGTGCACTGAAAACTGGCCGTCTTTATTCACTGTCGAGAACGCCGCTTTACCAACAAATGCATGATTACCAAAACTCAGTGCCCCTTTCCAATCCGCCTCAATCTGAAACGAGCTCATAGAAGGTGGGTTTTCCCAAGCCATGGAGAAGTCTTCTCGACGCAAATACAGATTCAAATTAAATCGGTTACCACTGGTGGGAAAACTGATGCTATTAAGGGTGTCATAGCCCAATTTCATATAACCACCGTAAGAGTTATAACTGAAATCAGTCGGCAAATAGGTCTTATTGGAGACATTGCCCCATTCACCGGTAAACCCCACTTCGATACGGCCTGGATTATCAAAGTTATAACCCAGTCCAGTATCCAGCCTGTGAGTGGATTTATTCAGCTCAGCAACTCGGTTATTGTTGTGGTACACATCCCAGTCTTTAATTTCATACTGATATTCAACTTTGGTATAAAACAATTGATCAGGATCCAAGGGTTGATAAAACTCAGTGCCAAACTTCTTCTCAAACCCAAGCCGTACCTCATTACGCCACTGACCGCCATTGGGTGTCAAATCTGTCATGGTGTACGCCAAATCCAATGTCACCGCAGAATCAAGGGTAAAATCATCCTCCCAATTCAGCCCTAACTGAAAATAATTTGGCCCCCAAGACTTCGCTCGGGTAGTGACCACCATTTCACGGCCAGTTGGTGTTTCAATAAATTTAGTGCCAACCCGCTCAAACAGATTAAGGGCATAGACCCGATCAATTGCGGCATCTAATTGGGTTTTATCAACTACCTGCCCAGATTTCAGCCCCAGCGTATCTAAAATTAATTGATTACTGATATGGGAGTCATTTTCCAATACAATTTTGCTGATCGGTTGCAGTAATTCATGTTGCCAGATAGCCCGGCGTTGGCGTTTCTTGGTCATATAAGCGGCATATTCACTGTCACTGACGGCAAGCTTTTGCAACTTTTTGATTTGCGCCATGGCCGCAGTTACCCCTAAGGGCAGTGCTTTGGGCATAATAGAAAAGTCTGTCGTACTCATGTCGCCGACATCGGGCCGGATCAAAACATCTTTATCCGTCAGTAATGTTTTTTGCCGCTCAGTACTGGCATTGGTCAACATGGTCGACAACTGGTTTAGCACCGCAACTGTGCTATCTAGCTGTTTCTTATCCATGAGGGAGGAACCAATATCCACGGCGATGACAATATCGGCGCCCATGGCTTTAGCGACATCCACAGGCATATTATTAGCAATCCCACCATCCACCAGCAGTTTGCCATCAATTTGCATAGGCTGTAATGCACCGGGGACAGATGCTGAGGCCTGCATCGCTTGGATGAGACTGCCAGACGACAGTACTACAGCGTCACTGGTGACCAAATTGGTGGCCACGGCACGGTAGGGAATAGCCATATCACTGAAGCTGGTATATTCGGGGATCAAGTTAGTGGCGTTACGCAAAAGTATCGACATGGTTTGCCCTTGCAGCACACCACTGGGCAGTTTCATTTGCCCATCGCTATAGCCCATATTGATGGGAATATTATATTTATCCCGCTGCTGTTTATCCCGGTAACTCAGCGCCTCTCTGGGGATGGTATCTGAATAACCTTGCGCCCAATCCGTGCCCAGCATAATCCGTTCAATTTCATCGGCACTGTAGCCAAGGGAGTAAAGCCCGCCAACAAAGGCGCCGATACTGGTGCCAGCGACATAATCCACCGGGATATGATGTGCTTCCAATACCTTTAGCACGCCCACATGTGCAGTTCCCTTCGCACCACCACCACTGAGCACTAAGCCAATGCTGGGACGCTCAGCCGCCCACAGCGAGCATGACAGCAAACCGATAAGCAGACATGCCAACCGCTTCATACAAATTTCCGGATTATTCAATACCCCAAAGATAGCAACATCTTAACGACAGGCAGTTAAATGGCCAACATCAGGTTTTGATAATTTTTTAAAATTTAATCACATATTAGGGCAGTGATTGGGGAAGGGGATTACTCACACTTAGACTGGATTAGGAGCCGCTTTTATCCCAAGCACCCGGGATAGCGATATTGTGCCGTAAATATTCATCCATTAATTCCTGCGGCATCGGCTTAGCAAAATAATATCCCTGAATAACATAGCAACCCCGGACAAAGGTTTGCTCTAACTGCTCTTGGGTTTCAACCCCTTCTGCAATCACCTGCAATTTCAGGTTACGCGCCAACTCCACAATACTGGAGACAATCGCTTGATCCGAACTGTTAGTGGCAATATCAATCAAAAAGGTCCTGTCTATTTTCAAACTATGTACATTGAAATGCCGCAGATATGCTAGGGATGAATAACCGGTGCCAAAGTCATCAATAGCCACACTGATGCCAAGCTCGGCGAGCATTTTTAGGTGTTTTTGAGCAACTTTCAGCTCTTTCATCAACACCCCTTCGGTAATTTCCAGCTCAAGGTTTTCCGCCTTCATACCAGTTTTCGCTAAGATACGCTCAACGCCTTCGACAAACTCCGGCTGACGAAAATGCACCGCAGAAATATTAACGGACATTTTCACCGGCATTTCCAAAGCTGCGCACCAACGTGCGCCTTGGGTACAAGCCTCTTCCAGCACCCAGAGATCGATTTCAATCACCAAGCCACAGGCTTCTGCTACCCGGACAAAAATATCGGGCCGAATATAGCCATCCTGAGGATGTTGCCAGCGGATCAGGGCCTCCATCCCCACCATACGATCTTCCCGCAACACATCAATTTGGGGCTGATAATGCAATTCAAATTCATCCCGCTCCAGCGCCTTGCGAATATCGGCTTCTAACCTTAAGTGGTAGAGGGCCTCGGCATTCCGCTCCGAAGAATAGTACTGGTAATGTCCCCGACCTTCTTCTTTAGCGTGATACATGGCCAAATCAGCATTTTTAATCAAGGTTTCCGGCTGCGTCGCATCATCCGGCCAAATGCTAATGCCTATACTGGTGGTGATAAAAAACTCCCGACCATAGAGCTTAAACGGGGTAGCCATCTGCTGCAGAATACAATTAGCCAGCTCATTAACCTGACGACGATCACCGGCATCTTGCAACAACACCACAAATTCATCGCCACCAAAACGGCACAGACTGTATTCGGAGGTCACACACCCCTGAAGCCGGGCGGCAGCCTCCACCAGCAGGGCATCTCCCATGCCATGGCCAAAGGAATCATTCACATGTTTAAAACGATCCAGATCCATAAACATCAGCGCTAATTTCTGTCCCTGCTGCTCGGCCAGTTGGATCGTTTTCAATAGGTGGGAAGAAAACAGCGAGCGGTTGGGCAATCCAGTTAACACATCATAATTTGCTAACCGACGAAGATCCGCTTCTTGCCGCTTACGCTCACGGATATCAGAAAACACGGCCACATAGTGCTGTATTCTCTGATGATCATCCCGCATCACGGATAAATTCAACCAGACCGGGCAACTGCCTCCGCCACTCAATAGTTCTAACTCACCATTCCAATTCTGCTCCAAGGTTGCCAAGCCAATCTGCCCCTCACCCGCCATCAGCGTGGCAAACTCACGACCAATTAAATCAGCCGGTAATAGGGTGCGAGCAGCACTGTTGGCCACTTTTATTTTTTGCTCTGCATCCAAAATAAGCACGCCTTCAGTAGTATTTTCAAAGGCCTGAGCAAGAAGATGTGCCTCATCTTGCAAGGTACGACGTAGGGTAATATCACTGTATATCCCTACTACTTTTTCAACCTGCTGCTCATCACCGAGCAAGGCTCGCCCTCGCACCCTTAGCCACCCCCAGCTACTATCTGGCCGGCGGTAACGGTATTCAGTTTCAAATTTTTGCTGGGTACCACTGAAAATATTCTGCCACAGGGCATTAACTCTGGGCTTATCATCAGGATGGATCAGCACGGCATCTAGGGATAAAGCCACCTCATCGCCATCAGAGGCCTTGGCATTATGCCGGTTACTCAGATGCACTTTGCGCGTATCCCGCCGCCATTCCCACAATTCAGAATCACTGCCATGAAGTGCTTGTAGCAACCTATCCTCGCTTTCCTGCAGCGCAGTATTCATCCGCCGCATACGGCGAATTTGCCGCTGACGCACGAATGCCAACGCCAACACACCAGCCACCAGCAACGCCAGTAATAACAGACCCATAAAATCCGTCTGCCACCAGGCATCGCCCAGCTGCAATGCATAGCTGTCATCATGATTAATGCCAGCGGACTGAGCGACTTGATGATAGCTATCATCAACAGACGCTATGGGCGCAGCCACAAGCGGAGAAGTCAATAGAAAGGAAAGTGAGGAGATTGCCAGCAACTCAGCATGGGGCAGTACCGACCTGGCGGACAGCATAGATTGGTTAAACAGCGATACCACAATAACCAGAAGCCAGCTTCTGATGATCATAAAATGCCGATACTCTCGTGAATAGGTTAAATCTGCAGCAACAGAAAAGTAACATTAACCATATACCAACATTTGAGGTTGTTCACGAAAAAGGCGCTCAATGAGCGCCTTTGTTTATTCTGTCAGAACTGATTATTTTTTCTTTTTCGCCTTTGGATTCGGCAAATCAGTAATCGAACCTTCATAGACTTCTGCTGCCAGCCCCACGGACTCATGCAGCGTTGGGTGGGCATGAATGGTCAACGCGATATCTTCTGCATCACAACCCATTTCAATCGCCAAGCCAATTTCACCCAGCAACTCGCCACCGTTAGTACCGACAATGGCTCCGCCAATGATTCTGTGGCTGTCTTTATCAAAAATCAGCTTAGTCATACCATCAGCGGCATCAGAGGCAATAGCCCGGCCACTGGCAGCCCAAGGGAAGATAGCGGTTTCATAAGCAATGTTTTGCTCTTTGGCTTCTTTCTCAGTCAAGCCGACCCAAGCCACTTCTGGCTCAGTGTAGGCGATTGATGGGATAACCTTAGGATCAAAGTAATGCTTCTTACCTGCGATCACTTCGGCAGCCACATGACCTTCATGTACCCCTTTGTGTGCCAGCATTGGCTGACCAACGATATCACCGATGGCAAAAATATGCGGAACATTGGTGCGCATCTGCTTATCAACATTGATAAAACCACGCTCATCAACATTAACACCAGCCTTATCGGCACTAATTAATTTACCATTTGGTACCCGGCCAATGGCAACCAGAACAGCATCATAACGCACCGCCTCTGCTGGGGCTTTTTTGCCTTCCATCGAGACATAAATGCCATCTTCTTTGGCCTCAACTGCTGTTACCTTGGTTTCCAGCATCAGATTAAATTTGTTCTTAATCTGTTTGGTAAAGGTGCGAATAACATCTTTATCAGCCGCGGGGATAACTTGGTCAAACATCTCAACCACATCAATCTGGCTACCCAAGGCATGGTAAACCGTGCCCATTTCTAAACCGATAATTCCGCCGCCCATTACCAGTAATTTTTCTGGGATTTCTTTCAGTTCCAAGGCATCGGTTGAGTCCCAAATACGCGGATCTTCATGGGGAATAAATGGCAGCTGAATAGGACGAGAACCCGCAGCAATAATAGCGTTATCAAAGGTCACAGTGGTCACAGTACCATCGGCAGCAGTAACATCCATGCTATTGGCACCGGTAAAGGCCGCAACACCATTAACCACATTAACTTTACGCATTTTGGACATGCCGCCCAAACCACCGGTCAGTTGACCGATAACCTGGTTTTTATAATCACGCAGCTTATCAAGATCAATCTGAGGCGCACCGAAAGTGATACCGTGATTGCCAACCATTTTGGCTTCTTCAATCACCTTGGCAACGTGCAGCAGAGCTTTGGACGGAATACAGCCAACGTTCAGACAGACACCACCCAAGGTGCTGTAACGCTCAACAATCACGGTCTCTAGACCCAGATCGGCTGCGCGGAATGCAGCAGAATAGCCGGCTGGGCCAGCGCCTAAAACAACTACCTGAGTTTTAATTTGATTACTCATGTTTTCCTCTAATCGTTCTTCATTCCGTTGGGCGGGACCACCTGTCCAACTGTTTGATTCTACAGTGTGCAAGCCGGTCGCATTTTAACCCGTGTTTGATACTGATCACAATATTGACACCCGCAGCTTATGGCGGGACAAACAAAAGGCCGCCACATTGGCGGCCTTACCCATTACAGAATGAGTTTGCGAATATCTGACAATACGCCGTTGAGATAAGTAATAAACTTGGCCCCTTCCGCGCCATCAATCACCCGGTGATCATAAGACAGGGACAATGGCAGCATCAGCCGAGGTTCAAACTCTTTACCGTTCCATTTTGGCTTCATCTCTGACTTAGAGACACCCAAAATACCCACTTCAGGTGCATTCACAATCGGGGTAAATGCAGTACCGCCCAAGCCACCTAAGCTAGAGATTGTAAAACAGCCACCCTGCATATCTGATGCAGTCAGTTTGCCGGCACGGGCTTTTTTGGAGATTTCCATCAACTCACGGGACAGCTCATGAATACCTTTCAGATTTACATCGCGAACCACAGGGACAACCAAACCATTTGGTGTATCGACCGCGATACCAATATTGATGTATTTCTTCAGGATCAGATTTTCACCGTCCTCAGACAAAGAGGCGTTGAAAGACGGGAAGGCCTGCAATGACTTGGCAACCGCTTTCATGATAAAGACCAGCGGAGTGATCTTCATACCAGAGTCTTTCTTCGCTTCAGCGGCATTTTCCGCTTTACGGAATGCTTCCAGCTCAGTGATATCTGCTTCATCAAACTGAGTGATATGTGGGATCATCACCCAGTTACGGTGCAGGTTAGCACCCGAAATTTTCTTGATGCGAGACAGCGGCTGAACTTCGGTTTCACCGAACTTGCTAAAGTCCACTTTCGGCCAAGGCAACAGCCCCAGACCTGCACCATCAGCCGCCCCAGCAGTACCGGATTCTAAACGTTTGAGCGCATCTTTAATGTAGCTCTGCACGTCTTCCCGCACGACACGTCCCTTACGGCCAGAGCCCTTAACTTTGGCGAGATTAACGCCAAATTCCCGTGCTAAACGGCGGATAACCGGTGAGGCATGAGCATATTCATGGTTTTCCACAAATCCATCAGCAACTGATGATGCCGGCGCTGTGCTTGGTGCGCTGACCTGGGCAGGCGCTTGAGCCGGCGCAGCGACAGGCGTTTCCACCTTGGCAACCGGAGCCGGTGCAGGCGCTGCGCCAGCAACTTCGAACACCATAATCAGCGAGCCAGTTGCTACCTTATCACCAATAGCCACTTTCAACTCTTTCACAGTACCCGCAAATGGCGCAGGCACTTCCATAGAGGCTTTGTCGCCCTCAACGGTGATCAGTGACTGCTCAGCCTCAACCTGATCGCCAACGGCAACCATGATCTCGGTAACATCCACTTCGTCACCGCCGATATCCGGCACAAAAACTTCTTGCAGTGCTGCCGCACTTGGCTCAGCAACCGGTGCAGCTTCTGCTACTGGCTGCGCTGCTGGAGCGGCGGGCTCTGCCGCCTCAGATGCAAACTCCATAATCAGTGAGCCGGTCACCACCTTATCGCCCACATTGATTTTAATCGCAGTGACGACACCTGCCTGAGGTGCTGGCACTTCCATAGAAGCTTTATCACCTTCAACAGTGATCAGTGACTGTTCTTCTTCCACCCGGTCACCGACGCTAACCATGATTTCAGTGACTTCAACCTCATCAGCACCGATGTCAGGAACATTGATTTCAATTGCCATGTTTTGTGCCTCTTACGCGTACAGTGGGTTTACTTTCTGAGTGTTGATATTGAATTTCTCGATAGCTTGAGCCACCACAGATTTCTCAATATCTCCGCGCTTGGCCAGTTCAGTCAACGCAGCAACCACAACATAACTGGCGTTCACTTCGAAGTGGCGGCGCAGGTTGTCACGACTGTCACTGCGGCCGAAACCATCAGTACCCAGCACACGGTAAGACTCAGCAGGAATATAACCACGAACCTGCTCAGCGTAATTTTTAATATAATCAGTTGCCACGATGGCAGGCTCTGTGCCCATCACGCTAGCAATATAAGGAGTCTGCTCGTCAGCCAGAGGATTGAGCATATTGTGACGCTCACAGGCTTGGCCATCACGGGCCAACTCATTGAAGGAGGTTACGCTGTAAACATCAGATGCCACACCATACTCTTCACTGAGGATTTGAGCTGCTTTGCGCACTTCATTCAAAATAGTGCCTGAGCCCATCAGCTGAACTTTACCCTGACTACCAGACAGAGACTCCAGCTTGTAAATACCCTTACGGATACCCTCTTCTGCGCCCTGCGGCATCGCTGGCTGAGCATAGTTTTCATTCATCAGGGTAATGTAGTAGTACACATTCTCCTGTTCGCCATACATGCGGCGCAGACCATCTTGCATAATCACTGCGACTTCATAAACATAAGTCGGATCATAAGAGATGCAGTTAGGAACCGTGCTCGCCAGTACATGGCTGTGGCCATCTTCGTGCTGTAGACCTTCACCATTGAGCGTGGTACGACCGGCAGTACCGCCGAGTAAGAAGCCGCGTGCCTGTTGATCACCCGCCATCCAAGCCATATCGCCAACCCGCTGGAAGCCGAACATGGAGTAGTAGACGTAGAAAGGAATCATCGGCAGATCATTGGTGCTGTATGAGGTTGCCGCAGCCACCCAAGAAGACATCGCGCCCAGCTCGTTAATCCCTTCCTGCAGCACCTGACCAGAAGTGGCTTCTTTATAGTAAGAAACAATATCCCGATCCTGTGGTGTGTACTGCTGGCCGTGAGGGTTATAGATACCAATCTGACGGAATAGCCCTTCCATACCGAACGTACGGGCCTCATCAGCAATAATTGGCACGATATTTTTACCAATGGCTTTATCTTTCAACAGCACGTTCAGTGCGCGGACAAAGCCCATAGTGGTGGAAATATCACGCTTTTGCTCTTCCAGCAGAGGCTGGAAGTGATCCAGTGCTGGGATTTCCAACTGCTGGGTAAATTTAGGCAAACGCTGTGGGGTATAACCATGCAATGCATTACGGCGCGCATGCAGATAGTTATATTCTGGGCTGCCCTCTTCCAAGGTCAGGTAAGGCAGAGATTTCACTTCTTCATCAGAAATCAGGCTCTGCAATCCCAGGCGGTCACGCATTTTCATCACGTGACTCATATCCATCTTTTTCACTTGGTGCGCAATATTTTTGCCTTCTGCCGCATCACCCATACCATAACCTTTTACGGTTTTGGCCAGGATCACAGTAGGACGCCCTTTGTTCTCTTGGGCAGCCTTGAAGGCGGCATACAACTTAGATGGTTCATGACCACCACGCTTCAGCGCAAAGATCTCTTCATCTGTCATATCGGCAACCAGTGCCGCAGTTTCTGGATACTTACCGAAGAAATGCTCACGCACATAGGCGCCATTTTTCGCTTTATAAGTTTGGTAATCGCCATCCACAGTTTCATTCATCAACTGCAGCAGTTTACCTGTCGTGTCTTTGGCCAGCAGTTTATCCCAACCGCTACCCCAAACCACTTTGATCACATTCCAACCGGCGCCTTTGAACAAGCCTTCCAGTTCCTGAATGATTTTGCCGTTCCCCATTACAGGGCCATCAAGGCGCTGCAGGTTACAGTTAATCAGGAAGCACAGGTTATCCAACTTTTCCCGGGCCGCAAATGAGATAGCACCACGGCTTTCCGGCTCATCCATTTCGCCGTCACCCAAGAAAGCATAAACCCGTTGCTCACTGGTGTCTTTCAACCCACGGCCATCAAGGTATTTCAGGAAACGGGCCTGATAAATGGCGCTGATAGGGCCAAGGCCCATGGATACGGTTGGGAACTGCCAGAATTCAGGCATTAATTTAGGGTGAGGGTAAGAAGGAATGCCTTTGCCATCAACTTCCTGACGGAAGTTATCCAGCTGCTCTGCGGTCAAACGGCCTTCAACAAAAGCGCGGGCATAAATGCCGGGAGAAATATGACCCTGATAATAGACTAAGTCACCGCCATCTTTGGCGTTAGGGGCACGGAAGAAATGGTTAAAACAGGTCTCATAGAAAGCTGCTGAAGACTGGTAAGATGCCATATGGCCACCCAATTCCAAGTCTTTTTTGGATGCCCGCAACACAATCATAATGGCATTCCAGCGGATGATGGAGCGGATACGACGCTCTAGATTAACATCCCCAGGGTAAGCAGGCTCCTGATTGGCTGGAATGGTATTAACATAATTGGTTGTGATACCGGTTGGCATATCCACACCACCCAAACGGGCTTGTTCCATTACCTGCTCAAGCAGATATTGGGCACGCTCAACGCCTTCTTCGCGGACAACGGACTCCAGCGCTGCGAGCCATTCTTGGGTTTCGGTTGGATCTAGGTCTTGTAGCATATTTTCAGACATGAGACTGTCCTTAATTGACATACAGTTGTGAAATTTAACGGTTGCCAGTCACAGGTATCAGGCCGAACCGGCCATTAAATTCCGCCTTTCAAGCGACGCAAACTGCGCTGCAGCCGACTATCTTCTTCCCGAACAGCTAACATCACCTCTTCGATATAACTTAAGTGTTCGTTAGAGGCTTCTCTTGCTGCTTCAGGGTCACGGCGAACAATGGCGGCCAATAGGGCGCGTCTATGTTCATTCGCCATGGTGGAGGCTTCTTCACGACGGCTCAGAAGTTCCAGATTCTGTGCCACATTCTTGTGCAGCACAGGCGATAAACTTAATACCAGATGCAACATAGCAACATTGTGGGACGCTTCAGCTATCGCACGGTAAAAATGAACAATGGCCTGCGCCTGATCATCTATTTCCTTGGCGGCTTCGACTTCGAGGATCATGCGTTTGATATTCTGCATATCCGCATCAGTGCCTCGCAATGCGGCAAAATATGCCATCATGCCTTCAGTGGCATGACGGAACTCCAGTAAGTCATACTGACTTTCTGGATCGTTTTGCATCAGTTCTACAACGGGATCGGCAAGACTTTGCCAGAGCTGTTCCTTGACATAGGTACCACCACCCTGGCGACGAGTTAACAAACCTTTGGCTTCTAATTTCTGAATGGCTTCACGCAGGGAAGGACGGGATACTTCAAATTGGGTGGCCAATTCACGCTCGGGCAGAAGTTTCTGTCCTGGCTGCAAGCTACCTTCAAGAATCATCCTTTCCAACTGCTGCATAATCACATCGGAAAGCTTTGGCTGGTTAATTTTGCTATAAGCCATACGGCCCTCAGCTCTTTGTCAATTGGTCTTACCAATTTATAGGAGTGATTGGACTTTATCAAATCACACTTTTACTGTCCATAAGGTGACAGAGGTCAAACCAGAGCGTGTTGTGTGACAAGTTCACCAAAACCACGTATTGGTGACAATTTATTAAAACAAACATGATCTAAATCAATATCAACACAAAACACGTGCGATAGGGACGCAGCCCAATCAAATCGGGGCTATTACATCGAATTTGCACTTGCGAGTGCTTAGTGCAAGCTAACTGAATTCAGTCTTTGATAACAGATTATTTGCAAATCCATAAATATTTACCCGCGATAAAAAAAATTATTTTTATCGCGTCAACTGCGCACTTTTCATACCATTTCACCCGTTCTAATCGTATTTTTCATTTTGAATAATAAGATTTATTCCACCTCACAGATTAGTGAGCACGATAAACCCAAATCGCTGATAGAAAAAAGCCACTGACAGCTAAGCTTATCAGTGGCTGAATAGGAACCTGTTAAATACTAGTTCACAACACCAAAAATGGTCAGCAAAGATAATAAAGTGACCAATAGGATGAAGTTACGCTTGCTCAAAGCAAGCATTGCTATGGTTGGTTGCAAACTCAATTCAGAACTCTGCTCACAAGCCATAGGCTCTGCCGCCATTGCAGTATTAACAATGATATCCCGGGCGGGTGTTTTCACACTAAAGCTCTGCTTACGCCACATTTCAATCGCCCGGCGAAATTCGCCACATAATGCATAGCCAAATGCGAACAACCGGGCAGGTAGCCAATCGAGCACCAATAACAGGGTATCGACTAAAGGCAGCTTGATCTGATTGCGGCAATTGGACTCACCATAAAAACGCACCGTGCAATACAACACGGCACCGACTGGTCCGGCAAAAATGAAATACAGTGCAATGGCCCCATAATAACGGTAGTTAATCCAAGCAACACTCTGCCCAACCCGACACGCCAACTCCTGATGACAATCAGGTTGCTCATCCTCCGTTGGGTCCATCTGGGCCGCATAATGAAAACAAGCTTGTAAATCGCCACGGCAAGCGGCCTGAACGTAACGTTTAAATGCCTGCCGCTGCTGATGATGACTAAAACACAACACAGCAATAATGACCCAGAGCGCAAGTGATAAAACACCCCAGAACAATCCAGCCACTAACCAGCCCAATATATAAACAATCACAGCGGGCAATACGAGAGCCACTGCCATTTTTGCACTGCTGACCCGGCTGTCGTCCCGAAATAGCAGGTTATGATAACGCTGCAGCAGATGATCAAACTGCAGCGAAGCCGGCAGTACTTTCAGTCGCTCAACTAAAATGGCGACCAACAGAGAAAACAAAGCCATAGGTGTTATCCTTTATTGCCTGATGCTTTTATTGATATATCCAACCTAATCCATACCCACGCGAGCTAACGATTAATCCAACGCAGCGCGATATCGTTGCCAATCAAATCCCGAACCGGGATCGGTTTTACGGCCCGGGGCAATATCACTGTGTCCCACAATACGACTGCTTACTATCTTCGGATAATCCCGCTGCAATTGCCGTGTCAAAGTAATCAATCTGGCATATTGAGCCGAGGTAAAGCCACTGAGATCCGTCCCTTCCAGCTCAATACCGATAGCAAAATCATTACAGTTGCAACGACCGTGAAATTTCGACACCCCGGCATGCCAAGCACGGTCATTACAACTAACGAACTGAATTAATTCACCATCTCGACGGATAAGAAAATGTGCTGAGACTTCCAACCCAGCCAACTCTGCAAAACTGTCATCCACGCTGCAATCTAAACAGCCAAGAAACAGTGCTTCAATATAAGGCAAACCGAATTGCCCGGCAGGCAAGCTGATATTGTGGATCACCAACAGGCTGATTTCACCGGCGTCCCCTGCCGGACGAGCATTAAAATAAGGGGAAGGAGTGTGCCTGGCACAGGAATACCACCCTAAAGGTGCAGGGTGAAGATCTGGCTGGGTCATCGCGGCTCCATACATTTTTTGCAGCAGATTGATTACTTTAGCAGGTTTAGGGCAGCAGACATAGCGCATCACGCAGCAAGTCAGACCTGTCAAGTCCGTCTTTATCAAGGGATAATTAACTCTTGACCATACCGTTAAAAGGGTCTTTCGGGGTCAAACTTTTATGCTACCCTAAGCGGCGCCAGATATAAGTTTATGCAAGGATTTCCCCATGTTCGAAAATGATATCCGTCTCAGCGTAAAAGCCGCGCTGGATGAAGACCTGGGTCAACAGGATGCCAACAATGGCGACATTACCGCGCAGTTGATCCCGGCGGACAAATATGCCGAAGCGGCGCTGATCACCCGTGAAGATGGGGTCTTCTGCGGTAAGGCTTGGGCCGAGCAGGTATTTAACCAACTCGGTGGTAAAGTAGCGTTGCACTGGCATGTGGATGATGGCGATTTAGTGGTTGCCAATCAGGTGCTGTGTGAACTGTCCGGTCCTGCCCGTGCAATTCTGACCGGTGAGCGCACAGCAATGAACTTTATCCAAACACTATCCGGTGTCGCCACACTGACCAAGCATTATGTCGACAAGTTGGCAGGTACTCGCACCATGTTGCTTGATACCCGCAAAACCATTCCCGGGTTACGTACTGCGCAAAAATATGCCGTTACCTGTGGTGGCGGGAAGAATCATCGTATCGGCTTGTTTGATGCGTTTCTGATCAAAGAAAACCACATTATGGCTTGCGGCAGTATCCAAGCCGCGGTCACTGCGGCAAGAGCAATTCACAGCAGCAAGCCTGTCGAAGTGGAAGTAGAATCTATCACTGAGCTAAAGCAGGCATTAGATGCCGGGGCCGATATCATCATGTTAGATAATTTTGATATCACCATGATGCTGGATGCGGTCAAAATCAATGCTGATTACCAAGCTAATGGTGCCGGTGCCAAACTGGAAGTATCTGGTAATGTCACCATAGATACCATTGCCAAATTTGCCCAAACTGGGGTGGATTATATTTCTGTCGGCGCCCTGACCAAGCATGTGCGAGCGCTAGATTTATCTCTGCGTCTGAAAGCATAAGCTGACGATACTGATTCGCCGGGGACGTCCTAACACCATTTAAGACTTAGGTAGGACGTTTCCAGCGGCAGTCGCATGCCAGTGATGACGGGCAATGCGATTGAAATTTTATCGTCTTAATTGATGTTTCAATACACCATCAGCCATCAGCCATCAGCCATCAGCCATCAGCCATCAGCCATCAGCCATCAGCCATCAGCCATCAGCCATCAGCCATCAAGACAAACACATCACAGCAAATACGCAAGTCTGTATCTTGCCAACGTCATTCAGTGACCATCTTTGCGCCACAAGATAACTCAATAACTCAATTAATACAGGAACAATCAGCACAAAGCCGCGATGACTAACTGGCTAACTCGCCCGACAGCTCCTCGCGTGCTGACTGTTATGTATAACTCATACCGCTATGTCGCTATTCCTACGACAAGCATTCCTAGTGCTTCACACATTAACATTAGCGGTTAATAAAATAATAAGAGGAGATATTAGTCGCGCTCACGACTTGCTCAATACCAATAGCGTGGATGCTTTTGCAGCCATGTTGGCTGCCGCCATTCTGCGTATCATTCAATATTGGCTAATAGATACCCACAATATTACTGGGCTAACTTTATTTATCTAACATCTTTAACTGCAATTGATGATAACAACAGCAAAATATCATTTTGTGACAGTGTCAAAATCCAGCCGATTAAACATAAGGCAATAATTAATATGGTTTTTTCTATTTAAGGCCTTGGCTTATCTTTCTAGCTGCGATATCTAGTTTAATTTTTGACCAGTTATTGTTAATGCCAAAAAACCAACAGTGTCATTATTTTGTTAGAGCACAGCCTTACTATTAACTGTTTTGTTATACATATTTATTTATTTTTAAAACTTTCGCCTTAACACTATTCCATTTGAATTAACTTTATACTAACGTTTACCCCGAACAAGTTAACGAAGGTGATTTGTTTTTGTTCAGTGGTTATATGCTTATGTGCAAGGCAATACCGACTGTTTCACTACCACTTATTTTCTGCTGCGTTTTCACCTATAGCAGCTTAAAAAAGTGCAGTCATTTAGCAGCCAATCTTGCCCTGTCATACTCACATAAGCATATATACCGACTTTAAGGCTATCGACATGCTTTCAGCGCGCTTAAGGCGCAATAGGATTACTGCGGTTTTGCGCTGCAGGATACCTTGGCTAACAGCATGCAATAGCCTATACGATCGGTAATTTTCCGCTCAAACCGAGAAGCACTGCTGACGAGGATCATTATCAGTCCAGCATAATGTTTAAGGTTGATAGTTCGCGGTGAAGAAGCCGGCAAATTTACCCATTTAGCCAGCTCTGACGGCAGGCACAGGCAATAACACAGTCACCGCAGACGCGCGGGCAACTGTTAATTCTATGGAGAGAGTTATGAAAGGTATCAACACACTGAACAAAAACAACCAGGGTTTCACCCTGATCGAACTGATGATCGTAGTGGCCATTATCGGTATTTTGGCCGCCATCGCATTGCCTGCCTATCAAAATTATACTGACAAGGCCAAATATACTGAAATCGTTCAGGCAGCATCTGCGTATAAAACTGCTTTAGAAGTTTGTGGCCAAGTTGAAGGAGCTTTTAATGCTGAGAATTGTGGGCCAGGGAAGGGGGGGGTTCCCGCTGATGTAGGTGAATCAGGGCTCGTTAAGAGCGTAGCGGTTACATTCGACACAAATAAAGCTCTTATAACTGTGACACCAACGGCATTTGGTGGAGTAGCAACTACTGATACTTATGTACTAACCGGCACCTTGGCAGCTAGCAAACAAATCACTTGGGCTGATAACTGCACAAAATTCTGCTAATGCCAACTACCGGCTTACACCTTGGGCTATCTACCCTCTTTGTCCGCAAGGCACTGCTTTCTCAGGAGCAGCTGAGCGGTGCGATAGCCAAAGCCCGCCAGCGCCGTCAGGCGCTGGTGTCCACCTTAGTGCAGGAAAAACTGATACCGGCTCGCACTATCGCCCAGCTCTGTTACGAAGAATATGGCACGCCACTGCTGGATCTGGATGAATTTGATTTAAAAGCCCTACCGGAAGATTTTCTCAATAAAAAGCTAATTGAAAAGCACCGTTGTTTGCCTCTATATAAGCGTGGTAACCGTTTGTATGTTGGCACATCCGATCCCACCAATATTTCTGCCTTAGAAGATTTCCAATTCAGTGCCGGCCTGCATGCTGAAGCTATTTTGGTGGAAGAAGATAAGCTAGCCCGAGCATTAGATAAAATCCAAGAAGACGACGTTAGCGCGCTCGATTTAGATGCCCTCGATGAATCAGCGCTAGCGGCAATTGATATTGAAGAAACCAGCCGCCAGGAAGAAGAAAAAAGCGAAGATGCTGAAGCTCCTGTGGTGTTGTATATCAATAAAATCCTCACCGATGCGATACGCAAAGGTGCATCTGACTTGCACTTTGAACCTTACGAAAAACGTTATCGCATTCGTTTTCGGATCGACGGCATATTACATGAAATATCCTCACCACCTATCGCTTTAGCCGCCCGCTTAGCGGCGCGACTCAAAGTTATGGCCAAATTAGATATTGCTGAGCGGCGCGTGCCACAAGATGGCCGCATCAAAATGAAGCTCTCCCGCAATAAGAGTATCGACTTTCGCGTCAGTACCCTGCCGACCATCTGGGGCGAAAAAATTGTAATGCGGATCTTGGACTCTTCATCAGCCCAGTTAGGTATTGAAAAACTAGGCTATGAACCGGAGCAGCAAGCAGCGTATCTCGAAATGCTTGGCAAGCCCCAAGGCATGATTCTTGTTACCGGCCCCACGGGTTCAGGCAAAACTGTTTCCCTTTATACCGGACTCAATATCCTCAACACCCCGGAGCGCAATATCAGCACCGCCGAAGACCCAGTTGAAATTAACCTGGAAGGCATTAATCAGGTGCATATCAACCAAAAAGCTGGGCTGACATTTGCCTCGGCATTACGCTCTTTTCTACGTCAGGATCCCGACGTGGTCATGGTCGGGGAAATACGGGATCTGGAAACTGCTGAAATTGCCATTAAAGCCGCGCAAACAGGCCACTTGGTTCTTTCTACGCTGCACACCAACTCAGCAGCAGAAACCTTAACCCGCTTAGTCAATATGGGGGTGCCCGGCTATAACATCGCCAGTTCAGTGAATTTAATTATCGCCCAGCGTTTGGCGCGGCGTTTATGTCGTGAGTGTAAAGTCCCAGAGCAAGTCCCCGAGGATGAACTCAGAAAACTTGGATTTGATGACGCACAAATCCAAAGCAACTTTACCCTATATGCTCCCCATACGGCAGGTTGCGAACACTGCTCCGGCGGTTATAAGGGACGGGTAGGTATCTACGAAGTGATGCGCATGAGTGATGAAATTGCTCGTATTATTATGGCTGGGGGTAATTCATTGGAAATGGCCAATATGGCAAGGCAACAGGGCATGTCAGATCTACGTCGCTCCGGCCTACTAAAAGTTATTCAAGGGATCACCAGTTTGGCCGAAGTTAACCGCGTCACCAGCGTTTAATACCGAGCAACGCCGACTGTAACATGTACGCAAAGGACACTGAGATATGAATACTGCCGTTGCCGGTAAGAGTAAGTCCCGTAAAAAATCGCCGAAGAACCAACCTAAAATTTATACCTACGAGTGGAAAGGGCTAAACCGGGATGGGCGCAAATCTGCTGGCGAGTTTCGCGGTTCATCGGTAATGGAAGTCCGCAGTCAGCTAAAATTGCAGGGAATTAGCCCCAAAAGCGTGCGAAAAAAAAGTGCCCCGCTGTTTAAAAGTGAGAAAAAAATTAATGCCATGGATATCGCCATGGTTACCCGACAAATTGCCACCATGCTGGCGGCAGGGGTACCGCTCGTCACGACGCTTGAGTTGCTGGGCCGCGGCCATGAAAAACCCAAAATGCGGGCACTACTGACCAACATAGTAGCAGAGGTACAGTCCGGTGTTCCGTTATCCGATGCCCTGCGCCCTCAGCGACAATATTTTGATGATTTGTATGTCGATCTTGTTGCTGCCGGGGAGCATTCCGGCGCGTTAGATCAGGTATTCGACCGCATTGCCACTTATAAAGAAAAAGCCGAGGCGCTGAAATCTAAAATCAAAAAAGCCATGTTCTATCCTGCTGCAGTAGTGGTTGTCGCCATAGGCGTTACAGCACTGCTATTACTTATGGTCGTGCCACAATTTGAGGAAATTTTTAAAGGATTTGGCGCTGAACTGCCAGCATTTACTCAGCTCATTATCAATATTTCCAAAGCATTGCAGGCAACTTGGTATTTCTTTGCGGCTGGCATTATCGCTGCCGTATGGACATTTCGCCGCGCGCACCGCAATGCTCAAGCCGTGCGCGATCGAACTGATGAGCTAATTTTAAAAACTCCGGCTATCGGCGATATTCTGCATAAAGCGGCAATGGCTCGTTTTGCCCGTACACTAGCGACCACTTTTGCCGCAGGTGTACCACTTATTGACGGCTTAGAAAGTGCCGCGGGCGCATCAGGTAATGCGGTATACCGCAACGCGCTGCTAAAAATCCGGCAAGATGTCATGGCAGGTATGCAGATGAATGTTGCAATGCGCACGACCAAGCTCTTTCCCGATATGCTCATCCAAATGGTGATGATCGGTGAGGAGTCCGGCTCGCTGGATAATATGCTCAACAAAATTGCCAATATTTATGAGATGCAGGTCGATGATGCCGTCGATGGTCTATCCAGCCTGATAGAGCCGATAATGATGGTTGTTATCGGAACCCTAGTCGGAGGATTAATTGTTGGTATGTATTTGCCTATCTTCCAGATGGGAAATGTCGTTGGCTGATCTAAATTAATGCATTATCGCCTGCACTGATTAATACTCACCACTTCTGTAATAACAGGATCGACCTGACTGATTATGTCTGATTTTATTTATCTGCTCGACATTTACCCTTGGCTGTTTATGTTACTCAGCTTTATTTTTGCTGCAGCAATCGGTAGCTTTCTCAACGTGGTTATCCATCGGCTTCCCATCATGCTGAAGCGGGAATGGCAGCAAGAATGCCAAGGTTATCTGGAACAGTACCATGCAGACACATTATCCCCAGCGCAATTATCTACATTGGGTAAGGTAAATGATGGTTATCCCGAAAAGTACAACCTGGTAATACCCGGCTCAGCCTGCCCTCAATGCGGACATAAAATAACAGCGTGGCAAAATATGCCTATTCTTAGTTGGCTATTCCTGCGGGGAAAGTGCGCTTCCTGCCAAAAGGCAATCCCAGCACGTTACCCGCTCGTTGAGTTATTCACGGGTATCGCTGTGGCAGTATTAGCTTGGCATTTTGGTCCTAGTATGCAGTTTGTATTTGCCACCATACTGACCTTTGCTTTAATCGCCCTGACCTTTATCGATTTAGATGAAATGTTATTACCGGATCAAATCACCTTACCTCTGTTATGGCTGGGATTATTGATTAATTATCAAGGTGTTTTCAGCGACCTCTCGGATGCAGTTATTGGCGCAACAGCAGGTTATCTTAGTCTCTGGTCTATTTTCTGGTTATTTAAATTACTGACCGGCAAAGAAGGGATGGGCTACGGAGACTTTAAATTACTCGCCGTGTTTGGTGCTTGGCTGGGCTGGCAGCTATTACCATTAACGATATTACTATCATCTTTAGTGGGCGCTATCGTTGGTATTACTCTGATAATCTCCAAGCGTATTAATGTCGGTAATCCAATACCTTTTGGACCTTATATTGCGCTGGCAGGTTGGATAGCCATGATATGGGGTACTGATATTATTTCTTGGTATCTTAATTATTTACTCTAATGATTGACCCTCAGCCCTTTGCCCCGGATACTTTGAACGATCTGGGAGGAGTAACGTACTATGAGTCAATTTACTATCGGGCTAACCGGCGGTATCGGCAGTGGCAAAACCACTGTCGCAAACCTATTTGCGGAACAGGGCATCGAGCTTATTGATGCAGACATTATTGCCAGAGAAGTAGTTCGCCCCGGACAACCTGCCTTGGCAAAAATCAGTGATTTTTTTACCACTGAAGTATTAACACCAACCGGAGAGTTAGATCGAAAACAACTACGTAATATTGTTTTTCAATCACCAGAGAAAAGAGTTTGGCTGAATAAGTTACTTCACCCAATAATTAGTACAGAAATGCAATCTCAAGCTAAGCAAGCAAAATCGCTCTATGTAATAATGGTAGTACCCTTGCTATTTGAGAATGGGTTGGATAGCTTAGTCAATCGGACTTTACTTGTTGATATATCCCCTGATGCACAAATGACTCGGGCCGCTAATCGGGACCACGTTTCTGCAGAACAGATAAAAAATATCATCAACAGCCAGATGAGCCGAAAAGATAAATTACAGAAGGCTGATGATATTATTGATAATCAGGGAGAGATATCTCAGTTACGATCCCAAGTACTTAAGCTCCACCACAAATATATGGCACTTGCTCAAAAGAATACTGAGTCTATATCATGATTGAATTGATTTACGAACAGCCCCTAAATGAAAAAATACGCAGCTATTTACGGCTGGAGTATTTAAGGGAGCAATTGCTCGACAACCTCAATCATGACCATCAACACCGCTGTTTTTACCCTCTATTTTCTCTTTGTGAATTAACAGAGCGCTGTGATTACCGCAGTGATGTGATTAAAGACATTGACAGGCAGCTGCAACAGCTACGTATAGAACCATCGGCCTCAAATAACAATATACTGATCAAGCAGCAAATTAACTCGCTCACAATCGCCAGAGACATCCTTAACCAACCTGGGCGACTTGGTAACCATATAAAACAAGATAGGTTTTTATCCGCATTAAAGCAGCGCTTTGGGATGCCGGGAGCCTGTTGTAATTTCGATTTACCCCAACTGCATTTTTGGCTAGCAAAACCATTTGAAGAACGGCAACAAGCCTACCAAGAATGGATGAAGCCATTTACGCCGTTATTGGATACCGTCAGCCAACTACTCCAGATTACTCGCTCTACCGCAGACTTCCATCCTCAAGTGGCTCCAGCAGGCTTCTATCAAGGTAACAGCGAACATGCACTTACCTTGATCAGGGTACAACTTACCGCCGAACAAGGATGCTATCCAACCATTAGTGGCCATAAAAATCGATATGCGATCCATTTTGTCGATTTTGAACAGCAAAAACACACTGACAAAGATATCACTTTCCAACTCTCGGCCTGCCGCTGAAAAAATAGCAAAAATCAGATACACTGAGCGGCCGCAGAGTCTTTGGAGTAATCGATGCCTTTAACTGTAAAATGCCCAACGTGTGATAGCAAGGTTGAGTGGAAGCCAGAAAATAAGTTCCGTCCGTTTTGTAGCGAACGCTGTAAATTAATAGACTTGGGAGAGTGGGCAAGTGAAAGCTACGCTATTCCAGTCAAGAGTGAATTTGACCTAGATAAACTCGACAGTATTGGCTTTGATGATCCGCAATTTTTTAAAGAGCGTGATGAATGAGTAAACGTATCCATGTCGCTGTTGGGGTTATTCTTGGTGTTAACAACACCATTTTACTGGCCAAACGCCCTCAACATTTACACCAAGGGGGGAAATGGGAATTTCCTGGCGGGAAAGTAGAGCCGGGAGAATCTGTTGAGCAGGCATTATCCCGAGAATTAAAAGAGGAAGTTGCGATTACAGTTAATACAACCGAACCTTTTATGACAATTAGTTTTGATTATCCAGATAAGCAAGTCTTGTTGGATATCCATAAAGTGACAAAATTCAGCGGTAGCCCTTTAGGAGTTGAAGGACAGGAACTACAGTGGGTGTCTAAAACTGAGCTACAACATTATGAATTTCCAGAAGCAAATCAGCCAATCATACACAAGCTTCAACAAGAAACAGCTTAATTACTCTCACCATATATCGTGCTATATCAAAGCCCGCTATCATCATTATCTCTAGCGGGCTATCTTGATAAACCGTATTTAAAGCAGATTTCATCACGAATATCAGCTCCGCCTCATCACACATTCACCTAACTTCTGATTCATCATAAGAAAAAGTATCAGTTATTCAACAATATAACTATAACGTCATATAGATTATCTTCTTGTCGTATCATCAAAATGGGGCTGCATTTGAAAAGAAAGAAGACAGGTAGCTTGGTAATTTGGACACAGGAATGTTAAAGCGTTTTAGATTCAAGGTAGTTTGAACTATTTTCAACCAGCTATAGTACTATCGGAAGTAGCAGCTGTCCGTTTCAGCATGAGCAAAACAGTCAACTGAGTAAAAATACTCTAGGCTCAAGAGAGTGTTAACAATGTTCAAAACCCCAAACGCAAAAAAGCCACCTTATTCAGGTGGCCTCTTCACTTATGAGACACTTGCCTGATGGCCAGCTACGCCTAAAGCTTCGCGCTGAACTGCATGGATGTAGTGAATGCAGAAAATGTCTGGAACCAGTTTCTGCCATAAACACATCGCTACGCGATATTCGCCCTACGACCGCCATGAATGGCGGAAGTGCCGATTATGAATGGAACAATCATCGACCTATCACATGAGTGGTTGCCTCGCTGCATTCGGACTCTTTATTTCCACATGTTCGTTCTGTCATGGGCGCATAAACGAAAAAAGCCCGTTGCTAATGCAACGGGCTTTTTCGTTTATTAGGCGCTTGGCGATGACCTACTCTCACATGGGGAAGCCCCACACTACCATCGGCGCGACTGCGTTTCACTTCTGAGTTCGGAATGGGATCAGGTGGGACCACAGTGCTATTGTCACCAAGCAAATTCTGTACAATCTAGAAAGCTGCTTTTTTTTCTCGTTCTCTAACTTCAATCAAGTCTTGATTATTCTATCAAGGTTTCCAACAAAACCCTTTTGGGTTGTATGGTTAAGCCTCTCGGGTCATTAGTACAGGTTAGCTCAACGCCTCACAACGCTTACACACCCTGCCTATCAACGTCCTAGTCTCGGACGGCCCTTCAGTAGACTCTAGGTCTAAGGGATGACTCATCTTGGGGCTCGCTTCCCGCTTAGATGCTTTCAGCGGTTATCGATTCCGAACGTAGCTACCGGGCAATGCCATTGGCATGACAACCCGAACACCAGCGGTTCGTCCACTCCGGTCCTCTCGTACTAGGAGCAGCTCCCCTCAATCATCCAACGCCCACGGCAGATAGGGACCGAACTGTCTCACGACGTTCTGAACCCAGCTCGCGTACCACTTTAAATGGCGAACAGCCATACCCTTGGGACCGACTTCAGCCCCAGGATGTGATGAGCCGACATCGAGGTGCCAAACACCGCCGTCGATATGAACTCTTGGGCGGTATCAGCCTGTTATCCCCGGAGTACCTTTTATCCGTTGAGCGATGGCCCTTCCATTCAGAACCACCGGATCACTATGACCTACTTTCGTACCTGCTCGACGTGTCTGTCTCGCAGTTAAGCTGGCTTATGCCATTGCACTAACCGTACGATGTCCGACCGTACTTAGCCAACCTTCGTGCTCCTCCGTTACTCTTTGGGAGGAGACCGCCCCAGTCAAACTACCCACCAGGCACTGTCCTCAACCCCGATTCAGGGGCCAGAGTTAGAACATCAACACTACAAGGGTGGTATTTCAAGGTTGACTCCACGATGACTGGCGTCACCGCTTCAAAGTCTCCCACCTATCCTACACATGTAGGGTCAATGTTCAGTGCCAAGCTATAGTAAAGGTTCACGGGGTCTTTCCGTCTAGCCGCGGGTATACGGCATCTTCACCGCAATTTCAACTTCACTGAGTCTCGGCTGGAGACAGCGTGGCCATCATTACGCCATTCGTGCAGGTCGGAACTTACCCGACAAGGAATTTCGCTACCTTAGGACCGTTATAGTTACGGCCGCCGTTTACCGGGGCTTCGATCATGAGCTTCTCCGAAGATAACCCAATCAATTAACCTTCCGGCACCGGGCAGGCGTCACACCGTATACTTCCTCTTGCGAGTTCGCACAGTGCTGTGTTTTTGATAAACAGTTGCAGCCACCTGGTATCTGCGACTCCCGTCAGCTTAGAGAGCAAGTCTCATCACCAACAGGAGCGTACCTTCTCCCGAAGTTACGGTACCATTTTGCCTAGTTCCTTCAGCCGAGTTCTCTCAAGCGCCTTGGTATTCTCTACCCGACCACCTGTGTCGGTTTGGGGTACGATTCCTACTAACCTGAAGCTTAGAAGATTTTCCTGGAAGCATGGCATCAACCACTTCAGTGCCGTAGCACCTCGTCATCAATTCTCAGCATTATGTGTCCGGATTTGCCTAAACACACTGCCTACCATCTTAAACACGGACAACCAACGCCGTGCTGGCCTAGCCTTCTCCGTCTCTCCATCGCAGTTAGCAGAAGTACGGGAATATTAACCCGTTTCCCATCGACTACGCCTTTCGGCCTCGCCTTAGGGGTCGACTCACCCTGCCCCGATTAACGTTGGACAGGAACCCTTGGTCTTTCGGCGAGGGAGTTTTTCACTCCCTTTATCGTTACTCATGTCAGCATTCGCACTTCTGATACGTCCACGGTGCCTTACGGCTTCCGCTTCAACCGCTTACAGAACGCTCCTCTACCGCACTAGCACAAGTGCTAGTACCCATAGCTTCGGTGTATTGCTTAGCCCCGTTACATCTTCCGCGCAGGCCGACTCGACTAGTGAGCTATTACGCTTTCTTTAAATGATGGCTGCTTCTAAGCCAACATCCTAGCTGTCTAAGCCTTCCCACATCGTTTCCCACTTAGCAATAACTTTGGGACCTTAGCTGATGGTCTGGGTTGTTTCCCTTTTGACAACGGACGTTAGCACCCGCTGTCTGTCTCCCGCATAGTACTCATTGGTATTCGGAGTTTGCAAAGGGTTGGTAAGTCGGGATGACCCCCTAGCCTTAACAGTGCTCTACCCCCAATGGTATTCGTGCGAGGCGCTACCTAAATAGCTTTCGAGGAGAACCAGATATCTCCCGGTTTGATTGGCCTTTCACCCCCAGCCACAAGTCATCCGCTAATTTTTCAACATTAGTCGGTTCGGTCCTCCAGTTGATGTTACTCAACCTTCAACCTGCCCATGGCTAGATCACCGGGTTTCGGGTCTACACCTAGCAACTAAACGCGCAGTTAACACTCGGTTTCCCTACGGCTCCGCTATTCGCTTAACCTCGCTACTAAATGTAAGTCGCTGACCCATTATACAAAAGGTACGCAGTCACGGTCTCAAGAACCGCTCCCACTGCTTGTACGTATACGGTTTCAGGTTCTATTTCACTCCCCTCACAGGGGTTCTTTTCGCCTTTCCCTCACGGTACTGGTTCACTATCGGTCAGTCAGGAGTATTTAGCCTTGGAGGATGGTCCCCCCATGTTCAGACAACATATCACGTGTGCCGCCTTACTCGATTTCATCTTCAGTTAGTTTTCGTGTACGGGACTATCACCCTGTACCGTTAAGCTTTCCAACTTATTCCACTAACACCCTGAAGACTTAAGGGCTGGTCCCCGTTCGCTCGCCGCTACTTGGGGAATCTCGGTTGATTTCTTTTCCTAAGGGTACTTAGATGTTTCAGTTCCCCTCGTTCGCCTCATATACCTATGTATTCAGTATATGATGACACCTTATGGTGCCGGGTTTCCCCATTCGGACATCTGTGCCTCAAGTGCCTTTTATCGGCTAAGCACAGCTTTTCGCAGATTAACACGTCCTTCATCGCCTCTGACTGCCAAGGCATCCACCGTATACGCTTAGTCGCTTAACCATACAACCCAAATGAGTTTCATTCAGGTTGCATTGCAACTTGCTGGTTTGATAATTGTAATTCTTTCGAATCACAACGCCTTGATTAGAATACTCAATTTACTTGATTAAAGTGTTTGAGAACTCAATTTTGTATTAACAAAGCCTTTCTTAAAAAGAGAGGTTTGTTTCTACTATCAGCTTTCCAAATTGTTAAAGAACGTCATCAACTCAACTAAGGAGTCAATGTTGCCAGACAAGGCAATCTGTGTGAACACTCAACAGCGTAATGTGTCGCTTAGGTAAGGAGGTGATCCAGCCCCAGGTTCCCCTAGGGCTACCTTGTTACGACTTCACCCCAGTCATGAACCACACCGTGGTAAACGCCCTCCCGAAGGTTAAGCTATCTACTTCTGGTGCAGCCCACTCCCATGGTGTGACGGGCGGTGTGTACAAGGCCCGGGAACGTATTCACCGTGGCATTCTGATCCACGATTACTAGCGATTCCGACTTCACGGAGTCGAGTTGCAGACTCCGATCCGGACTACGACCGGCTTTCTGGGATTAGCTCCACCTCGCGGCTTGGCAACCCTCTGTACCGACCATTGTAGCACGTGTGTAGCCCTACTCGTAAGGGCCATGATGACTTGACGTCGTCCCCACCTTCCTCCGGTTTATCACCGGCAGTCTCCCTAAAGTTCCCGGCATGACCCGCTGGCAAGTAAGGATAAGGGTTGCGCTCGTTGCGGGACTTAACCCAACATTTCACAACACGAGCTGACGACAGCCATGCAGCACCTGTCTCAGAGTTCCCGAAGGCACTAAGCTATCTCTAGCGAATTCTCTGGATGTCAAGAGTAGGTAAGGTTCTTCGCGTTGCATCGAATTAAACCACATGCTCCACCGCTTGTGCGGGCCCCCGTCAATTCATTTGAGTTTTAACCTTGCGGCCGTACTCCCCAGGCGGTCTACTTAATGCGTTAGCTTGAGAGCCCAGTGCTCAAGGCACCAAACTCCGAGTAGACATCGTTTACGGCGTGGACTACCAGGGTATCTAATCCTGTTTGCTCCCCACGCTTTCGTGCATGAGCGTCAGTCTTTGTCCAGGGGGCCGCCTTCGCCACTGGTATTCCTCCAGATCTCTACGCATTTCACCGCTACACCTGGAATTCTACCCCCCTCTACAAGACTCTAGTTCGCCAGTTCGAAATGCGGTTCCCAGGTTGAGCCCGGGGCTTTCACATCTCGCTTAACAAACCGCCTGCGCACGCTTTACGCCCAGTAATTCCGATTAACGCTCGGACCCTCCGTATTACCGCGGCTGCTGGCACGGAGTTAGCCGGTCCTTCTTCTGCGAGTAACGTCACAGCTACTGGATATTAGCCAGTAACCTTTCCTCCTCGCTGAAAGTGCTTTACAACCCGAAGGCCTTCTTCACACACGCGGCATGGCTGCATCAGGGTTTCCCCCATTGTGCAATATTCCCCACTGCTGCCTCCCGTAGGAGTCTGGGCCGTGTCTCAGTCCCAGTGTGGCTGATCATCCTCTCAGAACAGCTAGGGATCGTCGCCTAGGTGAGCCTTTACCTCACCTACTAGCTAATCCCACCTGGGCTAATCAAGATGCGCAAGGCCCGAAAGTCCCCTGCTTTGACCCGTAGGTATTATGCGGTATTAGCAGTCGTTTCCAACTGTTATCCCCCTCATCTCGGCATATTCCCAGGCATTACTCACCCGTCCGCCGCTCGTCAGCAAAGTAGCAAGCTACTTCCTGTTACCGCTCGACTTGCATGTGTTAGGCCTGCCGCCAGCGTTCAATCTGAGCCATGATCAAACTCTTCAATTAAAAGTTTTGGTTGAACCCGAAGGTTCTGCTCAATGAATTCTGTCTTTGCATCATTACCCATTAAGGCAATGACTGCATTTGCATGCTGCGCGAACTTCGTTCATTGATAAAAGTCTTTGTCGACCTCATCAACATCTGCGAATGTCCACACAGATTTGCTTGTCTGTTTATATTGTTAAAGAGCAACCGATGCTGTTTCTCACCGGGTCAGGGCTGCGTATTCTACGCTTTCCTGTTGTCGCGTCAAGCATTTTTTCAAATGTTTTTCGCGTCACTCATTGCCTTAGCAAGTGAGTGAATCTTCACTTCAACAACCGCTGGAAGCGCGTTGTGCCGTGTCGATGGAGGCGCATTATAGGTAGCTTATTTTTTTTGCGCAAGGGCTTTTTTAAAGAAAAATGCAGTTTTAAGTGAATAAAAACTTACCCCCTAAAAAGGCACATCAACGCCACACATTACTCACAGATTTATCCACAAAACAGCATTTAACTGACTCACTATAAATATACTCCAAACGACAAAAGCTCTAATTGAGCCAGTCAAAATCAAGCAAAGTGGCTCAGTGAGGAAACAAGCATAGACCAAATTCGGATAATGCAACGCAAAATCCTTAAGAGAATACTCCCTGTATCTTTATTTCTGCTCCTTTCTCACTATTCAGACAACTTATGCCGCTCTCGATAAATTTTCTGAGGACACAAAAGATAAGGCCCCGATAGAAAACTATCGGGGCCTTGCTGAGTAGTATCCTACTCACTAATCCAGAAGCTGAAACAGGATTAGACTAATAAGCCAATTTTCTGATAAACATCTTTCAGAGTCTTTTCTGCACGAGCCTGTGCTTTTGCGGCACCATCACGCATCACCTGCTCCAAGAAGGCCTGATCTGCACGGAACTGATGGAAGCGTTCTTGTAAAGGTTCCAGCATGGCAACAACAGCTTCACCTGTTGCCACTTTCAGTGGACCATACATTGCCTGATCAGCATACTCGGCTTCGATATCCGCAATAGTACGCCCAGTCACCCCGGACAAAATGCTCATCAAGTTTGCAATACCCGGTTTATTTTCGATGTCGTAACGCACTACGGGTGGATTATCACCGTCAGTCATGGCTTTTTTGAACTTTTTCAGTACCGCTTTAGGATCTTCCAATAATCCCACCACGTTATTACGATTATCATCAGACTTAGACATCTTTTTGGTCGGATCCTGTAAAGACATCACTCGAGCACCTTCCTGAGGAATAAAAGGCTCAGGAACAGTAAAGGTATCGCCATAGATATTATTGAATCGAGTCGCGATATCCCGGGTCAATTCCAAGTGTTGCTTTTGATCCTGACCAACCGGAATTTCATTCGCCTGATACAGCAGAATATCTGCAGCCATCAATACAGGATAACCAAATAACCCCACATTAATGTTATTGGCGTGCTTTTGGGATTTATCCTTAAACTGAGTCATACGGCTCAGCTCACCCATTTGGGTATAACAATTCAGCGCCCATGCCAACTGCGCATGCTGGGGCACATGGGATTGCACAAATACAGTGCTCTTTTGTGGATCAATACCACAAGCAAGATAAAGAGCCAGGGTATCTAAACAGGCTTCACGCAGTTTAGCCGGATCCTGTCTAACAGTAATCGCATGCTGGTCAACAACGCAATAAAGGCAGTCGTGGCTGTCCTGCATATTAACCCACTGACGCATAGCACCCAGGTAGTTACCTATGGTCAATTCACCTGAAGGCTGTGCGCCACTAAACACGATGGGCTTACTCATTGCTTTATTGCTCCGTTACGGTTGGGCTGATATTCAAAATAGTCAGAATATCGGAAAAATATTCACATACGGCCTCTGGGCCGGACAATGCGATATCTTCACCGTAGTTATAGCCATAGGTCAAGCCAATCGATACTACACCAGCAGCTTTTGCCGCCAGAATATCGTTGCGAGAATCCCCCACCATTAATAGTGCACTGGCCGGCAGATTAAAGTGGGATAACAAATGCTGCAGTGGTAATGGATCAGGCTTCATCTTGGGTAAGGCATCCCCACCCAAAATCAGCTCAAAACAATCAGCGATATCAAACTCAGCCAATAGGGGCTCTGCGAAACGGTGCGGCTTGTTGGTGATAACAGCCAAATGCATCCCCTGCTGACGTAGCGTAGTCAGTACCTGTTTTACGTTTGGATACAATCGGCTGTACTGATGTAAATAGTGCTGATAATGCTGCATAAAAATAGGCATTGTATCTGCTAACATCTCATCAGTGACAGGTTGAGCAGAAGCAAAAGTCATTGCCCGGCGGATCAACATCGGTGCACCATTGCCAATCCAACCGCGAACCTGTTGCTCGCTACAGTCCGGCAAACCCAATTGTGCCAATGTCGCTCGGGTAGCAGCGGTTAAATCTGGAACGCTGTCGACCAGCGTACCATCTAGATCAAATGCAACACACTTTATATCCCGAGCAGAAATATTCTGTTGATGTTCCATTAAGCATCAACCTTAGCTAATTCAGCCCGCATGTTATCAATTTCAACGCGGTAATCTGGCTTATTAAAGATTGCACTACCAGCAACAAACATATCGGCTCCAGCAGCAGCAATCTCAGCAATATTATCGGTCTTTACACCGCCATCAACTTCCAGACGAATATCAAAGCCACTGGCATCAATCCGCTCCCGAACCTGACGCAGTTTATCCAATGTCCCCGGAATAAAAGATTGCCCGCCAAAGCCCGGATTGACTGACATCAACAAAATGACATCCAGCTTATCCATCACATAATCCAGATAATGCAGCGGCGTAGCTGGGTTGAATACCAAACCGGCCTTACAGCCATGAGATTTAATCAAATGCAGAGTTCGATCAATGTGTTCCGAAGCTTCTGGGTGGAAGGTAATAATAGAAGCACCAGCCTTGGCAAAATCGGGAATAATGCGATCGACCGGTTTTACCATCAAATGCACATCGATATCAGCAGTAATGCCATAATCTCGCAAAGCTTTGCAGACCATAGGGCCAATCGTTAGATTGGGGACATAATGGTTATCCATTACATCGAAGTGAACGACGTCAGCACCGGCATCCAGTACCGCCTTAACATCATCACCCAAACGGGCAAAATCAGCAGATAGAATAGATGGAGCTATCAGAAAAGGACGCATATCAATCTCGCAGCTAAATCAGGGAATAAGAAGACTTCATTCTACCTAGCTACAATCTGATGTCTCTAAAGTAAGACACATTTTTACATATTCAATCAATCGCGTTTAGAGTAATCGCCTTGCATCACAAGTGTTCAAAAATCACACTAACACTGGTAACATAACCAACGCTTGCAGTAATCATTTAACGATTTATGTAGCTAGGAAATATGTCAGCCATACAACATCTATCTATTGAGCTGCCGCCTAAGAATCATGCACAGGACAAATGGATGCCAACCTCAAGTAAGATTCATTACCCTCTCGTTGCGACAGCAATAATAATGCTTGCGGGATTATTGCTAACAGAAAGATATAGCAACGCAGAAAAACCTGTGTCTTGCCCACGGGATTACAACAATGCCTTGCCAGCAAGTCATCCCCATAATATCTGTCACAGCCAAACAGCTGATATCAGCTGGCTCGCTTGGTTAAGTGGGCGCAGCCAATCTTCCCAGCTGCACTTTGTTGATTTATTTGAACTGCTATATCGCCAGCAAGAGAAGTCATCCCCGTTAACACAGCCTCAACCATCGCAGGAATTGTAATTTGCAACGCTTGTGGCAAATCATTACCAGCACACTCTCAGCTTTTTTCGGGGTGCAAAGTAAAAACCGGCAACAACAAGATTTTCAGCAGTCGTCGGTTTTACCTTTTATCATCAGTGGCGTAATACTGGCGTTACTCTTGGTATTAGCATTATTGGGGCTAGTTGATTGGGTATTAGCGCAATATTAATGGTGAACGTTTATTCCTGCTCTTCATGGTAAGTATCATCATAAAGTGCCATCAGCTCATCCACTTTTGTACGCGCACTCCCTTTTTGGCTGATATTACGCTGCACCTGAATGCTCTCTAGCCTCGCCCCATGATACAGCTCTCGTGTCAACGGAATATCATGGTTGCTGATCAGCACAGGAATACCCCGTTCCAATGCCGTATGACGGGAATACCGAGCCAATAACGCCTGATCATCAAGAGAAAAACCGGCACCAACATAAGTGGTAAAACTGGCCGTTGTGGATAGCGGCGCATATGGTGGGTCACAATAAATCACATCGCCATCAGTGACTAATTCAAATGCCTGCTCGTAACTGATGCAGCGAAATTCAGCTCGCTGAGCTTTCTCAGCAAAAATTCTGATCTCTTTTTCTGGGAAATAAGGTTTTTTATATGAGCCAAATGGCACATTAAATTCACCTTTTTGGTTATAACGACAAAGTCCGTTAAAACCATGCCTGTTCAGATAAAGAAAATAAATCGCCCGTAAAAAAGGATCACAGCTGGAATTAAAATGTTTACGAGCGTCATAATAAGCTTCTTTGTTATTCATCCGATCAACAAATAATGCTTTTGCGGCTTGAATATATGTTTCAGGTTGACGCTTCACAATATTATACAAGTCAATAAGATCTTGATTTATATCGCAAAGAAGGTACTCGTCGTACTCAGTATTCAAAAATACCGAGCCAGCACCAACAAAGGGTTCCACCAAACGTTGCCCAGCCGGCAAGTGGCGATTCAGGGCATCAACCAATTTAAATTTACCACCCGCCCATTTCAGGAAGGCTCTGTTTTTTCTGCTCATTTAATTTGATTAACGCCGAGGAAAAAAGAAGATGACGATTGTACTCTGTTTGTCACAAAAATTCACGGCTTCAACGTTGATAGAGCGGGTATTGCTGCATCTTTACCCACTGTCGTACCACAGGTGCGGAAATTTTGTATTTATTCCCTAATAATTGCGCCGCATTTTCAGCCTCCCTCTTGGTAACATACTCACCTTGCAAGATCAGCCACCATTGGCGGTAACGCAGCACTCTGATATCCGTTTCAGCAGCTAACTTGTGTAATATGGCCGCAATAGAGCTTTCTCGGCTAACACTGGCCAACTGTACCGCGAACCCAACAGTCGGCTTACTGATATTTTGCGGGGCACTTTCGACTGCCACCGTGACCACTTCAGGCTCCGCAGGGTTATTCTCGCCATATTGATCATTCATCGTCTGCCCATCATTCAGCACTATCGTTGATGAGATATCCGGCATAATAGCCTTTGTCGTTAGTTTCATTGCGGAACCAATAACTTGCTTATTTACAGCATCCATTGCATTTTCAATAATTGAGTTCACTGACGACGTGGTCGCAGTTGTCAATGATGCCGCTTGCTGGCTATTTAATGCAGTTGATGACTCGGTTTCACCCAATTTATCCTCATATTCAGCACTGTGCACCAAACTCCCATGCGCGGTGATCGATGTCATCGCAGCGGTATTGATACCAAGCTTCTTACCTTCATCACTTTCTGACGCTATTACAGCAAAATCTTGCTGAACCGTGGCCGTGGAAATTGCAACTTTCGTCACCCACACATCAGCAACTGACTTTGGTGCCACAAACGGTAAGAATGCCTGCTTGGTGGGGGATGTTTCTTGCCGGTCTATTAGCGACTTGTCACCTTGTTTAGCGATATAAAATGGGGGGATCTTATCATCGACAGCGTCAATTTTAGGCTCAGCAGCGTCAGACTTATCAAATGGACTATATCGTGTATATGACCCTAAAGACTCAACATACCAAGGTGGTAATAACTGCTTCTCGTCGCTAACGACCAACACAGTGTTACCTATGCTTGAACCAGTAAAGGCAACATCCTTCGCCGCGTGATTAATATTTGTAACCGCTAACGACGCCGCTGGAATTGGCCCCCTACCCTCACTATGCAGCTTCATCTCATTATTAGTCTGATGAGGGTAGCTGACCAAATTATGTTTTATACCTAACCAAAGTATTCCAGCCAACGATATAGCTACGCCTAAAGCCCAGTGACGAAAAGATCGCCCATGAAAGCCTGCCGTAGCATCGTTATGATTAGCTGGTTCCAGTAGCGCTATAACATCAGCTGGCGTCATGGCTTTATCAAGGCCTGATGGTTGGCCAGTGCTGCTAGATGCCTCAGCTGAAGCAGCATCAATATTCGTCGCATAACGCTGATAAAGTAGTGTCCGCTCAGCAGGTAATAATGGCGGGATAGTAACTGTCAATAGCAAACGCCGCTGAGCCACATTCAATTTAGCTAATAGTTGGGACAGGAACTGAGGTTCTAGAGTAAAAGTCAGCGCTATGTGGCGCCCCGCACATTGTAACTGCGACAGAACTAGGCATTCCGCCCATATTGCTATCGGCAATCGGTGGGCATCATCAATCACAATATGAACAGGCTGAGCTTGCTGATCCTGCAACAGCACTAACGTCTCAGATAATGGCTGTTCATCATCAAATAAAGGGCTAGCAGATAATTGCAGCAGAATTTTACGGCGAATCTCTGCAGCATCGGCATAGGGAGGGCAGGCTACCAGTGCAGCGTTATACTCACTCAAACTGGAAATCAGTTCAGTTACTAACGTGGTTTTACCTGCACCGGCTGGGGCAGATAACACCTGCAACTGCTCACTGTAGCTGACGAGAAGTTGTAGTCGCTGTAATAATGCTTGCTGACTGGGCAGCAAGGTAAACTGGGCAGATCGCAAACACCGTACCTATCTCAGTGGCGGTGGATAACCTGCTCCAAAACAGCGTCATCAATCTGGCTGTATACACCAGCCTGACCAATCCGCTGTGGCAGAACCAGACGGATTTGACCGGCTAGCACTTTTTTATCACGCCGCATATGTTTGATAAAACTATGAAAGTCCATAGTCTCCGGCGCCTTAGTGGGTAAATCAAATGCAGCCAGCAATGCTTGAATACGACGGACATTTGACTCAGACATCAACCCCATGGCGACTGATGTCTGTGCAGCAAGCAGCATGCCAATGGCAACCGCCTCGCCATGCAACCAATTACCGTAGCCCATCTCAGCCTCAATGGCGTGCCCAAATGTATGCCCAAGATTTAGCAGGGCTCTTACCCCTTGTTCAGTTTCATCCTGAGAAACCACTTGGGCTTTAATCTCACAACAGCGGCGAATAGTTTCTGCCAATATTGTGGTGTCATGCTGTTTCAGTGCATCACTATGCTGCTCAAGATAGCGGAAAAACTCTGCATCCCAGATAATGCCATATTTGATCACTTCAGCCATCCCAGCCGCAAACTCCCTTGATGGCAAAGTCTTAAGGCACTGAGTATCAATGATTACCAACTTGGGCTGATAAAACGCCCCAATCATGTTTTTACCCAATGGATGGTTTACTGCGGTTTTTCCACCAACAGAAGAGTCCACCTGAGATAACAAGGTGGTTGGCACCTGAATAAAATCAACTCCCCGTTGATAACATGCAGCTGCGAATCCGGTCATGTCACCAATAACACCGCCACCCAGCGCTACCATCACACAGTCCCGAGCAAAATTATGCTCTAGCGCCACGCTAAAAATGGTATCCAAGGTAGACAAGGTTTTAAATTGCTCACCATCAGGCAGAATAACGCGCTGCACTTGATTACCAAGTCGCGATAACGATTGGAAAACAGAGGCTAAATAAAGCGGGGCAACAGTGGTATTGGTGACAAGCAGAATATGCTTATTTTGCAGGTAGCGGGACCAGGTCCCGCTATCCGACAACAAATCCCGGCCGATGAAAATAGGGTAACTGCGCGCTCCTAACTCAACCTGAATTTGCTGCATGGTCCTGCCTTAAAAGCCGAGTTGCTCGATAATTTGATTAGCGACCACTTTGGCACTTTGATCGTCAGTTTTAACGATCACGTCTGCAATTTCCTCATACAGAGGGTTACGGACTTCAGCTAGGTTTTCCAACACTTCACGTGGGTCGTCAACCTGTAACAGTGGACGGCGTTTATCACGCTGGGTACGGGCAACCTGCTTATCAATAGTGGTTTCCAGATATACCACAATACCACGTGCAGATAGGTAATTACGGATATCTTTGCTCTGAACAGAACCGCCTCCGGTAGCCAGAACAATACCTTGTTTCTCAGTCAAATCAGCGATGACCTGAGCCTCACGACGGCGAAAGCCTTCTTCACCTTCGACATCAAAAACCCAAGCAATGTCAGCGCCTGTACGGTTCTCGATCTCTTGATCTGAATCGTGGAATTCTAAATGAAGCATCTGCGCCAGATGGCGACCTATGGTGCTTTTACCTGCGCCCATCGGGCCTACCAGAAAAATATTACGTTTTTCAGCCATTTCTTATACGTCTGAATCTGTGAAAAATATGCCAATGCCGGTTTAAAAAACAAACCAGCCAATTGATTGTTACCTTGCTCTATTGAGACTTGACCGGGGATTATCTCAGTTTAAGCGTGGAAAAGGCAATAGACCAACCGGATTTATCCACAGAATGACCAGGTAATCCCGGCATTCCACCCAGTTGGTAAATTGACGTTAACCAGTGAAATCAAATCGATTTTTTACTTCAATTTCAGCAACATCAAATCTCTTCTGTGACAATTTTCGGTGTCACAAAAATCAGTAATTCCTGCCGCTCATTTTTATCTGTCGAATTTCTGAACATAAAGCCAAGAAATGGAATATCTCCCAATACCGGCACTTTGCTAACCCGACTAATCAGATTCTGTTGATAAATGCCACCTAAGACGATGGTTTCACCATTATCCACCAGAACCTGAGTACCAATCCGCTGAGTATCAATTGCCACCGCCGGCCCGGTCGCCGTATCCACGGTTTTACCCTGTGAATCCTGGGTAATTTCCAGATCCAAAATCACCCGGTTATCCGGGGTGATCTGCGGTGTAACCCGCAGAGATAATACCGCTTTTTTAAAGGTCACTGAAGTCGCGCCACTGGACGAGGACTCCACATAGGGGATCTCAACCCCTTGCTCAATGTAGGCGGCTTTTTGGTTGGAGGTGGTAATTCGTGGACTAGCAATAATCTCGCCCTTATTTTCCTGCTCCAGCGCACTTAATTCCAGATCCAGTACTGTACCATCTGATAATTTTGCGACATGAAAGGCAATACTGGCCGGATTACTCACCGCTGCAGGTAAATTAACATTCAATCTGTCATCAATAGAGGGAATGGTGCCCCCGGCAATATCACCCGCACCTTCCAATGATCCCGAGGTGCCTTTTGAGCCTTGCTGATCTGTGATGCCCCAGCGAATCCCGATATCCTCAGCCACATCATCCTTTACCGTCACCATTCTGGATTCGATTAGAACCTGCCGAATCGGGATATCCAACACTTCCACCAGCCGGGCAATATTTTTCAGACTCTCTGCTGAGTCTTTTACCAATAGGGTATTAGTCCGCTCATCCACAGCAACACTGCCTCGACTCGACAGCAAACTGGAATCAGCGCCGCTGAGCAGTTCGGCAATATCCGTAGCCTTGGCGTAATTGATTTGCAAATATTCGGAATATAATGGTGCGAGTTCTTTTACTTCCTGCTGATTTTTAAGGTTCTGGCTTTCACGAATAGCAAGTTCTTCCGCTGGTGCAACCATCAAGATATTGCCTTCAATTCGCTTATCCAGCCCCTTGGTTTGCAGAATAAGATCCAGTGCTTGATCCCAAGGCACATCATCCAATCTCAGGGTAATATCCCCGTCAACTGTATCACTAGTGACTAAATTGAAACGATTATAGTCGGCAATAATCTGCAACACAGTCCGTACAGGAATACTCTGAAAATTCAACGATAACCGCTTACCGTCATAACTCTTTTCCGGCTTGGCTCCTACGGGGTTATCAGCAATCGGAGTAATATCCAAAACAAACTGATCACCCTGCTGTTGGTGGCGGAAATCATAGCCACCAGTTACATCGATCAACAATCGGGTGGTTAAATCATCCTGAAATGTCTCAAAGCTTTTTACTGGAGTAGCAAAATCCTGCACATCCATAACATATAACAATGGATCGGGAATAGCCGTATTAAAAAACTTCACTTCCAGCTTGGCACCAATTTGTTCCACATCCGCCGCCACAGATTCATTATCTAGTTGAACGATCAGTCTGCCACCACCTGCGGCATTACGACGAAAATCAATTTCAGTGACATTATTAATAAAGGACTTTTTCGCTACATCTCCAGCCAGCACAGCATCATTCAGCACCAGCCGGTAAATGTTTCCCTGCACACTGACTTGATAAGGCCGAATTTGTTCCATATTAACAGCTACCTGGAGCCGTGATGCTAACTGCTCTATCGCCAAAGATGACACCCCAAACTGTTCAACGGGTAACAGACTTTTATCCAATGCTGATTGGGTATCAGCAAAACTAAGCCGTAGTCGCGCGGGCGTGGTATCGATAGTCAGTTTAGGTTCAGAAATTGGCTCACTAAACACCAACTCCATCGTTAATTGCTGATCAATAATGGCATGATATTTTATATCAACCAGTTGATTGGCGAAGGATACGCCAGGCAGCAGCATGCTGCATAAGAGCCATCCCAACCAGTGGCGGGAGGATTTCCTTGGGGAAAGATTGTTCAAGACAGGAAATTCCATTCTACCTTCTTCCTTCACAGCTTATTCTGTGGTTAATTCCATGCTGCTGGCTCGTTCACTCCAGCATCCAGCACCGTCTGGGATAAGTTCTGTAATCGCAATTCTGCGGGGGCTGATTTGAATAATCTGGCCATGATAAAGCCCAAGATAATCGCCGATTCCAAGCCGGTAGACATTACCATCACCACTTTGTACCAATGCCCAGATATCTTCTCCCTGCTGCAATGTGCCGCGCATGGTTAAATTATCCAAAGCATAACTTTCTAACTGACCTTTACGACGTTGCACATCTGGTCGCAGGCAATCCCGCTCAGTTGCTACAACTTCTTCTGTTAACTCCCGTGATGGCGGTACAAACGGACTGCGTAGCAAACCAGCCTGATAACTAAAGTGCTGAAATTCAGGAGGCGGCTGCAAAGAAGGGATCCCGGCCACATGTTTTGTTTTAGTATCAGCAACAAACTGCTCTAGATCACTGCGGTCAGCAAAACAGCCAGTCAGCAGGAATAATGCACCGCCAAGCAAAAACTGCCGCACTATTTCGCCTCCTTGTCATGATCCCATTCAGCATCATCTTTAAAACGATAAGTTTTCGCTTGAATGTCCATCACCAGTTGGCCATTTGCCTGTTTACCTATACTAAAGTCGTGCAAGCTGACTATACGCGGCAACTTAGCTACCCCATCAACCAACTTCCCCAATTGATGATAACTACCGGTAACCGACATATTGATAGGAAACTCTAAATAAAAATCCCGCTCCACTTCAGCTTCCCAATTTAAACTACTGATACCTAAACCAGCATCAGTAGCAACAAAGGTAATATCATCCAACAGCCCGGGCATTTCATTTTCAGATGGCAACATTTTCAGTAACTCAGCAAATTGACTTTCCATCTCGGTGAGTTGCTGTCGATATAATGGCAAATTGGCTGCCAATTGATATTTACTGGCAAAGTCCGTTTTCAACTGCAGTTCCTGCGCCTGCTCAGCAGCTAAACTATCGAGCGCATCCGAAATAAAAAACAGGTAACTGCCACCAAATACCGTCAAGGCTAAAAATACACTAAACACCACTTTAACTAGCCGAGGCCAAGCACCGATATTGTCAAAATCAATATCATTAAATTGGCTCAAATCGATTTTCATTTCGTCGATGCCTCACTGGCCAATAAAGGTGGAGCTTCCCGGACGGTAATATTCAAATCAAATCGCTGTAAACTGCGCTGAGTATCTTGGTCAGAGACAATAGACTGCATATTGGGTTCATGGAGCCAATCAGAGCTGTTCACCCGACGCATCATATTGGCAACATTATTATTTGACTCGCTACGACCATTGATCCACAACATGCTGCCTTTCTTTTCAACTTCGGACAGATAAATCCCCGCAGGCACTACCCTAACCAACTCGTCCAGTACATGTGTCGGTAAATTTCTGGCTTGCTGCAGATCAAGAATAATCTCCGTACGCCGCTCAATATTGGCTTTACGTTTTTTTATTTGTCGAATTTCAGCAATCTGCTTTTCCAACAACTGAATTTCAGACTGCAGATAGTGATTTCGTTCCTGCTGCTGCTCGATCAACATATTTATCCCACCAAGGAACAGGTAGACGCATAAAGCACTCATTAGGAATACCAACACCAGTATTCCCATATAATCACGCTTTTGTTTCTCCCTCGCTTCTTCCCGCCAAGGTAGCAAATTTATGTTCGCCACTGACCATAGCTCCTCAGGGCCAAGCCACAGGCCACCATATATTTACCAATCCCGGTCTCCAGCCCCAAACGAATATCATCATCAGCAAAAAGACATCCCTGAAATGGGTTCGCAACCCGGGTTTGAATTGCCAGTTCACTGGTCAGCAGACTGGCCAGCCCATCGAGTTGCGCCGCGCCGCCACAAAGCACAATGTAATCCACTTTGTCTTTATCGCGGGAAGAACAGTAAATCTGCAAAGTACGTTTAATTTGCTGCACAAGCTGTGCCTGAAAAGGAGCATGTACATCAAGCACATAGTTTTCTGGTAATTGACCGCTGATTTTAGCTTTCTCGGCCTCTTCGTAAGTCATGCCATAACAGGCCTGAATAGATTGGGTAAAGTGCTCTCCACCAAAGGTCTGCTCACGCACAAATACGGTTTCGCCATGGTCAACCACAGCAAATGAGGTAATATTGGCTCCAACATTAACTAATGCCAGCGTTTTATGATGGGCGCCGGATGGTAGCTGGTTATAAATAAGCTCTGCCGATCGGCCTAGGGCATAGCTTTCGACATCCACAACTTTAGCTTCTAGACCAACCGCATCCAATGCATCAACCCGCCCATCCACATTTTCAGTACGACAGGCACTGAGTAACACATCGACTTTGGCAGAATCGGTACTGTTTAGCTGCAAGGTTTCAAAGTCGATACTGACTTCATCTAGGGAGTAAGGGATAAGATTATCGGCTTCAATTTCAATCTGGGCTTCCATTTCTTCTTCATTGAGGGAAGCATCCATATAAATCACTTTCGTGATCACTGCCGATCCTGATACAGCTACCGCAGCGTACTTCACACCTTTAGGAAGTTGCCGCACCAACTGCCGTAAGGTTTCAATAACAGCTTCAGGATCGCGAAGATCGTGATCAACTACTGCGCCCTTTTTTATCGGTACGCAAGCATAGCCAACCACTTTATATCCATCTTCCATCTGCTCAAGCAACATAGCCTTAACATCGTGAGAACCGATGTCAATTCCGACCATTTGCGGCGCATGACGATTCCATAGCTTTGCCAACATAATCCTTTGCCAATTTGTTTTATTTTTTATATTCCCTAACCCTGCTAGCGTAGCACAAATCCTGTTGGTAAAAACCTTTTGTCTAGAATGTTAACCATACGCTACTAACATCCTCAAGAGGGTGGCTATTTTGCTTCACCCGTGGAGATGAGCCTTATATACTATTTAGCTTTAAAAAATCTGTCGGGAACTCAAACGTGAAGTGGTTTAAACGCGCAATTATTGCTCTGTTCAGTCTGGCTCTGTTGGGGATCGGTGCCATCACTGCAGCGTATTTTTATGTTTTACCAGACCTGCCAGATGTTGCAACGCTGAAGACTGTCCAATTGCAGACCCCACTGCGAATTTTCAGCCGGGACGGTAAACTCATCTCACAATTTGGTGAAAAACGCCGAATTCCAGTCTCTCTCAGCGAAGTTCCTAAGCCTTTGATTCAAGCCGTTATAGCGACGGAAGATTCGCGGTTTTATGAGCATCATGGTATTGATCCTGTCGGTATTCTCCGGGCGGCAGTGATATTGATTACTACAGGTCAGAAACGCCAAGGGGCAAGTACGATTACCATGCAGGTAGCACGTAACTTCTTTTTGACCCGGGATAAAACCTACATACGTAAAATCAAAGAAATTTTTATCGCACTACACATTGAGCAATTGCTAACCAAAGATGAAATTCTGGAACTCTACATGAACCGGATTTATCTAGGTCAACGTGCCTATGGTTTTGGTGCTGCTGCGCAGGTTTACTATGGTAAAGAGCTAAAAGATTTGACTCTGGCTCAACAGGCTATGCTGGCCGGTTTACCTAAGGCGCCTTCATCCGTCAATCCAATTACCTCTCCTTCCAGAGCAGAGCGACGTCGCAATGTGGTATTAGGGCGTATGTTGGAAGTAGGCTATATCACCCAGGCTGAATACAACAAAGCCATTGAAACCCCAATTACAGCACGCTATCACGGAGCTGAAATTGATCTTTATGCGCCTTATATCTCAGAGATGGCTCGTGATTACATGGTGCAAAAATATGGTGAGGAAGAAGCCTACACCGGTGGTTATGATGTATATACCACCATTGATTCCCGTCTTCAGCGTTTAGCACAACAGGCTATGCGGAATAATGTTTATGCCTATGATCAGCGCCATGGCTATCGTGGCCCTGCCGCAGTTTTGTGGACTGGTGTTGAACCAACATCCGATACCATCATTGCCGCGCTGAAAAAAATCCAGGCAGTCGAAGAGCTGCAACCCGCTGCGGTATTGAAAGTTACAAAGCAACAGGCTGATGTAATGACTGTGGATGGCCGTATCCATACGCTGGAATGGGATGGATTAAAATGGGCTAGAGCATTTATCTCTGACAAGAAGCAAGGACCGCTACCTAAAACGGCTGCAGATATCCTCAAGGTAGGTGAGCGTATCTGGATCCGAAATAATGGTGAGTTCTGGCAACTGTCGCAAATCCCACAGGTCTCCAGTGCTATTGTGTCATTAGATCCACATAATGGTGCGATCCGCACTTTGGTCGGAGGTTTTAGCTTTAAAGAAAGTCAGTACAACCGAATCACCCAAGCTAAACGGCAACTCGGTTCCAATATCAAACCGTTTATTTATGCTGCAGCGCTGGAGAAAGGCTATACCTTGGCGACGCTGATCAATAACGCGCCGATTAACGAGCCCGATATCCGTCAAGGTATTGCTTGGCGCCCCAAAAACTCGCCCAATATTTATGGTGGCCCAACCCGATTACGTATCGGCTTGGCTCAATCCATTAACGTCATGTCCGTGCGGGCAATGCGCCATGTTGGACTGGATAACACCATCAAAAAACTGGAAGAGTTTGGCTTTGACTCTGCAGATTTACCCCGCAATGAATCCATTGCCTTAGGCTCTGCATCCGTCACGCCACTGCAAGTTGCAGCCGCCTTTACGGTGTTTGCTAATGGCGGGTACTTGGTAGAACCTTACTACATCGATCATGTGCAAAATTCTGAGGGGAAATTGATTGAACAAGCCAACCCAACATTAGCCTGTCCACCTGCACCGAAAGTCGCTACTAAACAGCCACTACAAACAGTGGCCACCGATGTCGCTAAAGATACGGGTAAAGATTTAGTAACCGGCGATAACACCTTGGCAGAATTGGAACATGAATCCAGCCCATTGGATAAATGTGATGCTCCTGATGCTCGTCATGCCAAACAGGTTATTTCCAGCCAGACCGCATTTTTAATTACTGATGCACTAAAAAGTGTCATTTGGGGTGGTGGAGACTGGAGTCATAATACGGGGTGGAATGGGACCGCATGGCGGGCAGCCCGTGTGGTGAAACGTCACGATATTGCGGGTAAAACAGGTACGACTAACGAATCCAGAGATACTTGGTTTAGTGGATTTAACCCTAATCTGGAAACCACGGTCTGGGTAGGTTTTGATGATCACAGTCGTGAGCTTGGTCGTACAACCTGGCGCAGTAATGGGTCTCAAGAGCAGATATCGGGCGCAGAAGCGGGTGCTAAAACCGCAGGACCGGCTTGGAACGAGTTTATGAAAGATGCCCTAGCTGGCACGCCAGAAGTACCCGCGACGCCACCGGAAGGCATTGTCTCTGTCAGAATTGACCGGGATACCGGCAAGTTGACCCATAAAACAGACTATACCACCCGGTTTGAATACTTTATCAATGGCACGCAACCAAAAGAGTACGCCACTGATGAACAACCGGACTCGGATCTGTTTAATGACACGCCCACCACGGACGATCTGTTCCAATAACTGAGTCAACACAACGGGCCCGGCCGCCTCTCTAGCGGCCGGGCCACTACAACAGAAAATAACGTACCCCACTCATAAGAGCACTTTTAAAAATGATGATAACCTTACTTGCCATAATCGGTGGTTTCGTGATCCTGACTGTCGGGGCCGAAGCCCTAGTCAGAGGCGCCAGCGCTATAGCACTGAAACTGGGGATCACACCTCTGGTCATTGGTCTGACTATTGTGGCATTTGGCACCAGTGCCCCAGAATTAGCCGTCAGTGTCAAATCGGCACTGGCAGGCAACTCAGGTATCGCCCTTGGCAATGTGATCGGCTCCAATATTGCGAATATCGGTCTTATCCTGGCATTAACAGCACTGATTCGCCCGATTAAAGTACAGTCCCAAATGGTCAAACGGGATATCCCGATTATGATCATTGCTAGCCTAGTGTTCTGGGGGTTATTACTCGATGGTGAACTCAGCCTCTGGGATGGGCTGCTGCTGCTCAGCGCTCTGACCGCTTATCTGGTATTTAGCTACATCAGCGCAAAAAATACGCCGGAAGAGCTGGATATCGATACCCGGCCACAACATCCAGCGTTATCAGCAGGGTTAATTATTCTTGGCATAACCATGCTGATCGGTGGTGGCGTGTTATTTGTTGATGGCGCAGTCGATCTCGCCAAGGCATTTGGTGTCAGTGAAGTGGTTATCGGCCTGACCATAGTGGCAATTGGTACCAGTATGCCAGAATTAGTCACCTCAGTTGTTGCAGCGCTAAAAGGTCAAAGTGATATTGCTATTGGCAATGTGGTGGGCTCTAACCTGTTTAATATTCTGGGGATTTTAGGCATTACTGCTGTGGTACAACCGGTATCTTCTGGTGGGCTGCAAAATTTTGACTTTATTGTAATGCTGGTATTAGCGGCCGTGCTACTGCCCTTTGCTTGGACAGGCCTACGCATTGGTCGCCGTGAAGGTCTGGTATTGCTAATTGTCTATTTAGGCTATATCAGTTTCCTCGTAGCAAACGCTACGGTATAACGCTTAGCGCGTGCAGTCGGTCTATTTCCGGCTGCACATTGCTGCTAACCACCTCGTATTTCTGTCTTCATCTCCAATCTCTATTCAACAACTTATTTTATCCTGTAGGTTTGCAATACCATCTCTGTTATGCTCAAAAAGCAAGCATAACCTCATGAGTAGCCCTTCCCTTTTTAACCCGGGATTGTCTTGCAACCGTTCTCTGATAATATATGTATAAATTCACAGTAATCGAGTGCTAAGGCATTGCAGCGACTGGATCTTACTCCTATAACAGATCTGAAAGGCGTAGCCGCAAAAATGGCGGAGCGGCTAGCCAAACTGGGGATACACAGTGTCCAGGATCTGTTGTTTCACCTACCACTGCGTTACGAGGATAGAACCCGTATTCTGCCCATCGCGGCCTTGATCCCCGGCACTCACGCCAGTATTGAAGCTGAAATCATGGCCAGCCAAGTCATTCATGGCCGCAAACGTATGCTGACTTGCAAAGTCAGAGACGCCTCAGGTCCGCTAACGCTAAGATTTTTTAACTTCTCTATGGCGCAACGCAATGGGTTACAAAATGGCCTGACTATCCGGGCCTATGGGGAGATCCGCACAGGCCAACAGCACTTGGAAATTATCCATCCCGATTACAAAATTATTCAGCCCGGAGAACCCGCAGGACTCACCGAGACCCTGACGCCAATCTACCCAACCACCGAAGGGTTAAAGCAAGCTAGTTGGCTAAAACTGACCAGTCAAGCATTGGTGCTACTCAATGACGATAATCTGCAAGAACTACTGCCTGAATCTCTACAACCTGGGCAAATGAAACTGGCCGATGCCATCCGGCTATTGCATCGCCCGCCAGCAGATGTGTCACTGTTTGAACTGGAGCAGGGGCAACATCCAGCACAGCAACGCCTGGTGCAAGAAGAGTTACTGGCCCATAACCTATCGATGCTAAAACTACGCCAGCGCAGTAACCGGGATAAAGCCGTTCCGCTCCGTCATAGCGGGCAACTCCTCAATCCGTTTCTGGCTGCATTGCCATTTCAACCGACTGGCGCCCAACAACGCGTCGTAAGTGAAATCAGCAGTGATATTGCCAAGCACGCCCCGATGATGCGGCTGGTACAGGGAGATGTGGGCTCCGGCAAAACCTTAGTCGCAGCAATGGCCGCACTACAAGCCATTGAAAGTGGTTATCAAGTAGCAATGATGGCACCAACCGAATTGCTGGCCGAGCAGCATGCGACTAACTTTGCCCGCTGGTTTGAGCCTTTAGGACTCAAAATTGGTTGGCTGGCCGGCAAACTAAAAGGCAAGGCCCGCACTCAGGCATTGGCTGATATCGCCAGCGGTGACGCCCATATGGTGATCGGCACCCATGCCATTTTTCAAGAGCAGGTAGAGTTTTATAATCTGGCGCTAATCATTATTGATGAACAGCACAGATTTGGTGTGCATCAGCGGCTGGGGCTTAGAGAGAAAGGCGCCAAACAGGGGTTTCAGCCCCACCAATTGATCATGACAGCAACACCAATTCCCCGCACACTCGCAATGACAGCTTACGCGGATCTGGATACGTCCATTATTGATGAACTGCCCCCGGGCAGAACCCCCGTCACCACGGTCGCCATTTCTGATTGCCGCCGACAGGAAGTGATCGAGCGAGTAAGACAGGCTGCACTAACTGATAACCGCCAAGCCTACTGGGTCTGCACTCTGATTGAAGAATCAGAAGTACTGGAATGTCAGGCAGCAGAGGATACTGCTCAAGAGCTACAGCAAGCGTTACCAGAGCTCAAAATCGGCTTAGTGCATGGGCGAATGAAAGCAGCAGACAAACAGCAGGTGATGGATGATTTTAAAAGCGGCAAACTGAATTTGCTGGTTGCCACAACCGTTATTGAGGTTGGAGTAGATGTGCCCAATGCCAGTTTGATGATTATTGAAAACCCGGAACGTCTTGGATTGGCACAGCTGCATCAACTACGTGGTCGGGTTGGCCGCGGCGCCATCGCCAGCCACTGTGTACTACTCTATAAAGCACCTTTATCCATGACCGCCACCAAACGACTCGGCGTATTACGTCAAAGTAATGATGGTTTTGTTATTGCTCAACAGGATTTGGAAATCCGTGGACCAGGTGAAGTACTGGGTACCCGCCAAACCGGATTGGCAGAAATGAAAGTGGCTGATTTAGTCCGGGATCAAGCATTGATCCCCCATGTTCAGAAACTGGCCCGACATATGATGGAGCAGGCACCAGAAAATGTTGATGCCATCATTCAACGCTGGCTCGGTGACAGAGAACAGTACGTACAAGCCTGATTAACTCCCTGTAATTATATGGACATAACAGGTTTTTTTGGCAGAATGGAAAACGCACAGTTTGCGTGTTTTCATTTATTTTCCCGGCTCAGCCATACTGCCGCCGGTATTACAGCTAAGGAAGTAACATGCAAGTCAATGAAGAAGACAGACTCGCTCCTCAGGAGAAATCCAGCGGCGGTAATGGTATCGCCATCGCTGCTATCGTATTTGTGGTATTACTCTCAGGCGGCGCCTACTACTACTTCAGCGCAGACAGTAACAACGCACCAGAAGTGGAAGTGACAGAAATTACCCTGCCTGATCCCGCACCGGCTCAACCACTCCCTGTGGCGGAGGCCGTGCCTGAACCAGAAACCATGCCAGAGCCAACACCAGTGGTTGATGTCAAACCTGAGCCTGTCACGCCGGTTTTAGCACCGCTGCCCAGCTTAAATGAAAGTGATCCTTTTATTGAGGAAAAAACCCTCGAACTGGCAGACGGTATGGATATCAGCAATATTCTGGTCAACCACGATATGGCCCGGCAATTTGTGGTATTTATCGATAATCTGGCTCAGGGGAATCTAGCTCGCAACGTCAGCCCTTTAAAAGGTCCGAATCAAAGCTTTACCGTTACGGATATCACCAACAAAACCTATCTAGATCCAGACAGTTACCACAGATATGACATCTATGCGGACTTTCTATCCAGTCTGAATGAGCAGCAATTGCTAGCAACCTATAAGCGTCTGTCGCCACTCTTAAATCAAGCATTTGGTGAACTGGGCTACCAAGATGTCACCTTTAAAGATCGGCTGAAGCAAGCAATTAATGAGATGCTCAATGCTCCCATCGTTGAAGAGCCAATAGAGCTAAGTACTATTAGCGTGAACTACCAATTTGTTGATCCCAAACTAGAAGCCCTGCCTGCTGCGCAGAAACTACTTATCCGTATGGGGCCTGATAATACTCGTAAGGTTAAGCTGGTATTGAAAAAACTAAAAACACAGCTGGATCAGGCATAGCGTTAACGCTTCCTTTGCCCGAGCAGAAAAACGCCCCCGTAGCAGTCATGTCACGGGGGCGTAGAGCCAAAGTCCAATTAAGCATGTGCAGTCATGAACAGGGTTGATGATGTTGGCTCTGAAATACAGTCACCAAACAACCTGTTTGGCAACATACTATTCACAACAATACTACCAACACACCTGACTTGCTATCAATAATAAAAACAGCTGGTTAAAACAAAACTGGGGCTATTCTGTATCAGACTCACACCTGTAGCTGAAACGTCACAGGACCATCATTAATCAATTCTACCTGCATGTCTGCGCCAAATCGGCCAGTCTCTACAGCCATGCCTTGCTCCTTGCAATAAGCAACAAATGCCTCATACAGGGTGTTGGCTTTATCCGGAGTACCTGCACCGGAAAAGCTGGGACGCAATCCCCGGCTCGTATCGGCAGCTAAGGTAAACTGAGATACCACTAATAAACGACCGCCAGCCTGACTGACATTTAAATTCATTTTGCCGTTTTCATCACTAAATACCCGGTATTTCATCACCTTATCAGCCAGCTTCCGCATCGCCGTTTCATCATCATGCTGCTCAACGCCAAGCAATACCAGTAACCCTTTATCTATCGCTCCAATCACTTCCTTCTCGACGGTGACACTGGCGCGACTCACCCGCTGTATTAACGCAATCACAATATTGTTCCTGTTAACTTAACTGAATAAAACTTTTATTAGCCTGCCTTTATCAACACAGACTGAAAATAATTTACTAACCGATTATTAGGTTCTAGAGAGAGGCTTGCTCGGCGCAATATCCTCAGCGCCTCTACGACGCAAATGTTCAAATTCCGGTAATGCCGCTGTGATGACCGCCCCAAGCAATACCACAATCCAAGACAAATACACCCAGACGAACAGAATCGGAATTGTTGCCAATGCGCCATAAATGGCTTCATAGCTAGGAAACTGCGTGAGATATAGCGCAAAGCCGCGCTTAGTCGCTTCAAACAATAATGCCGCGATAATAGCGCCTAACAAGGCATGCCAGAATTTTACCGGCTTATTGGGTACCACTGTGTACAACAGCATAAATGCCGCAATAGAAAACAACAGCGGCAGCCGAGATACGATAAGAGAGACCACCCCAGATAAATGGGCATCATGGAAAATCTGCAAAGACACGACATAAGAAGTCGCCACCAAACTGGCGCCCATTAATACCGGCCCCAGTGTCAGCACCATCCAGTACATGGAAAAAGAGATCACCATACGGCGTTTTTCCTGTACCCGCCAGATAGTATTCAGTGCCTGATCAATTGCTGAAATCAGCATAATCGCGACCACGACCAACGCAGCAATACCCACTGCCGTACCTTTTGAAGCATTGCCGACAAACTGGTTAATATACTGCTGTACTGTATCGCCCGCCGCCGGCAAAAAGTTATTATAGATAAAGCTTTCGATTTCACTGCGAATACCTTTAAACACAGGAAATGCTGACAGCATGGACATGGTAACCGCTACCATAGGCACAAGTGACAGCAAAGTCACATAGGCTAAATGGCCGGCCCGGATATTAATTTGGTCTTCTGACAACCGTTGTTTCAGGTGTTGCAGAAATTGCCATATGGTTTCAATAACGGCCCGGCAAAAGGCTATATCTAACTTGTATTTCACGCCTTATCTCTTGATTCATTTGGTGTTGGTTAAATATCTTCGTACAATACAGCCCACAACAGCTTGTTTACAAGCGTGAGGAGCAATCTGATGTCCGAACAAGGTTCTACCGGCAATGTTATCGCCGCACTGGCCAGTTTTTTTATCCCTGGACTGGGTCAGTTAATTCAGGGCAGGATCTTGCCTGCCATTCTATTTTGTATCTTTGTTTTTGCCGGCTACGCCCTGTGGTTTCTGCTATTTATCCCAGCTATTTTAGGTGGCATTATCCACATCTGGTGTATTGTTGATGCCGCGCGCTACATCCCACCGAGGTTGTACCGATGAAAAAAGCGGTTATCTCCCTCATGCTGGGCACCACCTTACTTATTAGCGGTTGCCAGAGCGCATATTACAGCGCAATGGAAAAAGTCGGTTATTACAAACGCGATATTATGGTGAATCGGGTTGAAGCTGCCCGTGAGTCCCAAGAGGAGGCTAAAGCCCAATTCAGCTCAGCCCTGGCTGAAATGCAGGCATTACTGAATCATGATGGTGGTCAGTTGCAAGATGCCTATGAAAAGGCGCGGGATGAATATGAAGCCGCCCAAAGTGCTGCTGATGATGTCAGTAATCGTATCGATAAAGTGGAAGATGTCGCCCAAGCATTATTTGATGAATGGCAAACCGAAATTGCTGAAATCAGTAATGCCGGACTACGCCGAGCCAGTCAAAACAAGCTGAATCAAACCCGACGTAACTACCGCCAATTACTCAGTGCAATGCAACGTTCTGAAAGTAAAATGCAGCCAGTGCTGACGGCGATGAAAGATAATATGCTGTATCTAAAGCATAACCTTAATGCTCAAGCCATAGGTGCAATTAAAGGAGAATTTAACGGACTGCAAACGGATATCAGCCGGTTAATTCGAGATATGAATAAATCCATTGATGAATCCAACCGCTTTATCAGTGCCATGGACAAGCACTAACAATCACGACAATACCAGCCACTCACCTGTGGCTGGTATTGAGATGTGATCCCGCCTAAGTTTTGCCCGCCTTGCAGCAACAAAATCGGATCTTCGCCACAATTTATAACTTCTTCATAAACTTACATCTCTATCTAGCGTCACAATAGCAATAAAACTCCTAATTTATTCGCCTTATGACTCTAATAGAATCTCTGACTCTAATGCTGGCGCTGGTCTATGTTGGTGCCCAATTATACTGGAGTAAACATACATTTGGTGCACTGGCCATGGTAATAGCCTTACCTATTGCCGTGCTAACAACCATGCACTCACAACTCTTTGCAGCATTGGCGCTGGCGCTAATTATTCTATTGGCATTAAAATTCGCCAAACCGCAATTATTTGCTAATGAAGTGCGAATCAATCCACTGCGTAAGTGGATCCAACATATATTAGCTGTATCAATTTTTCTTTCCGCAATTCATTATTGTATTTATCACCAACTTCTAATTACAGATACGCCCACAGTCTTACTTCGCCCCAATATTGTTGATGCGTTTTTACCTATTGCCGGAGCGATAGAACTACGCGCCGTAATAGAATATGGCCATTTAGATCCACACCATCCCGCTGCTGCAGTATTATTAGCCGTGGTGCTCTTAACCGGCTTACTGTGCAAACGTGCCTTTTGTGGGTGGGCCTGCCCTCTCGGGCTAGCTGGTGAATATCTACATAAGTGGCGCAGCAAGTTTTTTCCTGGTGAATACCTGCCCCCTAAATGGCTAGATATTGTACTGCGCAGCATAAAATACCTGTTGTTGATTGTGCTGCTGTATGTAGTAATCGGTATGCCTAGCGCCTTAGTACCTAATTATCTGAATGGTTACTACCATAAGGTTGCTGACTTAAAAATGGCGGCGCTTTTCGCCTCTCCCGGCCTATTCACCATCATGGCCTTGGCAGCCGTACTTTTATTAGCCGCCTGGCGACGACAGGCATTTTGTCGCTATCTATGCCCCTATGGCGCCTTACTGGGGGCGATAAGCTTGGCCAGTCCGCTGAAAATTCGTCGCAACCCGCAACACTGTATTAAGAATGCCAAAGGCATGCCTTGTGGTAAATGTACCCGGGCTTGTCCAGCGAATATCAAAGTTGATCAACTAATAACAGTTCGCAGTGATGAATGTCAGGCCTGTCTACGCTGTGTGGCGGCCTGCCCTAATAAGCATGCACTGGGAATGGGGTTAAGAACCGGGCAGCGGTTATCTCACCGGGGTGTTGCTATCTTATTACTGCTGATTATGTTTGCCCTTCCCTTTGGGGCTTATCTGGCCGGATGGTGGGAGAGTCAGACCCCTGAGCATCTGCGCCTGTATCTGATGCAAAACCTGGATCGTATTGGGATGTAATAACCGATTTCACTCAGTGGTTAAGCTGTTTCTATAGGATGTGAAACAAGGGCATCGGCGTTCTCCTGATAAAGGCGCTGCGTTGCCCTATTCCAGCAGCCATCTTGTCATAGGTTAATGGCACCCATGCTATCTCTGTAGCTTGCAAGTAACTGAGATCAATATGGCGCTGTTTGGAGAAGCTCAATACAATTCCACATGACTAACAGGCACAAAAAAAACCCACCATCAGGTGGGTTTTTTATTACTATAAAACAGCCGAATTAGCTGCGGTTAGCGCGCTTACGGTCGTTTTCAGTCAGGTGACGCTTACGTACACGAACACTCTTCGGAGTTACTTCTACCAATTCATCATCATCGATAAATTCCAACGCCTGCTCCAGAGTCATTTGAATTGGAGGTGTCAAAACCTGAGCTTCGTCAGTACCAGAAGCACGCATGTTAGTCAGCTGCTTACCTTTTAAACAGTTTACAGTCAGATCGTTAGAACGGCTGTGGATACCCACTACCTGACCTTCGTAAACTTCTGCAGCATGGCCAATCATCAGACGGCCACGGTCCTGCAGACCGAACAGCGCGAAGGTCAGTGCCTTACCAGTTGCGTTAGAGATCAGAACACCGTTAGCACGCTGACCGATATCACCACCCTTATGTGGACCGTAGTGGTCGAAGGAATGGTACAGCAGACCAGTACCAGAAGTCGCAGTCATAAATTCAGTTTGGAAACCAATCAAACCACGGCTTGGGATAACGAAGTCGATACGTACACGACCTTTGCCGTCCAGCTCCATGTTCTTCATGTCAGCTTTACGGGTACCCAACTTCTCAATGACGCTGCCCTGATGCTCTTCTTCAACGTCAACAGTCAGCTGTTCGAAAGGCTCGCACTTAACGCCATCGATTTCTTTGATGATTACTTCTGGACGAGATACGGCCAGTTCGTAACCTTCACGACGCATGTTTTCGATCAGGATAGACAGGTGCAGTTCACCACGGCCTGATACGCGGAAACGATCAGGACTTTCGGTTTCTTCTACGCGCAGTGCTACGTTATGTACCAATTCCTGCTGTAAACGTTCCAGGATGTTACGTGAAGTCACGAACTTACCTTCTTTACCCGCGAACGGAGAAGTGTTTACCTGGAAGGTCATGGTCAGAGTAGGCTCATCCACAGTCAGTGGCGGCAATGCTTCAACCGCACCAGCAGCACACACTGTGTCAGAGATCTTCAGCTCACCCAGACCAGTAATGGCTACGATGTCACCGGCATTGGCACTATCAACTTCGTGACGTTCCAGACCCATGTAACCCAGGACCTGACCCATTTTACCGTTACGAGTTTTACCGTCGGCACCAATAATAGTGACCTGTTGGTTGGTCTTCACGCTACCGCGCTTAATACGACCGATACCGATAACACCTACATAAGAGTTGTAATCCAGCTGAGAGATCTGCATCTGAAAATCGCCTTCTCCATCCGCATCTGGAGGAGAAACCTGATCCACAATAGTTTGGAACAATGGCGTCATATCTTCGCTGATCTCATCTGGATCCAGAGAAGCAAAACCGTTCAGTGCAGAGGCATAAACGATTGGGAAGTCCAACTGCTCATCAGTCGCACCCAGGTTGTCAAATAGATCGAATACCTGATCGATAACCCAGTCAGGACGAGCGCCTGGACGGTCGATTTTGTTGATAACAACGATTGGCTTCAGACCTTGAGCAAATGCTTTCTGGGTTACGAAGCGAGTCTGTGGCATTGGACCGTCTACCGCATCAACCAGCAGCAACACAGAGTCAACCATAGACAGAACACGCTCTACTTCACCACCGAAGTCAGCGTGTCCAGGAGTATCCACGATGTTAATGCGGTAATCGTTCCATTTGATGGCGGTATTTTTGGCCAGAATCGTGATTCCACGTTCCTTTTCCAGATCGTTGGAGTCCATCACCCGCTCAGTCGCTTCGCCACGGGTTGCCAGGGTGCCTGACTGCGCCAGCAGCTTGTCAACCAAGGTCGTTTTGCCATGGTCAACGTGCGCGATAATCGCGATGTTTCTTAATTTTTCCAGCACGGATAAACCTCTTACCATCAGTAAAATTGGGGGGTATACAAACCACCGCCGAAAACGGCCGCAGCTTTAAAAAGTGGGCTATTCTACTCCACCAGTGAGCTGTCGCACAGGATTATTTTTTGCACACCTTATTAATAATAGTTATTTCCGTGTAAATCTTCCCTGACCGCCCTAATGTGCACCAAGTTGGTTAACTTACCCAACACGCAACTAAATTGGTGCAGTAGATGCACTCTATTGGTGCAACTCAGCCTTGGCATTGATGCTGCCAAAATAAAATAATTCTGAAAATCAATACCTTGCAAGCTTGGCACAAGTTTAGCTAATTAGTTAACATAACAGAAAAAGCCAGCAATATAAGCTATAAGCTGGATTAACGTACAGAATACAGACATAAATTGAAGGAAGGTTTCCAACCTTTACCCCGTGGAGGCTCAGCATGTCATACGAAACAGTTTTAGAAAAACTGGCAGAAAACGAAGTCAAATTTGTGGATTTACGCTTTACCGATACCAAAGGTAAAGAGCAACACGTATCCATTCCTACCCATCAGGTAGATGCTGACTTCTTCGAAGAAGGTAAAATGTTTGACGGCTCATCCATCCAAGGTTGGAAAGGCATCAACGAGTCCGATATGGTGTTGATGCCAGATCCAGAATCATTTGTCTTGGATCCTTTCACCGAAGAAACCACAGCGCTAATCCGCTGTGACATTCTTGAGCCCGGTACCCTACAGGGCTATAACCGCGATCCTCGTTCCATTGCCAAAAAAGCAGAAGAATTTATGCGTGGCACAGGTATCGCAGATACTGTTTTGGTTGGCCCAGAGCCAGAATTCTTCTTGTTTGATGATGTTCGATTCGGCGCTGATATGTCTGGTTGTTTCTATAAGGTCGACGCCAAAGAAGCGGCTTGGAACTCAGGCACCAGTTATGAAGAAGGCAACACCGGCCACCGCCCAATGGTAAAAGGTGGCTACTTCCCAGTTGCTCCAGTCGACTCGTCCCAGGATCTGCGTAGCGCCATGTGTCTGGTGCTGGAAGAAATGGGCCAAGTCGTTGAAGCTCATCACCACGAAGTGGCAACCGCTGGTCAAAACGAAATTGCGACCCGCTTTAACACACTGACCAAAAAAGCAGATGAAATTCAGGTACTGAAGTATGTGGTGCACAACATGGCCCATGCTTACGGTAAAACAGCGACCTTTATGCCTAAGCCTATCGTAGGTGACAATGGCAGTGGTATGCACGTTCACCAGTCACTGGCAAAAGACGGGGTTAACCTGTTTGCTGGCGACAAGTATGGTGGCCTGTCTGAAACTGCACTGTATTACATCGGCGGTATCATCAAGCATGCTCGGGCTATCAACGCCTTTACCAACCCAAGTACCAACTCTTACAAGCGTCTGGTTCCTCACTTTGAAGCACCTGTTATGCTGGCTTACTCTGCCCGTAACCGCAGCGCCTCTATCCGTATCCCAGTGGTACCAAGTGCTAAGGCGCGCCGTATTGAAGTGCGCTTCCCTGACCCAATGGCTAACCCATACTTGGCGTTTGCAGCCATGCTGATGGCTGGTCTGGACGGTATTCAGAACAAGATCCATCCGGGCGAAGCCATGGACAAAGATTTGTATGACCTGCCAGCGGAAGAAGCAGCTGAGATCCCAACAGTTGCCACCTCACTGGAAAATGCACTGGAAGCACTGGATGCCGACCGTGAGTTCCTGACCCGTGGTGGCGTGTTCTGTGATGACTTTATTGACTCTTACATCGCGCTGAAAACAGCTGATGCAGAGCGGATCAGCCGTACCACTCACCCAGTAGAGTTTGAGCTGTACTTCAGCCTGTAATCGTCATCAGCTAATCCATTAGCGCATTAAAAAAACCCGGCTAAGGCCGGGTTTTTATTGCAAACAACGTTTCTATTTCACAAAGATAACGCTGAGTTAGAGGATTATTTAGCGCCGCTTATGGCTTAACGCCTCCGGCGCTACAGAGTCACCGTATAAAGTCAGAGATTGATTTAATGCCGTAACGGTTACCGGCAAAATCAGCCCCTGGCGGTTAAATGTCAGCTCCAAGGTGCTATCGACGCCCAAATTCTCTAACTGCAAACGTAAATCATCTCGGCTGTATACCCGCTGACCAGCCACAGTCATCAGTACATCACCATACTTAAGTCCTAAGGCTTTGGCGGCCTTGGTTTTGGTACTGCCAAGAAACAACATATTCGGTAATCCAGCTTGATGAAGCCCTGCCATATATTGCTGTTCCATCAGACTATTTTTCGCCTCTTGCCATAACTCTCGCCGCGCCTGATTCAACTGCCCCGCATCCGCCCACCCCTCGGCCAGTGCCTGTTTTTGCAGGGCAATATCAGCCCGTTGTACTCGAGCAACCAATGCCTGAGCATCGACACTATCCGGCTTTGGCTGTCCTTTTTTGGTAGGCGTATCTGCAGTAAATGAAGGGGGTGAAGTAACAGAGTTATCCGTCGTGTTTACCGGTGGTTGCGGGCGGCGCTGATGAGCTAACTGCCGGTAAGTCTGCATATGGTCGGCAATATCACCACGAAGACCAGCCTTAACCATACGCACCAGCAGATCATTTTCCAGCTGCTGCATAGCAATTTCGTTTTTCAGTTGCGTTAACTTCGCCGCATCATCACTCTCAGCTACCGGGGCTGAAAACTCATCGGTTCCGCCTAGCCAAGCCGCACCGTAACCAATCGCAACGCCAGTCAGACCGCTTAACATGATATTCCGTACCATACTTCAAGCATCCTCTGCTTAATGATCCGAAGCTTAAAATTACCAGTTTTCCCCGCCAGCGCAAACCACAACAAATTAAAATGCCGTGCACCAATACGTTCATTTTCCTGTGGTAATAACGCTGTTTTCCACCAATAAAATCATCAGCAAATGGCATTAATGCCGATCCTCGACTAAAACTTAATGGGTCGCCGCTCACAGAGGACAGCTTGGCTGTCTGACAAGAGATCCCTTTCGCATCAGAACAACACAGGTATAAAGCTGAAGATGGTCGCCAACTCTGCCCAGTTAACGCGGGACAAGCTGTTTGACTCACTGTTCTTACTGGACGATTACCCTTCCTGCCACCACCGCCATGGTAAAGGCTATGTGCAGCGGATCTCCTGTGACAATCTAGCCATTCTGGCTGAACGGCATCCAGAGTGGAGCCGTAATCCCTATATCCCCACCCTCAGCGTGTACGATAAATCAGACGACACAGATCATCTGGCTGTGATGCGTTATTTCCTTGCGCTGGAAAAAGATCCACAACTCAAACAGGCCATCCACCACAGCTTTGAAATGTCATTTGGTGTGGTAAAAAACCAGCAGCGCTGCAATGAATTTCTATTAGCCTTTGAAGAAAATGAGCCCGATAAACCCGTCGCCTTTATCTGTTTTAACTACTCGTTGATGGACAGCTGGGAAACCATGGGTAACCCCTCAGGAACGGAAGAATTCGGGCTTTGCTGTCATCTTATTTTCGGTTATGTCATGCCCACTTGGCGCACCTTAGGGCTGGGACACTGTCTTGCTGATGTTATGACTCGCCGTTTTGCCAATCAGGTCAAACACATCGGCGGATTGCTCAAAGGCACCCAATATGAAGTCACGCCACTGATTTATGAGGGACTTTATGCCAAAGGCGCAGAACACCTACTACAGCACTGTGAGCAAGATTTACAGCTATACTTGAAACAGCAGCAACAAGAATTACCTTTTCATGCCAGTGTCAGCAATGTTTAACCTTTGCCAATAACCAGGCCAATTTGTCTATCTCTGCTTCACGGGTATAGATATGCGGCGACACCCTCACACCTGCAGCGCGTAAATCGACACTCATTCCCGCTTGCTGTAATAACGTCAGTAAACGTTGATCATCCAGAGTATGAATAACTGCAGTGCCACTGCGTTTATCCCTCGCCATCGGGGAGATCAAATACTCCCCAACTAAGCTGTGTAACTTATCCAGTAAGGTCTGATTATGTTGGTATACCTTATCTCCCAGCCTCGCCATATAAGCAATACTGTCAGCAGCCAACACAAATGGCGCAATGGACGGCGTTCCGCCCCAGAATTTCAACGCATTTTGTTCGGCAACAAAATGGTGAATATCAAATTCAAAGGGCTCAGCATGACTAAACCAGCCAACATCCCTTGGGGTGCACTGAGGCAACATCGCCGGATTGCCCCATAAAAACCCTGCGCCCGGGCCACCACAAAGCCATTTCACACAGGAGCCAATGACAAAATCAGCATCTGTTACAGATAGATCCAGTGGAATCACCCCGGCAGACTGAGCAACATCCACCACAGTAATTATGCCCCGGGCGCGCGCCTCTGCGACTAACTGGGCTACAGGTGCCCGTTGGCCTGTATTGGAATAAACCTGACTGATAAACAGCAGATCTGTCTGTGCTGTAAACTGATCAAGCCAGACATTTACATCAGTGATATCAGCATTACGCGGTATAAACCGCAGTTGGGCATGCTCCGGCGCTTGCTGCATCACAAATCCCATACTGGGAAAATCCTGTTCACTGAGCAAAATATGAGGACGGCGAGCCAAGCGAGGATGACTTAACAAAATTTTGCTCAATGCTGAAGAGAGGTTCACTTGGGGACAGAAGTGCTCGGCATCATCATAAAACAACCTTGCCAGCGCCTGTCTAAACCCCGTAATCACCGTGAGCCAATCAGGCCAAGGCTCGGCTTCGCCCTGCTGCCAAGGGGTAAAAAATTGCCGGGCGAAAACCTCCGAAGCGCGGCGAAGCGGCCGACCAACCGAATGGCTGAGTAAATAGCTGCCTTGGGGTAAACAAAAATCCTGCTGCACACCCTCAGGTAATAACATACCGTCTTGTCTGTCAGCAGCAATCTTAGCTTGAGTGGGCGATATCATACCAAGCGCTCCAATTCCTGTTGCAACCGGACAATATCATCATGCCGGGTCGCAATATCATCCCGCTTAGCCGCGCATCGCCGATCTTTTAGCTTTTCTAGTCCGCTCAACAACTGAGCGAGAGCCGGCCCACTGGCCGTTACTTTATCCAGATATTCAGGCGCCAACGCACTGGCAGGTTGGCGAATATATTTTTCGACCAGTTGCTCATGGTGCTGAGCAGCGGTCACCCCATGGCTATGGCACACAGCCAAAAACAGGGCTAAATGTTTCGCAAACCAGGGCTGTTTTGTCTGGTGTTGCGCAATCAAAACCAAAAACTCATCCAGATAATTATTCATCCGCATACAATCACGCAATATCCGCTGATCCTCCGGCACCATATAGAGGAATTTATCCACCAGCAGTGGCGAATACGCCGGATCATTAGCCGGACATAGCCCTAGCAGCATATCAATCACATTGATGCCCGCAAAATCACCGGCATTGGCCCCACGATAAATCTGGCTCCCTACCCGGTAGGGTTTGTAATAGGGACGCACCTGATAAAAGAAGTCATCAGTGTTAAGTTGCTGGTACAACTCAGCATTGCTGCATTGAACCTGAGCCAGAGCATCATTAGCGACAGATAACAGATCCGCCGTCAGTGGATGAGACAAACCCAACGGACGAATTTTTAACAGGGCATCAGCGGCGCGTTTGTAGGCCAAAATACCGCGGGTGTTATAATCCAGAAACAACTGCTCAGCGGGCAAAGAGGTAAAACGCTTATACACGCCATTAATTGCCCGGTTATGGGTCGTCAGGTGTGCGGTGGCAAATCTGGGGGTAACGCCGATAGACGCACCAATGTGCATAGCCAGCGCAGAAGCCTCATACAGAGGGGACACGGTTTCCCGGAAAGGTTCGGTTAATTCATGTCGGCGGCAAGCCGCCATAAACAGACCAACATTACCGAGCAAATCAAATGCGGCATCAAATCCTTGATCGGTATTTCCCTCCAACAACAATGCGGAAATAAGCCTGTTACCTTCCTCCAGCAGCGTCTGTTTTAGTTCATCGCCAATGCCAACAACCCGACTGCGATCTGCCTGTTCAGCATATAACCGCTCTAACTCAGTATTGAGAACGACAAATCTATCCCGAATCCATTGATCAAACCTGTCACTGTGAGAGATCACGTCCAGTACTCCTTACTGTATCCCTAAATACGACCATCAGGTCGGCATCCATATATTACGCTCACCCGATTCTGTCATAACCAACACCCTGAAGCGAACCACTTACAAGGTGTTGAATAAAAAGACTTTTACATGACCGCCTCACAATGAATAAACATGCTTATCGTAAACGCCCTCCCTGTAGAGATATAAGCAGTGAATATATAAAGTTAAATTAGCTTTTGATGATATTTTTTACTTAATAAACATCAAGATAAAGTGCAAAAGATACAATTTATTACAGTATCTAAAATTGCCTACCCTATGGGCGCTTCCACTAAGATAGCGTCTAAATATCAATGCTTTCAGCCCCCTGTATTAAGTCAAAAAATAGACAATAACTTTTTGTTTACGATAGACTCAAATTGTGACAGAGATCACAACCGCAATATTACAGGAGTCTCGTATGTTTAAGAAATTACTGAATAAAACAGCCTTTATCGGACTGTCGCTGCTGTCATCTTCTGCCGTGTTTGCCCATCAGGCTGCGCCGCTGATCTGTAATGATTGCGGTAATGATGCTCTGCAGCAATTGGTTGCAGAAAAAGGCCAGAATCACAGCTTGTACCTGGTAGATTTTGTTAATGCAACCGCCCACAAATTTGATGCTGAGGGTAATGTTGTCCCTATGTCTCTGGGCGAGCTGAACGTGCTCAACCAGAAATATGATTACCGTAAAACGACGCTGCGAGCAGTTTCTCACTAGTAAGTGATACTGTGCCGCAACTGACATACTGCAGCGCCGCCTGACTGTCATGGGCCTTTCCCCTTAAAGGTCACCTCCACACATGACATCCTTCTCTTTCAGTCGGCATGCCCCCGGTCCTATCCGGGGGCCAGTTTGAACCTCTGAGCCAAAATCTGCTGATCCTAGATAACCACTCCAAAATCAACATTATTGACCAATGCGATTTCGCCTGCGGCTTCTATTCTATTTACACCGCCCGTAGAAAAAACAGAACAGGAGCGCCCATGCTAACCCCTAATCCTTTGAATCAAACTCTATGGCTTGATGGCTCGGATAACGACAGTAAACGCCGGGAACTAAAAGCCATGTTTAACCACACTTGGCAGCTGTATGAATCTTTATTTTCCCTTATCAGCAATGAACAGGCCTATTTCAGTCGGCCAGAGCCCCTTCGCCATCCACTGATTTTCTACTTTGGCCATACCGCCACTTTTTATGTCAATAAATTCAGGTTAGCCAAGTTAATTACCACAGGGATCAACCCGGATTTTGAATCCATGTTCGCCATTGGCGTGGACGAAATGAGTTGGGATGATCTCGATCAGCGCCACTACCAGTGGCCTTCTCTGCAGCAAGTCAGGGACTACCGGGCCAGAGTGTGCTCCTTGGTGAATGACATTATTGATTCGCTGGAATTAACCCTGCCGATCACGGCTCAAGATCCTGCTTGGGTGATTTTGATGGGCATTGAGCATGAACGTATTCACTTAGAAACCTCCTCAGTGATTATCCGCCAGCTTCCACTTGTCGATATTCATCCCAACAGCCAATGGCCGGGATGCCCAGAACAAGGACCTGCTCCTGAAAATAGCCTGATAGCCCATCCTGGTGGCAAGCTTACCCAAGGAAAATCGGAGCAAGATAAAACCTATGGCTGGGATAATGAATATGGTCATGCGCAACAAGAGGTTACTCCCTTTAAAGCCTCGCGTTATCTGGTCAGCAATGGTGAATACCTCGAGTTTGTGCGAGACGGCGGCTATCGTCAGCCTCACTACTGGAGTGAAGAAGGTCAGCGCTGGCTGGCCTACACCAAAGCCCAAATGCCTCGATTCTGGCGTGATACGGCCAATGGCCTGCAACAGCGTAATCTCACCGAAGAAATCCCATTACCGCTGAACTGGCCGGTTGAAGTTAATCAGTTAGAAGCCGCAGCCTTTTGCTGTTGGAAAGCGCAGCAAAGCGGCACTCATATCAGCCTACCCACTGAAGCCCAATGGCAATTACTGCGGCAACAGCTAGCGTGCGATCCCGCGCAATGGCCAGAAACTAAAGCCAATATAGCCCTAGGCCACTACGCTACATCCTGCCCCGTTAACCGTTTTGCCCAAGGAGACTTTTTTGATATCAGCGGCAATGTCTGGCAATGGACCCGCTCCAGCATTGATGGCTTTAGCGGCTTTGCTGTTCACCCCCTGTATGATGATTTCTCTACCCCAACCTTTGATGGCCAACATAATCTGATCAAAGGCGGCAGCTGGATCTCCACTGGTAATGAAGCCATCAGGGCCTCCCGCTATGCTTTTCGCCGCCATTTTTATCAACATGCCGGGTTCCGCTATGTGGAAAACAGCGTCGCAATTGAGCCAACACCTCAAGTAACCCCTTATGAAACAGATACCCTAGTCGCGCAGTATTTGGAATTTCATTATGGCGATCGCTACTTTGACACAGATAACTTCTGCACCGCTGCAGTACAAGCCGTCTTAACCGAACTGCCAGATCATTTTGCCCACCGGGCATTGGATATCGGCTGCTCAGTCGGACGAGCCAGTTTTGAGCTAGCGAAGCGGTTTGCCCATGTAGACGGTATCGATTTCTCAGCCCGATTTATCTCCCAAGCCTGCGCCTTAGCCGGACAGGGAGAAAAACGTTATGCCATTGCGACCGAAGGGGAATTACAACAATTTAAAAGCATTGACCTTGCAAGACTGGGATACCGTCAGCTTTCCCATAAAGTGCATTTCTCCCAAGGGGATGCCAATAATCTCAAAGCCAGATTCAGCAATTACCAACTAATATATGCCGCCAACCTGATTGACCGGCTCAGCCAGCCAAAAGCGTTCTTACAACAAATAGGCAGTCGTCTGGTGCCTGGTGGTTATTTGGTGATTAGCTCACCTTACACCTGGCTGGAAGTATATACGCCAAAAGATCAGTGGCTTGGTGGCATTAAGCGTAACGGGGAAAATTTGACCACATTAGAAGGCCTCACGGAGACGTTAATCGGAGAGTTTGAATTGGTAGCAGTAAAAGAGATCCCATTTGTGATCCGAGAAACTAAACGTAAATTCCAACATTCAATATCAGAAATGAGCATTTGGCGTAAACGTCAGGCAGATTAATCCGCAGCAAACGGTAACGACAGTACTCACAACCAGCTCTGATTAAAATGCAAAAAACCGCCCCCAACTGAGGGCGGTTTTTGTTCGTTTAGTGACTGACCTAGCGGTAATTACAAGCCATAGCTATAGCTGGCCTGCAACCCCAGCGGTAGCCCCAGTGCCCAATAGGCTAGCAAGAAGGCTGTCCAACCAATTAAAAACACCACAGAGTAAGGCAGCATCAAAGCAATCAGGGTTCCTATGCCGGTATCTTTGACATATTTCTGACAATACACCACCACCAGCGGGAAGTAAGGCATCAGTGGCGTAATAATATTGGAGCCAGAGTCCCCGATGCGGTAAGCGGCCTGAGTCAAATCGGGAGAGATATTTAACTGCATCAACATGGGCACGAAAATCGGCCCAAGCAATGCCCATTTGGCAGAGCTAGAGCCAACAAACAGGTTCACAAAAGCGGTCAGGAAAATAATACCGACAATGGTGACACTGCTCGGCAAGGCCAATACCTTAAGCACTTCAGCCCCCTCAATGGCTAACAATGCCCCCAAGTTAGATTGACCAAATGCAGCAATAAATAGCGCACAGAAAAAGGCCATCACAATGTAGTAAGCCATGCTGCCCATAGACTTACTCATGGCCTCAATCATATCTTTACTGCTTTTAAAGCTGCCCACAGTAAAGCCATACACAGCGCCAGGTATCCAGAACAGCAAGAAAATCAATGGCACAATGGACTGCATCAGCGGCGCTTTAAAATCCGTCAGCTCACCATTGCCTGCCCGTAGCGGAGAATCTGCTGGGGCACTGGCCAGAAATAGCCCCACCAACCCCAAGAGCATTACAGCGGATGCCAACAAAAAACTGCGCTTTTCTTGGGCTGTCACTTCGTCAAATGATGGCAACGAGCTGGTATCCCCATCCACCTTGGTTGCCTGCAATCTCGGCTCAATAATTTTATCTGTGATATACCAACCCAACATGACAATAAATAGACTGGAAGCCGAAGCAAAAAACCAATTGTTGAGCGGGTTAACTGACATTTGTGGATCAATAATCTGCGCAGCGCTCTGAGTGAAGCTCTGCAGCAACGGATCCAACCCGGAGGGAACAAAGTTAGCACCGAAACCACCGCTGACTCCGGCAAATGCGGCCGCGATCCCGGCCAGTGGATGACGTCCCATGGCATAAAAAATCACCCCCGCCAACGGGATCACCAATACATATCCGGCATCTGTCGCAGTATGGCTGACAATAGCAATTAAGATAATCGAAGGGGTCAGCAACTTAGCTGGGGTCACTTTCAGCATCATTTTCAGTGCGGTATTGATAAAGCCTGAATGCTCGGCAACGCCAACCCCAAGCATTGCCACCAACACCACCCCCAATGGGGCAAAGCTGGTAAAGGTGGTTACCATCGAGGCCAGAAAGCCAGCCATCGCATCACCGGTCAGCAGGTTATGCACCACCAAGGCTTCCCCGGTGCGAGGGTCCAACGTGGAGAAAGTCATCTGGGAAAACAGCGCTGATAGCAACCAGATAAGTACCATGGCAACGAGGAAAATCACCGCTGGATCGGGTAGTTTATTCCCTACCCGCTCAATATTGTTCAACATTCTGCCAACCATGCCGGTCGGCTGCCCGCTATCCACCTGCTGCATACTTCACTCCCTTTTATCTTTGTTATTATCCGGCGCTTTCCAACCCCAAAGGGTTCGCCTGTGGCAGTTATTCTGCCTGTGACAGCTAAAGTAAAGGCAAATCAGCATTGACTCAAGCAGGCTTGCTATCTTAAACCAACACTATTACTCACATTTTTAACTATTTTCAGATTAATCCTGCTGTTTTTTCATCTTACATCACATCCTGCAACTAGCATTCAGTACCCGCAAGTGTGATTCACCACAGCGTGCTCTTCCATTAATAGCCGCCGTATATGCCATTAATCCACTCAAAAACATGCCGTTGCAGACATCCTCGCTGTACAAGCATTATCTAGACTGAACCGTACACAAACGGTGCTTTTTTGCGCAAAGCGAGGTACCCTCAGCAGAACAAGGATATCGGTAGAAAAGGGAACATAGGGTTCGGCTAAAAGCGTTTTACTCTTTGTTGAGTGGCTTTTGCTTAGAATAACTAAGCCGCAACCCACTCGCCGCGATTAAAATGCTTTTGTCTCGAACAAAATTTAACCATGAAAGGTCAACAGATCCTAAGGGCATTCGATGGCTAATTCTGCTTATCACGTTAAATTCAGAGATCGGCTACAGGCATCATCTGGCTCCGCCGTAATGATGCTGATAACGGTATTTGCGATGTCGTTACTGACTCAAGTCACCGCTCAAGCTGCTGTGTATAAATGGATTGATAAACAGGGGCGGGTACATTATTCCGATACCCCAAGAGAAGATGCCAGTGTGGTAACACCTGCGGCCAATACTGAAAATCGTATCGCATTGCCACAGCAAGCACAGCGGGAGTCATTGTCACCTGCAATAACAGCAACTCAGTACCAGTTGACCATCACAACACCTGAGCCAGAAGCTACCATCCGAAACAACAAGGGTGACTTTACCGTGCAGGTAGCCATCACTCCCTCACCGCCAACTTCTACCCGTTTCCAGTTGCTACTGGACAACAAATTGTTACTGCCGCCACAACGCAGCCCGTTGTTTCAACTGCGCAATGTTGATCGGGGTGCCCATCAGATCCAAGTTCAAAGCTTATTGCCTGATGGTCGCATTCTGGCAAACAGTGCCAGCCACACGGTATTTCTGCATCGAGCGATTCACCGGCCACCGAAAAAACCTCAACCAAGACAGTAAAGAGCCCCTCTTAAAACGCCATTATCATATCTGCGGCTCACTATGGTATTGCCAAGGTTGTCGCAAAGATCTTGAGCGTGGTTTAACAGGTAACTATCGCTAAACCTCTCTCTTTATTTGAATATGCTCTTTCGTTCATCCCTATATCTTCATTCTCAATTCTGCGGTTATGGTGCGCAATTGTCCCTATCAGTGACCCCACTGCTGAGCACGATAAATCTGGCATCTATCAATAAAAGCCAAACGGTTAAAAATGGCAGAAATACGGCTTTGATCGCGCTAAGCAAGCAAAGTTAAAAATATAGCCAGACCCTAGGGTCTGTTGACGTTTCATGATTAAATTTTGTTCGAGATAAAAGCGTTTTAATCGCGGCGAGTGGTTTGTCGCCTAGTGATTCTAAGCAAGAACTGCTCAACAAAGAGTAAAACGCTTTTAGCCGAACCCTGCGGGCAGCGTTTGAGGCTCCTGTCTACTGCGTTATCGGCCTATCAGGTAGCGCAACTACCTATCAAAGCCTCTGCCTTGTATAAAGCATCCTCAAATCGCTGCAAAACAAACTTGAAAGGTCAACAGACCCTAGAGATAACCATTCAGGCCACAAAATTGCATTACTAACAGCTTGAGGGTGCTTTATTAGCAGTAACGCCTTGGTAACACGGCGCCCAAACGACTGAAAAACAATCCGCTCAGCACATGATGAGATAAAGCCCATCGTTGAATGATGTAGGTAAAAACTCTACGTGCCTAGGCAAAATAACAACATATCGATTAGCCAGTAGAAGGTTAAACCCTATTTGAATGAAATACTGGTATATCGCGATAAGGGAAAGGTCATGATTACCGTGAGCTTAAGGCGACAAACTGAGTTATTGCGGCAATGACTGTCACGCTTAGGCTGAACAGATCTCGGGGTTGAGTGATGCACCAATATAGTGCAACAATAGCGTTACTAGGATAAGTTGCTGTGCAATATTACTTTTTAATCATATGGACGGAGAGATGCAAACGATTCCGGAAACGGCAACCCTGCTCAACCATCAGGTCACCTCAGTATTGGTGATCGACCATCGACTAACGGCCAGTTACGCCAATGCAGCAGCAGCGCAACTGTTCGGGCTGGGTAGTCACAGGTTGCGACAAGCGCCACTGCCAGAAATGTGCGAACAGCTAGGCATGTCCACGATTCAGTTGGAGCGAGCGGTCAAAGAGCGCCAGAGTCTGACGGTCAATACAGCAACGCTTATCACCCTCGATGGCCGCCAGCATGCGGTGGATATCACCTTAGTACCGCTAGAGCTGGAAAATGCCGCCTCGCAGCAACCTCTGAGTTTACTTGAGCTACGTCAGGTCGATCAGCAGCGGCGTATTCACCAGCAACTGAGCCAAGATGCCCAGCAACAGGCCGCTCAGTATCTGGTACGCAACCTAGCCCATGAGATTAAAAATCCCCTTGGGGGACTGCGAGGCGCTGCACAACTGCTGGATCGGGAGTTGGCCGATCCCCAGCTGAAAGAATTTACCACCATGATCATTGAGCAGGCTGACAGATTGCGTAATCTGGTCGATCGGCTGCTGGGGCCACAAAAACCAACCCCCCATACACTGCACAGTATCCATGAAGTCACCGAAAAAGTGCTGCAGTTATTGGCGCTGACTCTGCCACAGAATATCCGTATTCAACGGGATTATGATCCCTCCATTCCGGATATCGCCATGGATGCCGATCAACTGCAGCAGGCGCTGCTCAATATTGTACAAAACGCTGTGCAAGCACTTGCTGGGCAGCGCGGGGAAATCCGTCTCCGTTCCCGCACGCAACATCAAGTCACCATTGGCAACATCCGCCATAAACTGGTGCTGGAATTGTCAGTTACAGACAATGGCCCTGGCATTCCCCCAGAGCTGATGGATACGCTGTTTTACCCCATGGTCACCGGGCGGGATGCGGGCTCAGGTCTGGGGCTGTCTATCGCCCACAATATTGCCCGGCTGCACGGAGGCCGCATTGATTGCACCTCCACCCCGGGCCACACCGAATTTACCCTGCTGCTGCCGGTACTGCAGCAGCCTGCATAAGGACACATCATGAGCGAACAGGTTTGGATCCTAGACGACGACAGTTCTATCCGCTGGGTTCTGGAACGCGCCTTGGCGGGCGCGGGGATCAGTTGCGCCAGTTTTGCTGCCGCTGAATCCCTGTGGCAAGCGTTGCAGATCAGCCAGCCCAAGGTAGTGATTTCCGATATCCGTATGCCGGGGACAGATGGGCTGACGCTGTTGGAGCGACTGCAACTGCATTACCCGCAGCTGCCGGTTATCATCATGACGGCTCACTCAGATTTAGACAGTGCCGTCAGCGCCTATCAGGCCGGGGCCTTTGAATATTTGCCCAAGCCCTTCGATATCGATGAGGCCATCGCCCTGACGGAACGGGCATTAAGTCATGTCACTGAGCAGAGCCAATCCCAACCACCGGAGCCTGAGGTAAAAACCCCAGAGATTATCGGTGAAGCCCCGGCAATGCAGGAAGTCTTTCGCGCCATCGGTCGACTATCACGCTCCTCTATCAGTGTGTTGATCAACGGCCAGTCCGGTACCGGCAAAGAACTGGTCGCTGGCGCACTGCATAAACACAGCCCTCGCAGAGATAAGCCTTTTATCGCCCTGAATATGGCCGCTATCCCCAAGGATTTGATTGAATCTGAGCTATTTGGCCATGAAAAGGGCGCGTTTACTGGCGCGTCTGCCGTGCGCCAAGGCCGTTTTGAACAGGCCAATGGGGGCACTTTATTTCTCGATGAAATCGGCGATATGCCACTGGACGTGCAAACTCGTCTACTGCGGGTGCTGGCCGATGGTCAGTTTTATCGGGTCGGGGGGCATTCGCCGGTACAGGTAGATGTACGCATTATTGCCGCGACCCATCAAGACTTAGAGCAGCGGGTTGCCGCAGGACATTTTCGGGAGGATCTGTTCCACCGCTTGAATGTGATCCGCATACATTTGCCGCCACTGGCGCAGCGACAGGAAGATATTCCCCAGTTGGCGAGTCATTTTCTTGCATCAGCTGCACGGGAAATGGGCGTAGAAGGAAAAATCTTAGGACGAGAGACAGCAGTTAAACTGCAACAGCTACCTTGGCCGGGTAATGTGCGGCAGCTGGAAAACACCTGCCGCTGGCTGACAGTGATGGCATCAGGCCAGGAAATTTTGCCTCAGGATCTGCCGCCAGAACTGTTACAGCCGCAAACTCAAGTCGATCACAATAGCGCCACGGCAGCGCCCCATTCCTGGCAAAGTGCCCTGCAACAAGAAGCCGAGCAGAGATTGCAGGCCGGTGAACTCGATTTGCTGACCGATATGCTGCCGCAATTTGAAAAAATCTTACTGGAAAGTGCCCTCAGTCATACCAAGGGCCATAAACAAGACGCGGCCAAATGCCTTGGCTGGGGTCGCAACACCCTGACCCGCAAGCTCAAGGATTTAGCGCTGGATTAAGCCACTAGCTCAATCATGGGTATTGACGGGATCCTGATGCACGATCACCTCGGCATTGGCGAAGGCGCCACGGATACGTTTTTCCGTGGTGTCAGCGATCTCGTGGGCTTCATTTAATGTCAGCAATCCATCTAGCTCCAGATGCAGCTGGATAAAAATCATCTTCCCGGAGCGGCGGGTACGTAAATCGTGATAGCCCTGCACCCGAGGATCGGCAACCGCTAAGGCCGCAATTTTCTGTCGTACATCCACATCTAACTCTCTATCCAGCAGCGACTGGGCACTGTCATAGGCCAGCTCTGTTGCCTGAAAACCAATGTAAATTGCAATCAACACCGCAAACAGACCATCGGCCCATAACCAACCGTAATGGGCCAGCACTAACGCCAACAACACCCCGGCATTTAAGAACAGATCAGATTTGTAATGCAGAGAATCTGCCGCCACCACAGTGCTACCGGTCGCAGCCAAGGCGCGTTTTTGCAGTATCACCAACCCCAAGGTCAGCGCAATCGCCACCACAGAAACCAAAATACCAATACCGGCATGTTGCAGCGGCTCAGGTTCGGCTAAGCGTTCAGCACCATGGATAAGCAGCAATAACGCTGAGCCCATAATAAAGGCTGACTGAGCCAGTGACGCTAAAGGCTCTGCTTTGCCATGGCCGTATCTGTGGTCTTTGTCAGCCGGGACAATGGCATAGCGCAGAGCCAGCAGATTGACAATGGATGCCAGTGCATCCGCGAAAGAGTCGGTAAGGGATGCCAGCATACTGGCGGAGTCAGAGTAGAGCCAAGCAAACAGCTTAATGGCAATCAGGGTCAGCGCCGTGGCCACCGAAGCGCGGCTGGCGAGTCTGACCCAAAAATCGTATTGGGAAGAGTCTGTCATAGAAGCAATCAGGGTAATTATCAGAATAAAATTTCAGCGCTAATAGTAACCCAATCGCCCGGGGGATAAATCAGCTTTTTTTACTCCGGTTAGGACAGTGTTCCATCCGCTGCTTGACGATCTGTTGTTGCTCTGGCGTCAGCAGGTTAAAGATTTTATTCTGGGTTTCTAACCGGGCTAAAGCATGCTGCTGCCGATACTGGTTATGTTGCGCCAGTAACTGCTCCGCCTGCTGCTGATCAAACTGTGGTGCTGTGATCAATGTCTGCCACTGCTGGCGGTGATGTTGCCGCTCATCGGCATCTGGTCGGGCGGCCTTAAATGCCTTGCGCTGCGCTTGTTTTAGCGCCTTAATCTCGCTGCGCTGCGCCTCAGTCAAATCCAGCCCGCGATAGAGGCCCCGTCCAGTCATGCCGCATCCTGTGTGCCGCCCCATATGACCATGGCCGCCATGATGATAACCCCGCCCTTCACGCTGATAATGACCATTATCACCATTACCGCCATGGTATCCATGACCAGCAAAAGCCGGTACAGAAAAGAGTGTCAGGCCAGTCAAAGCGGCCAATGTCAGGGTTTTTACCTTTCTGAGCGTCATATTATTTACCTTTAAGCTAGGAGGTCAGGAGTTGCTGTTCAGTGTACGGCGCGCAACGTAAGAGAGGGTTTAGCTAAGGTAAATCTCTGTAAAGGCAGCTGATCTTTACGTTGCCTTACAATCACTGACTGCAGTTGACTGGAAAAAATGTATACTGCTCAGGCAATAATCAGGCGAGGATGCAAATGAACCGGATTCTGTTAATCGATGATGATTTAGGGCTGTCAGAACTGCTGGGACAACTGTTGGAGCTAGAGGGATTTCGGCTCACCATTGCCCATGATGGCCAAAGTGGGCTGGATATGGCGCTGGGCTGTGATTTTGATTTGATCCTGCTTGATGTAATGCTACCTAAACTCAATGGTTTTGAGGTACTCAAAGCCCTGCGACTGCATAAACAGACGCCAGTCATGATGCTGACGGCTAAAGGCGATGAAATCGACCGGGTGGTGGGGCTGGAAATCGGCGCCGATGACTACTTGCCCAAACCTTTCAACGACCGGGAGCTAGTTGCCCGGGTTCGCGCGATTATCCGTCGCTCCGGCCTAACGATTCAAGAACTGCAATCCCCTCATGGTTTGCGGCATGGGGATTTACTGTTGGATCAAGCCCGCCAAGAAGCCTACTGCAATGATCAATTACTGTTGCTCACCAGCACGGAGTTTAGCCTGCTTTGCGCACTGGCTGATAATGCCGGTGAACTGATGACCAAAGAGGCGCTCAGCGAGCTGGTATTAGGCAAAAAACTGATGCCGTTTGACCGCTCGCTGGATATGCATCTGTCCAATCTGCGCAAGAAACTGCCGCCAAGGGATGATGGCCGCCCCCGGGTGAAAACCCTGCGGGGTAAAGGCTATATCTGGATCCCCTAATGGCACGCATCTTCAGCGCCAATCGCATTTTTATCAAGCTACTGCTGGGGTTCTGGCTTTGCAGCTCCTTGATTATTGCCCTGGTGGCTTTGTTGCCTCTGCTACAGCAAAACTATGATCGCGCCCCGCTGCCGGCCAAACTAGAACAGGTACTCGCCCGCAGCGCCAAACAGTTGCAAGACAATGCGGCCGCCCATCCGGAAAAACTGCTGCGCTGGCAGGGCCACCGTCATGGTGGCAATAAACATATGCGGTTATTTTTGACCGATGAAGAGGGACGGTTGCTCAATGGCCGCCGCAACTCCCGCACCATGCGCCATTTTATGCTGATGGCCGAAGAGGCTGGCCACCCTATCAGCCACCAATTTCGCGATGATCTGATGTTCGGCCCCTATCAATTTGCCATCAATGGTAACCATTATGCCTTGTGGGGCAGGTTACCGGCGCGCCATCCTCGCCCTTGGTTCCTGTTTTTAGCCGACAATATTATGCTGACGTTGGGGCTGGCCATCGCGCTATCTGGGCTGATCTGCGCTCTGCTAGCCTGGCATCTGGGCAAGCCGTTGCGGCAACTAAAACAAAGCGCCGATGCCCTGGCGAATGGTGAACTGGGCTGCAGGGTGAATGAACAAACTTGTCGTCGGGGTGATGAGATAGGCCAGCTGGCTAATGCCTTTAATGCCATGGCCGATGCCATTGAACAGACCATGCATAGCCAGCAGCGGCTAATCAGTGATGTATCCCATGAACTACGTACCCCGCTGACCCGACTACAACTGGCGCTAGCACTAGCCCGCAAACAGGGGCTGGAGGGAAAAGAGCTGTCGCGCATCGGTTATGAAGCGGAGCAGCTGGAGTTATTGATCAGCGAATTACTGGAACTATCCCGGGTAAAGAACCGCGACTTGGACAAAATGAAAGTCTATGAGCTAGCTGAAACCCTCAGTCAGGTGTTGGATGATGCTGAATTTGAAGCAGAGCAACAACATAAACAGTTAACCATTATCTTACCGGAAGATCTCTGTCTGCCCCATCATCCCCGCAGCCTGTCCCGGGCGATCGAAAACCTGCTGCGCAATGCTATCCGTTATGCCGACAGTCATATTCGGCTCAGCGCAGTACAGCAAGGCAAGCATATCAATATTGTGATTGAAGATGATGGCCCCGGGATCGATGCCAGCGAATTGGAAGCCATTTTTCGTCCCTTCTACCGTCCCCATACCGCAAGGGAAAGGGAGAGCGGCGGCTGGGGACTGGGGCTGGCCATCACCCAAGCGGCCGTTACAGCCCACCGAGGTACGATTAGTGCCGCCAACCGACCACAGGGTGGCTTGATGATTCGTATCAGCCTGCCGTGTTGACCAACTGCGTCATCTCAGCAAACAGCACTTGTTGTAGTTTGGCATCATCCGGTACTCGCTGCTCTGATTGCCCCAATAACTGCAACAGGGCATAACAGAACTGTCGGTAAAGTGCCAAATCAGCAAAATCCCGTCCGGCATCATCCGTATTGATCAATGTGCCACGAATAAAGCCCGACACTAACTCAGTTCTGTCATATCCCTCTAACTCACCAATCTGCTGGATCAGCGTTCGATTCCACTGCTCATAGGCATCATATTGGTGCCGAAATGCCGCCGCATGCACGGCTGTGGCCTGAGTCAGCAAGGTTTGATTCGGCATAATGCGGCCAATGACAAAACAGCGTTGTTGCAGCATCGTTTTTAGCCGGCGACTGTGGTGATACAGAAAGCAGGCCAGCGGCACGGTAAACTCTTCACTGTCACGCTGCGCCGCCATATTCCACTGGCGGTAACAATCAGTGGCAATGGCCACAGGTAAATCTGCTTCGGTTGGGAAATGATTATAAACCGTCCCGCGAGAGATCTGACTGGCATGCACTAACTGAGCCCGGGTTAAGGCGAAAGTTTTGTGCCCCTCCAGACAGCGCTGCGCGGCGGCAATAAGAAAGGCTTCTCGCTGTTCCCAGCTGCTCATAGTGTTCAGATCCCATCAAGGTAAAGCCCACCGGCGGCGACTTTATCTGCTAGTTTTTTTGCGCGATAATCATAACACGATAATCAGTGCCTTCTTGCTATGACCTGCCTGCCCCTGCTGGAACAGTTTCTTCATCTTTGCCGCTCCGCCAGCCAAGCTAGCGGGCCAGTTAATCTAGCTGCGCTACCTGACAGCAGCGCCGCAGCTCAAACTATGGCCGAACTGTCTCAGCGTCTCGGTCAGCCAATCATCCAGTCCGATACCCCACTTTGGCAACTGACGGATGCCGGGAAAGCCCTTTATTGCTATGCCGCAGTCATGCAGCGGTATAGCGGCAATAAACAGGCGCAGGAAAATGGGAGTGATAAGGTGCATTGGAATACTGAGCGTCATACATTGCGTCTTGGGGTACCAACAGATTATATCAGCCGCTATCTCAACACTGGACTACTGCAATTTATCCGCGAATTTACCCCAATGAAATTGGTTATCGATACTGATGTCAGTGGCAATCTATTCAAACGGCTGAAACAGGGCACTTTTGATATGATTATTGCCACTCACTGGCAAGCCCAGCCTGATGGCGATAAATTGTTTGAACGCCGTTTTCATTGGGTAGCGGCAGCCAACAGCCAATTATTGCAAAGCCCTGTACTGCCTATTGCACTGTATCCGGAAAACTGCCCTATCCGTGCTCAGGTCTTTGCCAACCACAGTATCAACCAGCCACCGCTTAATATCGTACTTTCCTCGCCCTCTCCATTGGCACTGTGCGAAGCTGTCACTCAAGATATTGCTATTGCCCCAGTGGCAGCATTTCGCATCACGGATGCCATGCAAATTCTCAATCCGGCACAATTTGGTCTGCCGCAACTACCGGTTTTTAATGAAGCTGTGTATCTGACGGATATCGACAACAAACAGACGGCGACACCGCGCTATGCTGCCCTGAAGCTGTTGCGGGATCTGTTTAAAGCTAACAGTCAGCTGTTAGGCGAACAATGCCCTCTGATGGATTGATAAGCCCTATCTTGCTTTCGCTTTACCTTCGAGTCCTTGGTGCAACGAGCCTAGCGAGTACTTCGTGGTCGTTATCTTTTGATTGTTCTAGCTAATCAATACAAAACACGCCCCTTTACCACCACGGCGAATATGGCACAGCCATATGCTTATGAGCGAGAGCCAAGGATTGGCGAACTGGCTTTTTAACCGGGATGTTATTGGGCGCGAAGATACACGAAGAAAAGCAATAAGCACGGCAGAAACTCAATGCCTTACCTTGCTGTTGTTTTACCTTCGAGTCCTTAGTGCAACGAGCCTAGCGAGTACTTCGTGGTCGCCATCTTTTGATTGTTCTAGCTTATCAATACAAAACATGCCCCTCTACCACCACGGCGAATATGGCACAGCCATATGCTTATGAGCGAGAGCCAAGGATTGGCGAACTGGCTTTTTAACAGGGATGTTATTGGGCGCGAAGATGCACAAAGAAAAGCAATAATAACGGCAGAAATTCAATTTCTTACCTTGCTGTTGTTTTACCTTCGAGTCCTTGGTGCAATGAGCCTAGCGAGTACTTCGTAGTCGTCATCTTTTGATTGTTCTAACTCATCAATACAAAGCACAAGGAAGAAAATCCTGTTATCCATCACAACAGTAAATCAGCGCTCGACTCAACAAGGCGAAAACATAGCAGAGAAATTCAAAAAACATCATCTCCACACAGTCCAAATGTAATAAAAATATTTCCTAACATGTATTAAATAATATCTCTGATGGATAATCTCAGCTTAAAAACAGCCAGAAAATTAACATAACCCGGGTTAATTTAATTCATATTATTGTGGTAAAAATACTATTTTGGAATTGATTCCAAAATATTAACTCGCGCATATTAATTGAATATTCATCACGTTCAATATTATGGGAATTAGAGATATTCAATATCAATAGTATTGAATATCGCGTGTCTGCGGAAATAGTAATAGCACAAATATAAATATAAAAAAGCCGGAACAAGGTCCGGCTTTTTTATCAATGGGGAAAAAGTACAATTACAGCTTTACTAATACTCGGCCAGTAACCTGTCCCTTGATAATATTGGCAGCATACTCAGGAACTTGCTCTAGACCAATAGTTTCACACGCTTGCTGGTAAAAACTTTCCGGCAGCAGCGCCAATACCCGATCCCAAGCGGCTTTACGCTGTTCAAATGGGCAATAGACTGAATCTACACCCTGCAGACGAACACCACGTAGAATAAATGGCATTACCGTTGTTGGCAGGGCAAAACCGCCCGCCAAACCACAAGCTGCGGCCACAGCGCCATATTTCATCTGGGACAACGCTGTTGCCAATACCTTGTTACCAACAGTATCCACTAAGCCAGCCCAGAGCTGTTTGTCCAACGGACGCGCTTCCCGATCCAGCTCACTGCGATCTAATACTTCAGCGGCACCAAGGGATTTCAGTAATTCACCGTTTTGCTCAACACGACCACTGCTCGCCACCACGTGATAACCCAGTTTTGCCAATAGCGTCACAGCAACAGAGCCCACTCCACCACTGGCACCAGTTACCAGCACAGGGCCATCTTCTGGCTTCACACCGCCTTCAACCAAGGCATCCACACACAGCATGGCGGTCAAACCTGCGGTGCCGATCTGCATGGCTTTAACTTCATCACAATCGGCAGGCATAGGCACCAACCAGTCCGCTTTAAAGCGGGCTTTTTCTGCCATGCCACCCCAGTGGCCTTCCCCCACACCCCAGCCAGTCAGCAATACTTTATCCCCTGGCTGATAGCGAGCATCACTGGACTCCAGTACCGTACCGGCGCAGTCAATACCTGGAACCATAGGGAAACGGGTCACAACCCGACCGGCTCCGGTCACGGCCAGGCCATCTTTGTAGTTCAATGAACTGCAGGCAACATCAACCAGAACTTCACCTTCAGGTAAATTGGCAATATCCAGGGAAGTGATTTCAGCGATGGTCTTTTTTTCCTGCTGAGTCAGCACGATAGCTTTTACCATAAATAAACTCTCTTAACGCCAGGGGAAATAATATTTCTCGTCATCATATGATGACACAGAAAATATTATCCAACTTTAAAACTTGCATTAGTCTAATACCGAATTATCTTTACCAGCAAGGTTATTTCAGTAAAAACTAAATTAATCTAATTGATATGCATCAATTGCAATAAAATAAAACAGCTGCTGCACATTAGCCCAAAATGAAATAATAAAGCAAGCATACTACCAGTGCTTCGCTGCCCGTCTTAATGGTGCCTAATGTAACAAAGTTGTAGTGTTATTGAATCTAACAAGTCATCGTATTCCACTGTAGCAAGTATACTGATAATCGATGAATGAAGCAGACAGTTGCCCCAATTCAGGCCACAACTGATATAATCCAGCGACCAAAATTTATTCATATATCCTTATGTTCCATATCGCCCTCTATGAGCCGGAAATCGCTCCCAATACCGGCAATATTATGCGTCTGTGTGCTAACAACGGCTGTCAGCTGCATTTGATTGAACCACTTGGCTTTGATCTTGAAGAGAAAAAGCTACGCCGCGCCGGACTAGACTACCGGGATATGGCCCATGTCACCCGGCATAAGGATTTTGCGGCATTTTTAACTGCCATGCAGGGCAAACGCATTATGGCCTGCACCACCAAGGGCAGCCGCCCCCATTCAGAATTACAGTATCAAGCCGACGATGTGCTGTTATTTGGCCCGGAAACCCGTGGCCTGCCAATGGATATTATTAATGCGACTCCAACTGAGCAGCGGCTAAAAATTCCTATGGTGCCAGATAGTCGCAGTCTCAATTTATCCAATGCTGTTGCTATCATCAGCTATGAAGCCTGGCGACAATTGGGCTATGCCGGCGCAGTCGGCCTGTAGCAGACGACAGAGCGGCATTGATGCAAAAAGGGCTTTACGCGTTCCTACGTAAAGCCCTTTTGGTATCTTGTATATATGGATCAGTTGCCGCTAGGCTTGGGCTGCATATCAATACCGCGGACAAAAACAAAGCCATCGGTGTCGCTATCAAGAAACTGCACCTGTTGCAGCCATTGCCATCCCTTGCGACGCTTATCGAATCTCAGTTGAATCAATGCTGGACGATTATGTACTTTACCCTCCCCCAGTAAAGAGAACCCCTGAGGTTTGCGATAAAGCGTAAATATCCTGGTACTGGGGTCATCATTCCCATTATGGTAAGTCAGCAATACATCCTTTCCGTGCTGGCGAAACCACCAAGTTTCACTAGCTGCAGATGAACCACCTGGAATCACCGTCATATACAACTGTCGTCGGTCGGCGGAACACATACCATCAACCCGGGCCTTTTTCGGTTTTTTCTGATCACTGATGGCGGAATAACCACGCCACTGCCCAGCCATTGCTTCACAAAAACTGGCCAAGGATATTTTCTCTGCTGCTGCCGGCATTGCCACCAACCAAGACAGCACCAATGCTTTAGAAAAGTTCCACATCATCGTTAGGCTCAATATAGTCAGTTCGATACAGTTCCAACGCCTCATGCAGTGGCGTCCCCTGAATCACCAAATCAAACATCTTGCGTTCACAATCGAGGGAGTAATTGGTTTTTATCTGGGTCTGAATATTTTTCCAGGCCTGCGGCTTAAGGCGGCGCTGCTCATCACTAAGAATTTCTTCTGTGAGTGCCAACACATTGACCACATGCTCAAGCCGCTGAGACAGGCGATCATAAAACTGAAATGCCACCACCCCTTCATTGATTTTCGACTCCAATTGTTGACCATGGGCCAAGATCTCTGTTGGAGTATCTGGTTCACTCTGTAGATGGTGGTTCATCTTGCGCAGATGCTCTGCCATTTCGGTGAACTGCTGCCCAAGTCCGGTGACATTATGATCGCCATCGGTCAGGGTCAGTTCAATCTGAGCCATAGACAGCAGTAGCAATTTGACTGTCTCATGGATATGGATCCAATCCACCGGCTGATTTCCTGCCGGAGTTACGTTAGCAGCCGCCATCCCTGTCGGGTGCAAATTCAAATCTGTCATGCGCCATTCCCTGTCTATTGCACTTATTACTTTGGCTCTAGCTAAGCCAAAGTAATAAGTGTAGAACACTTCTGTCAGGGCGCTGACAAGAATAAATCACTAAAAACTACCCCTTAGGCTTGTGCAGAAGCACCACATCTGTCCCCGCCGGAATAAGCTGCCAACCCAACTCATCCGCCAACCACTGAAAAGTCGTCATGGCATAAAAGCAGATATGAGTTGGATCATTTTTATAGTGCCAACGGGCAAATGCGTTCTTATCCTGTACCCGCTTCGTCATCACGGCTAACAAGCCATCGGGCAGCAGCATGGTATCGAGCTGACGTACTAAAGCCGCTGCATCAGCAATATGCTCGATAACCTCCGTCATGAGAATCAACTGATACTGTTGCTGTAGTAATGTCGACTCAGGATGGTAATAGAGATCATAATTAGCCAGCGTAATGCCATCAGCCGCAGCAATGCGGCTCATTACTGCGCCTTCACCACAACCAAAATCTAAGCCGCTAATCGTTGTCAGGTTATCGCCTCGGGCTTGAAACCAAGCGAATACAGGATCCCAACAACGGCGTAAAAAGCGGATATAACCAGCATCTGCGGCATGGTTATCGTGCTTGTCATACTCAGCTTTTTCATCACAGCAACTTAAATGGTACTGCGGCGGCACACTCACCAGATGACAACAGGGACACTGCATATAATGGCGGCGCTTATCTTCAGCAAAAGGCTTTAAGGTCGCATAGTGACATAATGGACAGGGGGATGGACGGGACACGGCTCCTCCAAAAAAATCTATCAGCCGCTGCCAAAAGCGGCGGTAAACTCAGGGTTAAACAGGGATCAATGTTGTTGACTGGTGCTGACTGGCTCGGGATGACCGGTGCGAGGCGCGATTTTGTTTTGTTGCTGCGCGGCCTGTTTTGCCTGACGCAAATAGCGCTGCTCCCGATCGGCTCGCTGTTGAAATTGCAATCTGGCTTTATCCTGCTGCTGCGACTGCCACGCCCTTTTTGAATGAGTCGGTGCCTGCTGGCGGGACAGCACTTTCTGCTCCCGCCTAACAGTGGCCTGCGCTGCCTGACGGGCTTTTTGCAGTTGCTCCTGTAACTGCTCAGACTGCCATGGCTGCGCCTCACCGCCATGACGGTTCTGAGATGTGTCAGCAGCATAGCCAACTGACAATCCAGACGTTAACACAACCACAGAGATAATGGCGGTACTAAAACACTTAAAGCATGTCTGATAACGAATGCGGCGCGTGCGGTAGCTGATCATCATCCCGTCCTTGGATACCATCAAAAATACGACAACGATTATTAAAACAGTTTTGTTGCCAGAATAGGACAAAATCTTTGGCTGCTAATGGCTTGGCATAGAGATACCCTTGTTGGAAACATACGCCTTTTTCCAGAAGGGCCTGGGATTGAGCTTGGGTTTCCACCCCTTCAGCAATAATTTCCAGATTCAGAGTACGGGCCATTTGCAGATAGGCATCCAACACTTGGCTTTTATTGGCAGAAAACATCAAGGTATCGACAAACAATTTGTCGATTTTCATAACATCGATATGCAATTCCTGCAGATACGATGCGCCGCCATAGCCAGTACCGGCATCATCCAACTCCACGCAGATACCTAATGCCCGGAAACGGGCAATCGTTGCCTGCGCCTTGGCTAAATCCCGCAGCGGCAAGCGCTCTGTTATTTCCAATGCCAATTGATGACAAGGGAACCCATCCCGGGCCAAACGTTCCAAATGGTCAACAAACTCATCATTTTCCAGATGCTCTGGCACCAAATTAATGCTGCAGCGGAAATTATCCGCCTGGGCTAAAATCTCAGCTAAATCCTTTGGCATACGCTCCAGTATATCCAGCGTCACCTCGGTGATCAGCTCACTTTGTTCTAGCTCACTGATAAAGCGTCCGGGTTTTTCTATTGTGCCATCTTCTTTTATCCAGCGGATCAATGCTTCTGCGGCAATAACCTGCCCGGTAGAGACATCGACGATCGGCTGATAAAACGCCTTTAATTCTTTATTTTTAGCCGCCCTGTACAGCTGGAAGCCCATACTGAGCCGGGCTTTGAAGATGGCTTTAATCAGGTAAAAACACAGCACAAAAAAGATGGTATAAACCGGCAGGAATAAAATCCCCAAATGCCAGGCCGTTTTATATACCCGCTGCATATCCAATGCAGAGCGGATATAAATTGGGTAGCGGTAACTGTAAGTAATAATATGACGGGCATCGCTATCATCAAACTGCCCAATGGAGAACACCTCGTCCCCATTAGTTAGCCGCAATTCAATTTTTCTACTGGCCATAGATGAGGGTTGGAAAAACGAATAGCTTTCCGCTTTGGGCATTCTCACCGTGCTAATGTTTTCTCGCCCAAAATAAGCCAAAAACAAACTGGACTGCTTACGCCCATGCCTATGGTAGGTCGCCATAGTCAAAATCATCTTGTCCCGCCCCGGGAGGGCAACATAATGGGCATGCTGATTGGGCGGCACATCAAAACGCACTGGCCCCATTAATGAGCAATACAACCAAGGCTTACCATCTAAACGGCGCATCAAAAACAACCCACCATTTAAGTGCTGGTACAGGTATTGCCGTAATAGGTGCTGACCCTGAGCATCGCATGTGTGGAAATCCAGCTTATCCAACTGCTTCACATTTATGATGGCATCATCAATCTCATGCTCGGTAAAATTGAGGATATGCTTGGCATCTTGCTTCACCTCGTTGGCTACTTTCCAGTAGGCATAACTGAATACGCAGACAAATGAGAGAAAAAATGCCATCAAGCTGGCAAACAGCAAGGCATATTTACCGGTTCGATTAACCGAGGAGAAAAGCTGATTCACACTGAAAAACCTGTTGGTTACATCCCAGCCGAAGTGGCTAGTTATACGATTAAATCCTGTCCCTGCTCAATGAACATTAACTATGTATCAAAAAAACATTAGGTAATGTGTGATAAACATCAGTCATGCCAAATGTAGGCATCTTTTCCTACCTTGCCATAATCAATACGCTTAGATAATTAAGACGTTGAATAGCGCTGGCGTACTAACGCTGGCATTGCCGCCAACCTGTGCTCAATCAGTGCATCAAAGGCTCGGAATAACGGAGCAACTGACAAAGCAGGTTCCAACTGGGCCAAACAGTAAGCCGTTGCTTCCAAGGTTGATAAGCTATCTGGCCGACTGGCCTTACGGATAGTGTAACGCCCTTGTATCTCCTCCCCAAGATGCAGCGCTGGCAATTGTTGCAACCAAGGATTGAGCTTGAACATTTTCAGCGCCTTGCGCCAAGTTGCATCCAATAAAACCAGTGTTAGTGGCCCCTGGTCATCACAGCATGCCGTCACTGATGCAGCCGGCTCGCTCTGCGCTGATGGATACAAAAGATAAACCCTGTCACGCTGGCTGAGCTCAGCTCGAATCGCGGCAAAATCATCGGCACTTTCCCCTAAATAAACCTGCGCCTGCGGTAATACCCGGCGCAACAATCGCACACTGTTTTTAGCATGTTTAGCTTCTGCTGGATGTTGCAAAATGACCACCTGAGTCTGACTGACGATGGGGTCAATATGGGCACATAAACAGGCATTTTCCGGATAGTCACAAGCCAGGCAGTGACGGCGTTTACTCATGGGAATTATCAAAGCGGTGTACAGACGGGCAGTATACCAGCCACAGCATCTGCTCGCCCGGGATTTCCCAGGAAAATTCAATCACACTCGCTGCAGCATTATCTTCGCCACTAACCCCAGCCCCTAGGGTCTGTTGACGTTTCGTGATTAAATTTTGTTCGAGATAAAAGCGTTTTAATCGCGGCGAGTGGTTTGCCGCCTAGTTATTCTAAGCAAAAACCGCTCAACAAAGAGTAAAACGCTTTTAGCCGAACCCTGCGGGCAGCGTTTGAGGCTCCTTTCTACTGCGTTATCGGCTTATCAGGTAGCAAAACTACCCATCAAAGCCTCTGCCTTGTATAAAGAACCCTCAAATCGCTGCAAAAACAAACTCGAAAGGTCAACAGACCCTAGAAACAACAATGGCCGCCTTTAGGCAGCCATTGGAGCAATAAGAAAGATAATTATCTCATCAATCAGTTAGCTGATTTAATTGAGTGATGGTTCACTGTGCCAGTGGGCAAAACGTTTCAGCATCATAATCGCCAAAAAAATCACTGCCATAATCACCATCATCAAGCCAACAGCCTCCGGCGCAGGCAAACTGGTTTGTTGCAGCAGCGCCGCCATCACTGACGCGCCACTCATCTGAATACAACCTAACATAGCCGCAGCAGTCCCAGCACGGTCACCAAAAGGTGCCAATGCCATAGAGGTGGCAGGGCCAAGTAGCAGAGCAAAACCGGCACACAACAGCATCATCGGCAGCATATAGCACAAGGCACCAATCAAGCCTTGATGGCCAGCAATATAGTACAGCGCCAACTCTAATAACCCGGCGACTAACATCAGCCCCTGGGCGACCATCACAGTGCGGCGATTCCCCAGACGGCGGATCACCTGCGGAGCGGTAAAACAAGCCGCAATATTGATACAGGCATTAAGGCCGAACAGCGCCGTAAAACTCAGTTCATTCATCCCCAAATGATCAATCAACCACACAGATGAATAAGACACATAACTGAGAATCGCGCCCATGGCGGCCATACAGGTCAGGGCATAAAACATAAAGTGACTGTTCGCCAATACCGGCCGGTAACGGCCCCAACGGTATAGCGGGCCAGAAGTGTCAGTATCAGCCGGCCGAGTTTCTTGAAAACGCAAGGTAATGACCAGCAGCATGATCAAGCCAAAGATAGACATAAACATAAAGTTGGAGCGCCAACCAAACTGCAACGCCAACAAACCGCCCAAAGTCGGGGCCAAAGCCGGCACCACACAAATAGCGCCATTAAGATAGCTGTAAATTTTACTGCTTTCTTTCGGGCTGTAGCAGTCACGTACAGCACTGAATACCACAATAGAGGACGCGCAAGCGGCTAGCCCTTGCAACACGCGAGCCCACTGCATAACAGCAAAATCCTGCGCCAAAGCAGCCAGAGCACTAGACAGGGTATACAGTACGACACCAGCCAAAACCACTGGTCGGCGACCGAATCTGTCTGTCAGCGGCCCAATCACTATCTGCCCCACCCCCATCGCAAACAAAAACAGGGCAATGGTGGACTGCACTTCACTGGCCGAAACCGAAAAATCTTTCGCCATCGCAGGCATGGAAGGCAGGTATATATCAATCGCCAATGGGCTAAATAGCACCATCAGCATCAGCAGCGGCAATAATCCGGGTCGCATAATCATCTCAGGTAAAACAAAAAAAGAAGGAAGGGTGTTACAGCGAGTATTTTACGCCGGATGAGGTATGAGCAGAAATGATATATATTCCAGAGAGAATTTCCCTACAGGAATATCATGTGAAACTGGATAATTTATTGCGCATTGACCTCAACTTACTGGTGATCCTGCAGGTACTGCTGGAAGAGCAGAATGTGACCCGAGCAGCCCGTCGCTTGCATCTGACCCAATCAGCTCTCAGTAAAAGTCTCAACCGACTACGTGATGCACTGGGCGATCCGTTGTTTGTCCGCACCGCCCGGGGGCTTAAGCCTACCGCCCACGCCCTGCAGTTAGCGGTACGGTTACCGGATATGCTTGAATCCCTGTATCAACTGACCCAGCCACCCGGCTTTGTCCCCGCCTCCAGCGAACGGGAATTTTCCTTTGCTATGGTGGAAAGTGCCTATGAAACGCTGATCCCCCATTTTATCGGCCCACTGTTAACAGCCGCGCCCAATATTCGGCTTAACAGTTATCTGTGGAATGAACACTCCATGCAGGATCTACTGCAAGGCCAGTTAGATTTCGCCATTGCCGGGCGGGATTTGCATCCTCAATCTGAATTTAAGGTCACTAATTTGCCTGAGGGTATCGCCCATAAAACCCTGTACCAAGATCGCCAAGTTTGCTTGGTTCGTCAGGGACACCCGGCGCTACAAGCCCGGGATGCTGGATTTTGGCATCTGGATTACTATCTGTCGCTGAGTCATGTGCAGGTGCGCTGCGAAGGGAATGACTGGTGGGCTTTGGATTACCATTTAGCCCAATCGGGACAGCGACGACACCTCAGTGCCACTGTGCCGGATTTTTATGGGGCGGCCAGTATCTGTGCTCACAGTGATCTGATATTTACCTTGCCTGCCAGCTTTGCCCGACATGCCAGTAAGCTCTATCCACTGGCCACACTTCCCTTGCCGCTGGATTTTTCCCCACTGGTATATGTCTTACTGTGGCACAGTCGCAACAATGACGAACCCGGCCATCAATGGGTCAAACATACCATTCTGGCCAAGGTGGAGCAGGTACTGGGGGCTCAGTCCAATGAACTGGCAATCAGTGAGCAAACCTCATCGGCTAACCAGTCTAACTGAGGCTCTCGCTCCTCTTTTCGCCGCACCAGATACAGATTAGAGGTTGGAAATTTATCGGTTAGGCGACTGACTTCCCGGGCTGATAATCGGCAGGCATGCAGTCCGGGAATATCGGAAAATTTGTCATATAAAGAACTGTATGAAGTTAACGCCAGAGAATCAGATCCCAGCAGATAATCGATCAGGGTTGCCACATTACGAATCGTGATTTCTGTATGCAGCGCAATCCCTTCTGCCATACAAAACCGTTGGAATACGCTGGTTTTTTCTTCCGGCTTACCGAACTCAGTGTAAATAAAGGGATACTGGGCAATCTGCTCAAATCCCAACTCTGAATTCAACACCGGGTGACCGGCACGGGACAGGAGGTACAAATTCCCCATGGTTTTGATCGGCACAAATTCCAATTTATCACTATATCCCTGCAAGGCTTCATCGGCGTAATGGCACAATACCGCAAAGCTAAGATCGCCATTTAATACTTGTTGAATTGCCGTTGCACTCCATAACTCCAGAGAGATGCTGATCGGGTGGGTTTTATTTTGCACTATCTGCATCAGAGGCTTCATCATGCTGCAGCTGATTGCATCGGGAATCGCAATAGGGTACTCAGGCTTAGGAGGGCGGCAGGTGGGATCTAAGCGGCTAAAGCCGCTGGCAGTGTCGACGATATGTCTCGCAAGCGGATAAATCTGCTCAGCAAACTCATTGGGGTGCATACCATAACGGTGACGGACAAAAAGATCATTGCCAAAGGTTTCCCGCAACTGTTTTAAGCAACGGCTAATTTTAGGCGCAGGAATTTTTAAAGCTTTTGATGTAATAGTTGCTGATTTATTTTCATATAATAGAACAAATATATTTAAACTCAGCAAATCTATCCTTTCAAAATCTATCTCTCTAGCCATAACGAGTTCCTTTCTTGGCCTGCTCCCCCAAAAGACATTCTAAACAAGAAATACTATATATCAATAAAAAACACTAATAAACAATCCTGATTTAAAAGCATTCACTAATAAACCTTAATGCACTAAAACAACAAATCTTAGTTCCCAAAATCAGAAATCTTGTTTTTATTTATAAAAATAAAAAACCAGTATTTAAAATTGAGAAATCAATATGGAATATTTAACCGAAATGAAAGTTAGCGTTATTTCAAGCTATCTACACGGGAAATATTAAATTTCAATGAGGTATGGTATTAAACCAGATAGGGAAAGATAACTACAACAACCCGGAGAAGCCCTATGAACACATCAGTCATCGCCAGCTATGCTTTTATCTATTCTGTACTGTTTCTTATTGTTCCCTTCGTCACGATTTCTTTTATTTTAACCTGCATTAAGTTTTTCAAAAAAGAAAACAATATGGATACAGGAAGCATTAACATTATCAATAAACCTCAATTTTGCAATAAGCAAGTACTGAATTACATTCATGACCTGAATGCAATTTCAGGTGGTCGCTATGATGTACTCTATGGCTTAAAAATGGATGAATTAGTTGAGGCTCAAGGTAATGAAGAGCTTAAATCCGTTTTACACAACTGCACTATTAATTATGTTGTTGTTGACCATGATTCAAGCGAAATTAAATTAGTCATTACCGACGAGCAGGATCAAGAAAAAACCTCTCTTATCCATAAAATATTCAGCCAGTTCAATATTAATCATATTCAGATCACGCCTAACACACCTTTTGATAGCGGCAAAATTAAAACAGCGCTAACAGCCTAAATCCGCCACAGGGGAGTCAAACTATGTGGCACATCTATGCTGCTTCATTATTGGCGGCGTTGTTACTTCCCCTGCCGCTATCGGCGGGGGATATAACAGGTAAGCCGCTAGCCCAAGCAATACATAATAGTCCCTGTATGAAATGCCATAAACGCAATGGCAGCATGCAAGGTATCCACGGCCAGAGCGATATCCGCTGTATTGACTGTCACGGAGAAAAACAGGGGCACCCGAGAAAAGCCTCCAATCTGGTGAAATTTAATGATCCAGCCAGCACATTGCAGGCACAAATAACCCCCTGTCTCAATTGTCATGATCCCCGTTCTCTCGGGGAATCTGAATGGACCCATGATGTGCATATCCTCGGTGTCAGCTGCAGTAGTTGCCATCAATTGCACTTAGCGCAGGATCCTATGCGGACATTGACCCCGACCGACAGAGTCGCCCTGTGCAGCGAGTGCCACCGCAGCCAATAGGATTGAATCATGGACAAAAGCAAACGTCTTTTTTTGCAAGGTGCCGGTGCCATATTGGCTGGCATCAGCCTATATCAGACTCGGCTAGCCACAGCCCGCGAACCTCAAGCAAGCAAGGTCAAATATGCTCTGCTGCACGATGAAACCCTGTGCATTGGCTGTGATGCATGCACACTGGCCTGCCGCGAAGCCAATCAGGTTCCCGCGGATGTCACCCGCCTGACGATGGTCAGAAGCGGCCCGTTTGGCGAATATCCTAACCGGCGCTACCACTTTTCCCGTCAATCTTGTCAGCAGTGTGAAAATGCCCCCTGTGTCACTGTTTGCCCAACCGGGGCGGCCTATATCGATGCGCAAACGGGTATTGTGAAAGTTGATGACTGGAAATGTGTTGGCTGTCAGTACTGTATTGCAGCCTGCCCATACAAGGTTCGCTTTATCCACCCGGTAACCCGGGCAGCGGATAAATGTGACTTCTGCGCTGACAGCCGCTTACAGCACGGGCAACAACCCGCCTGTGTCAGCGCTTGTCCCACCAAAGCACTGATCTTTGGTGATATCAGCAACCAACTGGCCCCCATCACCCGCCTGATAAAACACAATGCGGTGGACAGGGATAAAGTATCTCTCGGTACCCGGCCGAAATTATTTAAAATCCGCGCCCCCAGCGGGGAGGTCATATTATGAGTCCATTTCATTTTGACGGGCTGGTATGGCATTGGCCTATCGCCATTTATCTGTTTCTGGCCGGTATGTCAGCCGGGGCAATTTTCTTTGCCATCTTGCTGAAATACTTCTGTTTGAAACAGCATGCCCACCATTCAAGTTTTGTAATTGCGGCCTGTATTATCGCCCCGTTAACAATCTGGGCCGGATTGGGCATTTTAGTGATTGATCTGACCAAGCCGCTGGATTTCTGGAAAATTCTGGTGTTCTACAATCCGCTGTCGGTTATGTCGCTGGGGGTAATGGTGCTGCTGGTATTCCAGCTGTTTATGTTTGCCTGGATAGCCATTGTCTTTGCGGTGCCCCTGTCAGCTTGGCTATCTACCCGGCTGCCATTGGCTGAGCGATTGCTGCAACAACTCACCCGCTATGAAGCCGGCATCACCGGACTCACCATGATTCTGTCTTTAGCACTGGGGGCCTATACGGGCTTTTTATTGTCAGCATTGCCGGGCTACCCCTTGTTAAATAATCCGGTTCTGCCACTGTTATTCCTTATCTCAGGTCTGTCATCCGGGGCGGCCGGAGCCCTGTTGCTGGGCGTATTACTCAAAGGGCAAGCTGACAGCCGGGAAGTCAAATTTATCCATAAGATAGAGATCCCCTTGATCCTGACGGAGCTGGTGATGCTATTCACCTTCTTTGCCGGCTTGGTGCTCAGTGGTGGTCAACGACAAGTGGCAGCGTGGAATGCGTTAGGGCCAGGGTTCTGGGGCTGGGTGTTCTGGGGAGGGATTATCGGGCTGGGGCTATCACTGCCACTGGCAATGAACCTGTTTATGACCGCCTCTGCCCAACGCCGCTTCAGCTATGTGGCCGCCACAGCATCCATGAGTTTGTTGGGCGTCTTGCTGCTGCGCCACTTTATCCTTTATACCGGGCAAATGACTTCGTTATAATCCTATCGGCAGAGGATTGTCTACGGCATCATCTGCCTAATTTACGCCCAAAGTGGATGAAAAATACTTCATTCGCTTTCCCCGATTCCTCAGGGCAAACTAACAAAAAGTTAATGAGGAATGACATATGTACCGTACTGTTAAGTTACAAATGAAAAATATCCCCGGACTTCAACGTTTTATCGCACTTGTAGCAACAGGTGCTCTGCTGGCAGCAGCATTTATCGCCCTGCCATTTGTACTGTTATTTGGTGCCCTGATGATTTTAACCATCATGGTTGCAGCCCGACTGTATGTCAGTTATCAGGTGAAACAATACCAGCGTCGCCAAAATCGTGGTGCCCCACAAGGCGATACTGTTAATCAGCCAGATCCGGCTGCTGAACATCACAATAGTATTTTAGAAAAAGACCACTTCAAACCGCGTCCTCATGTGGGGCAGGTATACGATAACGGTCAGTACTAATCTTCACTCAGCAGTTCTTGGGCTCGGCGCAGCGATTTTTGCTCGCCGGGATCTTGGCTCAGAGGAGTCACCCGCTGGATCTGCTCTAACAACGATGCCCACAAAGGGCGGATGACTGCCAACTGCTCGTCATCAGCTAAACTGCGCGCCAACTTCAGCAATGCCGCAGCACCAACAACATCAATTCGCCCCAACATGCCATCGGCTAGCGCAATACTCAGCTCTAGCATGGCTGGCACACTGTGGCCAAAGCGGATCACCTGACGCAGATAATTTTCCGCCTCGGACAGATCACTGCCAAATGCCTGTTCATCATTGAGCATATGCCGCGCCCGTTCCAACATGGCATCCAGCTGACCATGTTCTGCGGCCTCGGCCAACCAGTGTTCACTGGCGGCGGTATCGGCATCACAGCCTTCGCCCTGCGCTAACATCAACGCCAAATGGTATTGAGCATTGGCAAAACCGCTACGGGCTGCGCGAGAAATCCATCCAAATGCCTTATCCAGCTCACCACGCTGATACCACAGTACCCCGAGATTAGACATGGCCTCACTGTTACCCGCCTCTGCCGCTTGGGTCAGATACTTTTCTGCCTGCAATTCATCTGCGGAAATACTGTGCCCGCCGACCAGATAGAAATATCCCAGCAAGGCCTGAGCCGCCGGTAATCGGTAACCTGCCGCTTCAGCAATTAATGCTTCCCCCGCAGCCGGTTCCGCCTGACCACGATAACCGTGCAGTAACGCCACCCCATGTTCAAATAAGGCACCATGGTGGGCAGGGGCGGCCAGCTCAAACCAATATGCCGCCTGACTGAAAGTCGCCGCAGAATGGCTCTGTGGCGCTCTGTCTTCCTCGTCTAATGCCTGTGCTTGCTCCTGCTCCAGTTCCATCAGCGCCTTGGCTTTCAGCGACATACCAACTAAGTACCTCGCTTCGGCATCATCCTGCATCACGGCCCGGTAACACAGCTCTTTTGCCGACAAAGCCGCGGCCTGCTCAAACTCATAGGTCGGTGCCGGTTTACGATGCCATTTGTAATACAAATGCTCCAACAACGAGAGGCAATCTCGAATTGCCTTCTGTGCCAGGGTTTGTAACTGGGATTTGGTCAGATGGTATTTTTCCGGATGGGCGCCACGGTTGCCATGCCCCCGGAGTTTATGCAGCGCCCGGGCCGTAGGCACATCGATAAGACGCTGCTGGTTGAGCTGTTCAATGCGCTCATACAAATTAGGACTGGTGAAACTGACCCTATCCGCCGCCAATCTGCGGGTTAGCCGATGCGCGAGAGCGCGAATATGCAATAGCGACTGGGTCGGCACATCGGCCGCATAGCCTTTGGCATCTTGATAATCAGCCAGTAGTTCAGGCACTAAATCACGGACAAAGTCAGTATCAGTCATGGGGTTATCCCTGTACGGCCTCAGCACGCTTACGGTTCACCATATACAGGCGGAACAGCGCAATGTTGACGAACAGACCAATAAAAGCAATCAGCACTTCCACCACAAACTGCAATGGCGCACCAGCAGCAGATGCCAACTTAATCAGCAAACCGCCAAACTGCAAAATCGGCAGATACACCAGCAGGACCAGCATGGTCTTCAGTACTAGAGTGCCGTTGGCAAATCTGAAGCTGGCTTTTATGGCTTCAAATGGGGTCAGGCGTTCAGTGACCACCATAAAATTGACGTAAGCCAGTCTGGCAAAAAGATAAATACTCAACACCAAACCGATGATCCACAGCGGCCCAAAGGCGGCGCTCAGCATACTTGGCGCAACGATCAACAGTGCTGAAAATACCCCGGCCAACAATAGCGGTGGCACAAATTTCAAACTACCAACCAGAACCTGGCCATTTCGAGGAGAGTACCCCTGGGAGCGCCATTCCAAAAACAAAGTCAATGCAGCAATAAACCAAGAAAACACCAGTAAGACGACCATCACGGCGATCATATGGCTGGTGTGAAATGCTGGATTATTCTGATCAATCGCTTGAAACTGCCCCCCTAGCCAATATTGGATCCCTAGCTGTACCACAATAAATGGTAAGGTCAGCAGGGCAAGCTGGCGGAGGTGGTTACGGAAAAAGTAGAACGCTTCGCTGAATACAGAGGACAAAGACATGGCTTTCCCAAAAATGAATTAATACTGAACAACAGGCAGTAAGAATACCCAAATTCCCTATCCCTTGCACTGGGTTGCAGCCCAGAGCAAGATGATACGCGCAGAAACATGTGCAAGCGGTTTGTTGAAGCAATAGAATATGCCTTAGAACTTAACTACCTGCATTACCGGGAAACTATGAAAAGAACTATCAGTATCGCAGCCCTGCTGGCTGCCTCCGCCGTGGCCGTGCCAGCACAGGCTAACTGGTTTACCGATCTGTTTATGCCAAAAAGTGAGCCTGCGGCTCAGCAACAGACACCATCTCTGTCAGCCGTTGCCAGCGATGCCTTAGCCCATAACCCACTGGTGAAAGACACCATGAGTAAATTGGGTATGACCCAAGAACAGGCGCAAGGTGGTCTGGGCACAATACTGAGTCTGACTAAATCCACTCTGGGTGAGCAGAAATTCCAATCGTTGAGCAAAGATATCCCTGGGGCAGACGCTTTGCTGGCTGCGGCGCCCGTATTAGATAAAAACAGCGGCATGTCCGGATTGTTGTCCGAGGCAGGCGATCTGGGGAAATCCTTCCAGGGCGGCGCGATGGTCTATGATGCCTTTGCTAAACTGGGCATTGCCAAAGAACAAGCCATTCCGCTGATCAATATGCTCAAAGAGTATCTGCAAAAACACTCTGACAACCATGCGGTCGCGCTGTTGAGTCAAGGGCTGAACGCCTTGCTGTAAATCAGCATCATCATCCGGCCTGACAACATGCCAAGCCGGATGATCATCTGTTCATTTCAATTGCAGCGGCAACCTATGCTAGCCTTTAATGACGTAAACAGACAAAGCCCGCTGCCCATGCTTGCTAAACTGAAAAATTTCCTGAACGCGCACCTGCAAACCCAATCCCCGGAAGAAAAACAACGCCAACTCAATCTGGCGGCCGCCAGTATGCTGCTGGAAGTGGTATTTGCCGATGAAGTCTTGGCGCCAGAAGAAGAACACCTGCTACCACAGGTAATGCAACAAACATTGGGATTAAGCGCCACTGACAGCCAAAGTGTGATCGATGAAGCACGAAGCCGACAAAAAGAAGCCACGTCACTGTACGAATTCACCACTGAAATTAATGCCGCCTTTTCCATTGAACAAAAACAGCAACTGGTACTGGCTATGTGGCAATTGGCCTATGCCGACGGCAAACTGTGCCAGTATGAAGATCAAATCATCCGCCGGATGGCCGATCTGTTATACCTAAAACATTCAGAGCTAATTCAGGCACGTAATCGTGCGATTGAGATACAGCGCGCCCAAGATTAAATCGAATCTAAACACCGGCCCTCAATGGCCGGTGCAGCGTTACCCCCCTCTTGGGGGAGTGGTACACTGGCAGCATCTTTCACTACCAAACACACTGATGCGCAAGTTATTTCCCCAAATTCTTTTCAGCTTTTCATTATTTTCCCTGCTATTGCTGTTAAACATCCCTGCAAATGCTGCGCAATTCACCGAACGACCACTGGCGCAGTTTGACCGATTAAATGATTACCCTTCTACGGCCGCCTTTGACAAATATATCGCTGACTATACCCAGCAATGTTTGGATAACAGTTATGGCGGCTCGTTAGCACCTCGCTGCTTTGTCGGCAGTCAAGTTTGGGATAGGGAACTCAACACCTATTACCAATTGCTGATGCAGACATTGAATAAAAGCGGCCAGCAAGCCCTGCGCCAAAGCCAACGGGCTTGGCTGCTATCACGTGACCGCACCATGGATTTCAACCACTATGTTGAAGCGCTGAATATGCAACAAGGCACCATGTATATTGCCATGGCGGCTGGGGACAGGGACGCAGCGATTACGCCAATGATTCGCCATCGGGCTTTACTGCTGAAACGCTGGTTGGAAGCCATGACGGCATCACAACCCTAACCTGACACAGGACAGAGACAATGACTGCGTACGAACTTGAAGGCCGTGCCATCTGGCAGGACTGGATGCAACAAGATCTAAAACCCCTGACAGAAGCGGTAAAAACCGCCGTAATCACCCATATGAGCCAATTCCGGGCAGCATTTCCTCAGCTAAAACCCTATGGCTATGCCCTATATAGCTGTGGTGGCCTGCCCCATTTTTATCCCGTGATGAATACCATTGAACGTGCCATCGATGAGTACGATAAGTTCTGTCCTGATGAATGGCATCTGCATGAAGACAATAATGCCTGCATCGCACCAGCAAATGCTATTTTGGATCAGTTACATCAAACCTTTGAACGTTGTCAGCGAGAATTTGATGATTATTATCAGGAAAGTGATGATCCGATAAATCAAGATGTACTGCAATTTTGGCAAACCCACATTGAGAAACTCTTCAACGCCATGCTGCAAGCCCTGCAAGAGCTAGATAAAGCTGGCGAGTTTGACTGGCTGGAACAGCAAAATAAACTGGTACTGATTTGGTTTTCTGATGCATCAGAATGGGAATTAGCACTGTCTACCAGCGCCGTGAAAGCATTAGCTGGCTCCGAGCTTGCGCAACAGTTTTATCACTGCCTGCAGTAATACTGGCCACCCCGTATTTTCACCACGATTACCCATTACGGCGGTAATCGTGGCAGACAGTTATCAGACTCAAACTCTTAATGGACAGATAAATGGATCACAATATTGAACTGATCACGGCAACCCTTACCGAACTTGGTATTTTGACCGCAGCTAAACTCAACCCCGGCGCCAGCAACGATGAAATTAGCGGGCTGGAGCAGCACCTTGGCCAAACTCTGCCGCAAAGCGTTAAAAATCTACTGGCGGTTTATAATGGTCAGCAGCATGATGCTCTAGGCATTGCCTTTGGGGCACGCCTGCTATCAATTGATGGGATCAAACAATGCTGGGATCACTGGTTAAATTTGGACGATGAAGCATTAAACCAAGAAAACCGTGGTTTAATGGAGTCAGACCCTGTGGGCGTCATCAAGCCTTTATACACCAATCCCCACTGGATCCCCGTTACCGATGATGGCAGTGGCAACTTTATGGCGCTGGACTTTGATCCTGATATCCGTGGCACACAGGGACAGATAATATCCTGCGGCATTGATGAGGATGTGAAATGCCTAGTCGCCAGTGATTTTGAAGCCTTCCTCGAGAATATGGTGACTTACCTGAAAAATGAACGCTGGACAGAAGCGTATCTGGACTGACACCAACCCATATATAATCTCCACCAGCAGAACGGGGCTCATCTGTCGATGCCTGATCTGCTGGGGACAATATTCATGCACATCGATAAACAATTCACAGCGTCATACCGCAAGCCAAAACAGTACACAAAATGAATCAACTCTACAGCTATATCAGTGCCATCAATCAATTACCCTCTGTGGTCAGTATTGACCATCAACAGCAACAACAGCAGTGCCACACTGACAGTATCGGTAGCCTGACCGAAACCGACACCCTGTACCACTTCAACAATGGGGTGACGGTACGCTGCCAAATCGAGCAGGAAGATCCGGCCACAGCAGATTCACTACAAAGCTGCCCTGAATGCTGGATCAGCTATCATATCGGCGACAGTGCAGGGCTGAACATTCATCCCGCTAGCAAGCAGTTTTATAACCGCTGTCAGCAGACATTCTGGCTGAAAATGCAATCGGCGCAGCAAAAGCGCTAAAGCGTCGCTACAGGTCCCTATACCCCCTGAGCCAAAGGGTAAATTGCGCTAAAAATACGGTCGGAGTCATAGCTCTGGGGTAAACACCTTGCCCAATCGATATATATTAATGTATATAACGCGTGTTTTACCCCTGTCTGACAGCGGCTCTTTCGGGCTGCACCACAAGGAAACTGACCATGACCCTATTCACAAAAGGTTTTTCCCGCACCCTGTTTACCGCAGCCCTGCTGCTGGCTGGCACAATTCAGGCGCAAGCAACCGAAAAGGTGTTAGTTTTTGCACCACCGGCGCTGACCAACGCCCTGACAGAGCTAGGACAGACATATGACAAAACCCATGACACCAAGGTCGAGTTTTCCTTTGCCTGTGCAGCTTCATTAGCCCGCCAAATAGTACAAGGTGCCCCAGCACAAATTTATCTGTCAGCTAACCAGAAATGGATGAAATACCTGATCGATAACCATGCCGTTACCCCAAAAACGCCGGTTACGTTGCTGACAGCGAATCTGGTGATGATCGCGCCCAAGAACAGCCCACTACAGCAGGTTGATTTATCAGCCAAATGGGATCTTCGCGCCGCGCTGCACGGCAGCAAAATGGCAGTCTGCGATCCCGAGCATGCCCCAGCGGGACGCTATGCCCAACAGGCACTGCAACATTTTGATTTGTGGCAACAAGCTAAACCAGAACTGGCTTATGCCGCCAATGTGCGTAAAGCGGTGGCACTTGTCGAAAGTAAAGAATCAGCCCTTGGCATTGTTTATGACACAGATGCCAAGAGTGCAAAAGCGGTGAAAATTGTTGCGACTTTCCCTCAAGACAGCCACCAGCCAATTCAATATCCAATGACTTTAATTGGTGCCACCCCTTCTGCTGCCGCCACCGATTTTTACCATTACCTGCAAACTCCGGCAGCACAGCAAGTCTTTACTCAATATGGCTTTGGCATTGCCCACTAACAGACCTTACGCAAAATTCATCGGCATAAAATTGCATACGGCGGTGCGGCAGATAAGATAGCTGTCGCACCATCCCTTTGATGGATAGCTAAATGGAGCGACTGAGCGATGATCCATATCTCCAATATTTTGCCCTTGATTGCCACCGAGTTAGATAACATGCAGCCCAAGGACGCGATGCAATTTAGAACCTATAAAAAAGATCGGGGCTTTATCATCTATTGCCTTGCACCCAACCAATTTCAACTGCTTGAAACCGGCTTTATACATGGGTCTTACCTAGGGGACCTATCCGCGACACAGAAAATGGCCAAAAAAGTACTGAAAAAGGAATTTCCACGCAGCAACATGGTCTGGGTCGACCATTATCAACAGGTTGAAAACCCACAGGCCATAGATGCCCACCATGCAAGGCAGGGAAGTTTATTTTAGTCTCCCCCGCCCTTATCAGGCTTTTATCCCTTTCTCATTATCCTTTTCTCATTACCCCTTCCGTCCCATCCTTTTGACCCATCACGTTGGTGACAATCCAACTTAGGGTAAGGATTAGTCTGGGCGCCCTTCATGCCAACGGAAGCACGGGCCATAACCATTACACTGATTGGCATCGCGGCAGGCTTTTTCCCGGGTGTAATAACTGAATTTGAACCACTTCCACTGACCGCGCCAATTACGCCATAAATGCTCACACTGGCCGATGTCGCGAGTGTTTGACCAGCGGTAACAAGCCCCGCCCTGACGACAGCGGTTTGCAGCCCGGCAACTCTGCTCGGTGCGCAGCCGTTTCGCCCAGTAAGAGCCGCCATTCCAATCCCATTTCCCCCGCACCCATTCCAGCAATTCACATTGCCCGGGCCAATCGGGATCAAAGTCATCATCCCCATTTGCGGCGGCCTGCTTACTACTGGTATCACAGCGACCATCACTGCATTGGAACAGGTTTTCCGGCACGGTAAATGACAAGCCACTGCCGGCGCCATGATCGGTATTGGGAATATCCCCGGCCGCGCCGCCATTCGTGCAATTCCCCACCGACAGTACGCTTTGGTCAAACGTCACCTCCGCCGGTTCAGGATCGGTCGGAGACAGGGAAAACAGCACCGCCTCCTGCAGATAAGGAAAGCGCTGAGGATCTGGGTTCATCGCCGTCTCTAACTGGGCTGGCGTATTAATCACTGCCATGGTTTCCCGGCTAAAATCTTCCAGCGGCATCCCCGGCACCCGGGACTGCAGTGCATGCACGCCATCCCGGGTGCGGATCAGGGCAATAGCATGGCCTGCGGTCAAGGTGCCTTGGGAGTCATGCAGATTAAAGTTGGTGACAAACATCGTCCCCACCGCACTGGCTTGCAGATCAATCAGCATCTGGCGGTAATCATCCTCGACCAGATGTCGATTACGGTTGTAGTAAATTGATGGTGTCACCGTCAGGCCAGAGCCCCCGGTCAACTGCGACACTATCTGTCCGGCAAAATGCTGTGCAGACAGTACATTGACCAAGGTGGGATCATTCGGCGCAAATACCCGAGGCGGTGGATTGTTCAGCTGCATTTGGAATATGCGGCTCAGGGTTCGGAAACGAGTCGTAAAACTGTCCATGGTGGTCTGGGCTGGATTCAACGTGAAGTACTGCGGTCGGACTGAATCCCCTGGCACATTATTGCCATGACGATTCATCTCCAGCACCATTTCAATACTGTGCAACAAACAGGCACCACAAACACCGGACTGACCGGATGTACCGCCGGGATGGGAAGCAATCAACCATAGCCGCCGTAGCCAACGGGACAAGTCAAAATTTCCCGGCAAACGCAAAGCGGCAGTACTGTTGCCGCCATCAATCGCATCTTTGAACACCCCGGGCGCAGGGCAGATCCCCGGCCGCAATGAACCGGCATAATTCCCTGCCACATAGGTCTGGCGGCCATAATGTTCGCCACCATCCTGAAACACATACCAAGGTTTAAAGACATCGGGAATGCTGGCGATAGCGCTGGGTTTAATCGTGTAACCCGTACCGATATTAATACCGCCGCTACGTTCCACCCCGAAGAGATTGCCTTTGGCATCTTCAATAATCAGGCTAAAAGCCCGGCCATGGGATTGCGCGCTGACACTCGTGGTAATACTCCATTTCAGCGGGTTCGGCACAATGCCGTCACCATAGCTGTCAGGGCAGCGCTGAAAACTGACAAACTCACTGTCCGTCGTGGTGCCAAGCATATTGGAACGTAAACAGTACTGATAACCGTCCGGCATCACCTTGCTGATCTGCCGAGTCTGAGGATCGTAACGCAGCGCCCCCTGACTGATACGGCCATCCTTACCTAAAATCTGGGTATAGGATTTACCTTCAAAGGGATAATGGAAGTTAAACTGATACGCTAAGGTAAAAGGCGCTGGCACCAACGCAAAAATAATCTCCCGGCCGGTGACTTTCAGATCATACAGATTGCTCGATTTTGCCGAAGTGGCTAAATACCAGTTATTCTCCTGCAGCCGGTAGCCGGTATGCTGGTTGACCATCTGTTTAGTGGTCTCATTATATTTCCAGATTTGACGGGTATTATTCACCGAGCAAGGCTTAAGCTGAATATAGGAATACGTTGAGGTGTCATCGGATGCCACATCCGTCATACAAAGATAAAAGTTATCCGGCTGGTCGCCTTCGGTAGTGATCACAGTAGAAATATGGCCGTGCACATCATAACGCCAGTCATAACCAATACAGTCGGTGCTGTCTTTACGCGCAGTTTCGTAGGCATAGTAAATATTGTCTTTTGCCAGATACGGCGCCACACAATAGGTGTAACCATTGCGCAGTTCTACTTCAAAATTGGAATCCAGTGCTTTGTCTACTTTTTGTGGATAAGGTGATGCGTGCGTGACAGATGTGCCCCCGAGCAGTAATAACAGGGCGGCAAAACACATCATCAGTCGCCTGACAAAGTGAACAGAGTGAACGGGTAACGCTGAGGTTGATAAATAAAGCATGGCATATCCTTTATTTATGCTGTCATCCACAGTACTGCATTCATAACCATGTGAATGAAATAACAATGAATTAAATTAATGATGGAGCGCAGTAAACCGTCGCAGTGATGTTATCCCGACATAATCGCCTCCCGCACAATAACCGGAATAAGATTAATCAGGCTGTGTGCATGGTGAATAATTTAATCAGTTAACTTCTGGTTAGTTACCACTTTCTGACTAAATTAATAATGGATTTATTGGCATAACGTCGCTAATGCTTTAGCTAAAACGACTGCGCCAAAATATTTAATATCTCTTTTGGTATAACCATTTTACGCTAACGTTAATCTCAGCAATATTGGCTTGATAGATATCAGCGCATTATTGCATTTCAGCTTAATGCCCGAGCAACTGTTGTTTTGCCAATCATTGTTCGCTGACAATTTTCCGCTATTCGCTGAGAATTTTTTGCTAATAGCTTTTTGCTGATAGCTTTTCGCTAATAGTTTTGCGCGCTAGTTTATTGGGTAATACCGCTACATTCTCCAGGCGATGTTATCTCCCAAGCAATAACAATATTGGCAGACATTAAGCATCCGAAGTTTGTCTTTCGCTAAACCACATCAACAGTCAGTAATAGGCGTATCTTCTGGCAGAGGTGATACGCCAAACGCACACCTCTATCTTATCTCCACGGGTATTGTTCCACTTTTGGCCATAACCCGACTGTATTAATAATGAGAAGCTAACAGCTCACTTCCAGCGCAACAATAACCATTAGTTTGCCCTATAGAACAAAATGACTACATCTATGGCAATACGCCTCATTTTGACTGCTAGATTACGCTTCGTGCTGCCGCAACAAAATGCCAGCAGCGCTAGTTCTGTATTTCTCGCTTACCCGCTAGGGCCGACCATCATTCCAACGGAAACAGGGGCCGTAGCCATTACACTGGTTAGCGTCCCGACAAGCCTTTTCCCGGGTGAAGTAGCCATAAGCAAACCATTGCCACTGTCCTTTGCTATTACGCCATAAATGTTCACACTGGCCGATATCCCGGGTCTCAGACCAGCGGAAACAGGCGCCACCTTGACGACAGCGATTCGCGGCCCGACAACGCGGTGCGGTATTGAGCCGCTTGGCCCAGTAAGCACCACCATTCCAGTCCCATTTACCCCGCACCCACTCCAACAGTTCACACTGTCCCGGCCAATGGGGTTGGAAATTATCATCGCCGTTGGCTGAAGCCTGGGTTGAGCTGGTATCACAGCGACCACCAACACATTGAAACAGGTTTTCCGGCACGGTAAATGACAGCCCACTGCCGGCACCATGTTCAGTATCCGGCTGACCGCCTACCGCCCCACCTATAGTGCAGTTTCCTACCGACAACATATCCAAATCAAAGCTTTCTGCCGGTGTTGCCGCTTGCGCCTCAGGGGACAGGGTGATCACTACCGCCTCGGTCATATACAGAAAACGTTGGGGCCGGTAGTTTCGCAGCACCGCACTGAGACCATCAACCGAATTGATATTGGCGTTGACCAACTGGGAAAATAAATTAAATGAGTACTGGGATGACTCGGACGTGGGCACAGCATGTAGCCCATCAGGTGTACGGATCAACATAGATGCATGACTGACTTCCTGCCCGGCCTGTTGATTCCAAATCGAGTTTGCCACAATAAACATGGTGCCTACCGGGCTGCCACGCATGTGATTCAACATCGCCTGCACATCGGCGTTACCCAGGCGTCTGGCCGCATTAAAATAAATGCTCGGTGTCATGCTCAGCCCTGAACCGCCGAACAAAGACGACAACACCCCAGTACTTAAATATTGCAAATACAAGACTTCATCCCGAGCATGATCCTGTGCATCAAACGTGCCGGAAACAATGGGCCCCATCAACTGCTGAAATTGTGCTGCATAACCGGGAAAACGCTGCACAAAACTGTTCACCGACGTCTGCCCCGCATCCAAAGCAAAAAATTGCGGACTGACATCCTCAGCCGGAGGATGATTACCGTGTCTGTGCATCTCTAACGCCATTTCCGCACTGTGCAACAGGCAGGTACCACAAGGGCCTGACGTTTCCGGGCCGCCGGGGTGGGTAGAGATCTGGTACAAACGTCGCAGCCAGCGGCTGAGATCAAAGTCATCAGGCAATCTGCGCTGCGCGCGATTATCAGGCGCATCGGCAAAGACCCCTGGCGCGGGACAAATTTGCTGCTGTAAAGAGCCTAAATAGTTGCCCCAGCGGTAACTTTGCCGCCCTAAGGTTTCCCCGCCATCCTGAAAACGGTATAGCGGTTTAAAGCGATCTGGGATCTGACTGACAGCCTTGGGTTTGATGGTATAACCGGTACCTATATTAATGCCGCCACTGCGCTCCACCCCAAACAGGTTGCCCTTAATATCTTCAATAAACAACGGGAATTCCCGCCCATGGGACTGGGCACTGACACTGGCGCGGATAGTCCATTTCAGCGGGTTCGGCACAATGCCGTCACCATAACTGTCAGGGCAACGCTGAAAACTGACAAACTCACTGTCTGTGGTGGTGCCAAGCATATTGGAGCGCAAACAGTACTGATAACCGTCTGGCATCACTTTGCTGATCTGCCGGGTTTGAGGATCGTAACGCAGCGGGCCGTCACTGATGCGGCCATCCTTCCCCAAAATGCGGGTGTAAGATTTCCCCTCAAAGGAATAATGAAAATTAAACTGATATGCCAACGTCAGAGGCGCTGGCACTAAGGCAAACAGGATCTGACGGCCAGTAACTTTCAGATCATACAGATTGCTCGATTTTGCCGAAGTGGCTAAATACCAGTTAATTTCCTGCAACCGATTACCTGTGTGCTGATTAACCATCTGTTGGCTGCTGTCGTTATATTTCCAGATCTGGCGGGCATTATTCACCGAGCAGGGCTTGAGCTGGATATAGGAATAGATAGATGTATCACTGGACGCCACATCCGTCATACAAAGATAAAAATTATCCGGCTGATCGCCTTCGGTGGTAATTACGGTAGAAATGTGGCCATGCACATCATAACGCCAGTCATAGCCGATACAGTCTGTGCTGTCTTTACGCGCGGTTTCATAGGCGTAATAAATATTATCTTTTGCCAGATAGGGCGCCACACAGTAGCTGTAGCCATTGCGCAGTGCGACCTCAAAGTTGGAATCCAGCGCCTTATCCACTTTTTGCGGATAAGACGACGCCGATGCCTGCGGCAATGTGGCACAGACCAGCAGCACAATGGCACCGAGCAATCGCCTTATATTTTTTAAATCAAACATAACTGCCCCTTGTTAGATGTCAGTTAAGGTCGTCCTTCATTCCAACGGAAGCATGGGCCGTTGCCATTACATTGATTTGCATCTCGACAAGCCTTTTCCCGGGTGTAATAGCGATAGGGGAACCATTGCCACTGCCCTTGGCTGTTACGCCATAAATGTTCACACTGGCCAATATCCAATGCACCACTCCAGCGATAACAGCCCCCGCCACTGGCGCAACGATTTGCCTGTCGGCAACTGGCTGCCGAGGTATGTTGCTTGGCCCAAACCGAGCCACCATTCCAGCTCCAGCGATGATTCACTCGCTCCAGCCATTCACACTGCTGCGGCCAGCTGGGCACAAAATTATCATCGCCATTGGCGGCGGCCTGGCGGGCACTGGTGTCACAACGACCATCAGAGCATTGATACAATGTCGCCGGCAGTGCCAGAAATTGACCGCCACCGGCACTGTGATCAACCCCAGCGCCACCTACCGCGCCGCCAACAGTACAATTACCAACAGAAAACATGTTTTCATCAAAGGTTTCAGCAGGCGTTTGCTGGATATCCGGGCGGAAGGTAAAAATCACCGCTTCGGTAATAATCGGGTAATCTGCGGGGCGAAACAGTTGCAAAGCACGCTGCAATAAATCCGGATGGTTCAGATCCTCATTAACCATTTGGTTAAACCGGGCCTGACTGGTGGAATCACGGGGCTCAGAGGTGGGGATGGCATGTAACTCCCCGCCTGGGGTGCGGATAAATGCGGTGGCATGACCATCCCGGATGCCTTGAGCATTCACATTGCCATTAACCACCACAAACAAGGTACCCTGGGGCGCATCGAACATTTCATCATGCATACGGGAAAAGTCGTCATCCCCCAATACGCCACTCAAATTAAAATAATTTGAGGTGGTCATCACCAAGCCCTCCCGCCCCAACAAGGTCGATAAAAACACGCCATTGAGATACTCGGAGGCCAGCACGGCATGTAACGCCGCAGAAGGGTGAAAAGGAATTAAATTGGCCCGATCAAAATCATTATCCATGCTCAGTGCAAGCAGCGGGAAACGTTGCCTGAAACTGGCCATACTGGTTGCCGCTTGGAAGCTGAACATCTGCGCATCGATATTATCCCCCGGCGGGGTATTACCATGGCGCTGGATTTCAATCAGCATCTCGGCGGCATGCAGCAAACAAGGACCACAGACCCCTGCTGCCTGAGTCACATCCCCGCCGGGATGGGTAGAAATGCGATACAGCCGATTCAGCCAAGTCTGTAAATTAAAGTTGGGTGGCAATTGCCGGTGTTGATTGCCACTGTCTTGATACACGCCCGATGCCGGGCAAATACCGTCCCGCAGGGTACCGAGATAATTCCCCGCCATATAAGTCTTACGGCCATAAACTTCGCCACCATCTTGGAAGAGATACCAAGGTTTGAATCTGTCTGGAATATCCCGCGCCGCTTTGGGTTTAATGGTATAGGCAGTACCGATGTTGATGCCGCCGCTGCGCTCTACCCCCAGCAGATTCTGATTGTAATCACGAATAACCAGCTTAAAAGTCCGGCCATTTTCACCGCTGGTTAAACTGGTACTGATCCGCCATTTCAATGGATTGGGCACAATGCCATCACCATAACTGTCTGGGCAAGCCTGAAAGCTGACAAACTCACTGTCCTTAGCTGAGCCAAGCATATTAGAACGCAGGCAGTACTGCTGCCCATCAGGCATCAAGGTGCTGATCTGCCGGGTTTGAGGGTCGTAACGCAACGGCCCTTGGCTGATGCGGCCATCCTTCCCCAGCAACTGGGTATAGGATTTACCGTCAAAGGGATAATGGAAGTTGAACTGGTAAGCCGAGGTAAAAGGTGCCGGCACCAGCGCAAACAAAATCGGCCGCCCGGTCACCTTCAGATCATACAAATGGCTTGATTTTGCCGAGGTGGCCAGATACCAGTTAATTTCTTGCAACCGGTTGCCGGTGTGCTGATTCACCAGTTGCTGACTGGTGTCATTATATTTCCAAATCTGGCGAACATTATTCACCGAGCAGGGCTTGAGCTGGACGTAGGAGTATGTGGATGTGTCATCGGAGGCCACATCTGTCATACAGAGATAGCGCTCATTAGTGCGCCCGCCTTCATCGGTGCGGATAATAGTGGAAATATGGCCATGCACATCATAGCGCCAGTCGTAACCGATACAGTCCGTACTGTCTGTACGTGCGGTCTCATAGGCGTAGTAGATATTATCCTTCCCCTGATAGGGGGCAACACAGTAGCTATAGCCATTGCGCAGGGCGACCTCAAAATTGGAATCCAACGCTTTATCGACTTTTTGTGGATTAGGTGATGCATGGGTAACCGATATGCCCCCAGCCAGTAATAACATGGCAAAAAACATCATCAGTCGCTTGATAAAATAAACAGGATGAACGAATAACACTGAGCGTGATAAATAAAGCATGGCATATCCTTTATTCATGCTGTCATCCACAGTACAGCATTCATAACCATGTGAATGAAATAACAATGACTTAAATTAATAAGGGTGCTGAGTCAGGCGTCCCGATGATGTTATTGGGATATAACATCACTCCCACACAATAACCGAAATAGGGACAACCAGGCCGGGCATGGTGAACGATTAAATCAGTTAACATCCATTTAATTACCTCTTTCTGACTAAATTAATAATAGGTATATTGGCTAGGTTTATTTTTTCGAGTTTATGGGCATAACCTCGCAAATTATTTACTCAAAACAAAAAAACTATACCCGAAATATATTTAATATCTCTTTTGGTATAACACTTTTACGCTAACGTTAGTCTCAGCAATATTTACTCGATAAATATCGGCGCATTATTGTCACTTAATGACCTAGCACAATTGTTTTGCCGATAGTTTTTTCTGAAATTTTTTCGCTGATAGTTTTTCACAATAGCTTAGTGGGTAATGCAGTTAAATTTTTTAGGCCGATTTTATCCCTCCAGCAATAACAGTATTAGCTGGTATTAAGTATCCGATACTTGTTTCTCACTTAGCTACATCAACACCAACAGTACGTAATAGGCGTACTTCTGGCAAAGGTGGTATGCCAAACGCGCTCCCCTATCTTATCTCCGCAGGTATTGCTCCCCTTTTGGCCATAACCAGACTGTATTAATAGTGAGAAGCTAACAGCTCACCCCTACAGCAACAATAACCATTAGTTTGCTCTATAGAACAAAATGACTATACCCATGGTGACACTACAAATTTTTACCGCGAGATGAAGCCGTTAGTTATGCTCTTGGTCACCGCGCTACCACAAGCATATGCCGGTAGTACCTCACACATACCGGCCGCTATCGCTAGTAGTGCTGGCAACGCTGAACTCAGGCCAAGCGACAGCGTTTTTGTCAAAAAAACACGTTTCCCTAAAACAAGGAGATACAGCCTGAATACAGGTGCTGTTTTATTTGTATGGAAAATCTTATCCAGCAAGTTTTCCCTAAGCTTGTTCCACGCTTACATATTTATAAGGCCAACAGGCTGACATGGAAAAGAATAGTTCTTCAGGGGATTGACCGGATCTTATGCAGTAAATATCTGCTGTCGAGATTGGTTGGAAAGATATGTGAAACTACTTAAGCAATATTCCTTAAGCATTATCATCAGGCTGTTGTATCTGACCTGATTGCTCAGCTATGCAAAAGGTCTACAAAGTACCTATGTCATTGTCGACGGCATTTGGGTAGAAAATTTCGTTCTCACTACCTAAGAAAACAGTCCTAGCTCTACAACCATTGACTGGCGATATTGTTATAGGTAGTCATGTTGTAAACCACTATTGCTTTTATCCTAACAACTCTTTTTGCATAAGAATTAGCCTAGCTAATTTTTCATTATAGGCATCTAGAGCCGCCTCAAGTTGAATTAAATAATCGGATGCTAAGATACTTTTAAGGGAATCTACATTATTTAAATTTAGATTATTTCTAGAAATAATACACTCTGCGTGGCACTTGATATAAACCTTCTTTTGTTTGTCGGTAAGATAATATGATGTAGTATTCTGTTTCATTGTTTCATTTAAAAATGCGGTTGCTAAAGCATAATACTGCTTATCCAGTTCAACACCTTCTAATGTAATATCTATATTATCTTTTCCGAATTTAACTTCTATATCAGTTTGTATTTTTATTATTTCATTTATGACATTCTCTGTGGATGAAATCAGTTCAATAATTGCCTTATATCTTTCGGTATGTCTATGTTGTTGTTTCCATGTAGATAATGCACTGTAGGCTATAAATAAAGTTCCTGCGCCAAACGCAATACTCAGAAGGTCCTTAGCGTATTTCCATATCGAAAAATTAGTTTGGCTCACCTCTGTTCCTGCCGCAAACGCAAAGCCAACCAAGGCAATATATAAGAGAAATTTCATATTTTCTTTGATCATTAGTTTTGCCATCACTGATTAAAATGGTAACTTTTTGGGTGTTCAACTAAAAGTCTACCGTATTGAATTCACACCTTTTAGATGGTGATATTGTTATGATTTTTCAAGGCATTATTATTAATCAGATTTGAAATCTTAGTTTGTGCAAGCACCTCTTAGCAATAGCTGCATACTAATAAAATTGAAAGGATAAGATAGAGAACCTTTACTTCACACCTTCGGGATACACTATACTTCATCGGAGCCGCCGAAAAGCATCAGGGGCCGTCGAAATGATTCCCTTTTAGGGGGGGGTAACCCACTTAGTACAGCCGCATCTGATATCAGAAAAAGTCTTTGCTTGATTGAGCTGGCAGCATACTCATGCAGCGCCAGAGTAATACGCAAGCTTTCTCATTGTCGCAAGAACTGTCAGTACAAAAGCCAGCCAGTCTCATTCAAGGCTGGCTTTGGGATTCATGCTGTTAAAGACGAGCGTTGTCGCAGCCACCGCAATCTTGGTCAGCAGCTCCCGCCCCCTCAGCAGCCGAGTTAGCCGCTTTCAGGCGCGGATCGGCACCTTGCACCCCATTTTCAATCAGATCCACCACATCAGCGGCAATATCCCCGGTAAAGCGGATACATTGCTTAATATGCTCAGGCGAGCCGAACTCGACCTTTTGCAGCAATTTCTTGCAGCATACAGAGCCATTACGATGTTCAAACCGATCATGCAACTCAGCTGACAGCGGGAAAATATCATCGGACAGGGCTTCGCCTTCCTGCTCGCGGCCATATTTCAGTCCTAACGCCATTACGCCCCCCGCCAGTGCGCCGCAGATACAACCTGACATGCCAACACCCACTGGAAAACCCGAGGCCATTTTCACCATTAATGGATTGGCAGGCTGCCCCAGATGATCATTTACCACCGCAAATACCGCCTCGGAGCAGAGAAACTTCCCATCAGCATACAATTGCTCTGCCCGCTGTCGCGCAGCCAAGGCAACCGGCTCATATTGGCGGTTCTGCTCACGCTGCTGATCCAACTCTCGCTGCTCGCGCATAGACAGATGGCTGTTGGGACGTTTCTTTTTCGGTAAAGGCATAGCTCACCTCTTCAAATCATGCCGTGGTGTTCAATGGATCAGACAACAAGCTGATTGCTGGCTCGGCGTCAGGCGGCGGATTGTACCGCGTTAATTCATCACTGAGGAAATAATCCCGCTATATCGGCTTTAGCAAAGGTGGCAAGTCAGCATCACAGTAGCAAGCGGTTACTGGGGTAAGAACTGGGGGGACACAACGTCATCGAGCGCGCATTAGCACCCGATGACGGAAGAGAACAACTACAAATTCAATCACTAATCATCGACATTCCCGCAGAAATTTAGTGAGGCACATAGGCCAGCCCAAAGGGATTGGTACCCACGGTCACCGTGGTCTTTAAATTAGGCTGTCGCCATGGCGCATGGGTATCAAACACGGACACCTTATCCTGAGACGCTCCCGAGTGGGTGATATAGAGCTTTTTACCATTACGGGTCACAGAAATATTATGGGGGGTTGGCTGAGGGGTATCATTAGTAAAGCGGCTACGCAGATGACGACGGTTAAGGGTATACAGGCCATTGGTGCCACCGTCAGCAATGTCTGTCACATAGACCCGGTTGTAGTGCGCAAAAATGCCATGGGCATTGGGGACATTGGCTTGACGTCTCATGCCCAGATGTCGGGTGCTTAGCTCAGTGACTGTGCCCTCATCTTGGGATGCCACCAGCAAGGAGCGATCTCGTTTGACCAAAAACAAATGCGGATCACCGCCAACTTGTCTGCGGGCGGTTTGGTAAGCCCTACCCCACCAATATTGGTATTTGAGGATCCATCCTTGATCTGTATTCCCCAGCAAACTGACAAACCACTGGCGGCCATTTGCTGAAATAAACACATCATGGGGTTTAAAACCGGCATTGACTAAATCTTGCGGGATTGCCACCGTGGTTTTAACCGTCAGATTATTGGTATCAATCACTGAGATGCTGTTATCGACATCGTTGACGACCAGCAACAACTCCGCATATTTAGAGGCCCACATATGGAATACCCCTCTACCCACCGGAATTTTTTTAATTAATTGGTATGCATGACTGTCGAATACCAGCACCTGATTATTGGCCCGGTCACCCACATACAAGAGGTTCTTTTTATACACCACATACATGGGCTCAGGTGTGGCTTCATCATCAGCTTTGGGTAAGCGAATGGTGTGTTTTACCGTGTCGGTTTTAACGTCAATCACTGACACAGTGCCGCCAGCCCGGTCCGCCACCGCCATCGAGCCCTGTGTCGCTTGATAATAACGGGCCATCACTGGCATGCTGAATATCATTAAGGATACGGGAAGCCATATCCATTTGTTTGGATTACGCATAATGTGTTCCTTTTCTTCAAATAACCCATCAACAACAGATCGGCCCATGACAAAAGGCTAACCATCAAATTATCTTGCGCGCTAAATCTCACAGAATTATCACAGAACAATTTCATGGTTATCACGGAGGGGAATCTTTTTGGCGGCGAATAATCGCAGACAAAAATGACGGTAATAAAGGAGAACACTAAGGTGTTAATAATGAGCGGCGAAGATGGAACGCAAGGGGAGAGCAGGCGTTAGCCAAGCCATCAGACTTGGCTCATAACGTATAAAAGTTCTGTGCTCAGCATAAGCTGTCAGACACATAGCGCGGTGAACAGGGATATCACAAAAGCGCTGTCGCCCTAGCGCATATTTTTCGACGCACTGCGACGTTGGCGGTACAAGCCTTCTAACTGCTCACTGAACTGGATCATCTGTTGGCGCTGCACAACTGCCGCATCCTGCAATGATTCCACCGCCGTATCTGTCGCGATCCGTTTTGCCAGCGCCAGAATTAATTGCTCTGCCTGACTTAGGCCACCAGCCTGAACGTCTTTGATAAATAGCAGCCGAAAACAATCATGGAAGATGGAAATCAAGGTGTCATTGCTCAGCACAAAGCCATCCTGATGTACGGGATCTTTTGTAAATCTGGCGTCATCCGCCTGATAGCTCATCCCGGCAATTAAATTACACACTGTGGTTAAAGTGGTTGCACCGCTGAACAGCTCTGCCACTCCGGGGCGGGATGCCAGCACCAATGCCAGTTGATGGGCAAACTCTGCTTTACTCCATTGATCGCCAAGGGCATGGATCACACTCATCGCCTACTCCTTAAAATAATGGCGAAACATCAAAACCATAATAATGGCTAGACCTAACAGCCATTCACCACGAAGCGCTGTGCTTCCCGAAGAGCACGAAGGAAAGCTGAAGGCATGCATCCAAGCTGTGCCGCAATAGCAGCAGCCCTAATGGTTCACTGTGATTGAACCAGTTTAAGCTTTTGCTCTTCTTCGTGTCCTTCGTGTCCTTCGTGTCCTTCGTGTCCTTCGTGGTGATCCGCTTTTATTTGTTGTTTCAAAGATAACAGCCATGAACCACGAAGCGCTGCGCTTCACGAAGAGCACGAAGGAAAGCTGAAGGCATGCATCCAAGCTGTGCCAACACTTCAGCCCTACTTCCCTTTATTCTGCCTGTCCTAGCTTTTCCATTCTCTGTCCCAGCTTTCGTTCTCGCTTTTGCTCTTCTTCGTGGCCTTCGTGTCCTTCGTGGTGATCCGCTTTTATTTGTTGTTTCCAAGATAAAAGCCATGAACCACGAAGCGCTGCACTTCACAAAGAGCACGAAGGAAAGCTGAAGGCATGCATCCAAGCTGTGCCAGCATCTCCGGCTCTGTGTCGCTGGGATGCGACAGTGAAGCCTACAGGGAGGTATCCACGGCGTGCCGGAGATGTGGCGCAGCGGCAGCACTTCAGCCCTACTTCCCTTTATTCTGCCTGTCCTCACTTTTCCTTTCCCTGTCCCAGCTTTCGTTCTCGCTCTCGCTTTTGCTCTTCTTCGTGCCTTTCGTGCTCTTCGTGGTGATCCGCTTTTATTTGTTGTTTCCAAGATAAAAACCATCAACCACGAAGCGCTGCGCTACACGGCGAATATGGCGCAGCCATATGCTTATGAGCGAGAGCCAAGGACTGGCGAACTGGCTTTTTAACAGGGATGTTATTGAGCACGAAGGAAAGCTGGAGACTGCAATCCAAGCCAAGCTCTGTTTTATCCAAACTATTCAGCTTTAATTTCTGTTCTCTTATGCCTGTTTGTCTGCCAGCTCAGTTTCCAGTTGTGCTTGCAGGCTTTGCAGATAATTCAGGGTTAATGGCGCTAGGGCTTGGTAAAAGTCTGTTTTCGCCTTGCTCGCCAGCAGTGCAATACATTGCGGTGCAAATGGCATCAGGAATTCCCGCAGCAGGCGTACTATCCAAGCCGTGCTAAAGGCAACATCATCATAGCTGTCCATAAAGGCCGGAATAGTGCTTTGCCCCGCTTCATCACAATTTTGTGCCAACGCATTGGCAACCACTGCCAGCATCAAGCCGAGGTGATCCACAGGTTCATTACGGGTGGCATCCAGCTCTAATCCGGTATCACGGTAAAACTGTGCCAATGCCTGGGTGCTGACATCATTGAGCAGGCCGGTATCACATAGGTACACACTGCCCCATGGCGGACACAGCGGCACACCCGGGCCAACAAACAGCCGGGTGTAATCCATCTGCAATTCAGCCTGATTGGCATCACTGTTATCCAATGCCCGACAAGCCTGCATGACGTCAGGCGCACTGTCGCCCAATGGCCACTGCTCGGCAAATGGGATTTGAGCCACCATTTCCAGTAACTCTTCTCCCGGAGGCTCAAACCAAAGGTTATGAAGAATTTGGGCCATGGCTTGCAGTTCAATGCGATTGATCGACATAGGTGTTTCTCTTAAAAATTCGGTATGTAATAACAAGCAGAGTTTACCCTTGAAGCACCTTTACCTTAAGTACTTCAGGGGTAAACACGTCTATAAATCACATTCAATCAAGAGTAAAGACAACCAAGAAAAGACAAAAGCGCTAACCACGAAGTTCAGAAAGAACACGAAGATTAACAGCCAAGAGATAATCTCTTGCTCCTCTTCGTGTCCCTTGTGTTGTGAACGAAGTGAGCGCTTCGTGGTTAACAGCTTTTAAAGCTGGTATTAGTTTTATACACAGCCCGGTGAAATTAAACCTCAGCCGGGTTCAGTACCGACCCCTCAACCAGATCCAGCTTAGGCTCACTGCCAACTGGCCAAGGCTCACCGTAACAGATCCCTACACTTTCTTTCACCGGGCGGCCATGGCGGTTAGCCTTAATAATCAGATTGGGCTTAGTAATGTCCGGTGATGGCAGCGGCGCAATATGCCCATCGCCCTCACCATACTTGGCTTTCAGGTTGTCCATAGTGTCGAAGTCCAGCGCCCGCAGCGGGCAGGATTCAACACAAATGGGCTGACGGCCGATGGCCAGGCGGTCAAAACAACCGTCACACTTGGTCATCACTTTACGCTCAGGGTCCAGCTGCGGCGCATCATAGGGGCAGGCGCAGGCACAGCTTTCACAGCCGATACACAGATCCTGCTTAATGTGCACCAAGCCATCTTCCTTGCGCTTATGCATCGCCCCGGTTGGGCAATATTTCACACAGGCTGGCTCACTACAGTGGTTACAGCCAATCGACATATAATAAGCAAACACGTTTTGCTCAAAACTGCCGTCAGCATTAGCCGTCCACTCACCGCCACCATATTCATATACCCGACGCCACAACACACCTTTCATGGCCGAAATGCCCTTAGCACCCTCACCTTCGCCCCGCTGGGAGCCAACCATGCGATCCTTACAGGCCACATGACAGGTTTTACAACCGGTGCACTTGGTGGTGTCGAGGTAAAAACCATACTGCTTATCAACTTTCATGGATTATGCCTCCTGCTTCGCGGCAATCTGTACCCGGTTGGTGTGCTGGGGATTCCCCTTCACGATCGGCGTAGGGTGATACTTGGTCAGCACATTTAATGCTCCGTTAGTGTCCACCGGCCTACCCTTATGGTCTTGCTCCGTCCCTGGCTTATACCAGCGGCCCTCCCCCATGGCCGCCACACCCGGCGCGATCCGTGGCGTAATACGTACCGGCAGTTCCGTCATGCCCCGGTCATTCCATACCCGTACTGTCTCGCCGGACGTCAGATTACGTGCGGCGGCATCCATAGGATTCATCCATACCGCATCTTCCACCGCTTCACGCAACCAAGGCACATTGTCATAACTGGAGTGCACCCGCCCCTTGGTGTGGTAACCAATCAGCTGCAATGGATACTCCACTGCGGTTTCTTTATCTTCATAACCTTCCCAGGTCACCACATACTGGGGCAGCGGCGTGATCTTGTATCTGTCACTGAGCTGCTCAGCGCTGAAACGCTGTTTCTCTTCTGCTGACCAGTAATCTTGCAGCTGCCAGTTAGCGCGGCGATCGGCCATGGTCAGCGAGTAGATCTCGATTTTTCCGGAAGGGGTTTTAACCCCATAAGCATCTTCCCGGCCGGCAACCCAGTCCTGCAACACCACAAAACTTTCAGGCATATATTTGCGGAATACCCCCTGTTGGGTGGCTTCAGCATAGGTCGGCGGCAGGCCGATATCCGGGTTATTCGCCCGGGTGGCGGCATACAGCTCATTGTTCCAGTCGGCGACGGTTTTACCTTCGGTGTAATCATCACAGCCCATGGCATTGGCTAACCCGGCGCAAATGTCATACATATTCTTCGCTTCGCCCAGAGGCTTAACCGCCGTGCTCATCATGGTCATATACCCCATCTGCCCGGAAGCATATGAATCGCCGGCCAAATCATCTGACTCCAGCCAGGTGGCAGCGGGCAGAATATAGTCGGCATATCGTGCCGAGGGGGTCATCCAACAATCACACACCACGATCAATTCACACTTGCTGGTATCAGCCAAAATGGCGGTGGTGCCATTAATGTCTGAGTGCTGGTTCACAATGGCATTACCACTGACATTGATAATCGCCTTGATATTGCTATCCAGCTTATCCGCCCCTTTCAGGTTATGGCTGTAGGGGGTAAATTCCTTGCCCCGCTCAATGGCCTCAGCGAAGGTAAACACAGGAATAGTCGCCTTCACAGCATTGTTGCCAATATCAATTCCGGCCACGCCCAGACCATAATTCATCGGCATACCGCCGGTATTCACACCGGGCTGCCCCAGCTTACCGGTCAAAATCGACAGCATATACAGGGCGCGCACCGCCTGATCACCATTGGCATGACGGCTCACGCCAGCGCCGATGCTGACATAGGGCGCTTTAGCCGCCATCAGTGCTGCGGCCAGTTCACGGATCTGCGCGGCACTGATACCACAGCGAGCCGCTGCCCATTCCGGCGTACGAGCCAACCCGGTATAGGTACCGAGGATATAATCTTTGTAGTTTTCTTTGGGATCGATCAGCGCGGCATAACGCTGCTGCTCGGCATCATCCGATGCCGCCCACTGCGCCTTAAAGCTGTCCAGCGAAGCAAAGTCATAGCCCAAACAGTGCTGATCCAAAAAGGCTTTGGAATTGGCATCAATCCAACCGGAGGTGATCATCTCCCACGCCACCGCCTCAGCTAATGCGGCATCGGTTCCCGGGCGGATCGGCATCCACTTGTGCTCTTTGCCCAACATGGAGTCGGTATAACGGGTATCAATCATGTACACCTTGATATCCCCGGGATGATTATGCAGCGCCTGAATAAAATCGTAGCCTTCACCACTGCCGCTCATACGCATTTCATTGGGGTTAAAGGCGATCCCGATAAACAGATCCGCATTGGCAATTTCCGCCAATCGCGAGCCATAGTAAGCATGGCCGGCATCGCCGTAAGTGGCTTCAGCCGCGGAATACAGCTGCGCCCAGGAGTAATCCCAGTGGTGATCCAGATAACCGCCGGTTTTATTCAATAACCGTTGCCACACCTGATAACCGGCAAAACCATAATAGGCACCGCTGCGATAATGGAAATAGGTCGAGGCGGGGCCATGCTTGGCACGGATCTGATTGAGTTTTTCACCCACTTCCCGATAAGCCTGCTCCCAGCTGATAGCGACAAACTGATCCACTTCACCGCTGCGGGTAGCACCAATGCGCTTCATCGGCGTGCGCAGACGATCCGGCGCATAGGTTCGCTGCCGCAATGAACGGCCTCGGGTACAGCAACGGATCTGATGATTGTCACCATACTGATCTGAGGTTTCATGATCGGTTTCAATACGGGTGATCACGCCATCGCGGCTGAACACCTTAATAGGACAGTTGGAACCACAGTTCACCAGACAGGCGGACCAGTTCTGCATTTCTTCACCGGTTGGCTGCAGCGGTTTGGTAAAGACGGGATCTTTCCCGCTTGGGCTGCACGCGCTAACCGTAGCAGCACACCCCATAGCGGCACTCATTTTCAAGAAAGTTCTGCGTTCCAAATTTCAAATCCTTATCAGCCTGCGAAAAGACGGCCCCGGTATCAGGCATCAGCCCGGGGATACGATTCATGGAGAGGGTTTGTCCTACGCATGCTCAGCCCGGTTTAGAAATGCGATTTATCAAATGCATCAGACAAATGTGATGGCAAGTGCAGACCGGGGTTATGGCATCCGGCCTGCACTTATTCCCTGGCCTTTCTCTCTGGTATGACGCCGCCTGATCCCGGCAGCGTGTTTTGCAACGCGGCTATTGTAAAAGAGTCAATTGCAAAAACTGGATTTGTTATATTCTGATTTTGAAATATTGCGCAGAATCACCCATAAGCCGCTGATTTTGATGTTTGATCACAAAATAATTGTGACAACACGGCAAACGCCACATGTGTAACCAATTGATTTTTAAGATGTTCAAATAGCGATTCAGTAAACGCTGATACAGAGGTAAGCAAAGAGAAATAAAACTGTAATAACAGACGATTAGCGCCCAAAACCCGGCTGTGAGCCGGGTCAAAATTTCGGCAAAAACAAGCCGATTTTAAGCGATTGGCAGCTTGGCTATGTCACTGACAGATGTCAGATCTTCGCTCCCAATACTAACAATATCGTTTACAGAGAGCGGGAATCACTATGGCAAATACCAATCTGTATCTAAGATGGGGATAAACTCAGTCATCGATTCGTATTACTATGATGGCTAGTGTTTTATTGTAGGCAAACCTCAGGTATGAACAGCTGGCCAGATATGCTGGCAGCAGAAAAAAGCCAAGCTTACTTTATTGATACCCTGAAATATATCGCCCATCGAAGGGCTGAAGGCGTTCCAGTTTATCCTCCTCAAGCTGATGTGTTTAATGCCTTTGCAGCTACGCAATTTGAACAAGTGAAAGTGGTGATTCTGGGGCAAGATCCTTACCATGGTCTGGGACAGGCTCATGGATTAAGTTTTTCTGTCCGTCCGGGGATCCAGCCGCCACCGTCTCTGCTGAATATCTACCAGGAACTGAGTCATGATATTGCCGGGTTTGCTTTACCCGAACATGGCTGCCTGCAATCTTGGGCAAATCAAGGCGTGTTATTGCTCAACACGGTACTGACAGTGGAAGCTGGACGTCCTAACTCCCATCAACAACTGGGCTGGGAGCGCTTTACTGATAAAGTGATTGCACAACTTAATCAACATAGAGAAGGCTTGGTATTTCTGCTCTGGGGTTCCCATGCCCGGCGTAAAGGTCAGGGGATAGATCCACACCGCCATCATATTCTTATCGCACCACACCCATCACCGTTATCTGCCCATCGCGGATTTTTTGGCTGCCGCCATTTTTCCCGAACCAATCAGCTACTGCTTGCGCAAGGGCTGACACAGATCAATTGGCAAATCTAAGCTGTGTTAGTTATCAGATCTTGTCGCGATAATGCCGCACAATAAGCGGCTTTATTACATGGCTTAAGCCAAAATTTCCGCGCCATATCACACCGCAGTCTAATCGGCCTTCTCCCTTGCTGACACAGGTCAAAAATTCACATTTTGAAACTTTTTGGCAGCAATCAGGGTGGTAAACTGCACACAAACAATGATTTACTAATCACTAATTAACATCGCAGAGCCACTATGAAAAAAACACTTACCCTCGCTATTGCCCTGTGTTTCTCCGCCGGCGCCTTTGCCTCGGACCTACAGCAGGCAACTCAGGCCGCCGCCAAAGGTGATTACCAAACGGCCTATCAGCAATTGCTCCCCTTAGCTGAACAAGGGAGTGCTGATGCGCAATATCAACTCGGTATTATGTATTCCCGCAGTCAAGGCGTTAGTCTTGATACCAAAACCGCAGCCAATTGGTTTAAAAAGGCCGCTGAGCAAGGTAACGCCGATGCCCAGTATAATCTGGCCATCAGTTACAGCTTAGGGCGAGGGTTACCACAAGATGCCCAACAAGCTCTGCATTGGTTACAACAAGCAGCAGAACAACAACAGCCTGATGCGCAATTCCGCCTCGGCAGTTTATATGAACAGGGGCAGCAAGGACTCAGTCAGGACGATCACAAAGCACTGGCGCTGTATCAGGCATCAGCTGCGCAAGGAAACAGCGAAGCCCAATTAAACTTGGGCATGATGTTAACCAATGGCCGGGGCACAGATGTGGATCATATTAAAGCCCTTGAATGGTTCCAGCGGGCTGCCGAGCAGGGTAATGCCGATGCACAAAATAACCTCGCCATTATGTATGCTCTGGGTAAAGGCACCAGCAAAAATGAAAAAATGGCGTATATGTGGGCGAACCTGTCTCACTACAATGGTGGGCCAGGGGATGAGATTGTCGAAATTCTTAACCACACCATGAAATTTACCGACATCCGTCAAGCACAAAAAATGACAGAAACCTGCCTGCAGCAGGGATTGCAAAACTGCAACACCCAAAGCTGATAACACTCACGTCCGGCAACCCACGCCGGACGTTTTTCATCATCATTAAGATAAGAAGGAAAAAAGGGACAGCAAATAACAATGAAGCTTTACCGTTCGCAAGGTAACTCACGCTCAATCTATTTCAATATGGTTTAGCATTGGTATTGCATTCATTTGAAAAATGCACGACATGGAGGAAGCTAACAATGGATAATTTGAGTTGTGGGGATAGGCTAATCAAAAATCCCATACTGACTACCAGTCGCGCATTGTCGGTAACGATATTAGTGATCATGTCCCTTAGCGCTTGTCAGCATAATATGGCTTCTAAATCCACCTCAACCGTATTATCTCCTCAGCCGACGCAAACGAGCCCCCAAAACCAGAGTCACACTCAACCGCATGTTTTGCCATCAAGATGCCAACCCGCAACGCCTCTCACTGCCGCGCAACAACAGTTATTAGATCAACAAGCTTTGGCGTATCAATATCTAGCCGGTTGTATTACCGAATATCTAAATGATCACTGTGAATATCAATGCCAAGCTGAGCAATGCCGACGTCAGCCGGAAAATTATCTCGGCTTTACTCTCTGGCAAGCGATATATCAAGATTGCCGGGCGCAATAAAATCTAACTCATACTTAAATACATAATTAAATACAGAATTAAATACAAACTAGGAGGAATTTTAACTCAGCGGAAATAGATAGAGACCTATCTCAGCATGGTCGGAATACTCGATTTAAACTAGTAAAGAATTAACGCGCGAAGTTACTATTGAAGCAAAATAATTTAGTACGCCAATATTAATGCAACACGTCCCTGTGCAACTTCACTATGAATATAAACTGACAATAGGATAATTTGGTAAATAACTGTTTTATTTATCAAGTATCCAACTTAATTATTTTACTCGGATAGGAATGGTAAAACTAAAACTGCGGCTATTGAGACTACCATGCAATCGGTAACCAGTATCACCGCGATCATCAAACTGCACTTCCCGGGTGACATATCCCGCAGGGTTGCTACTCGCAGAACGGAATGAAGTTAAGGCAAATATAGTCCCTATGGTCGAGCTGCCTTCGCGGAACTCATTTTTAGCATCAATATAGTTAGTGCCGGCATTCAATGTCATAATCAGTCGGATGCTATATGTACGGTGCAATTGGAATCTAAATATATTACAAGGTGTTGCTGTTTCATGACTGTTTTTAAAACTGTAAGCATAAACCACCCGATAATTATCAGTTGGATCATATATTTCTATTCGGTAAGCCCCTTTCAGATTACCCGGATTATATGAACCAGGTTGTGGTGGTCCTGCCTGCACACTGGTTGAAATCAAACACATTGCCAATATCAAAAATAATAGCTGTCTCATATTAATTCTATCTGCCAGAGTTTAATTAAGACTCTCTACGCTACCCCAGATGTTAAAACAAATAAAGATTATGTTAATGAATAAGCATATTTACATATAACCATTTGATTATTACTTTATTATTCATACTGTTTATTATTTTTTAGATAAATACTTCAGCAATGATACCGATTGCATATTTATATTTTATCCTTTTAACTCAATTGATAATCCCAGATATATAACTAATTTATTGATTATCTACCCTTGATAGACGATCTTCTTGTATCTCCCACAAGCTACATCAATAGCCAATCATACTCTCTTGGATGAACTTATATGATCTGGTTACAATTTTTTGCAACAATAACAACACCTAACAGATAAAATAGTCGTCTTTATTACATAGTTTGTAATTCTAGGCGCAACATGGATAAATCCTGCGTCAACTCTGTGACTTTTTCCGGGTAAATTTGAGGAAAACACGGACTGCAGGTACCATATTGCTCCAATTTGTATCTGAGGATGCTGTATGAAGTCACTGTTGTCTCAGCTCAGAGGATGTTTGGTCTTTACCGGGTATTTTATCAATACCTTGTTCTGGGCTGCGCCACTGTTAGTGATTAGCTTATTTAAACTTTTACCTATCAAGGCACTGCGGCACTTATGCAGCGGTATTCTCGACCAATTGGCCAGCGGCTGGATCAGCACCAATAGCCTGATGGAGCGCTGTTTTCATCCGGTCAAACTGACTGTCACCGGCGATACGGAGCTCGCCCGCCATCAATGGTATATGGTGGTCGCTAACCACCAGTCTTGGGTGGATATTTTAATTCTGCAGCGACTGTTTAACCGCAATATCCCCTTCTTAAAATTCTTTTTAAAACAAGAACTGATCTATGTGCCGGTATTGGGGTTAGCTTGGTGGGCGTTAGATTTTCCTTTTATGCGCCGTTATTCCACTGCCCAGTTGAAAAAGGACCCCAAGCTAAGAGGCAAAGATATTGAAATCACACGTAAAGCCTGTGCCAAATTTAAGCACCAACCGGTCAGCGTGATGAACTTTGTCGAAGGTACCCGCTTTACCTCGGCTAAACATGGAAAACAGAATTCACCCTACCAACACCTGCTACGCCCAAAAGCAGGCGGAATGGCATTTGCTTTGTCGGCCATGACAGAGATCGATAAACTGGTGGATGTCACCATCTGCTACTGCAATGGCGTACCCAGTTTTTGGGATTACATCTGTGGTCGTGGCGGTGAAATCCGGGTGAATATCAAGCTGCGTGACATCGATGATGCCATGCGCGGTGATTACCAGAATGACAAGGCATTCAAAAAATCCTTCCAGCAACAATTAAATCAAATTTGGCAGCACAAGGATCAAGTGCTCGGTCAGCTCAAAGCTGGCTGACAGAAAGAGGTTAATGCACACAATGTTGAATTTTTTACCCGGCCCACTGTTATATGCCATCAGTAGCATACTACTGGTACTGAACACCTTTGCCTGGGGAGGGCTTATCTTTATCGGCGGACTGATAAAGCTGCTGGTTCCTTGGCAAAGTGGCAAGCTGGCCATGACCAGAGCAATGAACCGGCTCATGTGGCTATGGGCCACTGGTAACGGTAATACCCTAAAACTAGTCACTCAAATAGAATGGGATGTTCAAGGGCTAGAACATCTGGACAAAAACAGCTGGTATCTGGTGATCAGTAACCACCTTAGTGCTTTGGATATTATTGTACACAGCTATCTGCTACGTAACCATATCCCCATGCTGAAGTATTTTCTGAAAAAAGAACTGCTGTACGTACCTGTGATGGGACTCAGTTGCTGGGCGCTAGATATGCCCTTTATGAATCGCACCAGTCCAGCAAAGCTAAAGCGTAATCCTAAGCTTAAAGGTAAGGATCTCGCTTCGACCCGTCGCGCCTGTGAAAAATTCCGCTATATTCCCACCAGCATTATGAATTATGTGGAAGGCACCCGTTTCACAGAGGAAAAACGTCAACGGCAAAACTCCCCTTACCGTTATTTATTACGGGCAAAGGCCGGCGGTATCGCATTTGCGCTGTCCGCCATGGGAGAACAATTTACTAATCTGCTCAATATCACCGTTGTGTACCCAGATGCACCCAGCGATATTATGGCTGGAGCGATGAAAGGCAAATTAAGTAAAGTTGTGGTGCGGATTGAAGCGCTGCCGGTTCCGGAAGTCGATGCGGATGAATACTTTACTAACAGTGCCTATCGGGCAACCTTCCAACGCTGGTTGAATCAGCTGTGGCGTGACAAAGATGAGCAGATCCACCAACTGCTGCTGGAGCATAATGCCAGCACCAGCTGTTATGCGCTGCATACTACCGAGCCAACTCAATCCTGAGTCGACTAGATAACATCTGCATCAAAGGCTGCCATAGGCAGCCTTTTTATTTCCCGTCCAGTTCAGTTATGCCTGAGGTCTCTCGCCCTTCCAATGCGGCTAACAAACTTTCAGCCTGAGCCAATTCCAACTCAGTAAATACCGTCACACCCGTCTGTTTTAATGCGGCCGCGGTTATCCCATCCCCCGGGATTACAGTGCGGCTGAAACTGCCATCATAAATGAGTCCGCTGCCACAAGATGGACTACGGGCTTTTAAAATCGCCAATCGGATCCCCTGCGCTTTCACCTTTGCCACCGCCAGTGTCGCACCGCGACGAAACTGCGCTGTCACATCCTGCCCGTCACAGGTCATTACTCGGCCATGTCCCTGCTCAGCTGGCGGGCGTGGGATAGGCAATCCACCTTCCACCTCAGGGCAGACAGGCACTAAGCGCCCCTGTGACTGCCACAGGGCTAAACAGGCAAGATCTAGGCGATTATCCCCTCCGTCATACCGTACCGGATGCCCCAGTAAACAACGGCTAATTAAAATTTTTTCCATGATATCTCCCGCTCCCCAAAGGCAAACACCAGTCTACTGAAGCCGCGCCCATCCCTCAAACAGGGGATGATTGTGATAACAAAGCTGCTAGGTGCCCCCGATTCATTGTCGACAATGATACCAATATCTATTTCCCCACCATTAACAAGTGTAATCAACAAGTACCAATTAAACCGCTATTTACAGTTATCTTTACAACTTAAAGTTACTTTTTGGTTAATTTATTGTTGACAACAACACGATAAAAGCCTAGTTTTTGACCATACAAAAAGGGAGCCAGCATGCGCAGTAATGGAACAGACAACCACAGCGTCACAATCAAAAGCGGTCGGCTGGTTGATCAGGTGCTGGCTGAACTGCAACGCCGCATTATCCACGGTGAACTGGCCCCGGGCAGCAAAATCAATGAGCAAGATATTGCCGGCGATTTTGGTATTAGCCGCGGGCCGGCACGGGAAGCTCTGCAAGCGTTAGAACGCCAGCGGCTAGTCGTCAGAGCGCCCCATATTGGTGCCAGGGTCGCCAGTTTGAGCATCAGTGAATTAAATGAGCTGTATCAACTGCGCAGCGTGCTGGAATCAATGGCTTGTGAGTTAGCCGCCAGTCGGATCACGCCGGCGCAATTGGACAAACTCAACACCCTGATTGCAGCCCAACAAACGGCGTTAACGGCAGAAGATAGCGATTTTCAACAGCAGCGCGATGTGGATTTTCACTACCAGATTATTCAGGCTAGTGGTAACCGCCACCTGCAGGAAACCCTGATGGGCGGGCTGTACCACTTGCTGCGCATGTACCGTTATCAAACCTCCAACCGACAGCGGCCAGTACAGGCTATTGCCGAACACAGAGCCATTGTTGATGCCATCGCGGATCGTGATGGCGAGCTGGCCGCCCTTTTAATGCGGCGGCATATCGAACAAGGCCGCATCAATACCGAACAGACACTGAAAACCATGCAGCAGGCCGACGCCGGGCTGCCTCCCATCGAATAAGGAATTGAATATGAGCGCAGGATTACGCTTCCGTCAGGCTCTGGCCAATGCCAGCCCACTGCAGATCGTCGGCACCATGAATGCCTATTTTGCCAAAATGGCTGAGCAAAGCGGAGTTCAGGCACTGTACCTGTCGGGAGCCGGGGTTGCCAATGCGTCTTATGGTTTGCCGGATCTGGGCATGACCTCGATGAATGACGTACTGATCGATGCCGGGCGCATTACGTCCGCCACCGATGTGCCACTGCTGGTTGATATCGATACCGGCTGGGGCGGCGCATTCAATATCGCCCGCACTATTCAAGAATTTGAAAAAGCCGGCGTAGCAGCAGTGCATATGGAAGATCAAGTGGCACAAAAACGCTGTGGCCACAGACCCAATAAAGCCGTGGTCAGCACCGCAGAAATGGTTGACCGTATCAAGGCGGCAGTGGATGCCCGCCGGGATGACAACTTTGTCATTATGGCCCGTACCGATGCCGTCGCCGTTGAAGGGCTGGAGTCAGGGATTGAGCGCGCCCAGGCTTATCTGGCGGCGGGGGCCGATATGATTTTTGCCGAAGCCCTGACTAAATTGGAGCAATACACTCACTTTCGGGAGGCAGTAAATGCCCCGATTCTGGCCAATATGACCGAGTTTGGTAAAACCGAACTATTTTCCACCCACCAGCTAGCCGAGGCTGGCGCAGATATGGTGTTGTATCCACTCAGTACATTCCGCGCCGCCAATAAAGCTGCGCTGGAGGTGATGCAGGCACTGCTCAATGATGGCCACCAGCGCAATGTGGTAGACAAAATGCAAACCCGCGCCGAGCTGTACCAGTTCCTCGGCTATCACGATTTTGAAGACAAACTGGATCGACTGTTCAGTCAGCCAGAGTAAACGCAATATTTCAGTGCAGTAACGGCTAACGCCGTATCACTGCGCGCCCTAACGGGCACCAGCAGCAGGGGCACGATGCCCGATGTCGTTGCTGACCATGACCGCAATGAATGCGGCTCATCAGGCACAAGAACGAACGCAAAGAGGGAACAAGCAATGGTCGATAAGAAATTAGGTGGCGCAGGACTGCGTGGGCAATCAGCTGGAGATACCGCGCTGAGTACAGTCGGCAAATCCGGCTCAGGGCTGACCTATCGTGGTTATGACATCAAGGATCTGGCGGCCAATACCCGCTTTGAAGAAGTCGCATACCTCATCCTCCACGGTGAACTGCCCACTCAAGTGCAGCTGGATGCTTACCGGCAAAAACTCAAGGGGCTACGTGCTCTGCCTCAGGCACTGAAAGATGTGCTGGAACGCATTCCCGCTGACGCCCACCCGATGGATGTGATGCGTACCGGCTGCTCTATGCTGGGCAATCTGGAAATGGAGCAAGACTTTAGCCAACAAAGTGACGTAGCGGATCGCTTACTGGCGGCATTCCCCGCCATCATCTGCTATTGGTACCGCTTCAGTCATGATGGTGTGCGGATCGAAACCGAAACCGATGATGAAGAAATCGGTGCCCACTTTCTGCACCTGCTGCACGGTAAAAAGCCCTCGGCACTGCATGCCGATGTGATGAGCGCGTCGCTGATCCTCTATGCTGAACATGAGTTTAATGCCTCCACCTTTACCGCTCGGGTATGCGCTTCCACCTTGTCGGATATGCATTCCTGTATTACTGGCGCCATCGGTTCACTGCGCGGCCCGCTGCACGGTGGTGCGAATGAAGCGGCAATGGAGCTCATTCAAGATCTACAAAACGAGCAACACGCCCGGGATACCCTAATGGGTATGCTGGAACGTAAAGATAAGATCATGGGCTTTGGTCACGCCATCTACCGCGAGTCAGACCCCCGCAACGCCATTATTAAAGATTGGTCAGCCAAACTGGCTGATGAGTTCGGAGACGACAGGCTCTACAAGGTTTCCGTTGCGTGTGAATCCCTGATGTGGGAACAGAAAAAGTTGTTCTGTAATGCGGACTTTTTCCACGCCAGTGCTTATCACTACATGGGCATTCCCACTAAGCTGTTTACCCCCATCTTTGTGTGCTCCCGCCTAACGGGTTGGGCTGCCCACGTGATGGAACAGCGGGCCAATAACCGCATTATCCGCCCCAGCGCCGATTACGTCGGAGAAGAGCCACGGGAAGTGACCCCAATCGCCCAGCGCAGTTAACGTCCCCACTGGGGCACCGGAGCCGGCAGTACCACTGCCGGTTTCCTGAGTATGGACGCCTGATGGACAGGCAACAGATGTATGGATAACGCCATGACTACGCCAGTAAACAGCCAATATCGCAAACCTTTACCCGGTACCCAGCTGAGTTTTTTTGATGCCAGAGCAGCAGTGGATGCTATCAGCCCCGGCGCCTACGATACCCTCCCCTACACCTCCCGCGTATTGGCAGAAAATCTGGTACGCCGCTGTGATCCACAGACGTTGACAGACAGTTTGCGCCAGTTAATTGAGCGCCGACGGGATCTGGACTTTCCTTGGTATCCGGCTCGGGTGGTCTGCCACGATATTCTGGGGCAGACCGCTTTAGTTGATCTAGCCGGGCTGCGGGATGCAATTGCTGAAAAAGGCGGTGATCCGGCCAAGGTCAACCCTGTGGTGCCAACCCAGCTGATTGTGGATCATTCCCTGGCCGTAGAGCATGCCGGCTTTGAGCCCGACGCCTTTGCCAAAAACCGCGCTATTGAAGACAGACGCAATGATGACAGATTCCACTTTATCAACTGGACCAAGACCGCGTTTAAAAATGTGGATGTGATCCCGCCGGGTAACGGCATCATGCACCAAATTAATCTGGAAAAGATGTCACCGGTGATCCAGGTGCGTGATGGTGTCGCTTTCCCCGACACTTGTGTCGGCACTGACAGTCACACGCCACATGTGGATGCCCTAGGGGTTATCGCCATTGGTGTCGGCGGGCTGGAAGCGGAAAGCGTAATGCTCGGCCGCGCCTCTTGGATGCGACTACCGGATATTGTCGGGGTGGAACTGACCGGCAAACCACAAAGTGGCATTACCGCCACGGATATTGTGCTGGCGCTGACAGAGTTTTTGCGCCAAGAGCGAGTAGTCGGTGCTTATCTGGAGTTTTTTGGTCAAGGCGCTGCCGCATTAACCTTAGGGGATCGCGCAACCATCTCCAATATGACTCCTGAGTACGGCGCCACCGCCGCCATGTTCTATATCGACCAAGCCACCTTGGATTATCTGCGCCTTACCGGCCGGGAAGAGCAGCAAGTCGCCTTGGTAGAGCAATACGCTAAACAAACCGGGCTGTGGGCTGATACCCTCAAGCAGGTGGAATATGAGCGGGTGCTGCGCTTTGATCTGTCACAGGTGGAGCGTAATATGGCCGGCCCATCGAATCCCCACGCCCGGGTCGCCACGGCAGAATTAGCAAGTCGGGGCATTGCCCAAGCGCAATACGACACGACAGCTCAGGATCAGATGCCGGATGGCGCGGTCATTATTGCGGCCATTACCAGCTGTACTAATACCAGTAATCCCCGCAACGTCATTGCCGCCGGGCTGCTGGCCCGCAATGCAGTACAAAAAGGGCTGGTTCGTAAACCTTGGGTGAAAACCTCACTGGCTCCCGGCTCCAAAGCGGTAGAGCTGTATCTTAAAGAAGCCGGATTACTCCACTATCTTGAAGCCTTAGGCTTTGGCATTGTCGCCTTTGCCTGCACCACCTGTAACGGTATGAGTGGTGCACTTGACCCGAGCATCCAGCAAGAAATTATCGAGCGTGATCTGTACGCCACCGCGGTATTGTCAGGAAATCGCAATTTTGATGGCCGCATTCATCCCCATGCCAAACAAGCGTTTCTCGCCTCACCACCATTAGTGGTCGCCTACGCCATTGCAGGTAGCGTGCGTTTTAATATTGAAAAAGACATACTGGGCAAAGATGAGCATGGTCAACCGATCACGCTGCAGGATATCTGGCCCAGTGATGCCGAGATTGATGCGGTGATCAAAGAGTGTGTTAAGCCCGAACAGTTCCGCCAGGTGTACCAGCCAATGTTTGATCTCAGTGTGGATTACGGCGAGCACAATGATCCCCTGTATCAATGGCGCCCACAAAGCACCTATATTCGCCGCCCGCCCTATTGGCAGGAAGAGGGCGAAGGGGCGCTGGCTGGCAAACGGGCGTTGACTGGCATGCGGCCACTGGCCGTACTGGGAGACAATATCACCACGGATCACCTGTCTCCTTCCAATGCAATTTTACCCAGCTCGGCGGCCGGGGAATATCTGGCGAAAATGGGGCTGCCGGAAGCTGATTTTAACTCCTATGCCACCCACAGGGGCGATCACCTCACCGCACAGCGCGCTACCTTTGCCAACCCCAAGTTGTTTAATGAAATGGTGCAGGAACCCGACCCGGACGGCACATTACAGGTGCAGCAAGGCTCGCTGGCAAGAGTCGAGCCAGAGGGCAAAGTAATGCGGATGTGGGAAGCTATCGAAACCTACATGGGGCGTCAACAACCCCTGTGCATTATTGCCGGGGCAGATTACGGCCAAGGCTCCAGCCGCGACTGGGCAGCGAAAGGAGTACGACTGGCCGGGGTAGAAGTCATTGTCGCCGAAGGCTTTGAGCGTATCCACCGCACCAATTTAATCGGTATGGGCGTACTGCCACTGGAATTTGAACCCGGAACGACCCGCCACACGCTGGGCATAGATGGCAGCGAAACCTTTGATGTTACCGGCGAGCGACAGCCGGGTACGACCTTGACACTGAACATACATAAAACCGATGGTCAGATCATCAAAGTGCCTGTGCTGTGCCGGTTGGACACCGCCGAAGAGCTGACAATTTATGAAGCGGGCGGCGTATTACAGCGCTTCGCCAAGGACTTTCTGGCAAATGCATAACGCCTAGGGGGAGCCAAGTTCCCCCATTATTCATGTCCCGCCATAAGAGAGACGACATGATTAAACGACTGTACCGATTGTTACTGTTAGCGACGCTACTACTGGCCGCACTGATCTGTTATCTGCTAGGGCAAAGCTCTGGGGCATTGGGCTTGCTTGTTCTGGGGATCACACTGGAACTACTGTTCTGGCTACAACTGCTAAGCCATCACACATCTAGACACAAACCAAATCAGGCGGAACATCACAAGGAATAAATCATGAGCGCTAAACCACAAATTACCCTCCCTGCCACCTATATGCGCGGCGGCACCAGTAAAGGGGTGTTTTTCCGTTTAGAAGATTTACCTCTGGCAGCTCAAACTCCGGGGCAAGTACGTGACGCCCTGTTGATGCGGGTTATCGGCAGCCCAGATCCCTACGGCAAACATACTGATGGTATGGGTGGCGCCACCTCCAGTACCAGTAAGTGTGTGATTATGAATAAAAGCGCTGTGCCCGATCACGATGTGGACTACCTCTATGGTCAGGTGGCAATTGATCACCCCTTTGTCGACTGGAGCGGCAACTGCGGTAACCTATCTACCGCCGCCGGCGCATTTGCTATTCATGCCGGATTGGTGGATCCGACTCGAGTCCCACATAACGGCATCTGTGAAGTGCGAATTTGGCAGGCGAATATTCACAAAACCATTATCGCCAAGGTTCCCATTACCCAAGGGCGTGTGCAGGAAACCGGCGATTTTATGTTAGATGGCGTGACCTTTCCGGCAGCGGAAATCGTGCTGGAATTTGTTGATCCCGTCGATGGCGATGGTGCCATTTTCCCCACCGGCAATCTGATCGACCGCCTAGAAGTACCCGAAACCCTGATTCCCGGTGGCGTATTGCATGCCACTTTGATCAATGCCGGTATTCCAACTATTTTTCTGAACGCCGAAGAACTGGGCTATCAGGGCACTGAGCTACAACAAGCAATCAATAGTGACAATGCGGCGTTAGCCAAATTCGAAACCCTACGCGCCATCGGGGCGGTCAAAATGGGATTAATTGACCGTGAGGAACAAGCCAAAACCCGGCAACACACCCCCAAAATTGCCTTTGTGGCACCGGCGCAGGATTATCAGACATCCAGTGGTAAAGCAATATCAGCGGGGGAGCTGGATTTACATGTTCGAGCATTATCCATGGGCAAATTGCACCATGCCATGATGGGCACCTGCGCCGTCGCTATTGGTACCGCTGCGGCCATTCCCGGCACCTTAGTCAATCTAGCCGCCTGCGCTCATGAGTCCAGTCAGCCATTATCATCAGTTACCTTTGGCCATCCCTCTGGCACATTAACAGTCGGCGCAAAAGCCTGTTACCAAGATGGCAAATGGCAAGTAAGCAAAGCCATTATGAGCCGCAGCGCCCGGATCCTGATGGCGGGAGAAGTGTATATTCCGGCGATGCCTGAATAAGTATCACCGCGAAACCGCCGCTCGGTTTAAATACAACCTGGTATGAAAAAACTGTGTCTGGGATGACCAGACACAGATATCTCGCAGCGATTAACCGAATCGATGCGGCACCGGCATCAACCAGCCAGCAGGCCCTGGTACCCGGCCATACTGAATGTCGGTGAACAATTGATAAATACGGCGCACATGGGGGCCGACCTCACCATCTCCCACTGTCACAGTGCGACCATCTTCAAAGACATAAGATCCCACCGGTGACACCACAGCCGCGGTACCAAATCCACCCGCTTCAACAATCTCACCGGCTTCAATATCAGCAATAAACTGATCCAACATAACAGTCTCTTGGCGCACTTCGCAGCCCAGCATGCTGCTCAATTCCATAATCGACAAGGAAGTAATGGACTTCAGAATGGTGTCAGTAAATTTAGGGATAATCACAGTGCCATCTTTGAGCACATGAAAATGGTTCATGGCTCCGACTTCTTCAATCTGGCGATTGTTAGCATCCAGATACAAGACCTGAGCAGCCCCCATTTCGGCTGCAGCTTTAGCCGCCCGCAATGATGCCGCATAGTTACCGGCCGCCTTAGAGGCTCCGGTGCCCCCTGATACCGCCCGGTGATATTGCGTGGTGATCAGCAAGCGAATGGCTTTATCAAAACCATCTTTGTAATACACGCCACTGGGGCTAAGCATCACACAGAAGGTATAGCGGCTGCTGGGACTAACGGACAGTCGGTCTTCGGTGGCAAAAATAAAGGGGCGGATATACAGACAAGCCCCGCTCTGACGTGGGAACCACAAGCGGTCAACATCAATCAGTGCTTGTATCGCCTCTACCTGCATCTCTTCTGGCAAATGGGGAATGCAAACAATCTCCCCACTGCGGTTCATTCGCTTGGCATTCTGATCAATGCGGAAGGTGTAAATTTCACCGTCATCATGCATAAAGGCCTTAGCCCCTTCAAAAATGGACTGGCCATAATGCAGTGACATGGTCCCAGGCATCAGCTCAAACGGCCCATAGGGAACAATGCGGGGATCCCGCCACTGGCCGTCATAATAATCCATCACAAACATATGATCGGTGCGGGTAACACCGAAGCCAACATTGCCAGTCGGGCAAAATGGTTCGGTGCGACGCTCAGCAGCGGGTTTTACGTTATAGGTTATTTCCATTGCATACCACCTTGTTGATTATTTCAGCAGACTAGAGGAGCGGCTGGAATAAAGTCAAGTAAGTCACAGTTACCAGTCATATTTTGCATCTGAACCGGTGTAAAGCCACTAATGCAAAACCGGCCTTTTTCGACTATCCAATCCCTTTTGCGCACAAAAAAGCAGCAGTAGCACATGCCGAACAGGTTAAACCCATTAGTTATGTAGGTGATAAAAGCAGCATATCGGCTGAGATAAAGAAGATGTTAATGCGGTAAAAGCTCGCCACAAACATTAACGCTGATTTCAACGCAAAATCACAAATGAATAATCCAAATACACCATTACTGTTAACTCTGTCACTTATTGGAAATATTCACTCTGGTAGTCGGGTTCCGGTCAAAGGTACACTCCTCGCCCGCGACTGACGTAGCAAATGCTATGACGATGGCTGCCAAGCCTGCCCAGAAAACTGGCTGATAGAGGCGAGTGATGGCAACGGCATGACGCTGTTGGCGCACAAAAGGATACACGTAAATTGGCAATCGGATGCCCATCCCACTACGTCGCTGCATGATGGACAAGGAATCAGTTTCAGGCAGGTCACCATGCCTCTGGATGCATGCGGCCGGTCACCCCGCCTGTCTGGCTTCCCAACGTAATTAAAAAAAGGGCGTGTCGATCTTTGAATGGACGAACACCTCCCTCAGTACCTAGGAAAAAGATGATGAACAACACTAAGTTTATGTTGTCCTTAGTGGCGGCAGCAGTCAGCATGAGTGGCTTTGCCGCACACGCTGACACCCAGGAAGATGGCCTGAAGTTCGGTGGTTCTGTACGCGTAAACTACAAATACGTTGAATATGACGAAGCCAACCGTAACAAGGGTGGCGATTTTGCATTTGATGTACTGACAGCAAAAATCAGTGGTAAACACGGCGATTTCGGTATGGAAGCGGAATACCGCATCGTCTCCGGTGACAACTTTATCCGTTACGGCTACGGCTATTACAACATTGATGAACACCAGCAGGTGCAAGTGGGTATTTCCCGTGTACCATTCGGTAACCCGGATTATATCTCCAACTCCTGGTGGCTGAGTCTGGGCTACTATCTGGGCTTTGAAGATGATTTCGATACGGGTATCAAATGGAGCTATGCTCGTGATGGCTGGAATACAGACGCGGCCTTCTACAAAGCACCGGAATTTAGTTCCAGCATCGCTGGCCGCTATGCCCCTGATATCTATAACGGCGAAGCTAACGGTAGCCAATATCACAACGAAGAATCCAACCAGTTTAACCTGCGTCAGACCTATACCTGGTCTTATGATCATGGCCGCACCATGCTGGGGGCATCAGCTCAATATGGCCAGATTGAATCAACCGATACCACTACTGGCGTAAAAGCAGATGGCGACCGCGTCGCGGCGGCTATCCACTTAGATACCCTGTACCAAGGCTGGAACCTGCAGCTGCAAGCGTTGCACTATGAATACAGCCCAGAATTAGGCCCTGACACGGGAGCTATCGCCATGGCCGTTTCTGGTAGCAGCTATGAAGTCGCCCTGAAAGGTCAGGTATACACCATGAACGTCTCTAAAGCGTTTAACACTAGCTACGGTGCCATGAAGATCTATAACGACTACAGCGTGATGACGCCAGATTCTGATAAGCCAGACTTCAGCAACAGCTACCAGAACGTCACAGGTGCCACGCTGAACAATGGCCCGATTTCACTGCAATTAGACTTTATCATGGGTAAGAACATGGTGATGTCCACCACGAACAATCACATTGGTATGACGCCGGGAGATAACAGCTGGGAGCATCGTGTGAACTTCAATATCGGTTATAACTTCTAACCGATAGGGGACTGAGCCCATCTTGCCATGGGTCAAAGACCTGCCAACGCAGGTCTTTTTTATTGGTCGGCGCAAACAGTGTCAGCTGGAGTATGATAGAAACAAATACCCGTTGGAGTGTGAATGATGCCTTCTTATCAAGCCATTGCCTGTGCCCGTTATGACTATCTGGAATTAGCCTGTCTGCGCCACTATCACTTACAGCTTGAACTAAGTGATGGCAGCACACTGACTGGCCGGGCAAGAGATACCCAAACCCGCAAAGACAAAACCGAATGGCTATTAGTTGAAACTGATGCCGGTCAACAAAGCTTCAGACTTGATACCGTTGTCGCAATAACGCCGACAGATCCCGGGGCTGAATTTGGCCGGGTTGAAATCGCTGGGCATCATAACGCCTGCTTTCCAAATGGTGGCCTGGCAGAGTAATCAAGTCCTTCGCCCCTAGTTCGGCTTAGCACTTAATCACTCAAGCCTGCTCCGGTTGCCGCCGGTCATGAAACTGGGTGAGCCATAATAGGCCGGCTGCCACCGCAAACACCAACAGCAAACACCAGATATACCCGAGGCCGAGATTTAGCAGTTGAAAACCTACCAAGGTTGCCGTTGCGGCGATCAGAGCAAATGGAATTTGAGTCAAAACATGGGTCCGGGGCTCGCAACCACTGGCGGTGGCACTGAGGACACTGGTATCAGAAATCGGTGAGCAGTGATCGCCAAATACTGAGCCTGCCAGCACGGCACTTAAGGTCGGCAACAATAAAGCTGGGTCTACCTGAGCGGCCACTTCCGCGGCAATAGGGATCATAATGGCAAAGGTGCCCCAGCTGGAGCCGGTGGCAAATGCCATCATGGCGCAAAGCAAAAACATTCCCCCCACCAGCACATGGGGGCTAAGATACAGATCCGCCCACCCTGCCAGCATGGATGCCACTTTTAAGTCCCTAATCACAGCTCCAATCATCCAGGTACAGAGCAAAATGCCAATAGCGAGCCCCATGGTTTTGACCCCATGCAGCAGGTCCAGCGCTAATGCTCGCACCGGCCGCCCCTGTCGCGCTAACAGCATTATGGCTACCGCCACAGCCAATAGTGCGGCATTGCGCATAGCAGCGCCAATATCTGCCGCCGCAAGCCAAGCCATAATACCTGGCTGTTGACTATGCTCAACCCCGGACCACAGCGTCAATAATACCGAAGCAATCAACAAGGTGAGCATCGGCAATAACAGCAGCCAAGGGGTACCGGGATCATCATGTTGACGTAAATCCACTTCCGGCAAGGCCGCGCCAAAGCCGACCCCGCTCCAGGCCACAAATAGCGAAATGGCCAAAGTCGCGATGGCGTAAAAGTTCATCTGTGCCATATCCATAAATGCGGTTAATGGCGTAACAGGTAAAAAACTGATGCCGGCAAGCAAGGCGATCAAATAAGGCCCCCAGCTGGAAAATGGCAGCAAGGAACATAATGGCGAAGCGTTGGAATCAACAAAGTAGGCGAGTTGCTCACGGCGAATACGATACCGCTCAGCTAAGGGTTGGCACACATGTCCCACCGCCAGACAACTGAAGATACCATCAATAAACACCAGCCAACCTAACAGCACCACACCGAGCCTAGCTTGTCGCCGAGTATGGATCCGCCGGTATAACCAATCGCCAAAGGCTACTACAGCCCCACCGCGCGCAAATAACTGGGTCATCATCCCCAACAGCACCATGGCAACAAGCACATTCAGATGCCACAACTGCCATTGGTCATTACGGTAAACCTGTTGTAGCGCAATGCGACCAAGATAATCTAATGTTGCCTCGGGATGAAAATCGGACAATAACAGGGCACCGGCGACAATACCCGCCCCCAACGCCAACAATGTCCGACGCAAAAATAACGCCAGCGCTAATGTCAGTAACAAGGGTAAAAATGCCAGCCATACAGCATCCATCCGGGTCTTCTCTCTTTAATCTGCAACTGACAGCCAGCTTGAAAAAACACCGATTTTCAATCAAGTACTGTCAATGATTACCGCAGCTTACCCATAATCAGGCCCAAAAGCATACAGAATGCCGATTTGATGAATATTTTTTGTGCAATTGGGTTATTCACCTATTCCTAAGCTGTATGTCACTGCTAGAATCACAGACTTATAGTGAACCCTTTGCATTAGGTAGGGACATCCCATGAGCTTTGAATTACTGTCAAAACTGGAAACTAAAATCCAGGCCGCATTGGAAACCATCGAACTTCAGAAAATGGAGTTGGAAGAAGAAAAGCAAAAAGCTGTTGAACTGCAACAGCAACTAGAAGACGAAAAACGTAAGAGTGAGCAGCTGCAACAGGAACTGCACAACTGGAACGAAAAAGTCACCGGTTTGGTTGGTCTGCTGAACAACGAAGTAGCCTAATCGCATTATCTGGTGTTGTGCCAGATAAAAACGGCCTCAATAACAATTGCTATTGAGGCCGATGATCACTGCTGCCGTGTGGGCAGCATGTTTCTGCTAAATACTGTTTGCCGCCTGGGTTTGCTGTTCGATCAGCTGATTCAATTCAAGCACGGCCTCCCGGATCTGGGGCAAGCTCTTCTTCGGCAATAAAAATTTACCCTTTTCAAACTCCAGACGACCCAAATTCTTGACCCACACCACCCCAGTGAAAAAAATGCGGGCATGTTTTACGATCAGTTTAGGGGCATATACCGGAAATACTCTCACTTGACCTCCTTTTTCTCTGTCCAGTACAAGCTGTCAACCCGTTCCCACGGCTGACACCGGCACATTTTATTGTCTCAGACTGTGCGCAATTTGCTGGCGCAACATCCAGCCACTGTCAGTCAAACTACTGTTACGCATATAATTACAGTGTTTTGACCATCAAAATGCCAGTTGGTTTAAGTTACAGATAGTAAATTATTGTAAACCTACCATTCCGACCAACTAGCTCATGGTTGATTCATCTACTTAAATCAGGTGCTAACTTGCTTTTGTTACCGCTGATTTATTCAGCAAAAATTGTGCTAACTCAATCATTTCGCTATAAGAGCCGATAGCATTATTGTTAATACGATACTGGCCATTTACCACCAGTGCCGGCACACCAGTAATGCCAGCTTTACGCATCTCCCGCGCCATTGCCGCCATTTGTACCCGCACCACAAAATCATCGGCCACAGCGTCAAATTCTGCAGGGGAAATACCATTAACCACAAATAACGCCCGGATATCGGCCAGTGACACAAAACGGCGTTGCTGTTCATGGATAGCATTAAATAATTCTTGCTCTATACGACCACTAACCCCTAAACGCTCAGCGATAACGAAAGCTTTAGACAACAACGCTCCCCGCTCCCCACCCAGTGAGCTGACGTGGTTCTGGTGTAACGTGGTATTCGCTGGCAGAGCGCGTTTTAATTTCGGTAAAGAATTGAGATAAAAGCGGTAACAGTTACCACATAAGAAGGAGAAATATTCTGTCACCTGAGGTGTAGGGGAAGGAGTATCGCTGATGCGACTGTAGTGCACTCCCTCTTTGAAGACTGTCGCCGAGGCTGGTAACACAGGCAATAAGACCAGCAACAGAGCCAGCCTGATAAAAAAAGGTTTGAATCCATTCATTTTTATATCACCTCCAATGTGAGATCGGCGCAATTGTACTACCAATTTAGCCAAAGCGGTACGCCGACCAGCAGACATAAAAAAGGCACCCTCAGGTGCCTCTTTCAATGATTATCAGCTTATGGCTTTTTCTGCGCCAAGTAGTAAGCGATATCCAGCATATCCTGGTAGGTTTTGATGTGATCAGTCAGGACCAGATATTTGCCATTAACCACCAAAGAAGGCACACCTTGAATTCCGGCGTTTTCAGTATCACGGCGCATCTTCGCAATTTGTGAGTTCACCACAAATGAGTTAGCCGCCTGATCGAATTCTTTGCCTGATACCCCGTTAGCAATAAACAACTTACGGATATCATCACGACTGGTGAACTGCTGACGCTTTTCATGAATAGCAGCAAACAGCGCTGGCTCAATTTTCTTGGTCACACCCAGCTGCTCCGCAATGGCGAAAGCACGGGTCATCTCTTCGCCCATAGGGCCACCGATAAATTCAACATGCTCTTGATCGAATGTCACCCCTTTAGGCAGAGTGCGCTCAATCTGAGGTACCACTGTTCTGGAAAAGTTATAACAGTGACCACAGTAGAAAGAGAAAAACTCAGTGATTTCCGGCTTGGCACTGCCCGGGCCGTCGTTAATCACCTTATAGTGCACACCCTCTTTAAATTGCGTTGCATTGGCCAGCGCCGGAACCATCAGCAGGGCGGCTACCATCAATAATATTTTCTTCATCAGTTTTCCCTTTTTTCTGTCCTGCAGCCACCCGGCCGCGGACTTATCTCGGAGCAGATTCATATTCTTATGCAGAGCACTCTGCACTGCAGCTTTGATTGTTAACAGGGCAAAGAGTTCCCCACTCAAGCGGACAATACCTGTATCCCTATGACGGGAAATAAATTATGACATGTCTCAATAGCGTGAGGAAATGGCTGCTGATGATAGGTTATGTCAAAAAATGTATCAGTTTTAATACATCGGGCTCAGCGTTAAGGGCGGCTCATCTAATAACTGTAATTGCTCAACAAAGGCAGCCGTCTGCTGTTGCCAGTATCCCTGCTCGGCAAACCAAGGGAAATACATAGGAAATGCCGGGTCTTCCCAACGGCGGCTGATCCAGCCACAATGATGCAGCATTCGCATGGCGCGCAGGGGTTCTATCAGCGCCAATTGTCGGGTATCAAAATCGCAAAATTCTTCATAGCCTTCGAGCAAAATATCCAGCTGCAGCAATTGATTAGTTCGCTCCCCTGACAGCATCATCCAAATATCCTGCACCGCAGGCCCCATACAGGCATCATCCAGATCGACAAATCCAGGGCCATCGGGTGTCCAGAGGATATTACCCGGGTGCAAGTCACCGTGTAAGCGAATAAGCTGTCCACCGTCGGCGGGCCAACACTGTTCAACTCTGGCGATTAAGGCATCTGCTGCCTGAAAAAATGCCGGCTGCAGCCCTTGGGGAACATGGTCGGATTGACGCAACTGCGCAATAGCATCCCGTCCCCATAACGCCGGGCTCATAGTGATCCTGTGCTGAAATGAAGCGCTGCCAGCCAATTGATGAATACGGCCAATAAAACGTCCCACCTGTTCCAGATGGGTCAGGTTATCCACTTCAAACTGGCGGCCACCGATAGATGGAAACAGGGCAAAACGATAGCCTTGGTAAAAATGCAGCGTGGTACCATCGACAACTACCGGCGCCGCAACGGGGACTTCTGCCTCCGCCAATGCTTGGGTAAAGCTGTGTTCCTCGAGGATCTGGACATCCGTCCAACGACCGGGCCGGTAAAATTTCACCACATAACGCTGACCGCGGTCACAGCGAAACTGATATACCCGGTTCTCATAACTGTTCAGTGCCAGTAACCCGGTTTCCGGATAAATCTGCAAGCTTTCAATCGCGGTTAAAATCACATCCGGAGTTAAGCCGTGGTAGTCCACCGCTAAGGCAATTTGATTCATATCAATACTCATGCACAGTCGCCTGCAGGCAGCAGGCGGTGTAAAAACTGCAATATCTCAAACTCGCTGTCATGCTCCACACTCAGCCAGCAGATATCGCCATAAAACTCATAATGCAGCCATACCCGGCTGCCTTCAAAATCCAATAACCATTGATGCCGGTCGGCCCCCCACTGCCGCTCCACCACCCGGCAGTCCAGCATGGCGGCTAGGGCTGTGGCAAAACCATCAAAATGGTCAAAATCGGTATCAGCATCAATCTGCAGACTCAAATGCTCACGACTAAGCCCTGTGGTATGAATAGGCATGAATACTCCCTCAACCTCAACTGCTGCAGGAGCAATACAGCTCCTCGCCCCACGCCGGGGGGCGGCGGGCATACTGCGCCATCTGGGGCTGTTCGTCAAACGGGTGACGCAGCAGTTGATATAGTTGCTGCACAGGTGTCATATCGCCTTGCTCTGCCGCCGAAATCGCTTGCTGCGCGAGGTAATTACGCAGCAGATAAATCGGATTTGCCCGTTTCCTGTCCCGCTGCCACTGAGCAATATCTGTGATACCACTTAGCCGCTGACGATACATGCCAAGCCAATGCTGCAGCTCCGGGGTGCGTTGCTCAGGGGTTGGCGCTAAGACTTGCTCCAAAGCGGATAAATCAGCGCCACGAACCTGACAACAACCACGCAGGCTAAGATGATAATCCAGCCCGAAACGCGCTAAATGTTGCAATAGCGCGCCAATCAACACCATATCTTTTGCATCCGCTGCCGATGAATCGCCTGAAGTAACAAGCGGCAGCAACCCTAATCGCTGCCGCATCAACATCAGATAATGTTGCTCCAGCGCAGCCTGATAACCGGCCAAGCCATCTTGCAAATCTGCTTCCGGGATCAATGGCGCCAAGGCATCAGCCAAGCGCTGCAAATTCCACAAGCCAATCCCGGGCTGATGCTCAAAACGGTAGCGCCCTTCATGATCAGAAAGATTGGCCACGGCTGCCGGACGGTAGCTATCCATAAAGGCAAAGGGGCCAAAATCCAATGTATCCCCCAGAATCGACATATTGTCGGTATTCAACACGCCATGAATAAAGCCGGCAGCTTGCCAATGGGCAATCATCCGCGCGGTTAACTGCACAACGTGTGCAAACCAGCCAGCATAATTACCTTGATGTTGGGGAAAATAACGGGCAATCGTAAAGTCCACCAGCTGGGTTAACCCGGTAAGATCCCGCGCAGTATGAGTCAGATATTCAAAGTGACCGAAACGAATATGACTGCGTGCGAGCCGGACACAGATAGCCCCGGACTCCAGCGTTTCTCGCTGCACGGGAGTATCAGAACCAATAACGGCTAATGCCCGGGTGGTGGGGATCCCTAAATGATGCAAAGCTTCACTGCCCAGAAATTCCCGGATAGTAGAGCGCAGCACTGCCCGACCATCACCATGGCGAGAAAATGGGGTTCGGCCAGCGCCTTTAAGCGCCACATCCCAAGGCCGCGCCTGATGATCAGTTAACTCCCCTAACAAAATAGCCCGACCATCCCCTAACGTTGGGGTATAACCACCGAACTGATGTCCGGCATAAGCCTGAGCATAATAGTGCGCTTCAGGCAGTCGAACGTTACCGGAAAAGACCGCGAGCCAGTCCTTATCTGGTGGGCCCATTTCAAGCATCGCGGCGCAATCGTTGCTCCACAGCACCCAGTGGGGATGTGTCAGCCCGGCTGGCGTGACCGGGCGGCACAATTGCGGTAACTGCTGACAAAATGACTGCATCCACTGCATCTAGTAATTCCTTTTATGTTTAGCCACTGACTCTTAACGCTGACTCTGCTGACAAACCAACAGTCCGGCATCATCGGTACGACAGTGCAATCCACACAGATAGTCACCCTGATCATCATTCAAGGTAATCATCCCCTTGCCCTTTAATTGGCATTGTTCCAACGTATGGTAATAACCACTGATATCACTCATCTTAAATTGATGTAGCGACAATGGCCCATCTGCTTGTTTAGCCGATGGCACATAGATCAGACTCCAATTTGCAGGCTCAATGCAGCCACCCAACAACAGTGCGCCCAGCGCAATAACCCAGTATTTCATGTCGACTCCAATCCCTAGGGTCTGTTGACCTTTCGTGATTAAATTTCATTCGAGATAAAAGCGTGTTAATCGCGGCGAGTGGTTTGCTGCCTAGTTATGCTAAGCAAGAACCGCTCAACAAAACGTAAAACGCTTTTAGCCGAACCCTGCGGGCAGCGTTTGAGACGCCTTTCTACTGCGTATCAGGTAGCGCACTACCGATCAAAGCCTCGGCCTTGTATAAAGCATCCTCAAATCGCTGCAAAAACAAACTTGAAAGCTCAACAGCTCCTAGATATTCAACCTAAGGTACAAAAAAAGCGGGCTGTCAGGCACCGCTTCATCACCAATCACCACCGTCTGACTGGCGCCATATTTTACCCGCCAGCTTTGTTTTTGGCTCTGGCGATCCGGGTTTTACGCCCGGTAAATCCGGTGACTGTGCCATCATCAAGTCCCAATGCCAAAGCGTCATCACACAATGCTAGTGCATTATCAAAATCCCCTCGATCACTTAATAAGGTGCTGAGCTGCATATGTCCATGTCCGTTGAGGGGGTTGGCTCCCGCTTGGATCAGCTGCCGAAAACGGGGCAGACGCGCTGCGCCAAATTCGAGATAATCATGCTGTTTACGGTGGCGGTAACACTGGTCAATCACCGCCAGCAGTGTCTTAAATGCGCCCTCTATATCTTGCGGCGCTGCATCCTCTGTATCGTCTGCGGCATAATAAGCAGACAAAACTGTCACCATGGATTTATCAGCCCAATCCGGTATTTCCATGGCACTTATCGCAAGAGTCGGCTTGTCAGCGTCTGGTGACGCGGCTTGATTTTCACAGGCTTGAGTCTTGACTAAATCTGCTGTTACTGACTCAGTATCAGCAACTTGCGCCATATCAGGCTCACGCGTAGCAGGTTCAGAATCAATGGATGTCGACTCAGATGCTACCGTATCAACCACCTCGTCAGCAGCGTCATCTTGGCTGTTAGTATCCGATACAGCGCAAAGCTCCTGCGAGGTGTCGTTAGATGCCGACACCGCAGTATTGTCAGACAAAGTATCAGACTGAGGTATTGACGTATGCTCGGTTGGCACTGATGAGGACGACGATTCAGGAGGGGCAAAACGGCTATTATCAGCGTCCAGCTTAGTCGCTTCAGATTCTGATGCTGTCGGTGTATCTGTCGCTTGAGACATGCTGGGTGGCGCTAAAGGCTCTCCACCAGCTTCATCGAGGATCTGCTTGGCATTGCGCTCCGCCTCATGTCGACTTTGCTGCAATTCATGCTCTGCCAGACGCTTAGCGCGCAAATAGAGAAATATCCCCAGTGCCAATAAAATTATAATTGCCAACAGCTTCATTATATTATTTCCCCTATCTGCGGTGAAAACGGATGATTCCGTTCTGCCTTCATCCCTGAACCTCCCGCGCTTTCCCCTGTCGCATATCATTTTATGGTACTTACGGAAGCGTTTGATTACCTTACCTCAAATTAGGTTAATCGCTCAAACAGCAATCATGCCAACTGCTGGGACATTTTGTTAATCACGCATCCATCGGCAGTAAAACTTGGTACAATCCCTGCCTTGTCCACCGGGTGCGGTTTTCCACCCGGGACTGCCCACACGCCCAAAAGGACGCAACCATGCAAAATATCTTAATTGTGGCTCACGCTACCCCCTACGGCAGCGAAAAATTCTTTAATGCTATGCGTATCGCCCTGTCACTGCAGGAGCAGGAAGAAACGCCAGTCTCACTCAAGCTGTTCTTGATGTCCGATGCGGTGTTTGGCGCAATCAAACATCAAAGCACCCCAGATTTAAGTTATAACCTGCAACAGATGCTGGAAATTCTTACTGCCCAACAAGTTCCTGTTTCCCTGTGCAAAACCTGCTGTGAAGCCCGGGGCGTGAAGGCCGAAATGTTAGTTGAAGGCGCTGAAATTGGCACCTTGACACAGTTAACGCAATGGACTCTGGCTGCCGATAAAGTTATCCATATTTAAGGCTGCGTCAGTTCAAATTTTGACACACACCTTTTGTCAGCTATGTAAGCAGCTTCTAAAATAGATTTATTTTTCAAAGGAGTAGTATATGGCTGACAAAATCCCTCTCTCTGGCGGTCTAGAGCAGGAATACCAAACTATTGCCGCCATGGTGAACCTGTATTGCCGCAAACATCACGGCAAAAACAGCCCCTGTGATGAATGCCAACAATTTTTGCACTATGTCAGAATGCGACTAGATCGCTGCCCTTATGGCACAGCAAAACCTACCTGTAACCGCTGTCCGGTTCACTGTTACAAACCAGCAGAAAAAGCCCAAGCCAAAACGATCATGCGCTTTGCCGGCCCACGAATGCTATTGCATCACCCATTGTTGGCAATAAAGCACCTTTGGCATGAACGTCGTCCAGCCCCGGGCTTACCACCCAAAGCACAATCTAATCGCCATCTGCGACAAGCTAAACCGCAAAGTGATTCTGACCAACATCAATAATTTGTTAATATCCCAGTCTTGGCAATTTTTATCCGGCCACCTGACTAGCGCCGGTGGCTGATATTCCTCACAGCTGTCACTGGAAGTAAATTGAGTTATGAATGATCTCAGCCTGATGCTGCGCAACGCCGAAACCTGGCTAGCCCTGATCGGTGGCAGCCACTGTTTGCTACTGCTTTGGTTGCTGCGCAAAGTGCGTTACCACAATCATACTCAAGCTAAGCTGCTGTCGGCCTTACTGGGACTCGTGACACTGTTTTTTTTCAGTCAATTACTGGAAGGAATTGCGCCTGAGCAACATAACCAAGCGCTATTGGCAGTCCTTCAGGGAAGTGCCTATCTGTTTGCCCCTTTATTGTATCTCTATTGCCGACAGCTCCAGGGGCAAGGTTGGCAACGCCTGCAGATATGGCATTTTCTCCCCAGCGGACTGATTTTTTGTGGGAGTCAGCTCCGGCTCGGTCCGTCAGAACAAGCCCATGTTCTTATGCTTGGTTTTATCCTACAAAGCAGCGGATATTTGCTGGTATTAGCTTGGTCGTTACGACGCCATCATCCAACCACTAACGCTAGTCTTAAAATTTCGCGCCGTTGGCAATGGGCCTTGCTACTAACCGCCACAGGTAACCTGCTGCTATATACATTTTTAACCGTATTACCCGCACTGCTGGCGATAATGGTACCGCCAATATTGCAGCTAACCCCGGAACTTGGCCTGCTACTCAGTATTTATGGTCTGGCCGTTTATGGCCTGATCCAAACTAACGAACTGGCCTATCAGCATGGATGGCAAACCGCCGCAATGAAACGCCAATCCCAGTCTGTTGAGCAAGTGTTAGAGCAAGAAGAGCTGGATTTTCTGCAGCAGGTGCTGAGTGAGCCTCCAGCTGTCACGCCAATGGCTACTGAGTTAGTGACGGATGTCCCCAAGGCGCCGGCGGCAATGGGACAGGATGATTCAAATCAAATACCACGGTAAAGCGCCGATTTTCCCGGGTACATCTAAAAGAGGCAATAATGATCAAATCATTTGCTTAAATACTAATGCCCTAGGGTTTTCAGCCGCTTTACGAGATTAGCTGGCGAATAGGTATACCAAGTCTTATGACCTTGTTTAATACTTTAACGCCAGCCAATGCTTCCCTCACTTGTGCATTGTAGTCACGCAGACTCAATTTGGCACTAATGAGCTGTTTGTAGCGATACATAGCAGTCTCAGATAGGGAACGCTTATGGTAATTTATGGTAATGATTCATCAATTTCCATTGCTTCAACTCTCCAGCTTTAAGCGCATCTACGGCTTCATTTCTAGGGTGCCCTCGTTCCCAATATCCAGCATTTGAGCGGGGTGGAATTGTCGGCTTCGCCTGCTTTTGTCGCAATAGCTTGTGACAAGTCTTGGTATCGTAAGCCCCGTCAGCAGAGACTTGTCTAACCCTTCATCTGAGTGGATTTAGCAATGCTAAAAGCACTTCATTATCTGCCACATTTTCGAGACTTACTTGAGCACCTATGATGTCGTGTGTAGTAGCATCGATTACCAAATGAAGCTTACGCCAAATCTGGCGTTTTTCTTTGTCATGCTTATGCATTTTCCATTCACCTTCACCATACACTTTGAGACCCGTAACATCGACAACAACATGCGCAACTGTACCTCTAGCGGGATTGCGGTACTTAATGTCAACAGTCTTGGCGCGTTTACTGATACAACTGTAATTGGGGGGGAATTAACGATATCTTCATCAGTTGAAACAGGGAATTGATAAAGCCTTCTGTCGCACGCAAAGACAGCTTAAAAATCTCTTTGAGCATCAAGGCCGTTTCAATGGCGGTATCGCTGAATTGAAAGCCTCTACCGCGACCACCATGATGCTGGGTACAATGCCAAGCGTTAATCGCCGTCTCGTCCAACTAAAAAGTGACCGAGCCACGATTGACAAATGCCTGATTGTATTGCCTCTAATTGGTGATATTGCGTTTCGACTTACCTATGACACAGTCCGTAAACCTACACTGCATGATCAGATCATGGAGGACCAAAAAGGTTCCGCAGATTTAGGCAACAACGCCCCATCAACGTTGTCTCAGTTATCAATCTATTTTGAGGAAAAACTGGAAACCGACACGATCTGTTAGTGATCTTAATACATAAACTTAAACATCTTATATAGTTTCAATATGTCTTTAACTAAGACAGCTAATCCTTACAGATCAACTCAAAAAAAATAAACCCCTAACATCCAAAATTGGATTGTTAAGGGTTTAACACGCGCATTCAACCCCGAAGTGCACCACTCGCTTCATTAAGCTGCTTTTCGTAATTCATCGAATACTACAGCAGGCTGTTTGAAACCAAGGCACTTTCTCGGACGTGAGTTAAGTGCTCGTTCGATGTCAGCAATTTGCTTATCCGTTACCGTGCGTAAATCAGTTCCCTTGCGGATATACTGCCGCAACAGACCATTGAAATTCTCATTCAACCCACGTTCCCATGATGAGTATGGGTTGGCGAAATAGATATCTACCTTCAGTGCTTGTGCAACCTTTTGATGGTCACAGAACTCGCTGCCATTGTCCGCTGTGATAGTGTGAACGTGACTGCGATACCGCCAAAGCATGCCTATCATGGCTCGGCTCACATCGGCTGCGCTTTTGGCGGGCACTTTACGGATTAGATACAGTTTGCTTTTGCGTTCAACCAAACTGACTATAGCGCCAGTGCCTTGTTTTCCCAACACCGTATCGGCTTCCCAATCACCTAATCGTGCTTTTTCGTCGACAACTGCCGGCCGGTGTTCAATACCTATGCGATTTGGAATGATAACCCGTTTCGCACGACAGCCTTTGCGGTATTTACGATGACCGCGTCTCAGCGCTTTATAGAGCTTTCCGCCACGCTGCTTGTCCTGCTGAACAAAGCCATAAATCCATGCATGACTGACAGGGTAACCGATAAGTTGACCTACGCCCGCGATTTGTTCTGGACTCCACTTTTGCTTCAGTCCGAACTCAACGAAAGTGACGGTCGTTACAGACACTCGATTTTTGGCAGCCTGGCAGCGGCGCTTAACTGTCTTGGCCTGTGCAACTTCAGGCAAATAATGATTGTCACGAATACGGTTACGACGAACCTCTCTACTCACCGTGCTGTGGCTCACTTTTAAGCGTTTGCCGATTGCTCGATAGCTGAAGCCCTCGCGTAGGTAGGCTTCGATCTGGTATCGTTGCCCTTCGATCAACTGCTTGTAACTCATGGTAATGACTTCTATTTGTTTGGCGACGATAGAGTACCACCTACAGGCAGTTGATCTCTTCTTACCGTTTAACCATGAGTGGTGCACTTATTATCTGAATTCAAGCATCAAGCATTTTTATATTTATTTATAAATTCTATTAATTCTTGTTCACACTGTAAAGCTGTGAGATGTTTTGCAGGCATAACCATAATTGAATTAAAACCAGCAATACAAGACAATATAAAATCTTTACAATTAAAATTAATGAGCTGCTCAATTGATTTACTAAATCCATCTTTAGTCTTTACAATAATACAGTGATCGTTGTGGCTGATATCTTTTATATAATCAATTAATAGATAATTAAACGAAAAGACAGAGTCATCAAAAATTTTTTTATAAAATTTATCACCTGCTGCATTTTTACATTTTGCAATACCAATGTTAGATAATAGATTTGATAGCTTAACAATATTAATATTGTCAAATCCCATTCCTATTAACAAACTTCTTAATTGAATGTGACTAGAAACATTTTCATTTTCTAATAAAAATAAACAAGCATCAATCAAATTTTTTTCATACTGGTTTTGCTGCACTCTATTATAATCTAAAAGCATAAATATTTTCCTATGACAAATTTATAGCTAATAAATATTAGAAAAATATTCTTTTATACTTATAACAAAGCACCTATTGAAAGCATTACCATATTAACAATCGTGATAATTGCCAATAAAGGCGCTACCCACTTTAACCAACGTATATAAGAAACACGACCAATAGCCAACCCCCCCATCACAACAGCTGAGGTTGGGGTCATAAGATTCACTACACCAGAAGCAGACTGAAATGCGGTAACAACTAGATCGCGGCCAACTCCAGAGAAATCAGCAAGAGGAGCCATAATTGGCATAGATAAAACTGCCAATCCTGATGAAGAGGGAACTAAAAAGGAAAGAGCAACTTCAATCCAATACATCACATTAATAAAGACTATTGATGAAAGTCCACTGACGGCCTGCTCTGCTGAATGTAGGATGGAATCGGTGATCATCCCTTTATCCATGATGACAACAATGCCGCGAGCAATACCAATAATCAATGCAACACCAAGTAAATCTCGGGCTCCATCAATAAAAGTTCCTGTAAATTCTTGCTCACTCATACGAGCAACAAAACAAATAATAATTGAAGATGCTAAAAACATAGCTGAAATCTCAGCCATCCACCACCCTTCAGCAGCAACACCATAAATCATTACTGCAAATGAAATCAAAAATACCCACAAAACAGCTTTACGGGTAGCAGTAAACTCCAATACTTCGCCACTTTTTTGGCCTAAAAAATGGGCTTTATTTTCTTCATATTGATCATAAACAATCGATTTTGTTTTATCGGCGCGAATTTTCTTAGCATAGCGCATCACAAAAGCTACGCTAATCAACCATGCAACAACCAAAATTGCAACACGTAATCCTATCCCGTCTGATAATGGAATACCTGCAGCATTGGATGCGATCACTGTAGCAAATGGGTTAATAGTTGAACCTAGAGTACCAATACCCGCTCCAAGCATAACAGTAGCAACAGCAACCACAGGGTCAAATCTAGCCGCAATCATAATAGGTACAAGAATAGAATAAAATGGCAGAGACTCTTCGGCCATACCATAAATCGTTCCTCCTGCAGAAAACAACCCCATCAGAATAGGGATCATCAACTCTTCTCTACCTTTTAAACGAACAATAACTCGTTCAATACCTGCATCAATAGCCCCAGTTTTAGTAACAGTCCCTAAAAATCCGCCAATGATTAAGATAAACAAGCAAACATCAATAGCCCCCGCTTCATATGTCTCATGGTTATAAAATCCATCAATAGGAGCAAATAATACATCCATCCATCCTTGTGGATTAGCGTCTACATGATGATATGTACCAGCAACAGGAACTTCTTTACCAAGAACCTCATTCATTTGCCTGTCATATTGACCTGCTGGAATAATCCAGGTTAGTGCTGCAATGATGATAATCAATAAAAACAAAATGGTATGTGCAGAAGGAAATTTAAGATTAGAAAAAAATCCTTTTTTCGCTCCTTCTCTGCCTTTTGGATTAGCCACAGATGTCATACAAACCCCTCAAAATTCAATTTATAAAGAAGTATTCAATATCAATAATCAGTTGTTTACAACGTATATAACCTAAACAAAATATATATCAACGTAAAAAAGATTAACTATCTAATTCTGTATAATCTTTGTCATTAATCACGTTTCAAGATTCCTAACAAGGAAAATATTTTAAATTTAATACTCAATAAATTAAAAATAAATTTATATATGCAACCACAATCTAGTTATGGTTATATGCATAATTATCCATTTTTTATGTCATAAAATAATATGATTTGAGCAATAAATCACATATATTCCACCAGTAGATAATTAATAACTTTTATGTGATCTTGTTCAAAGATAGTAAACCAACCATTGGTAATATTTAACCAGCATTGAAACAAACTGATTCAAATATAATTTATTTATATTTATTGATATATTTAAATTTATTAGTAGTTATGTCACTTTGCTTTTATATTGAGAACTGATTTTTATTTGACTAACCAGCTTTAAGATAATCAATACTAATATGAGCAAAAATATAACTGATAGAGATAAATATATTTTTAACTTAAGTAAATTAAAAATCGATCTCAATAACAATCTAACTCTATATTAACCTACTACTAGATTCATACGAGAGAGGATCTATGAAAGATTTTCATGTTGGTTCTGAAATTGGACAATTACGTAAAGTTATTCTACATCGACCAGGCAGAGATTTAGAACATTTAACACCATCTAATTGCCAAGATTTATTATTTGATGACGTATTGAATGTAGCAGAAGCAGGAAAAGAACATGATGTATTTTCCAATCTGTTGCGAGATAACGGTGTTGAAGTTTTTTTACTTAAAGATTTATTAACTGAAACTTTAGCTGTACCTGAAGCTAAAGATTGGCTGTTAAACCAACAAGTCTCTAACTATCGATTTGGTCTGACTTTTGCAAATGATTTGCGTTGCTATCTCGGTGATCTTTCAAATAACGAATTAGCTGAAATTTTACTTGGTGGTCTCGCTTATTCCGAAATGCCGTTACCCTCCTCTTCCATGATCCGGGCAATGCATAAACCAACCGATTTTATCATTAAGCCACTTCCGAATCATCTATTCACCCGCGACACTTCTTGTTGGGTATATGGTGGCGTATCCATTAACCCGATGGCAAAAGCAGCCCGTCGTCGTGAAACAAACCATCTTCGTGCCATTTATAAATGGCATCCAATGTTTGCTCAAGCAGATTTCATCAAATACTACGGTGATAAAGACGAAATCTATGACCACTCCACTATTGAAGGCGGTGACGTACTCGTTATCGGCCGGGGTGCAGTGCTGATTGGTATGTCAGAACGTACCACGCCACAGGGGGTTGAGCATCTGGCGTCCAGTCTGTTCAAACACGGACAAGCAAAACAAGTGATAGCTATGGAGCTGCCAAAACTGCGTTCCTGTATGCACTTAGATACAGTGATGACTCATATGGCTGAAGACACTTTCTCCGTCTATCCCGACGTCATTCGCAATGATATCAAATGCTGGACACTAACAGGCTCAGAAACAGGTGCAATTCAGGCTAAACAGGAAAACAGTTTTATTACTGCAATAGAACGTGCGCTGGGTGTGCCTCAACTGAATCTGATCACCACAGGCGGTGACGAATTTGAAGCAGAACGTGAACAGTGGAATGACGCCAATAACGTGCTAACAGTCCGTCCTGGGGTGGTTGTTGGTTATGAGCGTAATACTTATACCAATGAAAAATATGACAAAGCCGGTATCACTGTCCTGCCAATTCCAGGGGATGAATTAGGCCGTGGCCGTGGTGGTGCCCGCTGTATGAGCTGTCCAATTCAACGTGATGATATCTAGCTATCAGTATGATCTTTATTGCCCGGTATGACATATACCGGGTCAAAAAAAGGGATATTTTATGTCAAGAAAAACCGTTGTTGTTGCTTTGGGTGGAAATGCTCTGCTACGTCGGGGCGAACCATTGGAAGCGGAAACCCAAAGACAGAATGTCAAAATTGCCGCCAAAACCATTGCTCAAATTGCTGAAGAATACAATGTGGTACTGGTTCATGGTAATGGCCCTCAGGTCGGCCTGCTTGCACTACAGGGGCTGGAATATAAAAAAGTAAATCCTTACCCACTGGATGTACTGGGCGCCGAAACCCAGGGCATGATCGGCTATATGCTAATGCAGGAACTGAAAAATCTGCTGCCACATCAGGAAGTATCCTGTGTATTAACCCAGATGAAAGTCGATCCACAGGACCCAGCCTTTACTGACCCAACCAAGCCCATTGGCCCTGTGTATGAAGAAGCTGAAGCCCGTGAGCTGGCTGAAAAATATCACTGGATTGTCAAACCCGACGGCAAACATTTCCGCCGTGTGGTACCCAGCCCACAACCCGTTGGTATTGTGGAAAAAGAAACCATCGAATCTCTTATTGCTAAAAATCATCTGGTGATTTGTACCGGGGGCGGTGGTATTCCCGTCAAATGTGAACATAAAACCATTACAGGGGTAGAAGCTGTGATTGATAAAGATATGTCATCAGCATACCTCGCTCGCCAAATCCATGCTGATGCGTTACTGATCCTGACTGATGCTGATGCGGTTTACCTGCACTGGGGAACCAGTAAGCAAACAGCCTTAACAAATACCACACCATCTCAACTGGAAAAAATTGAATTTGATGCTGGCTCTATGGGGCCAAAAATTCAGGCTTCCTGTGAATTTATTAAACAGGGAGGTGAACTGGTTGGTATTGGTGCTTTACATGATGGTTTGCAAATCCTGAAAGGATTGGCAGGCACGAATATCGTAGCAGATTAATTTACTAATAATATTAAATGAATTTAAAAGGAACAAATCATGGCTTTTAATCTACGTAACCGTAATTTTTTAAAACTGCTTGACTTTACTCCACGTGAAATCCAATTTCTGTTGGATATGGCTGCTGATCTGAAAAAAGCAAAATATAACGGTACCGAACAGCCTAAGCTCACAGGTAAAAATATTGCTTTAATCTTTGAAAAAACCTCTACCCGTACTCGTTGTGCATTTGAAGTGGCTGCATTCGATCAGGGCGCCAAAGTAACCTATATCGGTGCTTCAGGCTCACAAATCGGTCACAAAGAGTCTATGAAAGATACCGCTCGAGTACTGGGCCGTTTCTATGATGGTATTGAATACCGTGGCTTTGCTCAGGATATCGTTGAAGAGCTGGGCGAATTTGCCGGTGTTCCAGTCTGGAACGGTCTGACCAATGAATTCCACCCAACTCAGATTCTGGCTGACTTTATGACTATGCAGGAATACGCTCAGGGTAAACAATTGCGTGAGATCAAGTTTGCCTATCTGGGTGACGCCCGCAACAACATGGGTAACTCTCTGATGGTGGGTGCTGCCAAAATGGGGATGGATATCCGTCTGGTTGCCCCAAAAGCTTTTTGGCCTGAAGAAGCACTGGTTGCCCAATGCCGTGAAATTGCCACTCAAACCGGTGCTAAAATCACCATGACTGAAAATGTTCAGGAAGGTGTTCAGGGTTGTGACTTCCTGTACACTGACGTATGGGTATCCATGGGTGAGTCCAAAGATGCATGGGATGAGCGGGTTAAACTAATGACACCATATCAGGTTAATATGGATGTAATTAAGGCAACCGGCAATCCAGATGTTAAATTCCTGCACTGTCTGCCAGCTTTCCACAACGATGAAACTACCGTGGGTAAAGAAGTTGCTGAAAAATATGGCATGAAAGGTCTGGAAGTAACTGAGGATGTATTTGAATCCGAGTACTCCATCGTCTTTGATGAAGCAGAAAATAGAATGCACAGTATTAAAGCTGTTATGGTTGCTACTCTGGGCCAATAACTTCTGGCGATTCAAGATTTATTTTTAAATTTATTAAACGAGTTGATAGTGTTACTACCAACTCGTTTTTTCAAAAATCGCCAGTTGGAAGAGAAGCTATTTATGAAAACAAAAACAAGATCACCAATAAATAATAAACTGGGTTTAGGATCGTTAACCGCTTTGGTAATTGGTTCCATAATTGGTGCAGGTGTTTTCAGTCTACCGCAAAATATGGCCTCAGCGGCGAGTCCCTTAGCCGTTATCATTGGTTGGATTATCACAGGCTTTGGTATGATTTTTCTGGCGCTGACATTTCAACGCTTATGTATCACCAAACCTGAAATCAATACTGGTGTATTTGGTTATGCTAAAGAAGGATTTGGTGATCTAATCGGTTTTTTTTCAGCGTGGGGATACTGGCTTTGCGCCGTGATCGCCAACGTGTCTTATTTAGTGATTATATTCAGTACGCTGGGACTTTTTTTTGATACCAGCCACCATATTATTTTTGGTGAAGGAAATAATCTGTTATCCATTACTCTGGCCTCCGTATATGTATGGATTATTCATTTTTTACTGTTAAAAGGGATTAAAACTGCATCAGTTATTAATATCATTACTACTATCGCCAAACTGATCCCCATAGGGATTTTTATTGTTGCAACCTTAATCGCTTTTAAAGCTAATACCTTCACTCTAGATTTAACCGGTGTACATTCACATACAGGAAAATCTTTAATGGAGCAGGTTAAAGATACTATGTTATTTACTGTATGGGTATTTATTGGTATCGAAGGTGCTGTCATTGTTTCTGGGCGAGCTAAAAATCAAAAAGCAGTAGGTATTGCAACTATTCTAGGATTATTGACTACTTTATCTATTTATGTACTAATTAGTTTGTTATCGATGGGAGTCATTAGTACCCCAGAGTTAGCAAACATGCAAAATCCTTCAACTGCAAAAATATTAGAACATATATTAGGTCCAGTAGGGCTGGTTATTATTGGGGTTGGTTTACTCATTTCTGTGTTAGGGGCATATTTAAGCTGGACATTATTAACTGTAGAGTCTCCATATATAGCAGCAAAAGAAAAAATGTTTCCAAAAATATTTGCTAAAGTAAATAAAAATGGAACATCTAAATATAGTTTGATAATCTCGACTTTATTTGTTCAGATAACTCTTATTCTAATAATATTCTTTGGTGGCACTTATAATAATTTATTAAATATTGCATCTGTTATGGTGCTAGTACCTTATTTATTAGTTGCTGCGTTTGCAGTGAAAGTTGGATTAAACACCAAAAGTAAAACAACAATATTTATTGGGAGTATCGGTACAATATATGGAATTTGGTTATTATATGCTGCAGGAATTCATAATTTATTCGTAGCCTGCTTACTTTATTTACCAGGAATTATATTTTTTATCTACACTAAATATGAATATGCAGATAAATGGTTTTATGGAAAGAATAGAATTATTATTTTTATACTTATAGCACTGGGCATTATTGGGCTATCGACTTCATATCAATAACGAATAAAGCCGGTGACGATTGCACCGGCTTTGGTTTATCAACTAGCGATTTAACACACTAGTAGTCAATACCACACCATTATTTTGATTGGCGCGCTTTGGCTTTAGATTTTCCGGCCTCTTGTGGCTTAGTACCAAACACAGGTTTAGCTCCGGGTCTTGGACTGCCCTTCCCGCCCCCCTTACCTTTACTTGTCGGTTGTGATTTTCCACCCTGTGAGACTTTATTTTTTGTCGCCGGTTTGCGCGCATCATGCTGGTTATCACTAAATCGAGTCGCGGCCTGTTGCCCCTTGCCCGCTTTAGCAACACTGGGGCGAGAGCCTTGATTCCCGTTAGTTTTATTCTGCCAGCCCTTATTGCCATGCCGACCTTCATTGCGCCCTTCAGCCGGGACTAGGCAGTCAGGTCCATTACCGATCAGATAGCTTTTACCCATCGCCTGCAAGGCCTCACGGATAATCAGCCAAGAGGCCGGATCATGGTAACGCAGCAAGGCTTTATGCAACCGGCGCTGCCGGCCTTTTTTCGGCACAGGCACAGGCTCGCTGTCATGTTTGATATTTTTCAGCGAGTTAAGCTCGGTATGATAAATCGCTGTGGCATTAGCCATTGGTGATGGATAAAAGTTTTGCACCTGATCCAATTTGAATTTATTCGCTTTTAACCACAGCGCTAAATTCACCATGTCTTCATCTTCCGTCCCCGGGTGGGCCGAGATGAAGTAGGGGATCAAATACTGTTGCTTACCGGCTTCTTTAGAGTATTGATCAAACAACTCTTTAAAACGGTAGTAGGTGCCCATGCCTGGCTTGAGCATTTTTGACAGCGGCCCTTCCTCGGTATGCTCAGGAGCAATTTTCAGATAGCCACCCACATGGTATTTGGCCAGCTCCCGTACATAACGGGGATCTTCAATCGCCAGATCGTAACGCACCCCTGAAGCGATCAGCACCTTCTTGATCCCCGGCATATCCCTTGCGGCGCGGTACAAGTCAATCACATGCTGATGATCTGTATTTAGATGCCCACAGATCCCGGGATACACACAGGACAATCGGCGGCAGGTCTGCTCAGCTTTTTCACTGCTACAACCCAGGCGGTACATATTGGCCGTCGGACCACCCAGATCTGAAATCACCCCGGTAAAACCGGGCACTTTTTCTTGGATCTCACGGATTTCCCGCAAAATAGATTCTTGGGATCGGCTCTGAATAATGCGGCCCTCATGCTCTGTAATCGAGCAAAAAGAGCAGCCCCCGAAACAGCCCCGCATAATATTGATCGAAGTTTTGATCATGTCATAGGCAGGGATCTTGGCCTTACCGTAAACAGGATGGGGGATCCGCTGATAGGGCAAATCAAAGACAGCATCCATTTCATCTGTGTTGAGCGGATAGGCTGGCGGGTTAACCCACACCGCCCGATCGCCATGACTTTGGTACAGCGCCCGGGCACAACCTGGGTTAGTTTCCTGATGCATCACCCGGGAAGCATGGGCATAGAGATATCTATCCTGGGAGACTTTTTCAAACCCCGGCAACATCACATAGGATTTTTTCCACGGCTTGGGTTTGGGCGGTTGTACCGTAATAGCTTTAGGCGCGTCGTTATCAAAAATCTTGTTATCCGTAGGCCCAGACAGATTCTGACAGCCAACATCATCGGCGCCATAAGGATTGGGAATAGGCTCGATTTTATGCAACTGATCCAGTTTGCGAGAATCCATCCCGCGCCACAGCGGTAACGGTTGTTTCACAATCACAGCCGTGCCCCGGACATCCTGCAGATTAGCCACGGGCTCACCGGCAGCTAATCTGTGGGCCACTTCTACCAGCGGACGTTCAGCATTGCCGTAAATCAGCATGTCGGCTTTAGCATCAAAAATCACACTGCGGCGAACTTTATCTGACCAGTAATCATAGTGAGCCAAACGGCGAAGACTCGCCTCAATGCCCCCCAACACCACAGGCACCTCTTTATAAGCTTCCTTACAGCGTTGAGTGTATACAGTAACAGCCCGATCCGGCCGCTTACCGCCTTCATTATTCGGGGTGTAGGCATCGTCATGCCGTAATTTGCGATCAGCTGTGTAGCGGTTGATCATTGAGTCCATATTGCCAGCCGTCACGCCGAAAAACAGATTCGGCTTGCCCAGCTGCATAAAATCAGCCTTACTGGACCAATCTGGCTGAGCAATAATTCCCACTCGGAAACCTTGGGCCTCTAGCAATCGACCAATAACGGCCATGCCGAAACTCGGGTGATCCACATAGGCATCGCCAGTCACAATAATGATGTCGCAGCTGTCCCAGCCAAGCTTATCCATTTCCTTTCTGGACATCGGCAGAAATGGCGCATGGCCATAGCACTCCGCCCAATATTTGGGATAGGTAAATAAAGTCGACTCTACCTGCATAACGCTACACCTGATGAAAGCAAATCACGCCGGAATCATGACAAAATCCGGCATTTAAAGGGGGCGGAGTATACCAGTTGCCGCCTGTCGGCGCGAATAAAAATCCACCGATGCTGTTGCCAGACGCCCGTTCTCTATCCGTTATAAATAGCCCATCGCGATGGTGAAATCACTCATAGCGAGCGATTCGCTCATCCCCTAAACTAAGTCCTAAACACTTTGGCGTAATCTGTGGCAAAAAACCAAATAAGGTGTGATAGCAAAAGTAAATGAGCATGACAGTATTTATCTATACTGAAAAATGACATGTATCAGAACGATTATCTTGGCAAACTTTGCGTTTTAGACCGCCCAAAAACCAGCTAATGACCATACTAAATGGTTTACAACATAAAACATGTGTTATTAATTTGTAACGCTGTTTTTTGTGCCTGAGCCCACGACATTTACTGCTGGGCAAGCATGACAGGTGGAACTCACCTCTGACGGCTGCGGGACGCTGACGCAGTAAGATTCCAGGGAGGACGCACATCAATGATGCATCCGCTCCAGCCAAAAAACCTATCGGGTACACGCTTATCAAGGTGCCACATGCTGCTGTGGCTTAGTAGCCTGTTTAGCGCTGCCAGCTATGCAACGCCCCAATCAACCAAAGATACAGCAACAACGTCTGTGACTGTGGGTACGATTAAGATCATCAATCATCCCATTTTTGATGAAGATGATCCCGATGCTTTTTTCCTGCACCGCTGGGCGAACTTTCTGCATATCAACACGCAAGAAAGTACCATTTTAGATAAACTCAGCTTTGCACCCGGCGATCAGGTCAATCAGCACACATTGGCAGAGGCTCAGCGGATTCTTAGAGCCCAACCTTACCTGCGTGACAGCCAAATCCAAATATTGCCAGATGCAGCAGGTAATACTGCCCACCAAGATGCCACCATTGAAGTCAAAACGTGGGATAACTGGTCGTTGTTACCGACCTTGAGTATTGGTCGCAGTGGTGGCAACAACCGCTTTTCATTTGGCATCAAAGAAGACAATCTGCTGGGTAAAGGCATACGCACCCGGCTGAAATACCAATCCAATGCTGACCGCACTGGCTATAAATTGGCATTTGATACCCCATTAAAATGGGTCCACCACGCCAGATTACAGGCGGAAATTCAAGACAATGATGATGGTCAGGCTCATCAATTGGCATTTGATAAACCCTTTTACACCCTGGATGGTAAACGAAAGTACCGGATTGAATATGCCGATAACAACCGCATTGATACCCTACGCCAAAATGGTGAGGAAACTGACAGCTTTCGCCATCGCTCCCAGTTTATTAATGCCAGCTATGGCTGGCTGCATCACACTGAGACGGATAGCATTCAACGCTTAATCACTGGGATAACTCAGGATCAGCATCTGTTTAGCCGTAATAATCAGGTACCTAATAGCACACTACCGCAGGATCGTCGCTTTCTCTACCCTTGGTTAGCTTGGGAATATATCGAAGATGATTTTAAGGTGCTCAACAATGTTCATCTCATCAATTACAACGAGGACTTTAATCTAGGTTGGCAACACTACGTTCAATTAGGAGTGGAAACCCGGGATATTCACCATAGCCCTGGCTATCACCTGCAATGGTACTCCAGTCGGGGCTATCATGATGACAACCTGATCCTCTTACTCAGTCTGGCGGGAAAATCTGTACTTAATACCCAGCAGAAAAATTTTTACCGGCTCGATCTTAGCTCTGAGCTATTTTATCAACTCACCCCAAAGTGGACCCTGTACCAGCGACTACAGTTAGCTAGCAGTAAAAATAACTATTTGGATCAGCCTTTTTCACTTGGCGACAGCACAGGGATCCGCGGTTATCCGGATGGCTATCAGCAAGGCGATCAACAGTGGCAGCTGACAGGTGAAGTGCGCAATTACCCCAATATCAACCTGTATCAATTGGCTGAGCTGGGTTGGGCTGTATTTGCTGATATCGGCCGGGCGTTTGGTGACAACGCCGACACTAACGTCATCAAAGGAGCTATTGGCAGTATCGGGATTGGCGCGCGTATTTATTCATCTCGGTCAAGTTATGGCAATGTTGCCCATATTGACCTTAGTGTACCGCTGAATAAAGGCCCAGGACTGGATAATTGGGAGTGGCGGTTTGAGGTAAGAAATCGCTTTTGACCCCTGATATGCATACATCATATAAAGCCGAATTTGACATAGCGATTAATTATAATGTTGCAAAATTGTGAGACATAGCGCAAAAAATTCGCTATGTTGGTGTTAGGGCGCAGAATACAACCCCTCCATGATGGAGCGACACCTCAGCCCACTGGACCTCCGGGAACAGCTGTTCTATGCACGGCTGAATCGGGGATCACAGTGTTGAGATGCCGCTTACTAGAGCTTGATATCCCGCGGCCTTTTCCGTCCGGCATTTTCCCACTATCTCGGACATAATAAAGCCGCCTTCTGGCGGTTTTATTATGTCTACATCATTATTCCGCTAGGGTTAAAAACAAAAAAACCGCATTCCTTTCGGAATGCGGTTTTCTCAAAATTTAGTGAGTTGGCCGATAAGCCGGGTCTTGTCTTGGACAGTCATTCATCTAGGCCTGCAATTGCTCACAGGCTCGAGCGATCTACCCGGTTCCAACGCGAGCCGCGCATTAGCTTACCGAAATAAGCCGTGGAACCCTATTTGATCTTGCTCCGGGTGGAGTTTACCGTGCCACGAACTGTTACCAGCCGCGCGGTGCGCTCTTACCGCACCCTTTCACCCTTACCGGCCCGAAGGCAGGCGGTCTACTCTCTGTTGCACTGGTCGTCGGCTCACGCCGCCCAGGCGTTACCTGGCACCCTGCTCTATGGAGCCCGGACTTTCCTCCCCGCTCTTACGAGCGCAGCGACTGTCTGGCCAACTCGGCAGCGATTATACCCAAGGGGACGGTGCAAACCAACTAAAAAAAACCGCTCAACCGGTTAATCGCTTAAAGCCCAGCCTCTAAACCGTGTTTATACAGGGCATTCTTCTTCAAACCGTGGATCTGGGCGGCCAATGCAGCGGCCTTTTTCAGTGGCAATTCCTGACACAACAAGGTCAAAGTGGTCACCGCCACAGCAGGGATTTGTTCTTCCCCTTCTGCTGCTCGGTATCCATGACACATCAGAACAATTTCACCTTTTTGCTGATTATCGTCAGCCATTACCCGGGCTAACACCTCGGCAGCAGTGCCTGTAAGAAAGGTTTCAAAGGTTTTCGTCACTTCCCGCGCCATCACAATCTGCCGGTCAGCCCCCAAAACTTGAGCGATAGCCTCTAGGCTATACACAATCCGGTGAGGGGACTCATAGAAGATCAGAGTGCGGGGATCTTCTTTCATTTCAGCCAACTTATCGAGCCGGGCTTTTTCTTTTGCCGGTAAAAAACCTTCAAATGAAAAACGATCTGATGGTAAACCAGAAGCGCTAAGGGCGGTAATCGCAGCACAAGGGCCCGGCAAAGGCACCACATCATACCCTTGAGCCCGCACATGGGTGACAAGATGATAACCAGGATCAGAAATCAGGGGCGTTCCAGCATCAGAGATCAAGGCAATCGCCTGACCAGCAGCAAGCTGTTCCACCACCCACTGCGCGCGGGCACGCTCATTATGATCGTGCAGCGCGGTAGTGCGGGTACTGATACCGAAATGGCTCAACAGTTTGCCGCTGTGACGGGTATCCTCACAGGCGATAAGTGCCACCTGCTCCAGCACCTCAACCGCCCGAGGGCTCAGATCCTGCAAATTTCCAATTGGGGTGGGAACAATATAAAGCGCGACCGGAAGGGTCATAATTACCTCTGTGATGACTCATGCTCAGTGCATTGCTGTCATTTTCACAACAGTAAACTGAACGATTAAAAATGCATGACAGCCAATGCTGCCACCTGCCATCCGCCAGCAATGCACTGAGCAGGCTCAGGTTGGCCCGCTTCTCTAGTCACATTCTGGGGCGGATTGGTATAAACTACAGCCAGCATTTTATCAGAGTGAAGCCAAGTGTTGAAAAGCCTGAAAACAATTAAGTTTATTCCTGCAGCCATTTTAGCGGCAATCCTTGCAGGATGCGCCAGCGCACCCAAACCGGTACATTACCCTGATACCGTCGTATCTCTTGCAGATGCTAGCCAAACCCCGGGGTGGTATCTCTCTAAAATTACCTCGGTTTTATCTATTCAGGCACAGCAGAGTTACACCCTGCTCGCAGCACATGCGTATTTAAATCAGGGCGACTACAGCAGTGCAGATAAATTACTGCAGGCCTTAAATGGTAAGCTCAAAACACCGCAGCTACAGGCCGAATACGCTTATCTTAGTGCACTGTCTTTGAAGCAACAATCCAAGCCTAATGAAGCCCTTAACGCATTATCTTATCCAACAGCATGGGAGCTGCCCGACTGGCAATGGCGTAACTATTACAGCCTGAAAGCCAAATTATACGAACAGTTACAGAAGCCTATTGATGAGGTTCGACAGCTCAGCCTGTTAGAAAACTATCTGCAACCCGGACATCGCACTGAATTGAATGACACTATCTGGCATGCGCTTGAGCCTATCGATGAAGCGACGCTAGAACCTTACGTCAATACTCAGAATAACCCAACCTTTGCAGGCTGGATGCAATTGGCTTATATCGCTAAACATTATGCGATTGCCCCGAATGAACTGGTGAAATATTTAGGTCAATGGCAACAACAAAATCCATCACACCCGGGTGCCATCAAGCTCCCGACTGATCTGGAAAAAGCGCTCAGCGCCAAACCATATCGCCCGGAGCAAATTGCCGTATTGTTGCCGCTGACAGGCCCTCGGGCTATTGTTGCCAACCCGATAAAGCAGGGAATACTAAGCAACTATCTCGCCTCTGGTAATAATCAGATTACTATCAATTTTTATGATACCGCTAAGAATGTCACGTTAGCCTATCAACAGGCGCAAGCTGCTGGCGCTGAATTTATCCTGGGCCCCTTGCTACCCAGCAATGTGGATAAACTACAAACATATTTGGCTCAACCCGCACAGCAGGGTCATGATATTCCGCAGTTATTTTTGAACCAGACAGATAGCTTCACACCCAAAGCCGATCTCTTTTACTTTGCGCTCTCACCATCGCAAGAAGCCTCAGATGCAGCACAAAAGATGTATCAAGATGGGATCCGTACCCCTCTGCTTTTGGTCAGCAGTGATAGCACTGGCAGACGGATGGCTGACGCATTCAATCTAGCTTGGCAGCAATTGACCGGAAAAGACGCCGAAGTACATTACTATCAAAATGGCGACAAAATGAGTCTGGCAGTTAAAGAAGCCCTCGGCGTTAAAGACAGTCAAGCCCGAATTGCTCGAATGAAAGCGCTGATCGGCCCACAATTAAAGGCCGATTTCCGCTCTAGACGGGATATTGATGCTATTTATATGATTGCCGGCGATACCGATTTACCCCTGCTAAAACCGTTTATTGATGTTAATTTCAGTGTCTTTGCTCAACCGGTCCCACTGTACACCACCAGTCGTAGTCGACTGGAGCAAGATACCAGTCAAACCGCCGTGGAGCTGAACAATATCACGATCAGTGATAGCCCGTGGTTAATGCGCCCAACAGAGGAAAATCAAGAAGTCAGCAAGCTGTGGCCCAACTGGAACAACAGGCAAAAACGCCTTTATACCATGGGATATGATGCGCTGGATCTCGTTAGCCGCTTAGCACAAATGCGTGCTTTCCCAGGGTATCAATTCCAAGGCCGCAGTGGCACGCTATCTGCGACGGCTTATGGGGTGATTGACCGTCATCTAAGTTGGGGTAAATACCAAAGAGGTCGGCTAAAACCACTATGAGTAGTGGCCACCAGGCTGAATTAATCGCCAAGGACTATTTGCAAAAACAGGGGCTGACTTGGGTCGCATCTAATGTCAGCTACCCCTTTGGCGAGCTAGATATCATCATGCAAGAGCATGATGCTTGGGTGTTTGTTGAAGTAAAATACCGAGCAACACAACACTTTGGTGGCGCGATCTCAGCCATTAGTAACAAAAAAATAGCCAGACTGCGAAAAGCAGCAGCATATTATCTGCAACAACACCAGATCAACGCACCATGCCGGTTTGATTTACTGGCGATTGAAGGCAGCGAGATACACTGGCTGAAAAATATTTTTTGAATTGTATGTGACCGATGATAGTGTCGCAGGAATTTTATCATCACGGCCTCAACTCCCCGGATGGAATGTGGCATGATTACAACTCGTTAGAGAGAAAGGGTTCATCCATGTTAGAACGAATTAAAGACACCTTTACCGAATCTATTCAAACCAAAATAGATGCGGCTGAAGCCCTGCCGGATGCCATTGCTAAAGCTGCGGAAATGATGGTTCATTGTTTACTGGGCGGCAATAAAATTTTGGCTTGTGGCAACGGTGGCAGCGCCGGGGATGCCCAGCATTTTTCTGCCGAGCTGCTAAACCGCTTTGAAGTTGAACGCCCACCACTGCCAGCCATTGCCCTCACAACTGACACATCAACAATCACGGCCATTGCTAATGACTATAGCTATGATGAGATTTTCTCTAAGCAGATCCTCGCACTGGGCCAGCCTGGCGATATTCTGCTGGCTATCTCTACCAGTGGTAACTCAGGCAACGTAATTAAGGCAATGGAAGCCGCTTTAAGCCGGGATATGACCATTGTCGCACTGACTGGTAAAGATGGTGGCGCTATGGCAGGACTACTGGGTGCTAACGATGTCGAAATTCGTGTGCCATCTAATGTTACTGCTCGCATCCAAGAAGTACACCTGCTGGTGATCCACTGCCTGTGCGACAACATTGACCGCACCTTGTTCCCACAGGATGAACAGGCATGATTAAACTGCTCCCACTGCTACTGGCACTGAATCTGCTGTCCGGCTGCGCCGGTGTTGTGGCTGTGGGCGCAGTAGGCGGCACCGTCATGGCCAATGATGAGCGCAGTCTGCGTACTCAACTGGATGATACTAATGCTGATTTTGAGATTGCTAGTGCATTGTCCGCTCATCAGGACCTGAAAAATCAAACGAATATTACCGGTGTAGTGATGAACGGTAATACGCTATTGATTGGTCAAGCTCCTAATTCCATGTTACGGGATAAAGCAATACGAGTCGTCAAGCAATTGAAACTCGGTGGGAAATTGCATAATCAAATCAGAATAGGTAACCCTACCTCCTTCACAACCCGCAGCAACGACGCTTGGATCACCACTAAGGTAAAGGGGCGAATGTTGCATCAAGATGGTTTGGATATCTCTAAAATCAAAGTTATTACTGAAAATGGAGAAGTCTTCCTCCTCGGCCTAGTAAACCGACAGGAAGCAAACCAGGCGGTTGAGGTGACCCGTAATACCGCCGGGGTAAGAAAAGTTATCAAAGTTTTTGAGTATACCGATTAAACAGCACTTACCGTCAGTGACTTGGTACCGCAGGCACTGCGCTGCGCAATAGCTTAATTAACGCAGGCAATATCAGCGATGGCAACACCACTAAAGCCGCACCTAGCCAAGTCAGGCTATCCAGCCACTCATCAAATAACAGCCACCCGAAGAACACTATGAACAATAAGCCAGTATATTCCGCAATGGCGATATCACTGGCCTGCGCTTGACGGTACGCTAGGACACACAACCAATGGTAAGCTAATAAAAAAGCATTACTCGCAATAGCAACAACCAAGACCTGCCAAGAAAAACCAGCAAAGCCCTGATAAGCGGCAATCAACACAGCTAAAGGGATCCCAAGCAGGTTATACATGATTAAGGGCATGATAGGGTGCTCGGTATCAGGCAATTTTTTTAACGCCATCTGATTAATGGCAAAGGTAAACGCACTGAAAAGTACAATAATCCCAGCAATATTCAGCTCTCCGGGGCGCAAGATAATCATAATACCCAAAAATCCCAACAAGGCACATATCCACTGCACCTTAGTTACTTTCTCTTTCAGCAGAAAAAAGCCCAATAACATAATCATCAATGGCGCAGAATAAAACAGCGAGCTCACTGTCGCTAAGGGCATAACCATCAGCCCCATCACCAAGCTCAGCGCCCCAACGACCCCAATATTGGCTCGAGCCGCATGCACTTTAAATGTGACAGGACGTGGACGGCCAGCACATAGCCAAAAGGGCAATAACATCAACACTGAAGTGACTTGCCGCAGCATCAAATAACTCGCGGCATTGGCATCATCAGGAAGCCATTTCACCGAAACATCATACCAGGCACTGAAAAAATTACCGCCAATCAGCAGTAACAAGCCAATCATTACATTTTTCTGCATTTCTCACTCGGAATCGCTCTCTTTAGCAGCATGATAAAATCCACATAACACAAATTAAAATGATGTTTTCTTATTCAACATGAATTAAATTCATCACATTAACTTTATGAATACTTATTATGCGCAAACTGCCCCCCCTGAGATCCCTGCAAGTTTTTGAAGCAGCAGCAAGACTGCAGCATTTTTCCCGTGCGGGAGAAGAATTGTGTATCTCACAAAGTGCGGTTTCGCACCAAATTCGGCAGTTAGAAGAATATTTTGAAACACCGCTCTTTCAACGCAAAAGCAAACAATTACAACTGTCTGATAAAGGTAGACTTTTAGCTGAGGAGTTACACGGTAGCCTGAATCATTTAGCAGAATTGTGCCAACAGATAAAAGGCGAAAAAAGACATGAAATCCGGTTAGCGCTCTACAGTTCTTTTGCAGTGAAATGGCTTATTCCCCGGTTGAGTGATTTCCGCCGCCAAAATCCGCTGATTAAAATCAGATTAGAAATGATGAGCCAAGATCCTGAGCTATCAGAAACGGTAGCTGATATCTTTATTACCGGTCGCACAGCGCCAAAAGGATATTGGCACCATACCTTGCACCAAGAGCGTCTCATTGCCGTCTGCGCCCCCCATCTGCTACCACAACATCTTGCCGCCACCACAGAGGTATTTCAGCAACAGACCTTACTGGCTGTCGATGAAGGGCCTATCGGAATAGATTGGCAGCGCTGGAGTGAAACTAATGACATGCCGCTATCAGACACCCAATCAATTCAAGTCTTCAGCCATATGTTGTTAGCCATGGAGGCGGCTATTGCCGGACTTGGTATCGCATTGGTTTCAGATTTTATCGTGCAAGGAGATATTGATAATGGCAGGCTGATAGCCTTAGAGTGGCCTGATATTCATACTGGTTTCCAATTTAACCTCTGCTGTAAGTCACGCCGTCGTAACGAGGCAGATATCCACGCCTTCACCCAGTGGTTAATTAATCAAGCCGAAGCGCTATAACCAGTAATACTTGTCCCTAAGCTTATTACGTCCATTATTTGTGGGGAACTCAGCAATGCATAAACGAAAAAAGCCCGTTGCATTAGCAACGGGCTTTTTCGCTTCTCTTACGAGAAAAATTAGGCACTTGGCAATGACCTACTCTCACATGGGGAAGCCCCACACTACCATCGGCGCGACTGCGTTTCACTTCTGAGTTCGGAATGGGATCAGGTGGGACCACAGTGCTATTGTCACCAAGTAATTCTGTTACTGCTATTTAGTGCCTAGCAGTGAAAATGGTGCTGATACCCAGAATCGAACTGGGGACCTCATCCTTACCAAGGATGCGCTCTACCGACTGAGCCATATCAGCAAAATTGGGCGCTTGGCGATGACCTACTCTCACATGGGGAAACCCCACACTACCATCGGCGCGACTGCGTTTCACTTCTGAGTTCGGAATGGGATCAGGTGGGACCACAGTGCTATTGTCACCAAGCAAATTCGTTAATTCGGAAAGCTGTACAAAAAATATGGTGGTCGCTACTGGGCTCGAACCAGTGACCCCCTCCTTGTAAGGGAGGTGCTCTCCCAGCTGAGCTAAGCGACCTGGGATTCTTTTCGCTTTGAGTTCAAAACTTCAATCAAGTCTTGATTATTCTATCAAGGTTTCCAACAAAACCCTTTTGGGTTGTATGGTTAAGCCTCTCGGGTCATTAGTACAGGTTAGCTCAACGCCTCACAACGCTTACACACCCTGCCTATCAACGTCCTAGTCTCGGACGGCCCTTCAGTAGACTCTAGGTCTAAGGGATGACTCATCTTGGGGCTCGCTTCCCGCTTAGATGCTTTCAGCGGTTATCGATTCCGAACGTAGCTACCGGGCAATGCCATTGGCATGACAACCCGAACACCAGCGGTTCGTCCACTCCGGTCCTCTCGTACTAGGAGCAGCTCCCCTCAATCATCCAACGCCCACGGCAGATAGGGACCGAACTGTCTCACGACGTTCTGAACCCAGCTCGCGTACCACTTTAAATGGCGAACAGCCATACCCTTGGGACCGACTTCAGCCCCAGGATGTGATGAGCCGACATCGAGGTGCCAAACACCGCCGTCGATATGAACTCTTGGGCGGTATCAGCCTGTTATCCCCGGAGTACCTTTTATCCGTTGAGCGATGGCCCTTCCATTCAGAACCACCGGATCACTATGACCTACTTTCGTACCTGCTCGACGTGTCTGTCTCGCAGTTAAGCTGGCTTATGCCATTGCACTAACCGTACGATGTCCGACCGTACTTAGCCAACCTTCGTGCTCCTCCGTTACTCTTTGGGAGGAGACCGCCCCAGTCAAACTACCCACCAGGCACTGTCCTCAACCCCGATTCAGGGGCCAGAGTTAGAACATCAACACTACAAGGGTGGTATTTCAAGGTTGACTCCACGATGACTGGCGTCACCGCTTCAAAGTCTCCCACCTATCCTACACATGTAGGGTCAATGTTCAGTGCCAAGCTATAGTAAAGGTTCACGGGGTCTTTCCGTCTAGCCGCGGGTATACGGCATCTTCACCGCAATTTCAACTTCACTGAGTCTCGGCTGGAGACAGCGTGGCCATCATTACGCCATTCGTGCAGGTCGGAACTTACCCGACAAGGAATTTCGCTACCTTAGGACCGTTATAGTTACGGCCGCCGTTTACCGGGGCTTCGATCATGAGCTTCTCCGAAGATAACCCAATCAATTAACCTTCCGGCACCGGGCAGGCGTCACACCGTATACTTCCTCTTGCGAGTTCGCACAGTGCTGTGTTTTTGATAAACAGTTGCAGCCACCTGGTATCTGCGACTCCCGTCAGCTTAGAGAGCAAGTCTCATCACCAACAGGAGCGTACCTTCTCCCGAAGTTACGGTACCATTTTGCCTAGTTCCTTCAGCCGAGTTCTCTCAAGCGCCTTGGTATTCTCTACCCGACCACCTGTGTCGGTTTGGGGTACGATTCCTACTAACCTGAAGCTTAGAAGATTTTCCTGGAAGCATGGCATCAACCACTTCAGTGCCGTAGCACCTCGTCATCAATTCTCAGCATTATGTGTCCGGATTTGCCTAAACACACTGCCTACCATCTTAAACACGGACAACCAACGCCGTGCTGGCCTAGCCTTCTCCGTCTCTCCATCGCAGTTAGCAGAAGTACGGGAATATTAACCCGTTTCCCATCGACTACGCCTTTCGGCCTCGCCTTAGGGGTCGACTCACCCTGCCCCGATTAACGTTGGACAGGAACCCTTGGTCTTTCGGCGAGGGAGTTTTTCACTCCCTTTATCGTTACTCATGTCAGCATTCGCACTTCTGATACGTCCACGGTGCCTTACGGCTTCCGCTTCAACCGCTTACAGAACGCTCCTCTACCGCACTAGCACAAGTGCTAGTACCCATAGCTTCGGTGTATTGCTTAGCCCCGTTACATCTTCCGCGCAGGCCGACTCGACTAGTGAGCTATTACGCTTTCTTTAAATGATGGCTGCTTCTAAGCCAACATCCTAGCTGTCTAAGCCTTCCCACATCGTTTCCCACTTAGCAATAACTTTGGGACCTTAGCTGATGGTCTGGGTTGTTTCCCTTTTGACAACGGACGTTAGCACCCGCTGTCTGTCTCCCGCATAGTACTCATTGGTATTCGGAGTTTGCAAAGGGTTGGTAAGTCGGGATGACCCCCTAGCCTTAACAGTGCTCTACCCCCAATGGTATTCGTGCGAGGCGCTACCTAAATAGCTTTCGAGGAGAACCAGATATCTCCCGGTTTGATTGGCCTTTCACCCCCAGCCACAAGTCATCCGCTAATTTTTCAACATTAGTCGGTTCGGTCCTCCAGTTGATGTTACTCAACCTTCAACCTGCCCATGGCTAGATCACCGGGTTTCGGGTCTACACCTAGCAACTAAACGCGCAGTTAACACTCGGTTTCCCTACGGCTCCGCTATTCGCTTAACCTCGCTACTAAATGTAAGTCGCTGACCCATTATACAAAAGGTACGCAGTCACGGTCTCAAGAACCGCTCCCACTGCTTGTACGTATACGGTTTCAGGTTCTATTTCACTCCCCTCACAGGGGTTCTTTTCGCCTTTCCCTCACGGTACTGGTTCACTATCGGTCAGTCAGGAGTATTTAGCCTTGGAGGATGGTCCCCCCATGTTCAGACAACATATCACGTGTGCCGCCTTACTCGATTTCATCTTCAGTTAGTTTTCGTGTACGGGACTATCACCCTGTACCGTTAAGCTTTCCAACTTATTCCACTAACACCCTGAAGACTTAAGGGCTGGTCCCCGTTCGCTCGCCGCTACTTGGGGAATCTCGGTTGATTTCTTTTCCTAAGGGTACTTAGATGTTTCAGTTCCCCTCGTTCGCCTCATATACCTATGTATTCAGTATATGATGACACCTTATGGTGCCGGGTTTCCCCATTCGGACATCTGTGCCTCAAGTGCCTTTTATCGGCTAAGCACAGCTTTTCGCAGATTAACACGTCCTTCATCGCCTCTGACTGCCAAGGCATCCACCGTATACGCTTAGTCGCTTAACCATACAACCCAAATGAGTTTCATTCAGGTTGCATTGCAACTTGCTGGTTTGATAATTGTAATTCTTTCGAATCACAACGCCTTGATTAGAATACTCAATTCACTTGATTGAAGTGTTTGAGAACTCAATTTTGTATTAACAAAGCCTTTCTTAAAAAGAGAGGTTTGTTTCTACTATCAGCTTTCCAAATTGTTAAAGAGCAATGATTTTTGACCTTTCAGCCTAAAATCGGGCTTAAAAAAGCCAAAGATAAATCATATTTATCTTTGGCGTCTCCATCCCCTGAGACTGTATGAGTCACTTCCATCTCTTCATCCCCGAAGAGTGTTGAAGGAAGTGGTGGAGCTATGCGGGATCGAACCGCAGACCTCCTGCGTGCAAGGCAGGCGCTCTCCCAGCTGAGCTATAGCCCCATACAGTTGAACTCTATCGTAGAGATGTTGGTGGGTCTGAGTGGACTTGAACCACCGACCTCTCGCTTATCAGGCGAACGCTCTAACCACCTGAGCTACAGACCCCCGTCTTTATCTCACGATAGTTGTTCTTACTTTCTATCAGACAATCTGTGTGAACACTCAAAGCAATTTCATCGCTTAGGTAAGGAGGTGATCCAGCCCCAGGTTCCCCTAGGGCTACCTTGTTACGACTTCACCCCAGTCATGAACCACACCGTGGTAAACGCCCTCCCGAAGGTTAAGCTATCTACTTCTGGTGCAGCCCACTCCCATGGTGTGACGGGCGGTGTGTACAAGGCCCGGGAACGTATTCACCGTGGCATTCTGATCCACGATTACTAGCGATTCCGACTTCACGGAGTCGAGTTGCAGACTCCGATCCGGACTACGACCGGCTTTCTGGGATTAGCTCCACCTCGCGGCTTGGCAACCCTCTGTACCGACCATTGTAGCACGTGTGTAGCCCTACTCGTAAGGGCCATGATGACTTGACGTCGTCCCCACCTTCCTCCGGTTTATCACCGGCAGTCTCCCTAAAGTTCCCGGCATGACCCGCTGGCAAGTAAGGATAAGGGTTGCGCTCGTTGCGGGACTTAACCCAACATTTCACAACACGAGCTGACGACAGCCATGCAGCACCTGTCTCAGAGTTCCCGAAGGCACTAAGCTATCTCTAGCGAATTCTCTGGATGTCAAGAGTAGGTAAGGTTCTTCGCGTTGCATCGAATTAAACCACATGCTCCACCGCTTGTGCGGGCCCCCGTCAATTCATTTGAGTTTTAACCTTGCGGCCGTACTCCCCAGGCGGTCTACTTAATGCGTTAGCTTGAGAGCCCAGTGCTCAAGGCACCAAACTCCGAGTAGACATCGTTTACGGCGTGGACTACCAGGGTATCTAATCCTGTTTGCTCCCCACGCTTTCGTGCATGAGCGTCAGTCTTTGTCCAGGGGGCCGCCTTCGCCACTGGTATTCCTCCAGATCTCTACGCATTTCACCGCTACACCTGGAATTCTACCCCCCTCTACAAGACTCTAGTTCGCCAGTTCGAAATGCGGTTCCCAGGTTGAGCCCGGGGCTTTCACATCTCGCTTAACAAACCGCCTGCGCACGCTTTACGCCCAGTAATTCCGATTAACGCTCGGACCCTCCGTATTACCGCGGCTGCTGGCACGGAGTTAGCCGGTCCTTCTTCTGCGAGTAACGTCACAGCTACTGGATATTAGCCAGTAACCTTTCCTCCTCGCTGAAAGTGCTTTACAACCCGAAGGCCTTCTTCACACACGCGGCATGGCTGCATCAGGGTTTCCCCCATTGTGCAATATTCCCCACTGCTGCCTCCCGTAGGAGTCTGGGCCGTGTCTCAGTCCCAGTGTGGCTGATCATCCTCTCAGAACAGCTAGGGATCGTCGCCTAGGTGAGCCTTTACCTCACCTACTAGCTAATCCCACCTGGGCTAATCAAGATGCGCAAGGCCCGAAAGTCCCCTGCTTTGACCCGTAGGTATTATGCGGTATTAGCAGTCGTTTCCAACTGTTATCCCCCTCATCTCGGCATATTCCCAGGCATTACTCACCCGTCCGCCGCTCGTCAGCAAAGTAGCAAGCTACTTCCTGTTACCGCTCGACTTGCATGTGTTAGGCCTGCCGCCAGCGTTCAATCTGAGCCATGATCAAACTCTTCAATTAAAAGTTTTGGTTGAACCCGAAGGTTCTGCTCAATGAATTCTGTCTTTGCATCATTACCAATAAAGGCAATGACTGCATTTGCATGCTGCGCGAACTTCATCATTGATTAAAATCGTTTGTCGATGTCAATCACTGTGAATGTCCACACAGATTGTCTGATAAATTGTTAAAGAACGAACCGGTAACACCGGCCGGGATAGTTATTTTCAATCCCGAGGGCTGTGCATTCTACACATCCCGTTTTTGGCGTCAAGCTCTTTTTTTAAAGTTTTTCAACCGAAGCTGAAAACAACAAAAAGCTTTCAAACCAAGGATATTCATCCGATGGGATGCTTACCCTGCCGACCTGCTCACCAAGCTGTTTAGCTCGTTGCGCCGTGTCGATGGAGGCGCATTATAGGGAACCGTTTTTTTTGCGCAAGCCTTTTTTTGAAAAAAATCAGCTTTTTCGCAAAAAAATGCATTAACCACAAGCTAACCACGATTTACCCCCAGAGTTATCAACAAAAGCCTAAGTTATCACCACAATATCAGTAATTCTTCAGCAGATAAGACTGGCGATAACAACTTAAAGCTGGAGGAAAACTGGCTTGAATTAGTCAGATAATAAAAAAGCGACCTTAGTGGTCGCTTTTTACAGTTTCTATGAATTAGGACAGCTTACCGCAGCACTGCTTGTACTTCTTACCACTGCCACAAGGACAAGGGTCATTACGGCCAACTTTATCGCCATCACGCACAACAGGGGTATTAGGCTGTGCTGGAGGCATTACTGGGTCACCGGTCAGTGATTCCGCTTCTGCATGATGAAAATCCCGTTGCAGCTGCGCTTCTTCTTGACGACGACGCTCTTCCATCTCTTCAACATCAGACTGAGCCTGCACCTGAACTTTAGATAGAATGCTAATCACATCATGCTTCAAACTTTCCAGCATCTGCTGGAACAGCTCAAAAGATTCGCGCTTATATTCCTGCTTAGGGTTCTTTTGTGCGTATCCACGTAAATGGATACCCTGGCGCAGATGATCCATTGCCGCTAAATGCTCTTTCCACAGACCATCGAGCGTCTGCAACATTACCGCCTTTTCAAACTGACGCAGTACTGATGCCCCAACCATCTCTTCCTTGGCTTTGTATGCATCACTCCATGCAGTAATAATGCGCTCACGGAGAGTATCTTCGTAAAGGTCTTCTTCTTCATCCAGCCACTTCTGTACTGGTAACTGCAGCGCAAACTCCTGGTTCAGGCGTAGCTCAAGACCCGGAACATCCCATAGCTCTTCAATTGATTGAGGCGGAATAGACTCGTCAATCAGACTGGTCAACACATCAGCCTGAATATTCTGAATGGTATCTTCAATGCTTTCAGCATCCATCAACTCATTACGCTGAGCATAAACGACCTGACGCTGGTCATTCGCCACATCATCGAACTCCAGCAATTGCTTACGGATATCGAAGTTACGCGCCTCAACTTTACGCTGCGCATTTTCAATGGCTCGGGATACCCATGGGTGCTCAATGGCTTCCCCTTCTTCCATACCCAGTTTTTTCATCATGTTAGAAACACGCTCTGAAGCGAAAATACGCATCAGGCTGTCTTCCATAGACAGATAGAAACGAGATGAACCCGCATCTCCCTGACGGCCGGAACGACCACGGAGCTGATTATCGATACGACGAGACTCATGCCGCTCGGTACCGAGAATATGCAGACCACCGGCGGCGACAACCGCATCATGACGCTCCTGCCAATCCGCTTTCAGCTTAGCAACTTGCTCTTCTGAAGGGTTGTTCAGCGCTTCAAGTTCCTCTTTCCAGCTGCCACCCAATACAATGTCGGTACCCCGACCGGCCATATTTGTTGCCACAGTAACCGCACCGGCGCGACCGGCCTGAGCAACAATATCAGCTTCTTTTTCGTGGAACTTCGCGTTCAATACTTGGTGCGAAATTTTTTCTTGTTTCAACAGGCGGGACAGTAATTCTGATTGCTCGATGGAAACCGTACCCACCAAAACTGGCTGGCCACGTTCTTGACAATCTTTAACATCCGCGATGATGGCACGGTACTTCTCTGCCGCGGTCAGATACACCAGATCCGACATATCCTTACGGATCATCGGACGGTTGGTTGGCACCACAACAGTATCTAAACCATAAATAGTTTGAAATTCGAAAGCTTCGGTATCAGCAGTACCAGTCATCCCAGCCAGCTTTTCATACTGACGGAAATAGTTCTGGAAAGTGATGGATGCTAGGGTCTGGTTTTCATTCTGAATTTTAACCCCTTCCTTCGCTTCAACCGCTTGGTGCAGGCCTTCAGACCAACGACGCCCAGCCATAGTCCGGCCGGTGTGCTCATCCACAATCACCACTTCACCGTTTTGCACCACATAGTCGACATCTTTTTCGAACAGAGTGTGAGCGCGCAGCGCCGCATTAACATGGTGTAGCAAAGAGATATTAGCCGCAGAGTAGAGTGAATCACCATCAGCCAACATACCGCGTTCAATCAGCAGCAGTTCTACTTTTTCTTGACCACGTTCAGTCAGATAAACCTGCTTGGCTTTTTCATCAATGGTGTAATCGCCATCCCCGACATAATCATCACTGTCTTCCTTATCCTGACGGATCAGATTAGGAATAACGGAATTCATTTTGATGTACAGTTCAGAGCTATCTTCTGCTGCACCGGAAATGATCAGCGGCGTACGGGCTTCATCAATCAAAATGGAGTCAACTTCGTCGATAAGGGCATAATGCAGCGGACGCTGAACCCGTTCGGACGGCGAAAAAGCCATATTGTCCCGCAGATAGTCGAAACCAAACTCATTGTTGGTGCCATAGGTAATATCCGCGTTGTAAGCATCTTTTTTCTGCTGAGGATTTAAACCCGCAACGTTGATACCCACAGACATGCCCAGAAACTCAAACAGTGGACGGTTAGTTTCAGCATCGCGGCGAGCCAGATAATCGTTCACAGTGATCACGTGAACCCCTTTGCCGGTCAACGCATTGAGGTAAGCGGGCAAAGTTGCAGTTAACGTTTTACCTTCACCAGTACGCATTTCTGCGATCCGGTTACTATCCAATACCATGCCACCTAGCATCTGCACATCGAAATGACGCATTTCAAATACACGGCGAGAGGCTTCCCGGACAGTAGCAAATGCTTCGGGGATCAAATCCTGTAGCTTTTCCCCTTTTTCCAAACGGTCGTGGAATTCTTGGGTTTTTGCTTTTAGCTCTTCATCGGTGAGTTTTTCGAAATCCGTTTCTAAAGAATTAATTTTGTTGACGACTTTGCCAAGGGCTTTAAGGGTGCGGTCATTGCGACTGCCAAAAACTTTTGTCAGTAATTTACCTAACATCTCAATCACTTATTATTTGAAGGCTCAATCCATGAAAAATGGTACAGCCACTATATTAATTAATCGCCTTGCGGTAGACATACTGACTTGGATCTATCGGTTGTCCGCCCCGCAACACCTCATAATGCACATGGGGGCCCGTCGACCGTCCCGTGCTTCCCATACTGGCAATCTTCTCGCCCTTCGTCACCACGTCACCGACAGCAACAGCAACACTCTTGTTATGACCATAACGGGTACGTAATCCATTCCCGTGGTCAATCTCAACCAGGTTTCCGTAGCCAAAACGGCTACCAGCCCAAGTCACAACACCGCCTGCTGTTGCTACAACCTCCGACCCTTCTGCACCGGCAAAATCCATTCCTTTGTGCATAGCCCGACGCCCATTAAAAGGATCGTTACGCAAACCAAAGTGGGATGACAGCCAGCCTTTCTTAATCGGACGTCCTGAAATATAACGTTCTTTATCTATATTGAGATTGGTTGCCACAGTTTCAAGTATTGGCAACTGAACATTACTTTTATCCATACGCTGAACCATATCATCCATATCTTGGATAAGCTGTGTCAGCTCGATGCTCTGCCCAAGATCACTAAGTCCTCCCACACCGGTCTCGGTTGAGAAATCAAATTGATCATTGAGTTTATAAGTCTGAGCAACCTGTTGTCCCAGCGCTTCGAGACGTGTCATATCTGCCTGCATCCGCGCAACATGGGCGGCCAAGGTTGCCAGTTGGGATTCTGTAGCTTGTTTGAGATCTTTAACCTGCTGCTGTTGTTTTTCTCGGGAGAGACGCTCATGGTCGACCCGCTTTTCTTGTGCAGCAAATTGATCGTAGGAATATTGGAAGATACCGGCTCCAGCTGCGATCAGCAGGATCGGTAAAAGCAACCATGCTTTACCTGGTTGCCAACGGGTGACGCCATTTCGACCCTGGATTAAAACTGTTACACTCATAGCCTGATTTCAGCCGTTTAATTATCGAATGAAAAAGCACCCCAAGGATCTCAATCAGCTCGTGTATCAGTCCTGTGGACTACCTGATATCGCTGAAAAAGCGGAGCTGCTGCGACAATTGAATCAACAGGTGAAGCAAATTGTGGCAGGCCACGTTGCAGAACAACTTAAAGTTGCCAATCTCCGAGATGGTACTTTAGTGATTGAAACGACAACCTCTGCTTGGGCCGCCAGAATAAATTTTCAAAAATCGGCGTTACTCGCACAACTGCGACAACGCACTCTACCAATGCTCACTGCTATTGACGTTAAAGTCAACCCAGCACTGGCCAGAACCCAGCCTACCTCGAAAGTAGTTCATCGGCAACTAAGCGAAACCGCAGCTTCGCATATTCAAGCGCTCGCAGAACATACTGAAGGCCGTCTGGGGCAGAAACTAAAACGGCTGGCTGCATTAGCCAGCCGTTCTCGGCAATCTTAAATCCGTTAAGCCAGCGCCAGAGAGCCGGGAACCGCAAAACTTACCGGCACTTCTGTTTCATGCTCAAAGCTAACCAGCTCCCAAGCATCCGCCTGCGCCAATACCGCTCGAACCAAACGGTTATTCAGTGCATGACCGGTTTTATAAGCACAAAATTCACCAACAATGGCATGACCAGAAACATACAGGTCGCCAAATGCATCAAGAATTTTATGTTTCACAAATTCGTCATCAAAGCGCAGCCCATCAGGGTTCAGCACTTTGAACTCATCCAGAACAACAGCATTTTCCATGCTGCCACCCAATGCCAGATTGTTAGCTCGCAGATATTCAATATCACGCATAAAGCCAAAGGTTCTAGCCCGGCTGATATCGCGAACAAAGGCTGCAGTAGAAAAATCCATAATCACATGTTGCTGACTACGGGCAATTTCTGGGTGATCAAAATCAATGGCAAAGTTCACTCTAAAACCATCAAAAGGTCTTAACTCAGCCCATTTATCACCATCTTCAACACGAACAGTCTGCTTGATACGCAGATACTTTTTCGCGGCGCGCTGATCTTCAATACCCGCAGATTGCAGCAGAAAAACGAATGGACTAGCACTGCCATCCATAATCGGAATTTCCGGTGCGTCCACTTCAATAATCGCGTTATCGATACCTAAACCGGCTAAGGCTGAAAACAGATGCTCAATGGTTGAGATCCGTACGCCATCATCATTAACCAGTGCTGTACACATTGTTGTTTCACGGACTTGGTCTGCCAACGCAGGAATAACCACCGCGGGCTCCAAGTCTGTACGAACCAATTTAATGCCGGCGTTGATAGGTGCAGGCTTGATGGTCAAGGTCACCTTATTGCCTGAATGCAGGCCAACACCGGTAGTTTTTACCATTTTTTGAACAGTTCTTTGAAAAATCATTCAGTTACCCGCTAAAAATTCAACAATCACCTGACATTTCTGGTCAGAAAAACAACGTACAACAGCTAAGCTGGTCGGATATGCTAGCATAAATTCGCCAATTGACAAAAAAATCACACCAGCACAACCGAGCAGCTTTATTTATGCTAACAGCGATCATTCGGTTACAAACCGAGCAAGGCTAAACACCCTGTTTAATCAGCCTGTTTACGCAAAAATGCCGGAATATCCAGATAATCCAGATCATTCTTTTGGCTCACAGCTGGCTGAGGTTGTGACTGTGGCGCAGTATTACCGATAACTTGTGGCTGAACCGCTGCGGTATCTTCCACATAGCTCTTCTGCTCAACATGCACTTCTGGCTCAGTCCGCGCAGCAGGCTTAGATACCAGCTGAATATCAGGCTTTTTCTCTGCACCGATACCGGTAGCCACCACAGTAACGCGCAGCTCATCGCTCATTTCCGGATCAATCACAGCACCGACAACCACATTGGCATTATCAGAAGCGTATGCTTTAACGTGGTTACCCACTGTTTCAAACTCTTCAATGCTCATGTCCATACCGGCGGTAATATTCACCAGTACGCCACGAGCACCAGCCAAGTCAATATCTTCCAGTAATGGGCTGGCAACCGCAGCTTCAGCAGCTTCTTCAGCACGGTCTTCACCAGATGCAAAACCTGTCCCCATCATGGCATTACCCATTTCGGACATAACTGTTTTCACATCAGCAAAGTCGACGTTGATAAGACCTGGGCGAGTGATCAGCTCAGCAATACCCTGCACAGCACCTAACAGCACGTTATTGGCAGCAGCAAATGCATCCAACAGTGAGGTACCACGGCCCAATACTTTCAGCAGCTTTTCGTTAGGAATGGTAATCAACGAATCCACATGCTTAGCCAGCTCACTGATCCCCTGCTCGGCGTAAGACATACGGCGTTTGCCTTCAAAAGGAAATGGCTTAGTGACCACAGCTACGGTCAAAATGCCTTCTTCCTTAGCTATCTCAGCCACCACAGGTGCTGCACCGGTACCAGTACCGCCCCCCATACCGGCGGCGATGAAAATCATATCTGAACCTTTAATCGCTGCGCGGATGTTTTCTTTATCTTCCTCTGCTGCTGCGCGACCCACTTCAGGATTCGCACCAGCGCCAAGACCTTTAGTGACATCTCGACCCAGCTGGATAGTTGAACCGGCTGAAGATTTACGCAGCGCCTGGGCATCTGTATTTGTTGCGATGAACTCAACACCTTCAATGTTGTGTTTCACCATGTGTTCTACGGCATTACCGCCGCCGCCACCGACGCCAATGACCTTAATCACCGCCTCATCGGAATGGGTGTCCATGATCTCAAACATGGTCTTTTCTCCGTTTTGTCCGCGTTATTCTAAAATTCGCCCTTAAACCAGCTCTGAACCCGATTCCAAATACTGGTCATTCCCTGCCGCTCCGGCCGCTCAAACTGACGCTCCAACACTCGCCGGGCACCATAATGCAACAGACCAACCCCGGTTGCGTATATGGGTTGATCAACATACTCATATAATCCTTTCACCGGCAGAGGTGATGCCACCCGCACCGGCATACCAAAGGTGGCCTCGGCAATATCGACCGCGCCCTCAATGGATGCAGTTCCTCCGGTTAACACAATCCCTGCGGCTATTTGATCTTCCAGGCCGCTTTTACGCAATTCTTTCAGTACCAACTCAAATAGCTCCTGATAACGGGGCTCAACCACTTCGGCCAAGGTATGGCGCGACATGGTCCGAGATGGTCGCCCGCCGACAGATGGCACTTCAATGCTGTCTTCTCGGCTCACTAAATCACTACGAGCACTGGCATACTGCACTTTAATTTGTTCAGCATGGGACAGTGGCGTGCGGAAAATCTTTGCAATATCACTAGTTACCTGATTACCAGCAACAGGTACCACAGCACAATGACGCAGCGCCCCATTGGTATACACAGCAATATCCGTGGTGCCACCACCGATATCCACGATGCAGACACCTAAATCTTTTTCATCATTGGTCAACACGGAATCTGCTGAAGCAATCCCAGAAAAAACCAAATCATCTACTTTAAGTCCGCAACGCTCAACGCTTTTTGTAATATTTTTCGCCATATCATTGGCGCAAGTAACAATATGCACCTTGGCTTCCATCCGCATCCCAGACATCCCGATAGGACTGCGGATCCCTTCCTGCACATCAATGGCATACTCTTGTGGTAAAACGTGCAAAATACGTCTTTCAGTTGGGATCTTCACCGAACGAGCAGTGTGGATCACATTGTCCACATCTTCTTGTGTCACTTCTTCATCATTGATGGAGACCATGCCGTTTTCATTCTGACAGGCAATATGTTTACCTGAAATACTCAGATAAACCGAAGACACTTGGCAGTCTGCCATTAATTCGGCTTGATCCAGTGCCCGCTGGACACTGCGCACAATCGAGTCCAGATCATTGACGCCGCCTTTATCCATCCCGCGGGACTGATGACTGCCCAGACCGACGACACTGATCTCGCCATCTGGCAATACTTCACCAATAATTACGGCGACCTTGGAAGTCCCAATGTCCAACCCGACGATAAGGTTTCTATCCTGGTTCTTGGTCATCTTTATCGGCTCTCTGATTTGGCGTTGTCCCAGCCAACGGCCATTCCTGTGTCATAACGTAAATCTACCCTTGCCACTTTTTTATCTTGTTTGGCCAGCACAGGGTAAACATTTATAAACCTTTGTATCCTTGCCATTTTATCCTCCCTGCCCAGCTCAAGCAAAATGCCGTTATCCAGCACTGCCCGCCAGGCATGACGGGGATTTAACGTCAAACTTTTCAAGCCAAAGCCATGCAACTTTAGCAAGGCTCTGATTTGTCTGTAGCCCTGTAGTACATCTTCTGCACTGGCTTCAGGTCCGGCCAAATACGGCAGATAATCCAACGCTGTTTCTGCCGGAGCAGTAAACACCTGACCATGGGTATTTAACCATTCCCCTTGGTTCCAATGTGCCACGGGTTGCTGTTCTTGCAATACCACCTTGAGCTTATCCGGCCAGTCACGCCGCACTGATGCTCGGTATACCCAGGGCAGCTGCTCCAGCGCAGTCTGCACCTGATTCACATTGGTGGTAAACAGGCTGCGCTGCATCAAACCATGCAGCGCCTGTTGGATCTCAGTGTCAGTGGTAAATTGTCGCGTACCACTCACCGCAACAGTGGCTACGGGTACAGCATTGGCATCACTCAGTACCCGATGTAATTTCCAGGCACCCATACCAAAGCCGCCGATAACCAGCAGCAAAAAAAACAAACCGCAGCACAGATACCAATTCACCTTGGTCATTCTCTGCCTGCACTGCTGCGCTTTCTCCTTCCAGCCCACCTGACACCGCCCTAAATCCGGCATTTCAGCAAAAGCCGGCAATTATATATTGCTGCAACACATGGTCAAAAAAATCATTTAAACCATTCGGTTAACGGTTAAAAATCACGCTTTATCCGTTTGATGCTCCCGGGCAAAACCCAGCTGAGTTGCGGCTAACTCCCGGGACAAGGCGCCAATATTGCCAGCGCCTTGGGTCAGCAGCAAATCACCATCCTGCAGCACATCTGGCAGAATATCGGCCAATTGCTCAGGCGAGGCGACAAACACAGGATCTACCTGACCACGCACCCGAATAGATCGACTTAATGCCCGACCATCAGCGCCCGCAATTGGGGTTTCACCAGCGCTATAAACATCAAGCAGCAATAGCGCATCCACCTGGGACAATACATCGACAAAATCTTCATACAGATCGCGAGTACGGGTGTATCTGTGAGGCTGATAGGCCATCACTAACCGGCGATCTGGCCAACCGGCACGGGCCGCCCGAATGGTAGCCGCCACTTCACTCGGGTGGTGACCATAATCATCCACCAGCATGACCTGACCTTTCGGCGTATCAAATTCACCCAAGTGCTGGAAACGACGCCCAATACCTTCAAATTCAGCCAAGGCCTTGATGATTACCTCATCTTCAATATCGTCTTCCGAGGCCACGGCAATGGCCGCCAACGCATTTTGCACATTGTGGCGACCGGGTAGATTCAACACTAAGTCCAGATCCTCCCGATCCCGACGGCGTAAAGTAAAGCTGCATTGATGGCCGTGCTGTTGGAAGTTCAACGCCTGCACATCAGCATCTTCACTAAAGCCATAGGTCACAATATGCCGGCCAACCCGAGGCATAATATCCCGCACCACTTCATCGTCGATGCATAATACTGACACACCATAAAACGGCAGATTGTGCAGGAAATCGACAAATGTCGTTTTCAACTGTTCAAAATCACCGCCATAGGTATCCATATGATCCGCTTCAATATTGGTCACAACACTGACCATTGGTTGCAGATGCAAGAAACTGGCATCACTTTCATCCGCTTCAGCAATCAGATACCGGCTAGTGCCTAATCTGGCATTGGTACCGGCACTATTGAGCAAACCACCGATAACAAAGGTCGGGTCTCGACCAGCCTGACCATACAAGCTGGCAATCAAGCTAGTAGTGGTTGTTTTACCATGGGTTCCGGCAACTGCGACGCCATGACGATAACGCATCAGCTCTGCCAGCATCTCCGCTCGGCGCACAACAGGAATACGCAACTCGCGGGCAGCAAGCACTTCAGGATTCTGCGGATTGATAGCAGTGGAAACCACCACAACATCAGTCCCTTTCACACTGGCCTCGGTATGACCGATAGTAATTACTGCCCCTAACGCCTCTAATCGATCCGTCACACCATTGCGGGCGATGTCTGAACCACTGACTTTATACCCTTCATTTACCAGTACTTCCGCAATACCGCCCATACCGGCACCGCCGATACCAACGAAATGAATATGGTGTACCCGGCGCATTTCCGGGATCATCTTGCGAAACTGTTTGTATTTTTCTGTCTTTGTCATTGCAAACCTTTCTCAGCCAGAGCGCGGCAGATATCAGCCACCTTAGTGGTTGAATCCAAAATGGCTACGCCTCTTGCATCTTGTCCCATTCGGACTAATTCTGTTCTATCACCCGCCAGCTTCAGCAATTGCTCAGCCAAGCTCTGGGCAGTTAATGCTTGTTGTGGCATCAGTACAGCCGCATTGGCGTGCACTAAGATGCTGGCATTCAGCGTCTGATGATCATCTACAGCATGGGGATAAGGCACCAAAATACTTGGCAACCCCACGGCAGCTAATTCAGACACAGTCAATGCACCACTGCGGCAAATCACCACATCGGCCCACTGGTATGCCGCTTCCATATCATCAATAAATTCAGCGACCTTCACACTATTTTGCTGACCCAACTGGGCATAATGCGCTTCCACGGCGGCGGCATTTTCCCGCCCGACCTGATGCCACAGGGTCAATGGCTGCTGCTTGCTCACCAACGCGCAAACTTCAGGCATTAAATCATTGAATACCTTGGCGCCTAAGCTGCCCCCGACAATCAATACTTTCAGCGCTGCGTCATCATGGCTAATACGAGGGCGGCTACCTAACTGAATAAGCTCCTCTCGTACCGGATTCCCCACCACAGTGACATTCTGACGTAACCCTTTAAAAGTATCATTATCAAAAGCACACAGTACCCGAGCGGCGATGCGGGACAATAACTTGTTGGTCATGCCGGGGATGGCATTTTGCTCATGCAATACCAAAGGTATCCCCGCCAATCTGGCTGCAACCCCACCCGGGCCACTGGCAAAACCGCCCATCCCCATCACCACATCTGGCTTAAATTCCCGGATAACCGACAACGCCTGACATACTGAGCGGAGGATCTTAATCGGAGCGGCCAATTTTCGCAGCAAACCATTACCACGCACACCTTTGATATCAATGAAATTAATATCAAAACCATGCTGAGGAACCAGCCGAGCTTCCATGCGGTCAGCCGTGCCTAACCAGCGAACCTGCCACCCTTGTTTAGCCAGCGCCTTTGCTACAGCCAATGCCGGGAAAACATGCCCCCCGGTTCCACCGGCCATCACCAAAATACGCTTACTCTGTTGTCCATCCTTCATTACTGTCCCCGCCCCTGAACTGCCTGTACTTGGTCCAGACGCCGCTCATAATCAATGCGAATTAAAATCATGGCTGCTGCTGTCATCACCCATAAACTGCTGCCGCCATAACTAATAAACGGTAGCGTCAATCCCTTGGTGGGCAGCATACCAATGCTGGCACCAATGTTGACCACAGTCTGAAAGCAGACCCATATTCCCAGCCCATAGGCCAGATATCCCTCAAAGGCCCGTTCTGCTGCTAGACACATGCTGCCCAGACGGATCGCCCGCAGCGCAACAAACATCAGTACCGCCAACACGCCAATAATGCCGACAAAGCCCAACTCTTCGCCGACCACAGCAAAAATAAAGTCGGTGTGAGCTTCTGGCAAATATTCCAATTTTTGAATACTGTTGCCCAACCCTTGGCCAAACCACCCACCACGGCCATAGGCCATCAAGGACTGGGTCAACTGGTAGCCGGTACCAAATGGGTCCTTCCAAGGATCCATAAAGGAGGTTACCCGGGCCATACGGTAAGGCTCGGTCACCACCAGCAGCACAAACAGCGCCAACCCTGCGATGATCAGGATAATAAAGTCCTTCAGTCTGGCGCCGGCTAACCACAACAAACCAACGGTGATCACAAACAGCACCACCACAGTACCCAAGTCAGGCTGCAACAGGATCAAAAAGGCATAAACAGCTAGCACCCCAATGGGTTTATAAAACCCAATGGCCAACTCTCTCACTTCTTGATGCCGCCGCACCAAGTAACCTGCGAGGTAAATAGAGAAAGCAAATTTTGCCAGTTCAGCCACCTGGATACGGATAGGGCCAAATGATAACCAGCGGGTTGCCCCATTGACGGTATGGCCAACAAACAGCACCAAAACCAATGCCAGGAACACCCCAATCAGCAGCTTGTTACTGTACTCATCCCAAGCTTTCATCGGGATTCTCAGTACAACAGCAGCGATGACCACACACCCCGCCAGATAAAACAGGTGACGCACAACAAAATAAAAAGGATCACCTTTTAATGTCTGGGCTTCAGCCAAAGAGGCGGACATCACCATAACGAAGCCAAATGCAATCAGCGCAATAACAGCCACCAGCAGGGAACGGTCATATAACTGAGTTCCCGACGGTCTAGCGCCATCAAACCAACTCAGCTTAGGCAAGTGGAGATGTCGCCATCTCCGCTCACCTTTAGGCTCAGCCCTGGCCATTGAGTAGCTCCACCTGGGCACGGAAATCATCACCTCTGGCCATAAAGTTGGGGTACATATCTAGGCTGGCACAAGCAGGTGACAACAAGACAATATCCCCGGCCTCGGCAACTTCTGCAGCCTTAGCGACGGCCTCTGCCATATCTTTTACTGGCATAGCACCGTCTTTTAGCGCAGCGATTTTATCGCCGTCACGCCCCAAGGTGATCAGGGTGGAGACTTTTTCCAGTAATGGCTTGAGCGCACTAAAATCAGCCCCTTTGCCATCGCCACCAGCAATCAAAATTACCTTACCTGGATAATCTTCTAAGCCAGACAGTGCTGCGGCAGTCGCGCCCACGTTGGTAGCCTTAGAATCATTCACCCAAGTCACACTGTTGCGACGGGCAACCCGCTCACAACGGTGCCGTAGCCCGGAAAAACTCGATGCCACCTTAACCATGGCGTCTTTACTGATCCCGGCAGCATCAGCCAGCGCCATCGCCGCCAGCACGTTGGCAATATTATGCCGACCAATCAACGCCACATCGCCAATGGACATCAGCTCACTATCACCATGAACTAACATGCCATCACGTAAGCCCCAGTCATCACCATCGGGTTCATTCAAACCAAAACTGATCAGGTTACCCGGCTCAAATGGCTTAGACAGCTCATCATCCCGGTTATAAATGCTCAAATGGGTCTGCTGATACAGCGTCATCTTGGCTTCACGATAACCATTCAGATCGGTATATCTGTCCATATGATCTTCACTGATATTGAGACAGGTGGCGGCAATACAGTTCAAGCTACGGGTGGTTTCCAACTGAAAACTGGATAGCTCAAGTACATACAGCTCTTTACCTTGCCCCAGCAAATCCAGCGCAGGAGTGCCAATATTGCCTCCGACACCGATGGCTTTACCATCAGCTTCAGCCATCATGCCCACCAAGGTGGTCACAGTGCTTTTACCATTAGAGCCGGTGATCCCGAGTACATTAGGTGCAGCGTCTTTTAGCTCCCGGGCAAACAGCTCAATATCGCCGATCACTTCAATTTCCATATCCAGTGCGACCCGCACTTCCGGGGTGCTTAAGGCAATCCCAGGACTGATAATGATCTGCTGTGCCTGCACCAGATAGCGGCAATCAAAACCGCCGGTATGCAACATGACATCAGGAAACTCTTCGGCCAACTGCGCAGAACCCGGTGGGTTACTGCGGCTGTCCATCACCATAGGGACAATGCCCCGGGCACAGAGGTAACGTACTACTGACAGCCCGGTCGCACCCAGTCCAAGGACAATGTGCGAATAGGTTTTTGGCTGCACCGCAACGTCTGTACAACTCATATATCTACCTCAGTTTCAATGTGGCTAAGCCGAGTAATACCAAGAACAGCGAGATAATCCAGAAACGCACAATTACTCTCGGCTCAGGCCAGCCTTTTAATTCATAGTGGTGGTGAATTGGTGCCATGCGGAAAATCCGCTGACCACGCAGCTTATAGCTGCCCACCTGCAGGATCACCGACAGGGTTTCCATCACAAAAACACCGCCCATGATCACCAATAAAATTTCCTGACGCACAAGGACAGCCATGGTCCCCAGTGCAGCGCCAAGCGACAATGAGCCCACATCCCCCATAAATACCTGAGCGGGATAGGTGTTAAACCATAAGAAGCCCAGCCCCGCCCCGACAATCGCGGTGCAGACAATCACTAATTCGCCAGAGCCTGGCAGATATGGAATATGCAGGTAATTAGAAAATTCGTAGTGACCGGAAAGATAGGCAATCAAGGCAAACGCCGCGGCCACCATCACGGTTGGCATGATGGCCAAGCCGTCCAGACCATCGGTTAAATTCACCGCATTACTGGAGCCCACAATGGTGAAATAGGCCAACAGAATAAAGAGCGCGCCCAACTGTGGCATCACTTCCTTAAAGAAGGGCACCACCAACTGTGTTTCGCCAGGATTGGCAGAGCTGAAATAAAGATAAAATGCGACAACTAATGCGCCGAGTGACTGCAACAGGTATTTCCACCGAGCAATCAGCCCATCGGTATTTTTCCGCACCACTTTGCGGTAATCATCAATAAAACCAATCAGACCAAATGCGGCCAGAACAAACAGCATCACCCAGACATAACGGCTGGTGAGGTCGCCCCACAACAGCACTGAAATAAAAATCCCCGCCAGGATCAGTAGGCCACCCATGGTTGGCGTGCCACGCTTACTGAAGTGAGACTCCGGCCCATCGTTACGTACAACCTGGCCAATCTGCAACAACTGCAGCCGCTCAATCAGGTGCGGTCCCCACCACAAACTGAATGAAAGTGCAGTCAATAGCCCTAAGATCGCCCTGAACGTCAAATAAGAAAAGACATTAAACCCGGTATAAAACTGGGTCAGATATTCAGCCAGATAGACCAGCATTTAGATTAACTCCCCGCGCCCGCAGGCGGTACTCAATGCCGCCACAACACGCTCCATCCCCGCGCTGCGCGACCCTTTTATCAGTACGGTTACCTGTCCCGGTAACTGTTGAATATGGTGGATCAGTGCCCTATTCAAGACATCCAGTTCAGTGAAATGTTCACTGCCAAATGCCTCACTAGCAGCACGGGACAGCGTCCCGAGACAGAACAGGTTATTAATCCCTGCCGCCTTGGCTTTCGCGCCCAATTCACCATGTAAAAGGGACGCATTGTCACCCAATTCCCCTAAATCGCCCAGTACCAATACGCGATTTTCCGCAATTTCTTTCAGCCAGTCGATAGCCGCACCAACTGAAGCCGGGTTGGCGTTATAGCTATCATCCACCAGCAAGATCCGGCCAAACTGATGGGGAACCATACGGCCTTTGACTGGCGTCAACCCTGCCAGTCCACTGGCAATTTCTGCCAAAGAGAAACCCGCTGCAATACAAATACCACTGGCGGCGAGAGCATTACTGACCTGATGCCGTCCCGCAAGGGGCAAGACGATATCGATCTGCTTTTCGAGATAATTAAGGGTAAAACGGTAGCAGCCCGCAGCATCAGCCTGCAGTGCGGTGGCACGGATGTCAGCCTCAGCGGCAACACCAAACGTCAGCTGACGGTGCTGCCCCGCTGCCTGATGCATCACTGCCGCATACTTATCATCAGCATTGATAATGGCAACGCCGTTAGGTGCTAAATGGCGAAAAATCTCAGATTTTGTACGTGCTACACCGGCTTCTGAACCAAAACCTGCCAAATGAGCACTGGCTACGTTATTGACCAAGGCAACATCAGGACGAACCAGTGCTGAGGTGTAATCAATCTCTCCGGGGTGGTTAGCTCCCAGTTCGAAGACACCAATCTCATCGCCCTCAGTCAGCCGCAGCAGCGTCAGAGGAACCCCGATATCATTATTGAAGTTACCGGCAGTAAACAGCACCTGTTTGCGTTGCGCGCAGATAGCCGCCACCATTTCTTTGACTGTGGTTTTACCATTGGAGCCGGTCAGAGCAAGACACAGCGGATTCACCACATCACGCACTAAGGCGCCTAACTGCCCTAAAGCCCGGTGACAATCTGGCACCACAATCTGCGCCACATCGAGAGGCAACTGGCGCTCGACCAATAAGGCCTTAGCGCCATTTGCCACTGCCGTTGCAGCAAATTCATGGCCATCAAAACGCTCACCACGCAGGGCGATAAACAAGCCGTCATTATCGATATGCCGACTGTCAGTCGTGACGCTGGCAATCGTGCCACTTTGCTGTTTTGTGACAAACACCAATTTACCGTCCAACTGCTTTGCTAATTGAGCCAAATCAAAACGGATCATTGCCCTGCTCCCGCCAGCTCAGCCGCAAAGGCCCGCTCGCTGTAATGATGTTTAATACCGGCAATTTCCTGGTAGGTTTCATGCCCTTTTCCAGCCAGCAGCACTATGTCTCCTGGCGCGGCGAGTGCAAACACCTGCTGGATAGCCGCCTGGCGGTCTGGATTGACCAGCGCCTGTGATGGCTGGCTCAAGCCCGCCTGCATATCGGCAATAATGGCCAGTGGATCTTCACTACGGGCATTATCGGATGTCAGCATAATATGATCTGCATTGGCCTCAGCTACCGCCGCCATCATCGGCCGCTTGCCTTTATCCCGGTCACCACCACAGCCAAATAAGCACCAAAGTTTACCCTGACTGTGGCTACGGGCGGCCTTTAATGCCTGCTCTAAGCCATCTGGAGTATGGGCATAATCCACTACCAAGGTTGCCCGGCCGGGCGCAGGAAAACATTCCATCCGTCCAGCGACAGGACGAATATGGCTGACGCAAGTGCACAGATGCGGCATATCCATACCTAAGGCATGTAACGCTGCCAACGCTGCCAGTAAATTAGACAGGTTAAACTGTCCCAGTAATGGAGAGTCAAGCTCACCTTCACCACCGGGCCAAGCTATATGTGCCCTGACGCCATGGGGATGATATTCCGCACTGAGCACCCGGTAAGCAGCCTGATGGTTGCCCGCGACAGAAAAACCCTGATAACGGCCATCAGCATCAGCAAACCATGCCGCGCCAGTCGCATCATCCAGATTCACCAGCGCGCATTGCACCGCATTGAAATCCAGCAAGCGTTTTTTGGCCGCGCCATAACTGGCCATATCGCCGTGATAATCCAGATGATCCCGTGTCAAATTAGTAAACAGCGCAACAGTAAAGGGCACAGCCTCAACCCGGCCCTGCACCAAGGCATGACTGGACACTTCCATGGCACAGGTATCAATGCCGCAATTGGCAAATTGCTGTAGCTGATGCATCACAGTCAAAGGATCTGCCGTGGTATTGCCAGCATCGACTAATTGGCGGTCCCCCTGCGTACCTGGCTGCCACTCCCCATTACCGATAGTGCCCATTACCGCGCAACGCCGACCAGCCAACACCTGTAATTGCGCAATAATCTGGCTGACGGAGGTTTTACCATTGGTGCCGGTAATGCCTATGATTTGCAATGCCCCGGCTGCCAATGGCCATGCTTGGGCAGCCAAAGCAGAAAGCTGCTGACGCAGCTGGAAAAATTCAATCGTCAGACCTTGATCATGACTCACCCGACCATGATGCGCTGGCTCATCAGTGTGCACCAAACAGGCCAGCGCACCCGCGGCGCGAGCATTAGCCAAATACTGTCGACCATCGACGGCATGTCCCGGTACAGCCACAAAGACATCGCCGGGCACAATGGCCCGGCTATCCAAGGTTATATTTCTAAATTGTTCATCACCGGCATAATGAAACCAGGGTGCCAGCAGATCCCGCAATAACATCATTCTGCTCTCCCATGAGCGGAGGAGGCCAACTTCGTTTGTTCAGCCTCACTGATAGGTTCGACATTCAGCATCTGCAGCGCACCGGACATCACCTTGGCAAACACAGGGCCTGCCACCACGCCACCATAATATCGGTCGCCTTTAGGGTCATTCACCACCACTGCAATCGCTAATCTGGGGTTATTCACCGGCGCAACACCGGCAAACAGTGACCAGTAATCATCACCGTAGCCACCGGCAATGGCTTTACGGCTGGTACCGGTTTTACCCGCCACAGGATAACCGTCGATATGAGCCTCGATAGCTGTACCGCCTTTTTCTGTTACCCCTTGCAGCATATGCATCACTTCTTTGGCCACGTGTGCATCTAGCACCCGCTGCCCTTCTGGTGGCTGCTTTAATTTGAGAATGGAGACAGGCCGTAACACGCCATCGGCGCCAAGGGTAGCGTACATACGTGCCAGCTGTAACGTGGTCATGGTCAGACCATAACCGAAGGATAATGTGGCGCGTTCAAACTCTGACCAATTGTGTCGTTCACTGATCACACCGGCGCTTTCACCAGCCAGATTACTCCCTGAATAACTGCCTAGCCCCACGCTGTAATAAGTACCCAGTAACTGATTTACCGGCATGGACAATGCCAATTTACTGATACCGACGTTACTGGATTTAGCCAGAATTTTGCCCAGCGTCATATCGCCATAATTGGTGGTATCCCGCACCTGACGACCACCAATACGCATCCAGCCCGGAGAGGTGCTGACAATATCGTTATCCTTAACCACGCCAGCTTCCAGCGCTGCCGCCATCACAAATGGCTTGATCGTTGAGCCCGGCTCAAAGGTGTCAGTCACGGCCCGGTTACGCATGCGAAAACTCTGCAGATGCTCCCGGGAGTTAGGGTTATATGATGGGGTGTTGACCATGGCGAGGATTTCCCCGGTGCGCACATCCAGCACGACCACAGAGCCACCAGTGGCCTGATTCATTTCGGTGGATTTTTTCAGCTCCCGATAGGCCAACTGCTGAATGCGCTGATCAATACTCAGCACTAAATCGTTAGGCTTTTCCCCTTCTTGGACAATGCCGAGACGCTCAACCACATGACCATCACGTGATTTACGCACCTTTTCTTTGGATGGCGTGCCGGTCAGCCAGTCGTTATAAGTCTTTTCAATCCCTTCAATCCCCACATCATCGATATTGGTGATCCCCAGTAATTGAGCGGTAATCTCCCCACTGGGGTAATAACGACGGGACTCAGGTTTAAGGTAAATGCCACGGATACGCAGCTCATTGATATAGTCAGCAACTTCAGGGGTAACCTGACGCGCCAGATAGACAAATCGTCGCTTAGGATTATCTTTTACCCTCGCAACCAAGGTATCGACATCCTGATGCAGTACATCGGCCAATGCGCGCCAACGCTGCATATTGGCAAAGCCATTGTTATCAAACACCACTTTAGGGTCGGCATAAATGGCTTTAACCGGCACACTCACGGCCAGCATATCGCCGTTACGATCCGTGATCAGGCCGCGCTGCACTTCCGTACTGGTGGTGCGCAATGAGCGCATATCACTTTCATGGCGCAGCTTGCCCGGCTCCAAAATTTGGATATAGGCCGCCCGAGCCACCAGTGAGCCAAATAACAGCACCACAAAAAAGACCACAATATAGACCCGCCAGTGGATTAACTGGGGTTTCTGGATCCGCTTTGCCTGTTTGACCTTTTTGTTCATGGCATCCTCACTACCACTTCTTCACTGGGCGCGGGTCGGTGCATATGCAACTCCTTGGTGGCAATGCTGGTTACCCGGCTGTGTTCGGCCAAAGACTGCTCTTCCAATAGTAAATTTCGCCATTCGATATCCAGCCTATCCCTTTGCTGCATCAGCTGATCCCATTTACTCACCTGCTGGCGGTTCACATGGCTGGCATAAACCACTGCGGTGGCATTGAGCACAGTCAATAACGCCAACAAGGCTATCCATTTGTGGTGCCAAAGATCCTGCACCACAATGCGGGGTAAGCTAAGTTGTGATTTACTCACAAACTATCCCTAGTCATTAATATTCGAGCCGCTCGGCCACTCGCAGCACACTACTGCGGGCCCGCGGATTACGCTCAAGTTCGGCCTCAGATGGCTTCAGTGCCTTACCCACTGGCATGAGTTTACGGGAGCTATTGAGCTGCTCTTCCGTTACCGGCAAACCAAAAGGCACTTCTTCCCGTTGGGAGTTTTTACGGATAAACCGTTTTACCAAGCGATCCTCTAAGGAATGGAAGCTGATAATGGACAGGCGACCATGGGGTGCCAGCACTGTCATAGCGCCATTTAGCGCTTGATCAATCTGCTCTAATTCACTGTTGATATAGATACGGATTGCTTGAAACACCCGGGTTGCCGGGTGCTTATTACGTTCTTTACTCTTACTGATACGAGCTATTAGATCAGCCAACTGTTTAGTGCGGGTAAATGGCTCTTTTTCCCGATCAGCAGCAATACAGCGGGCAATATGGCGGCTGTTGCGCTCTTCACCATAGGTTTTAAATACCCATGCCATATCTTCAATTTCAGCGCGCGCCAACCACTGGGCAGCGGTTTCACCCTGGCTGTTATCCATACGCATATCCAGCGGGCCATCACGCAGGAAACTGAATCCCCGCTCAGCATCATCTAACTGTGGTGATGACACGCCCAGATCCAGTAGCACACCATCAATCTTGCCTGCTAAGCCTAACTCGCTGATGTAATCCGCCAGCTGACCAAATCCACCGTGAACAATCTGAAAACGGGGATCATCAGCAAATTGTTTTGCGGCTTCAATCGCCTGCGGGTCGCGGTCAATGGCAATCAAACGGCCATGCTCACCCAAACGTTTTAATACTTGACGAGAGTGCCCGCCGCGGCCGAAAGTACCGTCGATATAAATCCCGTCCGGACGGATATTCAAACCGTCTACGGTTTCTTCAAGCAGTACTGATAAATGGGCAAAATCCTGGCTCATGGCTCTCTTCTTACTTTGGTTTATTTCACCTTACAGTGAAAAATCGGCCAGCCGCTCACTGACAGCCAGCGACTGGTGCTGAATCAACTGCTGATCCTGTGCTATCTGTTGCATCCATGCCTGCTCATCCCAGAGCTCAAATTTATTTAACTGTCCAACCAGCATGGCTTTTTTTTCCAAACCGGCATATTGTCTCAAAGGAGGTGGCAATAAAATGCGGCCATTACCATCCGCGTCAAGCTCATGGGCGTATCCCAATAACATGCGCTTCAATGCCCGCTCTGTGGGTTGAGTATCTGACAGCAGCAATAACTTCTGCTCTATCCGGGACCATTCCGTTATGGGATAAAGTAACAGGCAGGGAGAGGAGATATCGACCGTCAGCACCAAGCTGCCAGCCTCAGTTTGCTCATCCTGCCCATACAGCGAATCCCGGTACCGCCTTGGTATAGCGATCCGGCCTTTACTGTCGAGATTGATGGCGCTCGCCCCGCGAAACACTGTTGTCTATTCCTTGTAATCCGTTTACATGATCCACAAATATCCACAACTTCCCACTAATGCTAAGTTTAGGGACAGGTGACAAGCCTTGTCAAGCTGGACAAATTTATTAAAAACCAGCCAGAAAGCGGGTTACAAGGCAATTTTTCCATACGCAAAAATAACGGCTTACCGTGGATAAAAGTGGGGAAAAACAACAACGAAATCCCAGATTGTCATGCAGGAAAGCAGCAAAGCGCCTCAGAGAGCTGCACGATTCCCTTTCGCGACAGGTGTTATCCCATCTGTCGCCAATCTTAGCGATGGATGTCAGCAAAAAAAGACAGCAGAGCATGGATAGCTGGCAGCAGAAGTGAACCAATTTTCATGCTTTTGCATGATATTTCAGCGCACATAGCCAGAAGATTGCAGAGACTTGCAGAGACTTGCAGGGGAAGAATCAATAAAAGCGATAAAATACAACAGATTAAATATTTTTAAACGATAAATTACTCCCGCTGCTGAATATCATTGCAGCGGAAGTATCCCCTAGCGGGCTCAAACCTCGCTTAGCGGGTCCGAGTCACGGCATCTTGCCAACCGGTATAAAGCTGCTCGCGGGTAGTGGCATCAATCACTGGCTCAAAATACCGTTCAATCACACTTTTATGCTGCAACTCTTCCGTTGACTGCCAGAACCCCACGGCAAGGCCCGCCAGAAATGCCGCTCCCATGGCGGTGGTTTCAGTCAACTCCGGCCGCAACACTTCCATATTGGTAATGTCAGCCTGAAACTGCATTAAGAAGTCATTAGCCACCGCGCCGCCATCCACTTTTAAATGTTTCAGCGGTAAACCTGAATCTTTGGCCATTGCATCCAGCAGATCTCGGCTTTGATAAGCAATCGATTCCAATGCGGCGCGGATAATATGATTACGGTTCGCGCCCCGGGTCAAACCAACTAACGCGCCACGAGCATTAGGATCCCAATAGGGCGCTCCCAGACCAACAAATGCCGGCACCAGATAAACGCCATTGGTATCGCCGACCCGGGAGGCAAAATATTCAGTATCCTGTGCATCGCGGATCAGCCCCAGCTCATCGCGCAACCATTGAATGGTCGCGCCGGCCATAAATACCGACCCTTCTAGGGCATAATTCACTTCTCCACGGGGCCCCACGGCCACAGTGGTTAATAAACCATGCTCGGATACGACGGCATCTGTGCCAGTATTCATCAACAGAAAACAACCGGTACCATAGGTATTTTTCGCGGTGCCCTTTTCCGTGCACAAATGGCCAAATAACGCCGACTGCTGATCCCCCGCCATACCCGCTACCGGGATATCACAGCCTTGGCCCGTGATACGGGTAGTGCCGTAAATTTCGGACGATGACTTCACCTCAGGCAAAATACCGGCAGGAATATCAAAAATTTCCAGCAGCCGCTTATCCCACTCTAACTTATGGATGTTATACAGCATGGTGCGAGACGCATTGGTAGGATCGGTGACATGCACCGCACCCTCAGTCAACTTCCACAGCAGCCAAGTATCAACTGTGCCAAACAGCAAATCGCCTTGCTCCGCCTGCTCTCGCACACCGGGCACATTATCTAGGATCCATTTCAGCTTAGAAGCCGAAAAATAGGGGTCCAGCACTAACCCTGTACGGTCACGGATCTCCTGCTCGAACCCTTGCGCTCGCAGGGACTGGCAAATATCCCCAGAGCGGCGACACTGCCACACAATGGCGTTATACACGGGTTTGCCTGTATGCCGATTCCACAGTACTGTGGTTTCCCGCTGATTGGTAATGCCGATGGCGGCGACATCGTGGCTTTGAATACCGGCCCGGGCCAGCGCCTCAATCAAAGTGGAAGACTGACTGGCCCAGATTTCCATGGGATCATGCTCAACCCAACCCGGCTGAGGATAAATCTGGCTGAACTCGCGCTGGGACACAGCGACAATATTGGCGTTGTGATCAAATACTATTGCCCTTGAGCTGGTCGTTCCCTGATCCAGTGCGACGACAAACTTTTTTTGCACCCTTGGTCTTCCTAATGGTTTTTAGCTTTATTTAATTAGCGGCATTTAACCACAGCTGAGATCGCCAGTCAGCTACCTTCCTGCTCCCGACGCTGCAAAAGCGGTGCTAGTTTAATCAATTCAGCCATATTGGTGACATCTAGCTTCTTCATCACCTTAGCGCGGTGCACTTCAATGGTCCGCACAGCCACACACAAAGTGTTGGCCATCTGCTTATTAGTGCAGCCATTGACGACCAGATGAAAAATCTCCCGCTCCCGTTCAGTCAGGCTATTAATCAATGCTTGGTTACGGGATTTCCACAACTGGCGTTCACTGTACTGCAAGCCTTTTGCTATCGCGCCAGCAAGTGCTTGCCCCTGTACCGGTTTTTGAAAGAAATCAAATGCGCCATTTTTAAACGCATCCACCGCCATCGGCACATCACCATGGCCGGTCAAAAAAATCACTGATAACGGACTATTCGCTTCTTTCAGCAACAGCTGGACTTGTTGGCCACTCAATCCCGGCATACGGGAGTCCAGAATCACACAGCCACTGGCATGCAGATCCACCCGTTGTAAAAATGCATCCCCGGCTGCAAACCATTTAAGTTGATAGCCAAACCCTTCCATCAGAAAGCACAGTGAATCAGCAATGGCCTCATCATCGTCCACCAGATACACCGGACCGTTGGCAGCAACCTGTGACATAACACCCTCAAATAGCTTAAAAACAATTTGGAGAGTCATATCCCAGTTTCAGTAAATTAGCGAATAAAGCTGCGGGAAATTTGAGCCCAGACACACAGGATTTTTTCTGCGCTGGTTTATGGTTAGCAGCACCTTAATCCCGCGAGCGCCAGCAGTGACCAAGAGTTTCCTCTCAACAGTGTTTAGATTACCTTCTCATCTACTGCAGCAATGGCTACTAATGACTGCGCTGATATCCTTACTTATCTCAATATCGGCAGTGGCAGCGGCCCCGGTGCCGCATAATGACAGTGAAAGTAACAGTCACAGCAAGGCACTCCTCACTAAGGCAAGCGCCACTTCAGATGAAAAAGAGGCGCAACCGCCGGTAAAACAATTCACCGTCGGGGTATTGGCCAATTGGGGACAGCAACGGGCCATTGAGCGCTGGCAGCCGATGATGGATTACCTGGCCGACAAGGTGCCAGGCACCCGCTTTACGGTGCGGCCGGGTACGTTTGAGCAACTGAATCAAGCACTGCTACGGGGGGAAATCCAATTTATTATCACCAACCCCGGGCAATATCTGTATCTGGCCAATCGCTATCCGCTCTCTTGGCTAGCAACCATGCGCTCACGCCGCCATCAAGGGGCGACTCAGGCAATTGGCTCTGCTATTTTGGTGCGCGCCGGCAGCCCATACCGCACCTTATATGATTTGAAAAACAAAGTGGTTGCCGCCAGCGGCCCCCATGCCCTGGGTGGATATCAGGCAACCGTTGGCCTGATGCATAAACTGGGGATGGAGCCAGATAGCTGGTTTGCCAAAGTAAAGTTTCTAGGCTTTCCGCTGGACCCTCTGGTCTATCAGGTACGAGATGGCAATGTGGATGCAGCAATCACACCTTTGTGCACTCTGGAAGATATGGTCAAACGCGGGCAAGTTAACCGGCAGGACTTTCGAATTCTCAACCCCAGCCGGCCACCAGGTTATGACTGCCAATGCTCAACTAACCTGTATCCCAACTGGTCCTTTGCCGCCAGTGAGTCAGTCAGTGTCAATCTGACCAAAGCGATTACGCAAGCGCTACTAGCGCTAAAGCCGAATAACCCGGCAGCCATCAAGGCTGATTTAATGGGCTGGACTTCCCCCATCAGCCAACTGACGGTGATCCAGCTGTTCAGTGACTTAAATGTTGACCATACTCCACCGCCAAGGTGGGATGCGGTAAAGAAATGGCTAGAAGAAAACCGCCACTGGGGCATTCTAGCGGTCCTCATCCTGTTAGTCGCTACACTTTACCATCTGTGGATTGAATATAAGTTTCGCCAGAAAAGTGAAACCTTAATTGAAACCGAGCGACAGCTGAAACAAAAGGCCATTGCCCTTGAGCGGTTACAAAGTGCGGCGATTATTGGAGAAATCGGCGCAGGACTTGCCCATGAGCTCAACCAGCCAATTGCAGCCATCACCAGTTACAGCGAAGGCGGACTGATGCGCTTACAAGCCGCCAGCGCCGACAATTCGCCAGATTGCGCAGCTCTGCTGGAAAAAATCCACCGCCAATCCGTGCGGGCCGGAGAAGTGGTTCACCGCATTAGGGGGTTGTTAAAGCGGCGAGAGGCTGTGATGCAAGACGTTAATCTGCTGACCTTGGTGGAAGAAAGTATCGCCCTGCTTAAACTGGAATGTGAGCGGCGCGCCGTCCGTATCACCACCCAAGTCAAAGGCGAACCCTTTTTTGTCACCGCTGACCGGGTTGGCTTGCAGCAAGTTCTGGTTAATCTGATTAAAAACAGCTTGGATGCCATAGGAGAACTGACGCAACCCCGGCTTGGCACCATTGAGATTGAATTTGATTTTAATGCCACGCAAGTCAACCTCAGGGTTATCGATAATGGCCCTGGGCTGACCCACCCGGCTGATGAACTGATGGCCACCTTCTACACCACCAAGGCCGACGGCCTTGGTCTTGGGCTGGCGATTTGCAGTGATGTGATAAAAGAACATCAAGGCCGCTTCAGCCTGTGTAACCGCCCGGCACCACAACAAGGCTGCATCGCCACCATCAGCTTGAAACGCCGCGGCAGCAGTGCTGCTGTAGTCTAAACAACACACGGACTTTCCGCACCTTGCGCTGCTCAGTTAAAGCATCCAAGGTGTGGTAAGCCAACATTGAACAGTAAATTCCTCCTCAAAGTAGAGATAACACTCACACGCTTTTTAGCACTGAGATATCAGCCCGGTTTTACCTCTTTCAATATCGCAAATGTGGTTTACCACAATAGACATTTCCCCCGGCACCTGCTGGTCAAAAAACAAACTTTGACCCGATTCACAAAGCCTGCAGCGCGCTGTCAGGTATGTGGTTTACCACAATAGGCAGCCCATTATCCCAACGACAGAATGACTGGCATCAGCCCAGCTAAGTTGCCGGGCAACCCATACAAGATCCGACAGGATTGGCGATTCAACACAGGGAAAATAACCATGAAATTAGATCGGCGAACCTTTATTAAAGGCGCTGGAGCTGGCACCGCAGGTTGCGCTCTGGCCACCATGCTGCCGGGTTCCCTCGCGGCACTGGAACGCACCGAATTAAAAGGCACTGGCAGTGAAGTCGCCAGTATCTGTGAAATGTGCTCAACCCGCTGTCCAATCTCTGCCCGGGTAGTCGATGGCAAGAATGTATCGATTCTCGGCAACCCAAGAGCCAAAGCCTTCGGCGGCGCAGTTTGTGCCCGGGGTGGCGCAGGTCACAGCCAACTGTATGACAAGCAGCGTATCGTAAAACCCCTTAAGCGAGTTGGCGAGCGGGGTGAAGGAAAATGGCAAGAAATTGAATGGGATGAAGCCTATCGCATTATTGCCGACAACTTAAACCGGATTAAAACCGAGCATGGCCCACAGGCTGTGGCCTTCTCCTCCAAATCTGGCTCTTTGGCTGGGCACCTGTTCCATCTGGCCAATGCTTACGGCACCCCAAATACCTTTACCCACGCCTCCACCTGTCCCGGTGGCTATGTCATTGCGGCGAAAGCCATGTTCGGTGGCAAACTCAAGCGGGATCTGGCCAATTCCAAATACATTATCAACTTCGGCCATAACCTGTATGAAGGCATCAATATGTCCGAAACCCGCGGCATGATGCACGCCCAAATGGACCGAGGCGCCAAACTGGTGGTGTTTGAACCCCGTTTCTCCATTGTGGCTGACAAGGCAGATGAATGGTACGCCATCAAGCCAGGCACTGACGTCGCCGTTGCATTGGCGATTTGCCATGTGCTGATCGCAGAAAATCTCTATGACAAAGCCTTTGTACAACGTTATGTCACTGGCTTTGATGCCTTTGCTGCTGAGGTTGCCGGCTATACCCCAGAATGGGCTGAAGCCATTTCTGATGTACCCGCTGCGGATATCCGCCGCATCACCCGTGAATATGCCGGCGCAGCGCCCCATGCCTGTGTTGACTTTGGTCACCGCTCCAGCTTTACCACTGAAGAGTTTGAATTACGCCGCGCCCTGTATGCCGCCAACGTACTGATTGGCAATATTGAGCGTAAAGGCGGCCTGTATTTTGGTAAAAAAGCCCCGGCTTACAATAAATTTGCCGGAGAGCCGGTTGCACCGGTGCTGGCCAAGCCCGGGGTAAAAAATATGCCCAAGGCTGACGCAAAACGGATCGACATGGTGGATGAGCAATACGCCATGATGTGGTCATCCGGTGGGGTTTATCAATCCATCCTTGATGCCACTTTGCAGGCACAACCTTATCAACTGCGTGGCTGGGTGATGAGCCGCACCAATCCGATGCAGACCATGACCGACCGAGCCCGCATCGTCGACACGCTGAAAAAATTAGAGTTTGTAGTCAGCTGCGATATCTATATCAGTGAAACTGCCGCCTATGCCGATATCTTCCTGCCTGAGTCCACCTATCTGGAGCGGGATGAAGAGATCACTGATAAATCAGGCAAAAATCCGGCCTACTATGTGCGACAAAAAGTGGTTGAGCCCATTGGTGATACCCGCCCAAGCTGGCAGATCTGGAAAGAAGCCGGGCAAGCGTTAGGACTGGGTCAGTACTTCCCTTGGGAGACCATGGATACCCTGCAGCTGTTCCAAGTCAGTAAAGATGCCGCACTGCTGAACAAGATCAAACAAGATGGTTTTGTCAGTTACGGTAAGCCCCTGATGCTACGCGAACCGGCCATGGTGCAGCAGTTTACTAACAGCTATGCCAACGCATGGCAACCAGATGCTGATGGCACTTATGCCAGTGCGCTGAGCTTCAAAACGCCTAGCGGCAAAATTGAATTGAGCTCAGCTAAGGTGGAAAAAATGGCGCCGGGCCGCGGGGTTATCCGCTACCGCGAAGTGACCATGAAAAAAGCCGATGAGCTGTTCTTTATTCAGGGCAAAGTGGCCGTCCATACCAACTCAGGTAGCCAGAATGTCCCCATGTTGGCCAATCTGATGTCGGATAACGCCGTGTGGATCCACCCGGTAACAGCCGGCCTGCTGGATATCCACAGTGGTGACCGCATTCGCCTGTACAACGCCACTGGCAGTGAAGAGGGCCATGCGCTGGTCACCCCGGGTATCCGCCCCGACACAGTGTTTGCCTATATGGGCTTTGGTTCTAAAAACAAAGAACTGGCTCGGGCAACCGGCAAAGGCGTGCACTGCGGTAATTTGCTCCCCCATGTAACTTCTCCGGTGACAGGCATGAACCTGCACACCACAGGCGTAAAAATAGAAAAGGTTTAACACTATGACCAAACGTTATGTTCTAGTGCACGATGAAAACAAGTGCATCGGCTGTCAGGCCTGTAACGTGGCCTGCCGCAGTGAAAACAATGTGCCTGAGTCTGTCACCCGGCTACAGGTTCGTATTGAAGGGCCATACGGTAACTTCCCTCACCTGCATTTCAAGTACAACCGGGTGTCCTGTGAGCAATGTGAAAATGCGCCTTGCGTCAAAGTCTGCCCAACCGGCGCAGCCTATGTGGATGACAATGGCATTGTCTCCATCAAAGAAGATAAATGCGTCGGCTGCCTCTACTGTGTTGCCGCCTGTCCATATAAGGTGCGGTTTGTTAATCCGGAAACCCGTGTACCGGACAAGTGTAACTACTGTAAAGACACCCGATTGGCCCGGGGTGAGCAGCCAGCTTGTGTCAGCGTCTGCCCGACTCAAGCACTAGTATTTGGCGATGCCAATGACCCGACCAGTGAAGTACGCCGGGTACTGGATACCAAACCGAGTTATCAGCAAAAGGTACACCTGGGCACCCAACCCCGTCTGTACCGCATTCCTGGCCGTAAAGGAGGGATCCAAGCATGAACAATATCTGGGGCTCTATGGAGCAATACGTTCCCGTCGTCTGGAACTGGATTATCGCCGTCTACCTGTTTATGGCCGGGCTCTCCGCCGGCTCCATGTTAGTTGCCATTGGTCTGAAGTGGTACAAGCAAGCCCGCGGGCTGCCGTCTGAAGGCTTGCCGGTTATTAAGGCCGCTGCGGTTATCGGCCCGGTTGCCATCTGTCTCGGCATGGCATTGCTGGTACTGGATTTAACCAAGCCGTTTGAGTTCTACCATATTTTGCTGAACTACAACCTCACCTCAGTGATGGCGTGGGGGGTCATTGCCCTGCTGCTGTACATCCCACTGGTGTTTGTATTTACCGCGCTGGTGTTCGAGCAACAGGTGCTAAAATTTGCCCCTTGGCTGGGCAGCATACTGACCATTTGTCATAAAGCCGAAGGCACTCTGAATAAGGTGATTTTTGCACTGGCAGTTTGTGTTGGCGTCTATACCGGCTTCTTGCTGTCAGCCCTGATCAGTTACCCCATTCTCAATACTGCGGTACTGCCAGCGCTGTTTCTGGTGTCAGCTCTGTCCGTCGGTAGCGCGGGGAATATTCTGGTCGCCACCTTGTTTTTCAGCAAAAAAGAATCCGATTGTATTGAACAGGTACACCGTATCGAATACCCGGTGGCCTTTAACGAAGCCCTGTGTCTGGTACTGCTGTTTGTCGGCCTAAACTTCTCAGGCCCAGCGGCACAGGCAGCAACCGCAGCGATTACGACCGGTACTTGGGCCGGGGTATTCTGGCTTGGAGTGGTCGGGCTAGGTCTGGCGGTACCGGTACTGGCAACCACCTTGGCACCCAAAAGCTGGCGTCACAGCAAGGGCTTTTTGATTACCGTGTCTAGCTGCACCATTCTTGGGGTATTGGCACTGCGCCACTTCGTGGTTTACGCCGGTCAAAGCTATATCAGTTAATCTGGCGGCGAAATATCTTTGGATGCAAAAGGGAGTGCCAATGGCACTCCCTTTTTGATCTCAACGCTGATGCGATAACCGCTAAACGCTCGAGATGATTGCGCAGCAAGCGCTCAAGTTCTCTTATTAAAACTTGTAGCTCGCCTGCAGACCGAACAGCAGGATATTACCTTCGGTGGTACCGCTAAAACTACCACCGAAAGGCAATGAATCCCTATCAGAAGCAATGCCAGGGCGTGGCTCAGAGACGTTCGCCTTATCGGCAACAATATAGGTCAGGCCCATATCCACATTGAAGTTTTCAGTGAACTTGTAACCATAACCGGCGCTAAACCAGTAACGATTCATCTCTGGGATAGTCATGGTGCGAGTATTCTCATCCACTGCAGACTTATCATAAGCAACCCCGACCCGAACCAGTGATTGGCGGTCTAGGTTATATGTTGCGCCCAGTGCAAAGCGGTAGCTGTCATGCCAGTTTTCCTGCTTCACCAATTGTGTCGCACGGTTACCTAAGGCTGGAATATCAGCTTCCAGCTTGTCAAAGGCACTCCAGTCGGTCCAGTTAACACTGGCATGCATGGCCAATTTGTCAGTTAACTGATTGAAAGAAGAGATTTCAGCTGTCGCTGGCAGAGTCAGCTCCATACTGCCATCAAACTTCATGCTTGGATTTAATGGATTAAACGCAAAGCCGTTCGCGTGACCGGCCAGCTTCAGGTCTACCGCAGAGCGGTAGTTAAAACCGATACGGTTATTGGCATCCAGTTGCCAAGCAGCACCTGCCTGCCAGCCCCAAGCGGTATCATCCCCTTCCATATACTTCAAAGTGGTACCCATTGGCACAGGTATCGCACCCGGAACCTGCTTATGCTGCAGAACCGCTAACGGGATTTGAGTATCAACAGAGCTGGTTGCCCCTATGCTGCCTTTGCCCATCACAAAGCGAACGCCGCCGCCAATGCTGAACTGATCATTGATGCGATAAGCAATATTAGGGTTCAGTTCCACAGTTTTAATGGACGCTTCATTACCAAACTGGGTGCCACGGAATCCCTGCTGCAACTCTGTAGACATACCATAGTTACTGCCCACGGCCAGACCGATAAACAGCTGGTCATCAAGTTGATGGCTCAGATACAGGTTAGGAATAAAAGCATTACCGGCCACATCCTCAGCAGACGATGCAACCGTCGAACCTGGTACATCAACAAGGTCAAAGTTACCTGTCGCCAGATCGTTAGGCTTCATTGAACTCGGCATCACTTGAGTTGCATGCCCGTGAATATCAACATTTGGCATCACCATGATACCGCCGCCGGAAATCTGGGTACCTTGCAGCTGGGTCAGCATCGCAGGGTTACGTACCTGAGCAGAGGCATTATCTGCCATCGCAGCTTCACCGGCAAAAGCCCGGCCTAACCCTGTGGCAGATGTTTCTGCCAGTTGAAAACCCGCTGCTTGAACCTGTGCAGCCATCCCCAAAAGTGCCGACGCAACGGCTAAAGTCAAAGTGTGCTTTTTCATTGTTATTCTCAGCCAATGTGGTTGGAACAGATATAGAGTAAAGACTCAAAATTTGAGCGGCGAAGTTTACCCATGCAGCATATCTTTGCAAGCTTTGACACAAAAACAGTTGAAAACACTAGCGCTATACGTAATTGGTAACAGCAAAGTGACCAAATTCACTGAAAATCGACTTTTCGCAGCGCACATTTATTCCAAAATGTACGCCGAGCGCTATTTTGGCACACAAATAAAAACAACAAAAAATCCTATATATCATGATGATATACAGGCTTTTGCGGCTGAAACACTTGTTCATTAATTTTTTACACTGTTTTCAGCATAATTCACTAGCCGTGAAAATTATGTTGAAATTTCACCCAGCCCAAAGTTGATAAAACTCATTATTTTCATATACATATAGATTTTCGCTCAATAAAAACAGGGGGTAAAGCATTAGTTATATCTAATGCAATTTCAGCAATATACCGTACAAAGTACATTTGTACGCTGAATTTTAGCGCCGCCAATGGGGGATATGTTGCTCATAATCCGTTATCTGTTGCACCAAACTTAAGGTTTGCCCCACAGCATCCAATCCATTCAGTAATTTATGTTTAGCTGAGGCAGCAATATCAAACTCAAACCTATGGCCGGCAGGGGAATAAACCCGCTGCGCGGCAAGATCGACGGTAACCACTGCGCCCTGAACAGCCATCACCTCATCCATCAACTGCTGTAATTGCAGCTCTGATAAGGCGACGGGCAGCAAGCCATTGTTAATGGCATTACCATAGAAAATATCCGCAAAACTGCTAGCGATAATGACCCGAAGGCCATAATCGGCCAGTGCCCAAGGAGCATGTTCCCGGCTAGAACCACAGCCAAAATTCTCCCCAGCGAGCAATACACTTGCGCCGCTAAACCTGGGCTGATTCAGCACAAAATCAGGATTGGGGATCTCCCCGGCATCGTCCAGATAACGCCAGTCATGAAATAGATGTACACCAAAGCCGTCGCGGGTAACTTTGGACAAAAACTGCTTAGGAATAATCTGATCGGTATCCACATTGGCGTTATCCAGCACCACGGCCAGACCAGTATGTTGGGTAAATGGCTGCATTACTGTTCTCCTGTAGGCTGCCTTGGCACACGGATATCAACAAAATGGCCGGCAATAGCCGCCGCAGCCGCCATCGCCGGGCTCACTAGGTGAGTGCGACTCCCCCGTCCCTGACGCCCTTCAAAATTACGGTTACTGGTTGATGCGCAGCGATCTCCTGGCGCCAACCTGTCATCATTCATCGCCAGACACATGGAGCATCCGGGTAAGCGCCACTCAAAACCGGCATCGATAAACTGCTGATGCAGCCCTTCCGCCTCAGCTTGCAGTTTGACTTGCCCTGAACCCGGCACCACGATTGCTGTGACGCCATCAGCCACTTTGCCTCCCTTGATTTGCGCAGCGGCCGAGCGCAGATCTTCAATCCGGGAATTGGTACAGGAGCCAATAAAGACTTTATTGATAGGCACCTCAGTCATTCTGGTTCCTGCTTGCAACCCGATATACTCTAATGCTTTGGCCATACTCTCCCGTACCGCAGTATCTGTTTGCCCGGCTGGATCCGGCACAGGTTGATCAATGGCCACCACCTGGCCGGGATTAGTGCCCCAGGTCAGTTGCGGGGCAATGTCTTCGCCCCTAAGCACCACTTCAGTATCAAAACTGGCGCCATCATCGGTTTGTAATGCCTGCCAATCAGCGACGGCCTGTTGCCAGTCATCCCCTTGAGGGGCAAACTCCCGCCCTTGCAAATAGGCGATGGTTTTAGCATCCGGTGCTACCAGCCCAGCCTTGGCGCCCATTTCGATGGCCATATTGCACAGGGTCATACGCCCTTCCATCGACAAGGCCCGGATCGCCTCACCGCAAAACTCCACCACATGGCCGGTGCCGCCATCCATACCAATTTTGCCGATAATCGCCAGCACAATATCCTTGGCGGTAATGCCATCCTCAACCTTTCCCTTAACTTCGATTTTCATGGTTTTGGCTTTCAATTGCCGCAGCGTCTGCGTGGCTAACACATGCTCTACTTCAGAGGTGCCAATACCGAAGGCGAGGGCGCCAAATGCCCCATGGGTGGCAGTATGAGAATCACCACAAACAATCACGCTACCTGGCAAAGTGATGCCCAGCTCCGGCCCCATCACATGCACTATGCCCTGATTAGGATGGTGAATGTCATAGAGGCGAATCCCAAAGGTTTTACAGTTCTGCGCCAAGGTTTCTACCTGAGTCCGCGCCATAGGGCTTAAGGCATCTAAACTGGCCTGCTTGGTTGAGGTATTGTGATCCATAGTGGCAAAGGTTTTTTGCGGCGCGCGCACCGGCCGACCCGCAGCTTGCAAACCGCTAAAGGCCTGAGGCGAAGTCACTTCATGTACCAGATGCCGGTCGACATATAACAGCGGCGCCTCCCCCTCTGGGGTAGCGATAAGATGACTGTGCCAAATTTTTTCATACAAGGTGGCTGGGGCTGAAGTGTTATGGGTCATCAGATCCCCTCCGCAATCGCATGGGCAATAAAGTCGCCCATTTCCGCAGTGGTTTTAGCACAGGTTTGATTGGTAGCCAGCTCAGCAGTCAAAAAGCCCTGTGACAGCGCCTTCCCCACCGCGCGTTCAATGGCCGCAGCGGCATCCTCGCGCTTCAAGCTGTGGCGCAACATCAAGGCGGCAGAGAGGATCTGAGCAATCGGATTGGCTATCCCTTTACCGGCAATATCCGGCGCACTGCCACCGGCAGGTTCATATAGACCAAACCCGGATGCATTCATACTGGCAGACGACAACAACCCCATAGAGCCGGTCAACATAGCGATTTCATCGGAAATAATGTCACCGAACAGGTTGGAGCACAGCATCACATCAAACTCATCGGGACGACGCAGCAGCTGCATAGTGGCATTATCTATATAGATATGTTCCAGCGTTACCTCGGGAAAGTCCTTGGCAACCTCCTCCACCACTTCGCGCCACAGTACCGAGCAGGCCAACACATTGGCTTTATCCACCGAAGTCACTTTACTGCGACGGCCTTGGGCAGCTTCAAAAGCAATCGTGGCAATACGGCGGATCTCTTTGCGGCTGTAGCGCATGGTATCAAAGGCTTCTTCAGCTTCCCCTTCCCCCTGCCGCCCCTTGGGTTTGCCAAAATAGATGCCGCCGGTCAGCTCCCGCACACAGAGCAGATCGAAACCCCGGGCAGCAATATCGGCCCGCAGCGGACTTAAATGCTCCAGCCCATCATGAAGTTTGGCCGGACGTAGATTACAAAATAGACCAAAGTGCGCCCGCAGTGGCAACAGGGCGCCGCGTTCCGGCTGGCTATCCGGTGGTAAATGCTCCCACTTGGGGCCACCCACAGAGCCAAATAAAATCGCATCGGCAGCTTCACAACCCGCCAAAGTTTCCGACGGCAGCGGGCAGCCATGCCGATCGATAGCCGCGCCGCCAATATCGTACTCACTGTACTCAATACTCAGGTTAAAGCGCTGCTCAACGGCGGTGAGCACCTTGCGCGCCTGCGCCATAATTTCTGGGCCAATACCATCACCCGGCAATACTGCTATCTGATAACTCATACGCCACCTAACTCCCTTGTTTGCTGAATTTCCTGTTTTCTGTCTGCCACTTCATCGGCTCGATGCACCAAATTCATCACATGTACCAGCGCCCGAGCCGATGCCTCAACCACATCCGTGGCAAGGCCCACGCCGTGAAAATGCCGTTGCTGGTAACTGGCGGTAATGTCCACTTGTCCCAAGGCGTTTTGGCCCGCGCCCTTACTGCCCAACTTATAAGCTGTGATGGCAATATGCCGACCTGAGGCGCGGGCTATGGCGTTATAGGCGGCATCAACCGGGCCATTGCCGGTCGCCGCTTCCGTCACTTTTTCACCATTTATGTCCAACCTAACCGTGGCAGTCGCTTCCCCGGCACTGGAATCTGAGTGCACCACCAACTGCTTGAGCCGGTAATGATCATCGTCCCGGCGCTGCGCCTTGATAAACACCAAGGCTTCCAGATCGTAATCAAACACCTGCCCCTTTTTATCCGCTAACTTGAGAAAGGCCTGATACAGGGCATCCATGTCATAATCCTGCTCGCTGTACCCCATTTCACTCATGCGATGCTTAATCACATGGCGACCAGAGCGAGAGGTCATATTCAGATGATTACGGGTCAGCCCAATGCTTTCCGGGGTCATAATTTCGTAGGTATTTTGTGCCTTGAGCACACCATCTTGATGAATGCCGGAGGAATGACTAAAAGCATTGGCGCCCACAATCGCCTTATTGGCCTGAACAGGCATATTGCACAGCTGACTTACCAGCGTGGAAGTGCGGTGGATTTCTTTGGCATTGATATTGGTTTCTAGCCCCAACAGCCCACGACGGGTGGCAAGGATCATCGCCACCTCTTCCAATGAACAGTTACCGGCTCGCTCACCGATACCATTGACGGTACATTCAATCTGCCTCGCGCCTTGCTGCACCGCAGTAATTGAATTAGCCACCGACAACCCGAGATCATCATGGCAATGGACTGAAATGACCGCTTGGTCGATATTGGGGACGCGATTAAACAAGGTTTGAATAATACCGCCAAATTCACCGGGCACTGTGTAGCCAACGGTATCTGGGATATTCACTGTCGCAGCGCCGGCCTTAATCGCCGCTTCCACCATGCGGCACAAATTATCAATCGGCGTGCGACCGGCGTCTTCACAGGAAAACTCCACATCATCAGTAAAGCGCCGAGCATATTTTACGGCGTTGACCGCCATCGCCAGCACGTCATCAAACGAACGCTTTAGCTTGCTCTGCACATGGATATCCGAAGTGGAGATAAAGGTATGAATACGAAACTGCTCAGCGACAGATAACGACTGGGCGGCGGCATCAATATCTTTTTCCAGTGCCCGGGCCAAGGCGCAGACCCGGCTGTTTTTTACTTGCTGGGCGATGGTTTTAACCGACTCAAAATCCCCGGGGGAAGAGACAGGGAAGCCGACTTCCATCACATCGACACCTAAGCGTTCAAGTGCCTGCGCTATCAGCAGTTTTTCTTTTACCGACAGACTGGCAGCCAATGCCTGCTCACCATCCCTCAGTGTGGTATCAAAAATGATTACCCGATCTGACATCGTATTTCTCCCTCAATACCGGTAAAAAAGCCAAAAAAAACCCCGCGTTGTCAGCGCGGGGTGGTTGGATTAGGTGTCTCAGTTAGCCAGCATCACCAAACCTTCCGCGCCGAGAGGGGCAGAATGAGTAGGGGTAGCAAAGTGACTAAATGAGTAAAATGCATGGACTAAAACCTGTTTAAACTCAATCGATAAAATCCAGTAAGTTGCTATATTCCTGTGTGCCCTATGCCCAAAATCATTCTTAGATCAGCTCTTAGAAAATACACAATATTGCAACAAGTGTTTATTAATTAACCTGAGATTCCGGCCAGAGTCAAGAAGTAGTTTGTCCCGAGCAAAAACACTGGGGAACGAATACGGCCAACCGAGCCTATCCGCCTCGGGTTAAGAAGGCTTCGATTTCATCGAGAAATTGATTACCAAAACGATCCAGTTTTCGCTCACCAACGCCGTTGACGGCGAGCAACTCAGCTTCTGTGGTGGGCAACATGGCAGCCATTTCAGCCAAAGTGGCATCATTAAACACCAGATACGGCGGCACATCTTGCTCTTCCGCGATAGTGCGGCGCAATGATTTAAGCCGGGCAAATAGCTTGCGATCATAGTGCAGTGGCACCCGGGCACTACTGCGCCGCCGAGGGGCAACCGGAATACTAATACGCGGCACCGCCAACATTAGCGCCACTTCACCTTTGAGTACTGGTCGCGCGGCAGGATTGAGCCGCACCCGAGATCCCCGGGTAATATCTTGACTGGCCAGCCCAAGGTGGATCAGCTGCCGAGTAACACTGAGCCAATGCTCATGACTTTTCTCTTTGCCGATCCCCCAAGTGGACAATTTATCATGGCCCCGCTCCACCACGGATGCGGCTTTCGAGCCCCGCAACACCTCAATCACATGATTGATGCCAAACCCCTGATTTAGCCTGTATATACAAGAGAGCACCTTACGGGCATCTAAAGTTCCATCGTAGCGCTTAGGCGGGTCAAGGCAGATATCACAGTTACCACAGGGCTCGCTGGCGCTTTCATCAAAATAGTGCAGCAAGACTTGGCGGCGACAGGTCTGAGCTTCGGCAAACGCCGCCATGGAGTTTAATTTATGCTGTTCAACTTGCTGTTGTGGCCCGGGTTCTTGCTGCTCAATTAAATGTTTCACCCGACCAATATCTGCCGGGTCAAACAACATAAAGGCTTCAGCGTCCATTCCATCGCGCCCCGCACGGCCAGTTTCCTGATAATACGCTTCAATACTTTTGGGGATATCGTAATGCACCACAAAGCGGACATTGGATTTATTGATCCCCATACCAAAGGCCACAGTTGCCACCACAATATCCAGTTGGTCTTTTAAGAAGCGTTCCTGCACACTGGCTCGCTCATCTTGCTCCATTCCGGCATGGTATCCCTCAGCCCGATAGCCTTGCAGCCGCAACCGCTGGGCGACTTCATCCACCCGTCGCCGACTGCTGCAATAAATAATCCCGCTGGCACCGCGATGGGCATCAACAAACTGCTTCAACTGATTGCTGGCATTGAGCTTTTCCGCCACCGTGTAACGGATATTAGGCCGATCAAAACTGGAAAGCAGAGTATAGGGATTGATCCCCAGTCGCTCACAAATGTCCTGCCGGGTGGCCTGATCGGCTGTTGCTGTCAGTGCCATCTGGGGAATATGGGGAAACGTGTGTTTTAGGCGACCAAGGGCTGCATATTCCGGCCGGAAATCATGCCCCCATTGACTGATACAGTGCGCCTCATCAATGGCAAAAAAGCTGACTTGCCAATCTTGCAGCCGCTGCAAAAAATCGCCACTGAGCAGCCGCTCCGGAGACACATACAACAGCTTTATCTCACCACAGCGCAACTGGCGATACACCTCCAGCAATTGTTCCCGAGGCAGTGCAGAGTTAATGCAGGCGGCCTGTACGCCGGTTTGCAATAAACTATCTACCTGATCTTTCATCAGCGAAATCAGTGGTGAAATCACCACGGTTAGCCCGGGTAACATCAGGGCGGGAAGCTGATAACACAGGCTTTTACCGCCGCCAGTGGGCATGATAACCATGCAATCTTCACCCCGGCAGATCCGCTCAATCACATCCCGCTGTCCCTGACGGAAACTGCGGTAACCAAACACCTGCTGCAGACAATCCAGGTAAGGATCCGATGAAGATAATTGTGTATTTTCCTGCATGTCCGCCCTGTCAGCTCCCGGCCAAATAATCTTGCTAGCACCTGTATGATGGCACCTGTCAAAGCCGACCATTCTATACCGAAACCCGCCGTAATTGCAGGCAGCCCCATGGGGATTTTACCGATTGCATCGCGACAACTTGTTACACTGACTAAACGGCAATCTGGCTGACAGCCCAGATAATAGCCCGTACAATCGCCTGCCCGACATCAAGACAAACAACCGATAAAACTGACCGATATGGAACACGCTGAACAGAAAAAAGGCATAGTGCTGGCACTACTGGCTTACAGTATGTGGGGCTTTGCGCCGCTGTATTTCAAACACCTGCAACAGGTACCGGCCAGTGAAATTTTGCTGCACCGCATTATCTGGTCATTTGTCTTTATGTTGCTGCTATTGGGCTGTTTCACTGGTTTTCAGCGGGTGCGCAGTGTGCTGAGACAACCCAAACAACTGGCCATTCTGGCCGTCACCTCAGTGCTGATTGCCGGTAACTGGCTGCTATTTATCTGGGCGGTTAACAATGATCATATGCTCGATGCCAGCCTGGGCTATTACATCAACCCACTGCTGAATGTGATGCTGGGGATGATTTTTCTCGGTGAGCGGCTGCGTAAACTGCAATGGCTGGCTGTAGGATTAGCGGCAACCGGCGTTCTGATCCAATTAATCTCGTTTGGCTCAGTACCCGTGGTATCCATCGGCTTGGCGACCTCATTCGGTCTGTACGCCTTACTGCGTAAGAAGGTCAATGTTGACGCTCAAAGTGGCTTGGTGTTGGAAACTGCGCTACTGATGCCTTTGGCATTGGGGTATCTGCTGTTGGTGCCACAGGATGCCGGAGCCAATATGCTGACCAACAGCTGGGATATGAATCTATTATTGATGGCCGCAGGCATTGTCACCTCAGTGCCCCTGCTGTGTTTTGCCGGAGCCGCTGTGCGTATTCCGCTGACTGTGCTGGGATTTTTCCAGTATATCGGCCCCAGCATTATGTTTGTATTGGCCGTCACCTTGTACGGTGAGCCCTTTGATCTGGAAAAAAGCATCACCTTTGGCTTTATCTGGCTCGCCCTGCTCGCCTTCACGGCTGATATGATCTATCGCCGCCGGGAATCCCCCCCGAAAAAAAGCCCCAACACCGCTAAACCAAGGCTGTAAACAAGGGGCTGTCACGTGGCGGGTAGCATCCCCCGCCACTTATTCACCATATCTCACGGCATCAGTTCACTGCTTGCGACTGGGGCTACAATAGCCCCATTAATCTGTCGGCATCAGCCACACTGACAATCACCACATAACCTGCGCGGGTGGGGATCAGGACCGGCTCGACACTGCCAGTCATCATCAATGCCTTGCGACCATCTTGCAATGTAAACCACCCCAAATGCAGGCCGGGTAGCTCCATGCCATTACGGCGATACAGGGGTTTAAACTCTGGCTCAAGGGCAAAATCAAGTCGCCGCACGCCGGTTGATAAAATCTCATCCCGGGGCAACGACAGGGTATAAAAGGGGATATCTAATTTCAGCTCACGGGTATCAAGGGTAAGCTCAGCCTGCAGTGCCGCCACCCAACTCCAGCTACCAAATACCAGCAGCGCGCCGGTCAGCGCCATGGCGACATAATGGCCTCGCCCCGGTTCACGGCGATACTTTAACCAGAGCAACAATAACAGCAGCAGTAACAACGCAATCGCGATGCCGGTATTGGTGCTACTGTCCAATGCCACTAAGTCAAAGATATGAGTATGCATAATCCCTCCCAAGGCGCTCGTTATGGGGATCAAGCTTAGGCCAAGCTGAGGAAACATGCGGCCTGAAACAGCGCATATTTCAGGCCAATATCAGACTTATATTAGTGTGAGAGCAAAAATTTTAGAGCGGCGTTGCAAGTTATATAACTGCTTTTTTTTCACCGGTAAGGCATCAATGTCCACCGGCTCGAACCCTTGTTCTAAAAACCAATGAATACTGCGGGTTGTCAGGGCAAATAATCTGTCATAGCCCCGCGCTTTGGCCTGACTAATAATATTATGTAACAGTGCCTGACCACGGTCTTGATCCCGATAATCTGGATGCACTACCAAACAGGCAAATTCTCCGGCATTATCTTCCTCAAAGGGATACAGCGCTGCACAACCAATAATCAAATTGTCACGCTCTATCACCATAAACTGCTCAATTTCCATCTCCAACTGCTCACGGGAGCGGCGCACCAACACTCCTTGCTCCTCCAGCGGCTGGATCAGCTCTAATACCCCGCCGATATCGGCAATGGTGGCACGGCGCAACTGCTCCGCGCTTTCAGTGACGATTTGAGTACCGATACCTTCTCGCGTAAAGAGTTCTTGTAGCAGAGCACCATCTTCTTGGTAGCTGATAAGATGACAGCGGGCCACACCACGACGACATGCTTCAATGCTGCCGCTAATAAATGCTCGGGTTGCCTGACAAACAGGATGGGGAGGGCAATCAAGATACGCTTGCGCAGTGGCGGGCATTAACTCACTGATTAAGTTAGCATCGCCATCCAGTAGGCCTTTTCGGCAGCTAAAGCCAATCATTTTATCGGCCTGTAAGCGCACGGCCACCTGAGTGGCAACCTCTTCCGCGGTGAGATTAAAACTCTCCCCAGTCACAGAGGCCGCTACCGGCCCCAACAAAACAATACAGCCTTGGTCCAACTGCTGCGTCAAACCATTAATATCAATCCGCCGTACCTTACCCGACAGGCAATAATCCACGCCATCATCAACGCCCAATGGCTGGGCAATGACAAAATTCCCGCTGACCACATTGATCTGGGCCCCCTGCATTGGGGTATTAGACAGGCTCATTGATAAACGAGCGGTTATATCAAACTGTAGCGCCCCGCTGATTTGATGCACTACTCGTAATGCTGACTCATCGGTAATCCGTACGCCATTATGAAACCCGACAGACAATCCCCGCCGATACAGTTCAGTATCAATCTGGGGGCGAGCCCCATGCACGAGTACCAAACGGATCCCTAGGCTATGTAATAGGGCAACGTCATTGATAATGGCGCGATATTGCCCCTCTTCAATGGCTTCACCACCCAGCATAATGACAAAGGTTTTCCCCCGGTGCGCATTCACATAAGGTACTGAATGCCGAAAACTATCCAATAACTGTGTTGTTCCAGCTAACACATGCCACCTCTCACATATCCCTAACGGCGTAAATCAGACGAATTTTGCCATATTAATGCATTAAAATTCACTTTTACAGCATTTATTTTCACGACATACACAAACAAAAAAACAGAATTGCAATGGGAGCAAAAGACAGAAATCAGAGGAAAGGCGCGTGATTGGCGGGTAAAAAAAAGCCCCTCAGAGAGGGGCTTTTCAAGAAACCGTTTCCGCAGTGCGGAACGCAATCAATTACTTGATCTTAGCTTCTTTGTAGATAACATGCTGACGGATCACAGGATCAAACTTTTTGATCTCCATCTTTTCTGGCATGTTACGCTTGTTCTTTTCAGTAGTGTAGAAGTGACCAGTCTTAGCGCTTGAAACTAATTTGATCTTCTCGCGATTACCTTTAGCTTTAGCCATGATCTATTACACCTTCTCGCCACGGGCACGAAGTTCAGCAACAACAACTTCGATACCTTTCTTATCGATGATACGCATACCTTTGGTAGAAACGCGCAGCTGTACGAAACGCTTTTCAGTTTCTAACCAAAAACGGTGATTTTGCAGGTTAGGCAGAAAACGACGACGGGTCGCGTTTTTTGCGTGCGAACGGTTGTTACCAACCATAGGCTTCTTGCCAGTTACTTGGCATACTCTTGACATGTCAATCTTCTCCAAAAAACAATTTTAACGCTCGAGCATTAATGTGCCTCGTATGGCCGTCGCCCGAGGCACACGAAGGGCGCATTTTATACAGGATTGCCGAGGAAAGATCAAGCGGTGGTTAAACAATCCACCCCCTTTCCGCAAAGGAAACAATCTCGCGATCCCCTACTACCATGTGATCCAGCAAGGATACATCTATGGTTGCTAACGCATTTTTCAATCGCTCAGTAATTCGCCGGTCAGCCTGACTTGGCTCTGCGATGCCAGACGGATGATTATGACAAACAATGACCGCCGCAGCCTGTTTTTCCAGCACCAGTGCTACCACATCACGGGGATAGACTGACGCTGAATCAATAGTGCCCCGGAATAATTCAACAAATTGAATTACCCTGTGCTGGCTGTCCAACAGCAGGATGGCAAACACCTCGTAGGGTCTGTCAGCCAGCTGCGTCATCAAATAATCCCGGGTTAAGCCGGGGTTGGTCAAAACCTGCCCTCGATGCAGGTTTTCACGGGCAATTCGGCGCGCAATTTCTGCGGCCGCCTGAAGCTGCGCGTATTTTACCGATCCCACGCCCCGAAGTCGACACACCTTAGCCCTAGAAGCACAAAACAATGATCTTAGGCCGCCAAATTCCAGCAATAGCTGGCGTCCCATGGCAACGGCGCTCTGTCCAGCTGTACCATTTCTGAGCAAAACGGCGAGTAATTCAGCATCTGATAGCTGCCCGGCCCCGCCTTGCAATAATTTTTCCCGTGGGCCTTCCCCTTCTGGCCAATGTTTTATGGTCATTTTCCCTGCCTATTTCAGCCCGATGACTTCAGCAAGTATGGTGTAAATTTATCCATTGACCGCCATGGTGGTATTTATCTGCCCATTATGAGTCATCACCTCCTCTCCTAAGATGTGCCGCAAATGGCAAAAGCGGGAAAAAACTGCCGGGGTGATATCAACAGCGCGGCGGGCTTTATGTTAAGGTTAGCGCCATTATCCCGTGCGTCGGAAAACAACCGTGAGCCTGAAAAATAAAAACATTCTGTTGGGCATTGGCGGCGGCATTGCCGCTTATAAAAGTGCCGATTTAGTGCGCCGCTTAAAAGAGCGCGGTGCCCAAGTACGGGTAGTGATGACCCAAAGTGCCATGGAGTTTATCGCCCCGCTGACACTGCAGGCCCTCAGCGGCCACCCTGTGGCTTCAGATTTGCTTGATCCCGCCGCCGAAGCGGCAATGGGCCATATTGAACTGGCGCGTTGGGCTGATTTGTTTGTTATCGCCCCCGCAACAGCCAATATCATTGCCCGCATGCAAGCGGGGATGGCGGATGAACTGCTGACCACCTGCGCCCTTGCAACAGCAGCCCCTGTGGTGATCTGTCCGGCCATGAACCAGCAGATGTACCAACACGCCGCAACTCAGCACAATCTGCAATCACTACAAAGCCGTGGCACCCATATTTGGGGACCAGATAGCGGCAGTCAGGCCTGTGGCGAAGTTGGCCCTGGCCGTATGCTAGAGCCGCTGGATATTGCCAAGCGCTGTGAAGGCTTTTTCGCGGAGAAACTGCTGGCGGGGCAAAAACTGTTGCTCACTGCCGGGCCAACCCGAGAAGCGATTGACCCGGTTCGTTATATTTCTAATCACAGCTCAGGTAAGATGGGCTTTGCGCTGGCGCAAAAAGCAGCAGAAATGGGAGCTGAAGTCACCCTCGTTGCGGGGCCGGTAAATTTGCCTACACCCGCAGGCGTTCGGCGGATAAATGTGCAGTCAGCACAACAGATGCTTGATGCGGTGATGCAAGCAGTCGCAGAGCAGGATATCTTTATTGCCTGCGCTGCTGTGGCAGACTACCGTATTGCACAAGTCGCCGAGGCCAAAATTAAGAAATCAGCGGAAACCATGCAACTTGCGCTGGTACGCAATCCTGATATCTTAGCCACGGTCGCCGCGCTGCAACATAAGCCATTTACCGTAGGATTTGCCGCCGAAACCCACGACGTTGAACACTACGCCACAGATAAACTGCAGCGTAAAAAGTTGGATATGATCGCCGCCAATGATGTTTCAATTGCCGGACAGGGATTTAATGCTGACAGCAATGCCCTGAAAGTCATTTGGCCCAACGGCAGCCAAGATCTACCAGCCACCGATAAGCATACACTCGCCGGGCAATTGCTCGGTTTGATAGCCCAAGTCAAATAAGCAACATGAAAACACCTATTGAACTAAAGATTCTTGACTCGCGCATTGGCGCACAATTCCCACTGCCAGCTTATGCCACACCAGGCAGTGCCGGTATGGATCTACGCGCCATGCTGGATACTACATTGACCATCGAGCCGGGTGAGACCAAATTGATCCCGACCGGTATCGCAATTCATGTTGCCGACCCATCTTTGGCTGCAGTTATTTTGCCTCGCTCTGGTCTAGGTCATAAACACGGTATTGTTTTGGGTAACCTGGTTGGTCTGATCGACTCTGACTACCAAGGACCACTGATGGTCTCTTGCTGGAACCGCAGCAATGAACCGTTCTCCATTGAAATCGGTGACCGTCTGGCACAGCTGATGTTCGTGCCTGTGGTACAAGCCGAGTTCAAACTGGTCGATGAATTTGATACCAGTGATCGCGGTGAAGGCGGATTCGGTCACTCAGGAACCAAATAATCAAGCCCGGGTGCACCGCAGCGTGCCCCCTGACCGCAGCATTTTTCTGTGCGATCATCCGGGCGGTGCTCCCCGTATAACGTACGCAGGCATCAAGTTGTAATTGAGCGAAGGATACTGCAATGGCCGTAAATCAAAAAATCAATCGGCGTGAACACATTCTCCAATGCCTGGCCCAAATGCTGGAAACCAATCCCGGTGAGCGCATTACGACCAAAAAACTGGCGGCCGAAGTCGGCGTGTCAGAAGCCGCGCTATACCGGCACTTTCCCAGTAAAGCCCGCATGTTTGAAGGGTTAATCGATTTTATTGAAGAATCATTACTGACACGGATCAACCTGATCCTCGGGGAAGAAAAAGACACCATGCGCCGCTGCCAGCTAACGCTGCAACTGCTGTTGGTGTTTGCTGAGCGCAATCCGGGGATTTCCCGGGTATTAAACGGTGATGCACTGCTGGGAGAAAACGAACGCCTGCGCAGCCGCATGAGCACGCTATTTGGCAAAATTGAAACCCAGCTTAAACAGATCCTGCGGGAAAAGACCCTACGCGAGGGGCATGGATTTGCGCTAGATGAAGCCATTCTCGCCAATCTGCTGCTGGCCTTTGCTGAAGGCCGGATTGCCCAGTTTGTTCGCAGTGAATTCAAGTTCAAGCCAACCCAGCATTTTGATCAGCAGTGGCTGTTCATTCAGCAACAATTACTGCAAAGCTAATCTACGATGCCACGATGAATGCCGCACTTGCCGCATTCATCGATTATCTCCCCCATACCCGCCATAATACTTGAGTCAGTTAATCGGTTTTTTTGTCCGTCTGACAGTATGAATTTGCAACAAATCGCGGTATCCTGCCCCATCCTGACGCTGGCCAAGATGTACTGCAGACAAAATATTTTTGCTATATCTTTGTCTGGTAAACAAAAAACTTGTAGCTCAGGAGTGTTAACGCGGAGGATATATGGCATTAAGTGAAGCAGCATCTTTGGTACAAGCCGCCCTGTTAGAGCGGGGACTGGAAACACCTATGGTTCCTTGTGGGCAAAGCCCCGAAGTACGTAAAGAGCAAATAGAGCAGCATATGCGCGCTATTTTGGAACTGATGTCGCTGGATTTAACCGATGACAGCCTGATGGAAACCCCAAAACGGGTCGCCAAAATGTATGTGGATGAGATTTTCTCCGGCTTAGATTACAGCAATTTCCCCAAAATCACCGTTATCGAAAACAAAATGAAATTCGATGAAATGGTGCGAGTGCAGGACATTAGTGTTACCAGCACCTGTGAGCATCATTTGGTAACGATTGATGGCACCGCTTCTGTGGCTTATCTACCAAAGCGCAAAATTATTGGCCTGTCGAAAATCAACCGCATTGTGCGCTTTTTTGCCCAGCGCCCTCAGGTGCAAGAGCGCCTAACGCAGCAGGTATTGGTTGCCTTGCAAACCTTGCTGGAAACCAAAGATGTGGCCGTGAAAATTGATGCGGTACATTACTGTGTTAAATCCCGCGGAGTCATGGACTCAACCAGCTCCACCACCACCACAGCACTGGGTGGCATTTTTAAGTCCAACCCGGCGACCCGGGCAGAATTTTTACAGCAATAACGGCAGCAGTCACAACGCCGGTATGACGATAAAAAAACGCTGCTTGGGCAGCGTTTTTGCGTTGTAAATTAAGGGACAGTTACTCTGTTAAAACAGATTTGGCCGCAGTTTAAATGCCGTATTGTTCTCGGTAAGCACTCACAGCAGCCAGCTCTTGTTCCATGCCCGGTTGCTGCGCCAGATAAGCAATTAAATCAGCCAGCTTAATAATGGAAATCACCTGGCAGCCATAGTCGCGTTCTACTTCCTGAATCGCAGATAACTCGCCTTTACCTTTTTCTTGGCGATCAAGTGCAATTAATACACCGGCTAACTGAGCCTGATGAGCATTAATAATATCCATAGATTCACGGATCGCCGTACCTGCGGTGATCACATCATCAACCAGCATCACTCGGCCTTGCAGCTCACTACCAACCAATGAACCACCTTCACCATGGTCTTTTTTCTCTTTACGGTTAAAGCAGTAAGGCATATCCACATCATGGTGTTCAGCCAGCGCCACCGCCGTAGTTGTGGCAATGGGGATCCCTTTATAGGCTGGGCCAAACAGCAGATCATAATCAATGCCGGCATCCATCAATGCGGCGGCATAAAAACGCCCCAGTCGCGCTAAATCACGGCCGGTATTAAACAAACCGGCATTAAAAAAGTAAGGGCTCTGACGGCCAGATTTAAGTGTAAACTCACCGAATTTCAGCACCTGACGTTCCAGGGCAAACTCAATAAACTCGCGCTGATAAGCTTTCACTCTGTATCCTCTTATTAGGGTATGGGTAGGTTTGCCAGCCCAAAGCTGGCGATGTAAATCGTTATTCCTGACGTTATATTTCACTGCCGCATGTTATTGGCATTATTGCGGCCGAAAAAAAGGACCCCGAAGGATCCTTAATATCAATTCAGTGCAGCGCGCTGCACATCAATAATCTCGCGAATGCCATGTTTGGCTAAATCCAGCATGGTGAGTAACTCATCGTGGCTGAACGGCTCACCTTCTGCCGTCCCCTGCACTTCGATGATCTTACCGGTTTCCGTCATCACCACGTTCATATCGGTTTCAGCAGCGCTATCTTCCACATATTCCAGATCGCAGATAGCCTCACCATCGAAAATGCCAACGCTAACCGCTGCAATCAAAAACTTCAGTGGGTTAGTTTTAATCATGCCTTTGGCACGGGCCCAATTCAGGGCATCAACCAGTGCCACACACGCACCTGTGATAGAGGCTGTGCGGGTACCACCATCGGCTTGGATCACATCGCAATCAATCATAATGGTGTTTTCACCCAGAGACTTCATATCCACGGCAGCGCGCAAGGCTCGACCGATCAGACGTTGAATTTCTTGGGTACGACCGGTTTGCTTACCACGGGCAGCTTCACGATCCATCCGGCTATGGGTAGAACGTGGCAACATGCCATATTCTGCAGTCACCCAACCTTGGCCGCTACCCTTCAGAAAACGTGGCACCCCTTCAGTAAAACTGGCGGTACACAGTACTTTGGTTTCACCAAACTCAACCAATACAGACCCTTCTGCATGGGCAGTGAAATTACGGGTAATGGTGATTGGGCGGGTCTGGGCAGACGTTCTGTTACCTGGGCGCATGAAGATTCCTGTGGTTGAGGCTTAAAAAGCTAAGCGCAATTTTGGCTGCATATTATAGGGAGTTGCGCCGCAGTATGCCACGGCCTAAACCGGAAACCGACCGGGAAAAGACAAAATCCTGTTAAGTGATAAACAACTTGTCTATACAAGTCGGAAAACCAGGATAAATAGGTATGCACACAGCCAATCTCCTCACCACTAGCAATAAAGGGAATCAATGCCCTTAGATTCAACGCCATGCCCCGTGTTACTGGCCACCGCAGTCAAACATACTTTACCCATCGGGGTATCTCCAAGGTTGGCAGCACATGCATTTCACGCCCACATAGGGGTATAATTCAGCGGAACTCTTAAGCAATGCAGGACAGCACATGATTCAAAGCATGACCGCCTATGCCCGTATCGAGCATAAAGCCGACTGGGGCACCGCCTCCTGGGAAATCCGCTCCGTTAACCAGCGCTATCTGGAAACGTATTTAAGACTGCCTGAGCAGTTTCGCAGTTTTGAACCTGTGCTGCGCGAAAGACTGCGTAAACGCCTCAACCGCGGCAAGGTTGAAGTCAATCTGCGCGTTGAGCTGGCTGACAAAACCGATACTGAGCTACAGGTCAACCAGGCCCTGGCCAAACAGCTACTTAATGCAGCTAATTGGCTAAAACAGGAAGCGGGCCAAGGTGATATTGCCCTAACTGATATTCTGCGCTGGCCGGGCGTAATCGCCTCTCAGGAGCAGGATCTCAATGCTATTGGCGCAGAATTGCTGCAGGCATTTAATGCCGCGCTGGATCAGTTTATTGCTGCCCGGGGCCGTGAAGGCGATGCCATCAAAACCATGCTGGAAACTCGCCTGGATGCCATTACCGGCCAAATCGCCATTGTGCGTGAACATATGCCACAAGTGATCCAATGGCAGCGCGATAAGCTGACCAACCGTTTGGCCGAAATCAAAGGGGAATTGGATCCTGCTCGCATCGAACAAGAAATGGTACTGCTGGCACAAAAACTGGATGTTGCCGAAGAAATGGATCGCCTTGAAGCCCATGTTACCGAAGCCCACCGCATTCTGAACAAAGGTGGTGCAGAGGGTCGCCGGATGGACTTTATGATGCAAGAATTTAATCGCGAGTCCAACACACTGGCGTCTAAGTCCATCAGCACCGAAGTTACCGCTGCCGCTGTGGAATTGAAAGTACTGATCGAGCAGATGCGTGAACAGATCCAGAATATGGAGTAAGTTCCAATAAAATTTTCACCCGTTCTTCGAGCCCTGTTTTTACAGGGCTTTTTTGTGCCTACAGTCTAATAAGGTCTATAAAAATTTTGCCTAGATTAATACCTTTCGGGTAGTAAACTGGGTAGAAAATAGAGTACTACCACCTGCCAACTATCTGAAAACCACATTTACTACCCATTGATGCCATTTCCTGCTAAAACAAGATTTATAGGAGTATTGAGGAGTAACAAATGGGCAAGTTGAGCGCGAAAGGCATTCAATCGATAGTTAAGGAAGGAAAACCCGGGCGATACGGTGATGGCGAAGGATTGTATTTGATGCTTCCTAAAAGCGGGCATCCATACTGGATGTTGCGGTATACACTGTTCGGCAAGCGCCGCTCAATGACACTTGGCAAACTGATTAACATTTCTCTTGCCGATGCTCGCGCCCAAGCAGCTTTGCTCAAGCAAAAGATAAATCAGGGTGAAGATCCTATAACCGAGCGTAAATCAGAGAAACAAGTCAGCTTTCAGACAGTTGATGACTTATTTGCTGACTGGTATCAGGATTTAGAAAAAAGGCTCAAGCATCCAAATATCCCTAAGCGCATCTACTCGAAAGAGATTTCCCCTTATATTGGTAACCATCAGATCGATAAGGTCACACCTTTGGATGTCCGCAATATTATTCGCATTATTGCCAAAAGTGGTAGGCCTTCTATTGCTAATGATGCATTAATGAACCTCAAGCAACTCTTTAACCATGCATTGAAACTCAACCTATTGATTTATAATCCTGCATCTGCATTTAAAGTTGATGATGCAGGGGGGATAGAAAAAAGCCGTACCCGCGCACTAACTCTTGATGAGCTCTCACATGTCTTCAAGGTTTTCAGGATGCACTCCACCAGCTTTACACGAGACAACTACTTAGCCTGTGCATTATTGGTTACGCTGGGAGTCAGAAAAACAGAACTAACTGAAGCTAAGTGGCAAGAATTCGATCTTAAACAAGCACTCTGGCATCTACCTAAACACAGGAGCAAAACAGGAACGGCTATTACCATTCCTTTACCGCAATCGGTGATTCAGTGGCTTGAAGAGCTCCATATCCGAGCCTGTGGTTCTGAGTATGTCTTTCCAAGTCGAAGGACAGCTAAAAATCCCCACATGAGTGCAGATACACTTAACCGAGCCATAGCAAAACTGTTTGGTCAGGAGCCAGGAAAGAAAAAGCAACCGAAGAACAGAATGGGGGAACTGGAGCCTTTTACAGTGCACGATTTTCGCCGTACCTGCCGTAGTTTACTGGCAGCTGAAGGCATTGCTCCACATGTTGCAGAGCGCTGCCTCAACCACAAAATTCAAGGCATAGAAGGAATTTACAACCAACATGACTATCTTGAAGAACGTCGACATGCACTTGGGCTAATTGCAGATAAGATCTTTCCCCTGACATTGGCCATATAAATCAGTCAACGACTCTCATACTCACGCTCAATCAGCGCCTCCACCAGCTGGTTGAGCCTGATGCCTCTTGAAGCCGCCATTTCATCAAGCATCTCCTTCACTTCTTCACGAAGTACCAAGTTACATACTTTCTTACCCTGCCGATTGTCACGATGTTTCTTCTGTTGCCACGCTTTATTGAAATCATTTAAAAACAATCTCTTCAGATTTGGAATAGCATCCCAAGTATCAAAAGCAGCAAAGATAGCCAAATACATTTCAACCGTTCCTGTCGGATGAAGATAAGAAACTGAAGGAAGATTCTGGTCAAAACTTGGTCTTGTTAGATATTCCCACGCCCATCGGCATTGCATTTCATCATTACTCTGCAACCAAGATAGCGGCTTACGTGCACTAAAAATACGCCCCCAATTAGATTCTAGCCTGTTCACTAAATCTAATTGCCACCCAAGCGATTGGCCGCTCCTATCAAAAAACTTAACGACCTCTTCAAAGCGATCCATGGTACTTGATGTCTGCAACTTTAAGCCAAGTTTATCGTAGGGTGGAACCTGGGGTTGACTGGGTGCTGAATTTAGAGGGTTTGAGGTATTCAGTTGCAGGGCATACCTTGAATAATCAATATGAGGTAGCACTGCCGGTCGAACAAATTCTTGCAATCCAGAAACTGATAAACCATAGACACCCCCTCTGACTAAAGTTAACCAAACCCAATAACAGGCACGGTCATTTCCTTTAAGCCAATCCAACTCACTTAATGGCAATAGCTTCTGCTTTGCCTCATCAACTAACCACTCGACAAAGCTGTCCTTCTTCTCTGTGCTCTCCTGCCAAGCATGGATTACCTGGTTAATGATATCTGTGCTCTCAGAAGCACTCTGCGCCGTAAAAGGAACAGTTAAACCACTAGCATTCATTAGCCTCAAGCATGACTCAATAAAACGAATGTCACTACTGACAACTTGCCTAACCCCATCCCTGTGGCACGCCATAACTACAACTACTCAGTAACATTTAAAGTAGCACACAAAGTAGCGCAAAAAGTCACCAAAAAGCAATGTATTAAGTAACTTTAAAGTAACTATCCAGCCATTGGTTGATATTGAAAACCCCATGGCAATAGGGTTTCATAGACATTTATCACAGGCAGTAACTTCAGAGTATTGGAAATCGAAGTACAGAAGGCCTCGTCGAGCCAGATGATCGTTTTCCACAAGGGAACCTCTTACATGACAGCAAGCCTAGTTGTCGGATTAGTAATATGTAATGTAAGAAAACTGACTTTGACCAATACGGAATAAGTGATCGAATGGGCGGTGCTTAGTGGGTCGATGAACCGCGATAAATGTAAAGAATTACTCCAGATGCTTCTTCTATGTGTGAGTACGTCACTCGCACCTGATACCATTTAGGAGAAGAGCAAATGACCTATCCTCAGTTAACCAATCAAGGCCCACTGAACCAGAATTATCTGAAACGAATTGAAGAGACTGTTAACGGGGCTTTGGCAATCCACCCCCGCTTGACCGTTATCAGAATTGACCTGAGACTGCCTGACAATGGTGCTCACTCAGACAACCCACTGGAGCATGACACCCCTGCCTTTTTCGCCAACACCGGTCCCAATTTAATAAAGCGATTCATCGCCTCTCTCAAGGCGCAAATTGCTGCAGAGCAATACGAAAAACTTAGACTAGGTATGAGGGTTCACGATACTGGGACTCAATATGTCTGGGCTCGGGAATATTCACAGAACCACAAAAGCCATTACCACCTGGCCTTACTGTTCAACAAGGACCGATATTTTTCACTGGGTAGTTATTACGACCCTAACTCACTGGCAGGGAAGGTTAGAAAAGCTTGGGCCAGCGCATTGGGCATGCCGGTTGAGATGTGCTCTGCCTTGGTTCACTTTCCCGAAAACCCTGTCTACCACCTCAATCACAATGCTGAACCTGCCACCTTCTTGGCTCAGCTCTACCCAATGCTGACACGGCTAAGCTATCTGGCTAAGGAAAACTCCAAAGTTAATGGCACAGGACAGCGAAACTTTGGCTGTAGCAACCCAAAAAAAGAAGTGAGGTAAACCCGCTCCTTTTTGGTGAAACGAAGCAGCGATTTCAACGTCGCTGCTCCATCTTCTGTCTAATCCACGCCTGCACCTCACCGGCGACCCAGGCCACATTCCTTGGCCCCAGATGAACAGGTTTAGGAAAGGTATCGTCACTGCAGTACTTGTAGAGGGTTGATTTAGGCAAGGCGGTTATCGCCATAACTTGCCTGATTTTGAGTAATTGCAATGGCTGTGGCTCAATCAGCTCAGTATTCATAATTCAAGCTCCTTGAAGTCTTGGTCTACCTCCTCCTGGGTGATCCCTATATAGCGCAGTGTCACCCCTTCAGAGCTATGCCTGAGCATCTTCATTACTCGCGCAATATCTCGGGTAGATTTGTAAAGATGATAACCACGGGTTTTTCGCATGGAATGAGTACCCAATGGCAAACGCAGCTCTTCACCAATAATGCCAAATGCCTTACATACGGCACGACGGGTTAACGGGCGAGGAGCCTGGTTGATAGCTTGTCGATTGCGATAGGATTGAAATAGATAGATATGACTCGGATGTTCCTCCCGAATACGGTGAATGATCTGCAGTGCTTTGGGGTTAAGTTGAATACTGGCGTGCTTACCAGTCTTTTGCTCACGGAGATTCAATCTGTCCTCATCGATATCGCTGAACTTGATTGATAACAGATCAGAGATCCTCAGAGCCAGATTGATGCCTATGTTCCAGATATCTGCCATCTGTTGGCTATGATGCCGTGCCAGTAGATGACCGATTAAACGAATCGTATCCGGATCTTTTACAGCCTGAACTTCAGCCATAGCGTGGTTCCTTTTTCCGTTTAAATTGATAGTTTCGAGAAGCTTGAAGGGGGGAGTTGACGCAAACCCTTGTGTGACAAGGAGTGCAAGGTTCCCAAAAGGCCAAAATGGGTACCTGAATGAGACAGTGGCTTAATATGTGGTAATTTCCACTTGGAAGGCGTCTGCATTGTGGTACTGCACAAAGTTCTCCAAATAGGTGTTGATAAGCTCTGCAGCCTGAGTAATGGCACAACTGCCAAAGAAGCTATTAAAAAGCCTGTCCTCACTAAAACAGATATCCAACTCCTTCACCAACTCAGGAAACTGGCCGCCACACCAGGCAAAGTCAGTGACATAACTTAGCTGCCAGTTATCGCTATGGCGAGTCAGTCCGATTTCCACCGGGTGGTAGCCGCCATCCTCAACGCTGTAGTCAGGATCACGAAAGTTAATAGTGAGCAGTGTGCAATCATTGCCGATGGCTCCTGCTTGGTGTTGTTCCAGATAGTGACTGATTAATTGGTAGAAAGGCTCGGGCAATCTGAGCCTGGAGTAGGTTGTAAGTTTCATGTCGCCTCCTGTGGCGTTTGTAAACTGGGGAATATGGGGGCGAGGTTCAGGTATGGCTTTGCCAGTCAGGAGACTGGTTATTGCCATGGTTGTAGTAAACGCCATTGATGATCGGCTGCCACTCGCCTGTAGGCTGGCCGTACTCATTGCAAAGGCATTGCTGGCGCACAAAGGCAATCTCTTTAGGGAGGTGCTCAATGAGATCACTTGGAGAGACCAGCAGCAACGTCCGGCGCAAAGTACTCAAAGGCGCGATTGCTGGTGGTCCTATGACGTGTCCTTCACCATCTAAAGGGCGAGCAAATATCGGCAACGTCAGTTCCAGCGCAAGACGATTAAGCAGTTTGGGGGATGTACTGCAAGCCTCAGCAACGCAGGCCTGCGAAAAGCTATCTGAAAATACAATCATAGTTATTCCTCAAGGCTTAACGGCAAAAATGCTGCCGCCAGGCAGCTAGAAGGGAATCGCAAAAGGATTAAAGCCAGCCGCGCTCCGCAAACGACACAGATGTTTCGCCAACAACAATATGGTCGAGCACACGCACATCAATCAGGGCCAACGCATCCTTGAGTTTATTGGTAATAGCCCGGTCAGCATGTGAGGGCTCAGCCACACCAGAGGGATGATTGTGAGTCAGTATCACAGCTGCCGCATTTGCAAGTAACACGGCTTTGACGACCTCCCGCGGATAAACACTCGCAGCATCAATAGTGCCGAAAAACAGAGGTAAGAACTGGATGAGTCGGTGTTGGCTATCCAAAAGCATCAAAGCAAACACCTCCCGCTCATAATGTCCCATCTTCAAACTCAGGTACTCCTTCACTATTGGCGGGTTCTCGAATATCCCCTCGCGGGAATATTTCGACAGTAAAACTTCCGCCGCCTGCTCCAGTACCTGGTCAATGGGAACAGGCTGATTAACACGTTCTCCTTGCATGAAATACCTCCCCAAAAATCAGTGTCATAGACAATGCAATTCAGTGGCATATGCCTAAAAAGAGTTGGACCAAAAAAAGGAGCAGCCTTAGCTACTCCCTTGATTGCACACAGATTACAAATCTGAGTTCCGTGCCCAGGTATAGCCAGAGACCACACCAAGAACAAACAGCTTAGTTGCTGGCAGCGTTATCAGAAATGGCATCACCTGACTCCTTGAGGTAGCAGTAGATCCCAACGCCGACGATGAAGCCAGCAACGAAAGGTAAAGGCATATCGCCTCCTGATTATGTTCCTGTAGATGAGCGCCAGTTGGAACAAAACATGGCCCCCAACAATGACCTCAATAGCCACTGCATGTAGGTGATATATGCCTGAAAAAAGTTCGAGTCAGGTTCATGCCGAGTTGAAGTATGAGGCCAAGCCATCTTCGCGTCGAAATTTACGCAAAAGCCATATCACATGAGCAAATCACAAGGACAACACTCATGCGATTAATGAAACTGAAAGAAGTCATGTACATCACTGGCTTACCTAAATCGACCGTGTACAAATACATGAACGATGGCAACTTCCCCAAGCCAGTATCTCTGGGCGAGCGCAACGTGGCCTGGGTAGAGAGTGAGATTGAAGATTGGATAATGGAAAAAATCGAACAGCGAGACGCTGCAGAGGCATAGCGCATAAACCGGGAGCAACTGCTCCCGGTTTATGCCGCAGCCATGTTATCGTAACAACAAAACTTCCGAAATATGTTTGCAAAAATAAAATTAATCAGGTCCTGATTACTTGATATTAATCAGGACCTGATTATTATTAGGTCATAACTTACAGATGGAGAGTGGTTATGGCAAAAACAAGACACATCCAACAGCGTATGTCCCAACGAGGGATAAAGCAGTCAACTCTGGAAGTCGTTGAGCAGTTTGGAGCTTGGTGTGGTGATAAACAGATCCTTAATCGGAATGCATGTGACGCAGCATTGAGAGAACTTGACCGAATTCGACATGAATTGATTAAGGCTAAGGAACGAGGTGGATATGTCTTAGTTGAAGCCGGTGGCCAGAAAATTACAACGTATGCCCTCGAGAGCTATTCGAGGGCGCGGTAGGAATCATCAATGGAAAACAAAATCAAAAACCTTGTTAGGAAAGCAAGCGAGTTGATCCGAGGGGTCCCAGATCCAAAGGACGCTCTCCATATTGTAACGGCGCTCATTGCTTGTCGTGTAGCCGCAAACCGAGCAGACCTAGACTTAGATAGACAATTTGCCAATGTAGAAGAGCTGGCGGACTACCTCTCGCCAACGTTACCCGACATTGCAGATGCTTTGCTCGATATCAATGGGATTATACATCGTGCCAAAGTCGATGGTGTCACAGACATGCTTAGATATGCACAGTTAATATTGCAAACTGGCATCGAAGAGGTCGAACTAGGTTGGTTGCTTCACGATCTACATATGGAGGCAAGTGGGAAGAAAGGTCCTCCATTTGTACAGCGAGACCTAGCAGAGTTTGCTGTTGATTGGACGAGTCGAGAAGATATCTACGATACTGCATTTTGCCCTTTTGGAGGCTCATTTAGCTTTGCATATGCCTATGCAAGCAAGGGTATCAAGGCTGTATATATCCCTGATATGTTAATAGAAAGAGCTTGGGCAAGGATGATGTCCGTCTTCTGTGGAGATCGAATCAAAGTAAGCGGAACAAGTTCTATACACGATCATCTTGATGCATTAAACACTCATCAGCGTTTTGTACAGGGGGCGGCATTTCCCTATTGGGGTATGAAACTTAGCCAGAACGACCTACCAGCGTCATCAGAAATAATAGCACCTCATCAACCAGCCAGTAGCGAAGCTTTATTTACGCAGGTGATGCTATACAGCGTAGAAGGCCGCTCCGTAGTCATCGTTCCACCGAGCTTTCTATCTCGAACCGTAACAGGCGATAAGTCGTTAAAAGAAGAGCTGCTAAAAACTGGCAAGTTAGCCGCAGTAGTGCAACTCGCAAGCTTTTCCTTAAACGTTACATCAATGCCCCCGGTTATGTTGCTTCTGGACAAAAGACACAGTTGCAATGCGTTGGCAATAGACGCCTCAGGTGATCACTTTTATTTCAAGGAGCGCTTCAAAAACCACTTTGTCGGTAAACAGGCTCTTTTTGATGCGATTGACGGGCGAGACAAAAGCATATGCCATCACATTACAATTGCTGAAGCTGAGGCGAACGATTGGAACTTAGACGTGCTTCGCTATGTATTGTCAGACGAAGCATGGCAGCTCCAGGAAAAACTGGAGTCGATGCGGACCTGCTCTCTATCTGATGTAGTTAAATTCGTGCGCTGCCAGGCTTTAAAGGTTGATGATGAAGGTGAGCTTTACCAAGAAGCCAATCAAAGTGACATCGATAGAGTGGGCTTATTCAATAGCCCAAAGAAACAGATTCTCATCTCTGATTCCAAAGTTATGACTCGGGTCAATCGTCAACGTATGCTTCCCGGTGATGTATTACTAACGGTGAAGGGCAATGTCGGAAAAGTCGGGCTGGTTCCAAAAACCGCAGAGAACAATTGGATTGCAGGTCAGTCTTTTATCATCTTGAGACTTAAACCCAACGGCCCGATCCAGAACAGTGCATACCTTTATCGCTATCTCAATTCACCGATGGCTCAGCAGGCATTGGTGAGTAAGGCTGTGGGTATCGGTACCGGGATCAGGACTATCAAAATGAATGACCTGGAAGAACTGCCCGTGATTATTCCCACTCAGGCACAGGTCGAGGAAGCATCCGAAAAGCAGCAGCAGATGGTATCGCTGCAAGAACAAATCGCTCAGCTCCAGCAACAGATTGACGCCCTGCGTCACGACGACTGGCTGACACTTTAATTATCTCAAGTTCAAGGCACCGCATTGCTTTGAACTTTAACAAAGAATTACAGGACCCTTATGGACCATTCAGTACACAACAAACTGGTTTCTTTCATCTGGAACATCGCTGACGACTGCCTGCGCGATGTCTACGTGCGCGGCAAATACCGTGATGTGATCCTACCTATGGTGGTGTTGCGCCGCCTTGATACTCTGCTGGAACCTACTAAACAGGCGGTTTTGGACGAAGCCAAGTTCCAGCTTGAAGAGATGAATGAGGTTGAGTTGGATGAAGAGCCGTTGCGCCAGGCATCCTGTTATGTGTTCTACAACACCTCCAAGTGGACCCTGCGTAGCCTGCACAGCACTGCCACAAATAATCGCCAGATCTTGCTAGCCAACTTCGATGACTACCTCGATGGCTTTAGCGATAACGTCAAAGAGATCATCGAGCGTTTTGAACTGAAGCAAAAGATCCGCCATATGGCAGGTAAAGAGGTGTTGCTGGATGTGGTGGAGAAGTTCATCTCCCCACACATCAACCTGACCCCGGAAGAGAAGAACGATCCGGACGGCATTAAAATGCCAGCTCTGAGCAACCTGGGCATGGGCTATGTGTTCGAGGAACTGATCCGCAAGTTCAACGAAGAGAACAATGAAGAGGCCGGTGAACACTTTACCCCCCGAGAGGTTATCGAGCTGATGACCCACCTAGTGTTCGACCCCATCAAGGACAATCTGCCAAACGTACTCACCGTCTACGACCCTGCCTGTGGTAGTGGCGGCATGCTAACTGAAACCCAGAACTTCATCGAAGAGAAGTATCCAATAACTGGATCCAAGCGGGATATCTACCTCTTTGGTAAAGAGATTAACGATGAGACCTACGCCATCTGTAAGTCCGACATGATGATCAAAGGCAACAACCCTGAGAACATCAAGGTCGGCTCCACCTTGTCTACCGATGAGTTTGCGGGTAAGAGCTTCGACTTTATGCTGTCTAACCCCCCTTACGGCAAGAGCTGGGCCTCTGAGCAGAAATTCATCAAAGAAGGTAAGGACGTTATCGATCCTCGCTTCAAGGTGAAGCTGAAGGACTACTGGGGTGAAGAGCATACTGAGGATGTGACGCCACGCTCCAGCGATGGTCAGTTGCTGTTCCTGATGGAGATGGTAACCAAGATGAAGTCCACCAAAGACAGTCCTCTGGGTGCACGCATCGCCTCAGTTCACAATGGCTCCAGCCTTTTTACTGGGGATGCCGGTGGTGGTGAAAGTAATATCCGTCGTTACATCATTGAAAACGACATGCTGGAAGGCATCGTTCAGTTGCCAAACAACCTGTTCTACAACACAGGGATCAGCACCTACATCTGGCTATTGAACAACAACAAGCCAGAAAGTCGCAAAGGTAAGGTGCAGCTAATAGACGCCAGTCTGCTGTTTAAAAAGCTGCGTAAAAACCTGGGGGAGAAAAACTGCGAGTTCACTCCCGAGCACATTGCAGAGATCACCCGTACCTACCTCAGTGCAGCGAGTATTGAACGCGCCACCGATGAGCAGCACAACCCTATAGGCATTGCCGCTCAGGTGTTTGATAACGATGATTTTGGCTACTACAAAGTCACCGTTGAGCGACCAGATCGTCGTAAAGCCGAGTTCCGGGATGATTTAATTGAAACTCTGCGTTTTGACAAGTCACTGAGCGAAGTCATGGCGCACCTCTATGCTGAGCATGGAGAGCAGGTTTATGAGAAGAACTTCCTCAAATCTCAGGAGAAGGAAATCCTCACCTGGTGCGAAGAGAATGACATCACCCTCAATACCAAGGCCAAAACCAAGCTTTTCAGCACCGCGACTTGGGTTGGCCTGAAGGAGCTGGTGGATACCGCTTACCTGCTGAAGCAGAAGGTTGGTACCGAGGAATACCGTGACTTTAACCGGTTCCGCGAAGATGTGGATGCTGTATTGAAAGCGCAGAAGGTCAAGCTGGGTGCACCAGAGAAGAAAGCCATTCTGAACGCCGTTAGCTGGTATGACGAGACAGCCGAAAAGGTGATTAAAAAGGTTGCCAAGCTGACCGGCACCAAGTTGGAGGAGTTATTGGAGCGCTGTGAGTGTGAGTTGGCGGACCTGCCAGACTTTGGCTATTTCCCAACGGGCAAAGCCAATGAGTTCACCACTTATGAGTCCAGCAGTGATCTGCGCGACTCAGAATCCATCCCGGTGAAACAGAGTATCTATGAATACTTCCTAGATGAAGTGAAGCCGCACGTTGAGGAAACCTGGCTCAATATCGACAGCGTGAAGATCGGCTACGAGATCAGCTTTAACAAGCACTTTTACCGGCATAAGCCGCTACGTTGCCTCGATGTGGTTGCAGGTGACATCATCCAACTGGAGCGTCAAGCCGAAGGCCTGATTGCTGAGATCTTAGGTGTGAAGGTGCCTGAGGTTCAGGGAGAATCCGCATGAATAGCCTAATTGCGATGCCTAAATACGAAGATTATAAAGATTCTGGTATAGGTTGTATTGCGGACATCCCATCTCATTGGGAGATCTCTCGCTTGAAATATGTCGCCAATATAAAAAATGGCGATAGCTTAACACCAGCACAAAAAGAACTCTATTCAACTAAAAATGAGTCGACTCTATCATACATATCATCTAAAGATATTAATGTAACCACCTCCGAAATTAACTATAACAGCGGCATTTTTGTTCCCCAGCAAGAGGCAGGATTCCGTTTAGCTAATAAAAATACAACTTTGCTTTGCATTGAAGGTGGTAGCGCAGGTAAAAAAATTGCCTACACCAATCGTGAAGTATATTTTGTAAATAAGCTGGCTTGTTTGTTCGCACAAAAAGCGAATAGCAAGTTCCTATATTACTTTATATTTTCTAAACCATTTCAAGAGCAGTTTAAAAGTTCGATGTCAGGCTTAATTGGAGGGGTTTCTTTATCAAGTTTGAACAATTTTTATATATGCTTGCCAGATCTCGAGGTTCAATCTCAAATTGCAGCTTATTTGGATGTAAAAGTTAAAGGTGTAGATAGGGGCATTGCTATTAAAGAGCAGCAGATCGCGCTGCTCAAAGAACGTAAACAGATCATCATTCAGCACGCAGTTACCCAAGGGCTAAACCCAGATGTACCGATGAAGGATTCTGGAGTTGAGTGGCTTAGGGACATTCCTGAGCATTGGAAAAGTCAACGCTTTAAGTACCTCTTTACCCAGAGTAGACTGCGGGTTAGCCCTGATGATGGTGTTGTTACTTCATACCGGGATGGCCAGGTAACCTTGCGCTCCAATCGCCGCTTGGACGGGTACACTGAAGCCATTCTTGAAGGGGGGTACCAAGGGATCCGAAAAGGACAATTGGTATTGAACTCTATGGATGCCTTTGAAGGTGCAATCGGTGTGTCTGATTCCGACGGCAAGTGTACTCCAGAATATGTGATCTGCGACCCCATCTCGGATGAGTATGTTCCCGAGTATTTTGCCTACCTGCTGCGTGAAATGGCTCTGGCTAGATACATTCAGGTTATCTGCAGTGCCGTCCGGCAACGAGCAGTTAGGATTCGTTTTAATAACCTTGCGACACGGTTTTTGGTTGTTCCACCGAAGAGTGAGCAGCTTGAAATCGTTGAGCACGTTAAACGTGAATCAGCCCGAATTGATGGGGTGATTGCCCATCAGACCAAGCAAATCAGCAAGCTGAAAGAGTACAAAACCACACTGATCAATGCCGCTGTAACCGGCAAAATCAAAGTGGCTTAAGACGAGTCAACTGCAGAGGGCTAGCCCGCTAAAAAAAGCGGGCCAGGCTCTGAATCAAACAAGAAGGACCCCATCAGTTATGGTTAGTCAAACCAACGAACAAGCACTTGAAGCCGCTATTCAAAAACACCTGGTTGGCACTTGCGTTGAAACCCTGCAAGTCGGCGAAGCGACACCAAATTACGGTAACCGCTGCTTCCAGCTTGGATTGCCTGATGACTTCGATATGCAGTACGCGCTGGATACCAAGTACTTCTGGCAGTTTCTTGAACTTACTCAAGAGAAAGAGTTAGAGAAACTTAAGCGCAACAGCCCTAACGACTGGCGGCGTAAGGTACTGGAACGGTTTGACCGACTAATCAGTAAGCATGGGATCTTACACCTTCTGAAGAAGGGATTGAGCGTGGACGATGCTCACCTTCTTTTGATGTATCCAGCCCCATTGACCAGCAGTAGTGATCGGGTGAAGCAAAACTTCGATGAGAACATCTTCAGCTGCACTCGCCAGGTTCGCTACAACAAGCAAAAGCCGCTGCAGGAAATCGACATGGTGCTGTTTATCAACGGCATCCCGATTGTGACCCTGGAGCTGAAAAATGCCTGGACAGGTCAGAATGCCTGTTACCATGGCCAAAAGCAGTACAAGGAAGACCGCGACCCGACTCAGCCTCTATTAAGCTTTGGCCGCTGCTTGGTGCATATGGCTGTGGATACCGATGAGGTCTACATGACCACTAAGTTGGCTGGTAACAAGACCTTCTTCTTGCCGTTCAACAAGGGGGATGACCACGGCAAAGGTAATCCACCGAACCCGCACGGCCACAAGACAGCTTATCTGTGGGAAGAGGTATTTAAAAAAGAGAGCCTTGCCAACATCATCCAACACTTTGTTCGGCTGGATGGCACAAGCAAGACACCGCTGAATAAGCGCACATTGTTCTTCCCTCGCTATCACCAGATGAATGTGGTTCGAAAGCTGATTGATGATGTGTGCAATCGAGGCGTCGGCCAGACCTACCTTATCCAGCACTCTGCAGGTTCCGGTAAGTCCAACTCTATCACCTGGGCTGCCTACCAGTTGATTGAAGCCTACCCAACTAGCAATGAGGTTACAGGAAGCCGTGGTGTGGAGCATCCGCTGTTTGACTCAGTGATCGTGGTGACCGACCGCCGTTTGCTGGACAAGCAGTTGCGGGACAACATCAAAGAGTTCTCCGAGGTGAAGAACATCGTTGCCCCGGCGTATCGTTCTGCTGATCTCAAGTCCGCGCTGGAGAATGGCAAAAAGATCATCATCACCACCATCCAGAAGTTCCCATTCATCATAGATGGGATCTCCGATCTCAGCGATAAACGCTTTGCAGTGATCATTGATGAAGCCCACAGCTCCCAGTCTGGCTCGGCCCACGACAACATGAACAAGGTGATGGGTTCTGATGAAGAGTATGAGGATGCGCAAGACAAGGTGTTGCAAGCGATGCGTGCCCGTAAGATGCGCGGTAATGCCTCCTACCTCGCCTTCACAGCAACTCCGAAGAACTCGACCTTGGAGAAATTTGGTGAAGGTCAGGATGATGGCAGCTTTAAACCGTTCCACTTGTACTCGATGAAGCAGGCCATTGAGGAAGGCTTCATTCTCGATGTGCTGGCCAACTACACCACCTATAAGAGCTATTACGAGATCCAAAAGTCGATTGAGGAAAATCCTGAATTTGACAGCAAGAAAGCTCAGAAGAAGCTGCGGGCCTATGTGGAAACCAGTCAGCACGGGATCGACAGTAAAGCTGAGGAGATGCTCGATAACTTCATCACTAACGTAGTAAATACCAAGAAGCTTAAGGGCAAAGGTAAGGGGATGGTGGTGACGCAGAACATTGAGACTGCCATCCGCTACTACAAAGCGCTTAACCGTCAGCTGGATAAAATGGGGAATCCCTTCAAGGTTGCTATCGCCTTCTCTGGCACCAAAGAGGTGGATGGGGTTGAGTACACTGAAGCTGGCATGAATGGATTCCCGGATACCGACACCAAGGATTACTTCGACGTTAACTACAAACGTAACAATCCCAATGATCCAATCCCGAAGCATGTGGATCAGGACGCCTATCGCTTGCTGGTAGTAGCTAACAAGTATCTGACGGGCTTCGATCAGCCCAAGCTCTGTTCCATGTATGTGGACAAGAAGCTTGCAGGTGTTCTGTGTGTGCAGACTCTATCGCGGCTGAATCGCTCTGCACCAAGCCTCGCGAAGAAGACAGAAGACCTTTTTGTGCTGGATTTCTTCAATACGGTTGAAGACGTCAAGAAGTCTTTTGACCCCTTCTACACATCGACCACCCTGTCTGAGGCAACCGACGTTAACGTGTTGCACGAGCTCAAGGATTCTATGGACGATGTGGGTGTCTACGAGTGGCATGAGGTAGACCAGTTCACCACCCGCTTTATCGATGGTGTGGATGCCCAGGAACTGAGCCCGCTTATTGATACAGCAGCCGCTCGCTTTAACCATGAGTTAGAGCTTGAAAACGACGACAAAGTGGATTTCAAGATTAAGGCTAAGCAGTTCGTGAAGATCTACGGCCAGATGGCGTCCATCATGCCCTATGAAGTTGTCGCATGGGAGAAGCTATTCTGGTTCCTCAAGTTCCTCATACCAAAGCTGAAAGTGGAAGACCCTGAGGCTGATGCACTCGACGCGTTGCTTGATTCTGTTGACCTTAGCTCCTACGGCCTCGAGCGTGTAAAGGTCAGCTATAAGATTGCCTTGGATGCTGAGGAAACGGAACTGGATCCACAGAATCCTAATCCACGCGGTGCCCATGGCGGTGAGAAGGAAACCGATCCGCTGGATGCCATCATCGAGGTGTTTAACGAGCGCTGGTTCCAAGACTGGAGCACGACACCAGAAGAGCAGCGAGTGAAGTTCGTCAATATCGCTGAGAGCATGAGGAATCACCCAGACTTTGAGGCGAAGTACCAGAACAACCCTGATCCTCACAACCGTGAGCTTGCCTGGGATAAGATGCTCATGGAGGTGATGCTGCAGCGTCGAAAGGACGATATGGAGTTTTACAAGCTGTTTGCCAAAGACTCTGCCTTTAAGCTGTCACTGAGCCAAAGTATGCAGCGTATGGTTGGAATGTAGAGCACGGAACGATTGAGTCCTCTAACTACTCATTGTAAAAACATGAAACTCATACGGATTATCAACTTAAAATGTTGCATCATGGCATCTAAAGAACGCTTTCCCTTCCCCGTCACGGGGCCACAAAAAGCGATAGGCCTGCTCCGTATGGCCATTTTAAAGGACTAATTGTGAACCCATCCGTTTCTCACATCACCCACCTAGACAACCTTGCCGGTATTATCCAGCAAGGTTGTCTGTGGTCGGACGCCAAACGAATTGAGCTAGGGCTGATGAACCACAACATTGGCTATAACCATATCAAGCAACGTCGCCTTATTCGCCCTGTTCGTGTCGCTGCCGGTGGCACGATAGGGCAATATGTACCGTTTAATTTTTGTCCTCGCTCAGTAATGCTTTATGTTATCCATAGAGGACACGCCGACTTTCAAGGTGGACAGGACCAGATCCTGCACTTGGTCAGCAATGTAGAAACTGTGTGTCTGAGCAATCAACACTGCTTTTTTACAGATATTCATGCAGACCTTGATTATGCTGAGCAAATAGATGATTTCAGCCGCCTCAAGGAGTTGGACCTGCAACGCATCATCAACGAAAGATACTGGCAAGACTTTAAGGAAGAGAAACAAGCAGAGTTTCTTGCTTTTGAATCGGTAAGTTGGAACAACATCATCCGAATCGGTGTAAAATCAGAGGATGTTGCACAAAAGGTAAATCAGCAAATCGCAAACTGTGCTCATAAACCAATCGTTGAAGTAAAGCCAGGCTGGTATTACTAGGAGGCAAATGATGATCAATTATGTTACTGGCAACATCCTGCATGATCAGTCAGATGCAATCATCAATACCGTCAATACCGTTGGTGTGATGGGTAAAGGGCTAGCGTTACAGTTTAAAAAAGCCTTTCCACACAACTTCACTGTTTACAAAAAAGTATGTGATAACAAAGAGATAACTACCGGAAAAGTATTGTCCGTGTCGCTTAACAGCATGAATGCCCCCTACTACATCATCAACTTCCCTACCAAGTCACATTGGAAAGGTAACTCTAAACTGGAGTATATCGAACAAGGTCTTGATGATTTGCTGAAAGAAGCTGACCGACTCCAACTCAAGTCCGTTGCTATTCCGGCCTTGGGAAGTGGCTTGGGAGGCTTGCCCTGGAATGAAGTCAGCAAAGTAATTGCACAAAAATTATCGACCAGACCAGATATCGAGTGGCGGGTTTATCCTCCGCAATCAGCACCTGATGCCAAAGCAATGGTAGACAAAACTACACGCCCTAAAATGACTCCCGGACGGGCGGCAGTGCTAGGGGTAATAGAACGCTATAAGTCTACCGGCTTCGATTATCGACTTTCTCTATTAGAAATACAAAAGCTAGTCTATTTCTTGGTTGAGTCAGGCGAACCCTTAAATAAAGTCGTGTTCAGTAAACACCACTACGGGCCCTATGCCGATGTTTTACGCCACGTATTGAACCGAATGGAAGGCCATTTCATTACAGGGTTTGGTGACGGCAAAAATAAACCTGAAACGCCCATAGAACTTAAACCTGATGCAGCCGAAGAAGCACTGAGTTATCTAGAGCAACATGCTGACACCAAACAACGCTTTGAGCGCGTTTCTAAGCTCATTGAAGGCTTTGAGTCGCAAAACGGTATGGAATTACTCTCAACTGTGCACTGGGTGGCAACCAAGGAGTCTGACGGCTCTTTAACCCCAGAGGATATTGTTAGTAAAGTTCACTCATGGAACCCTCGTAAGGCCCAAATGAAGCCAGCGCATATTCTGGCCGCGTGGGAACGGCTCAAGGACCAACACTGGATTGCTCAGTAACGATGTTCCTAAACAAGTGGTAGTAATCAAACACAAGCGGGTAGTGATATGGGTAGCAAATGCATTCAAATACCTTAACAACCCCCTTGAAAGCCCACCAAGGCGGCCAAACTAGACAGCCAATCAACATTAAGATCCAGAACGTAGAGTAATTAAATCAAGCTCAAAATTAAAACGCCCGAATGATAGGGCGTTTTTATTTTCAGCTACCTCTAACTTCAATATTCCAGCTCAATGGCTCTTCAGCAGAGGACTAAACAAGAACGGTGGATTCAAATCCAACAAACTGATTAATACCAAGCCAAAGCTGAGTGTGGTTTGCGGCGGCGAGTTGATAAGCCCAGCTAGTTACAGCGGTGGAACGATGAGCATCAGCAGTAAAGCTGCGGCCCAGTTCGGTAGTAATTAAATCAGTATGCTGCACAATATTCTGCTCAAACCAGTTGTCTTTATGGCACTGAGCAGCCAAGAAAGCCTTTTTATTGTTATTACAAGAGCTATGGGCTAATACAAAGTTGTGGGCTAAATCATTGGGATAGCGAGCCCAAGGAATAAAATGATCCACTTGGCCTTTTTCGCGCATCGCTTTACCGCAGTAAAAACAGTTATCCTGCTGGATATGCCGTAATACCTCAGTGACTTTCGCTAACGAGTTGCGATTAGTACCAAACAAAAAGTTCTCTAAATTACCATTGTCACCGATCATGGCGTGATTAGCCGGATATTCTCGGATTTTCTGTAGCCACTGCGCCCGAGTCATGGAGACTACTAAGTCATGAAATCGCCGAAAACAATAATCAACCCCAAGATTTAACTGAATTTCCCGCTTGCTATTCAACTGATGGGGATACAACAAGCACTCATCCACCCCGGCCAATTTCTGCAATCGCCACAATGGCCCATCCATTAAAACTCGCTGGGTTTTCACTAACAGTGCATGCCAATCGGCATGTTTTCTCAGCTGAGTTAAGCTCCCCACACCCTGTAAACGAAATCCTTCTAACTGGCTAATTAAAGCCGATTGTTTGCCCGTATTTTGTCGTAGCAATATCGGCGTTTCACCATTAGCGGAATAGGGCACAGAGTGCTGCCAATAAAGCTCAATAAACTTCTCCGTCAACAGTGATAAAGGAATACACAGTCCATCTTGGGGATCTTTTGGTAGCGATAATTCAACACAGATATCCGCCAGCGCATGCAACAGGGCAAATTTATAAGTGGCAACAAAATCACCCTCAACAAAAATCCGCTGCAGATAAGCAATAAAATTCAGTTGGGTATCGGCATTAGGCACTAACATTGAGCGCCTCCTAGCATGCCTTGCGCTGATGTCAGCACTAGCGTCTGCCAGCTGAGATGATCCCGCGCTAGTGCATCTTTGCCATTATCACAGTGCCTTAGCAGGCTCAGGCCATGCAACGCGGCCAGCTCACACACCTCAGTAACGCTGACATCAAACATCTGCCGCTGCTGTTTATCAAATGCAGTCTGACCAAAGCGCAGCGATATCACCAGCATTCCTTCAGGATGCAACAATGTCGCTAACCGCGCCATTGCCGTCGCTCGGTCATGTGGGGCTAAATGCATCCATACTGCACTGAGTAAAATAAGGTGAAATTGCCCTGCAAACGGCGTCAACGATGACAACTGCGGCAAACTGTCTGTCAGCCATTTAACCGCTAAGTCAGCTGTAAATTGCTGACCAAACTTTGCCAGTTCAGCCACAGGCTCAACTGCAATCACGTTACAACCGGGATAACACAGGGCTAATGCCGCGGCATCCCGGCCTGCACCCGCACCAACATCCAACACCTTGAAACCATTATCAAACACAACTAATTGAGAAAGTAGATCTTGCCAACCGGCATGCACCTGCTCAAAACTAAGAGACTGATATTGAGCTGCCAGCGCTGCTGCATGCTGGCGATAAAAAGCAATCGGCATATATTTACATATAAAACAATGGACTTAGCTGCACACTATACGCATACCTTCATTAGTTTCAGTAATCGCGCTCCGAAATCTGCTTTATTTTCAGTGCCATTTCATACTCCATTGCTATTGCGACAAGCAGATTATTTCCAGCCTCCCGTCATCCCAAGCCATGACGGGAAAATTCCTGCCACAGACACTATCCTATTGAAAACCCAATTTAACCAAGGAATGAGTATGCCTAGCATCACCATCGTCGGGGCTGACACCGTATTTACCCTATCACCGGGGAGCAAACTGACAGAACTTGAACCGCAGCAAAATACCCTGCCGTTCGGCTGCTGCTCCGCGGCCTGTGGTACTTGCGCTATCGAAGTTGTGGCGGGTATGGAACACCTCAATAGTAAAAGCGAGGAAGAAAATGATGTATTGGATAATCTGGGGGAAAATGGCCCCAATCGACGCCTAGCTTGCCAATGTCAGGTTACCGGCGATGTCACCCTGTTGCCATTGGGCTAATCGTCAGAAGGTATCGGCAACAGGATAAATACAGCTTTATATCAATGACAAATAACAAATTAAGTCAAGATTAACTCTCGGTAAGAGTAATTGGTAGCAGTTGACCTAAGTCACTGTTGAGGAATAACTTATTACGCAGCGAGCCACTATTGGCTCGCTGTCTTTTTTCGGTGTGTAGCGCAGCCCGGTAGCGCATTTCGTTCGGGACGAAAAGGTCGGAGGTTCAAATCCTCTCACACCGACCACTTTCTCTTTCTTACCGTAAAACTCAAGCCAAATCTAATACAAATTATATATTACTTGCCAAAACTTCATCTGGCCTTCTACGTCGAATTCGTGAGGCATACTGGGCATCTATCTCATTAAGTAATTCATTAACAGTATTGGCAGTCTCACTCTCATGAAGAAGCTGGCTCAACTCTTCTGCGATCCGCTTACCATGAATCAACACTATCGGATAATTATCCTCTATGACTTCACGCTGTACACTCTCAGAAAAATAGCTTGTAGTGACATACACTCCAAGCCAACCACGTTTTAATCGAGCAACGGTTCTTGCAATGTGGTTTCCTCCTGTAGGCGAATCTAATTTCTCACACTTAGCTTGCCCAAGCACAATTAGTTCAACCTTCGAAAAACCACTCCCTAACACCACCTTCCCCACAAAATCTGCACCGCCATCACTGCTACCTTGCGTGATCCATCCCCGCCGATATATTCCCATGTCTTGACCGATAACCCGCTCAGCAATTAGTTCCGCTAAAGCTTCAAAGTTATGTTTTTTATCTGCATAGAAATCATAAACAGACTTTAAAGTCTGATACTGTCTTGTTCCCTGCTGCGGCCGCTGCTCACCAGCTTTTACAACTTTTAGTTTGGAGACGCGGCGGCGCAAATTATCCAAAGAATTGCTACCAAGCTGAAGCCATGATTTCCAGCTTGAGGGTGCCTTGGCGTTTGTATCTTGTAATGAAAAACCTGAGCGGCGACGCTCATTTATCCACGAAAAATCAAAGCGTTCGTGCTCCAGCTCCAAGGTTAATACGGTAAAATCAAAGGCATAGTTGGTAAAGGAACGCTGCTTATCGTTGTCCCACTGAGTCACCAAGTCCACACTGTTGATAACCCCAAATCCCATAAATTTTGGAAACCCTTTTGAGATACCATTAACAGTCACACGTTGGAAAAACAATATTGGAGGTGTCATTAAGCGTTGTTTGGGATCATGAGAATGAGCTAAGCAAAAGGCTTCAAGTAAAGCTTTATTTCCTGGAGCCATCGCAGGATCTTTCCCAGGTAATTTATTATCACCAAAATAACGAATATGCCCGTTATCTACATCAAAAAAATCTTCCCAAGGAGTCTCTGCACTCCCTTTTTTATTCGGACTACTGGCAACTAAAATTACGGGTCTAACTTTACCAAAATCTGCGCTTTGAATTGCTGACGAGGCATTAATTCCTTTTTCCAACTGCAACCCTTTCACCACAGGCATTTTGGTAAGAAAGTGGAAATTTAAACAACCATCCTCATAAAGATTCTCACTACAAATTACTTTCTTATACCTTAGAATATCACCTACCGCTATACGCATCCCCTTCCCTCTGCGAGTAAAGTCAGACCTGATTTAACCAACAAAACCATATGCTTACATGTTATCTCACATACTTTTGGAATTACATGTTCTTCGATAAATATGTTGTTCTATAAATTCAGATAGCCATCTTAAGAAGACCAAATCACAGGTCATATGATTCATAATCCATAGATCATCCCTCCATTTCACCAATATACACCCCAACGATCATCCAAAAGGTTCCACTATGTACCCACAGCTAGAGAATTATGGGGTTGCCTATGAACCGAACGTTGACAGCTATCAAGCTGGATTAATGTGGTATGTATTTCATAACGACTAAATTTAGGACTCAAGTATTGGATGGCGTCAAAAGATTCACTCACCAAAGCAAGACCCATTCTGGAAACGCGAAATCCGAAGAATAAGCAAACTCCTAGCCTGAAGTTACCAAACAACTACATAAATTCAGCAGATAAAGCGAACAGGCGCACTACAGTCGAGAGTAAACAGCATAAATATTTCCTTAACGATTAAGCTCTTGCAGGCAAGCTTATAAACACAAATATCGAGTCGACTACTGTATAAGGATTTATGTTTGGTAACTCAAACGCCATTAGCCAAGCTCACACTCCGGCAAGTTTTGCTCTATCCGTCACTGAATAACGAAAGCGAGTAACAGTTTGTCGCTTATGCTGTGCCTTTTTGTCCCAATATTGCTCGGTAACAATTGCGTGCGCTATGCTGCTGACAGGTAAAAAAATGCCACTTTGTGACCCAACATGGATTTTTACTATTCTGTTTCAGGCGATACTCATTTAGCTCCGCTATTTAGCTTTTCCCGCCTGATTTTTAGTTAATTTTTACCCCAACTTTCGCTATCAAAACGTAAAAATAAGCACTTAAAACCGTAGTTTTATTTCATCATTTTTTCACCGCAACGCTGACGTCTCTTAAAATTTTCTCTGTGATAACAATAATGTGCGTAGGTCACATTATTCTGGGTTACAGCGGATTTATCCCCCGGCGGAATTTATATTAGCTGCCATAACAACCTCCCCCCTACAGCTCAGAAAGGTGAACCAAGGTGAAAAAGTCCCTCTTTAAAGTAGCGGCACTGTCGCTGGCATTGCTTACTGCTGGCGTCACCGCCAAGGATTACGAAATCGTTAACGTGGTAAAAGTGTCCGGTATTCCTTGGTTTAACCAAATGAATAAAGGGGTTGAGCAGGCTGCGGCTGATCTCGGTGTTAATGCCCGTCAAGTGGGGCCATCTACCCCAGACCCAGCCCAGCAGGTCAAAATTATTGAAGATTTGATCGCCAAGGGTGTAGATGCCATCACAGTAGTGCCCAATGATGTCACCGTATTGGAGCCCGTATTTGAAAAAGCCCGCGCCAAGGGCATTGTGGTGCTGACCCATGAATCGCCAGATAAACACAACGCCGACTGGGATATTGAAACCTTGGATAACGCCGCGTACGCCAAGGCAACCATGGATGAGCTGGCCAAGCATATGGGAGGCAAAGGGGGATACGCCATTTATGTCGGCTCCCTGACAGTACCGCTGCATAATAACTGGGCCGATCTCGCTATCGCTTACCAAAAGCAGGCTTACCCGGAGATGTACGAAGTCACCAGTCGGATGCCAGTGGCTGAAAGTGTTGATGCTTCCTACGCCGCCACCAATGATCTGATGAAAGCCCACCCGGATATGAAAGGCATAATCTCCTATGGCTCTCTGGGGTTGATCGGGGCCGGTGAAGCCATCAAGAAAAAACGCGCTAAAAACAAGATTGATACTGTAGGTATTTTGATGCCAAGTCAGGCAGCCCCATATCTGATGCGTGGTGAAATTGATAAAGGCTTCCTGTGGAATCCGGCCGATGCAGGCTATGCCCTGGTATCCGTTGCCAAGTTGATGCTGGATGGGCAACAAATCAAAGACGGCCTAACCATCAAAAACCTTGGCAAAGCCGAAGTCAATCCTGATACCCGAGTGATTAAATTCAATAAGATCTTGGAAGTGGATAAATCCAACGCCCGTAGCTTGGGCTTCTAATCAGTTCCCCTGTATGGCGGGTCGGATACGGCCCTGACGCCCGACCCGCCATCTTTTCTGTCCGGTACAGTCCCGGCCCGCCCGGGAGACTGCGGATACCCGATTTCGTTTTTCTGCGGGATAGTCCTATGTCCAATGCATTTATCACACTCAACAATGTGTCCAAGCATTTCGGCCCTGTTAAAGCCCTGAGCAACATTAACCTCAGCTTTAATCGTGGAGAAGTTCACTGCCTGGCCGGTAAAAACGGCTGTGGGAAAAGCACCCTGTTTAAGGTGATTTCCGGCGTACACGCTCCGGAGAAAGGGGCTGAAATTATAATTGATGGCAAACGTTATAGCCGCCTCACGCCCCAACAATCCATTGATCACGGCATTCAGGTGATCTATCAGGATCTGTCTCTGTTTCCCAATTTGACCGTGTATGAAAATATCGCCATTCAAGATCATATGCAGTGGCATAAAGGCTTTGTCCGCACCAGTCGATTGAAAGACATTGCCCGCCACGCCATGGCACGTGTGGGCGTATCGCTGCCATTGGAAAAACGCGTGGCGCAACTGTCCATCGCCCAGTGCCAACTGGTTGCCATTTGCCGAGCGATGGCGGCGGATGCCAAGCTGGTCATTATGGATGAACCGACCGCCTCACTGACCCGTACCGAGGTCAACAATCTAATTAAAGTGGTGGCCGATCTAAAAGCCCGGGGCATTACCGTGGTCTTTGTCAGCCATAAATTAGATGAGGTGATGGAGATTTCAGACCGCATTACCGTGATCCGCGATGGCAAATCTGTCGGCACCTTTGACGCCGACAGTGTCGACAGTGATGAACTGGCCTTTTTAATGACAGGTCAGCGGTTTGAATTTACGCCCATAGGCGCATTCACACCGAAAGCCGATGGCAGTGATATCCGGCTGTCCACCAGCAAGCTGACGCGTCAGGGGCAATTTTATGATATCGACCTGATACTGCGAGCAGGAGAGATAGTCTCTATCACAGGGCTGCTGGGCTCAGGCCGCAGTGAGCTGTGCCTGTCACTGTTTGGTATGACCCGGCCAGATCGCGGTGCCATCAGCATTAACGGGGAGCAGGTCTATCTGCGTAATAACCGCGATGCCATTGCCCATGGCATAGGTTATGTCACGGAAGACAGGATGACCACAGGGCTGGTAATGAACCAGAGCATCAGTGATAACACCACTGCCGCCATTTTGCCGCAGCTTAGCCGCCACGGGCTGCTGGATCATCGCCGCGCCCGTGACACAGTGCAAAATCTGATCCGTTCACTGGCCATTAAGGTGTCAGATCCCGCCTTACCGGTCACCAGTCTGTCTGGCGGTAATGCCCAGCGGATTGCCATTGCCAAATGGATTGCCGCCAACCCCAGCGTCCTTATCCTGGACGCCCCAACTGTGGGGGTGGATATCGCCAACAAAGAAAGTATTTACCAAATCGCGCGGGATCTAGCTGCAGGCGGCATGGCAATCTTGATGATCAGTGATGAAATTCCAGAAGTCTTTTACAACAGCCACCGGGTTCTCGTGATGAAAGAGGGGCGCTTTACCCATGAATTCAACCCAAGCCACTGCAGTGAGCAAGACATTATGGAGGCGGTCAATGCCTGAATTTCTGCATCACACCAACCTGAAAGATCTGTGGCAACACCATGAAAGCTATCTAGCCGCCTTGATTGTGTTACTGATAGTTGCACTGGGGCTGGGCACGGAAGACTTTATGACCTTAGGCAATATCTTTGATATGACCGTCAGCTCCGCCATCCTTGGCATCATGGCCTGCGGCCTGTTTGTGGTGCTGATCGCCGGGGGGATCGATATATCCTTCCCTGCCACGGCGGCCATCGCCCAGTATCTGATGGCCAGTTATATCCTTGCCAATGGCGGCAATTTCTACCTCGCCTTTGAAATTGCCGCTGTCACCGGCATGGTATTGGGCATGCTGAATGCCGCGCTGGTGTATTTCCTCAAAGTGCCCGCCATTATCATCACCATCGCCATGCTGAACGTCTATTTCGGCCTGTTGATCTATTTCAGTAACGGTGACTGGCTGTATGGCTTCCCTGACTGGTTTATGAATGGGGTGGAGCTGCTGAAATTTACCGGCAGTGACGGCTACGACTACAGCCTGAATTTACCCATTCTCGTGCTGCTGGGCGTAATTGCCCTGACGGCGCTACTAATGGGTAAAACCCGCATTGGCCGCCAGATTTACGCCATGGGGGGCAACAGTGATGCCGCGGGCCGTATTGGCATCAATCTATTTGGCCTCAACCTGTTTGTGTATGGCTATATGGGTGCGTTGGCGGGGATTGCCGCAGTCGTGCAAACCCAAATCACCCAGTCGGTGGCACCCAACTCCCTCATGGGCTTTGAGCTAACGGTACTGGCAGCCGTGGTATTGGGTGGCACCAGTATGACAGGTGGCAAAGGCACCCTGTTGGGCGTGGTACTCGGGGTGGCATTATTGGCTATTTTGAAAAACGGTTTGACCCTGCTGGGCGTGCCATCTTACTGGCATACCCTGGTAACAGGTCTCATCATTCTGTTCAGCATCAGTATTACGGCGCTGAATGAAAAACGACAGGCAAAGCAGGAGGCCTGATGGACGCGCTAATGAATTCCCTCAAACTGCCCAGTGATAAAAATATTCGCTATCTGCTGGTGATCTTAGCCGCCATTATGGTGTTGATGGCCTGCACATCTGGCACCACCTTTTTCTCGCTGGCTAATTTGCAGTCCATGTCATCCCAGATGCCACTGCTGGGCGTACTGGCGTTAGCCATGGCGGTTTGTATGCTCACGGGCGGCATTAACCTGTCTATTATCGCCACTACCAATGCCTGCGCCCTAGTTATGGCAGGCATTATTACCCAGCACCCTGACAGCCTTGGCATGTTGATGGTGGCGCTGGCGGCGGGGCTGGCAACCGCCGTAGTCGTAGGGTTAGCCAATGGCCTGCTGATCGCTTGGATTGGTGTTTCTCCCATTTTGGCAACGCTGGGGATGATGACCTTTATCAATGGCCTCAATGTGCTGATTTCCGGCGGCAGTGTGATTGCCGGCTTCCCGGATGCCCTGCTCACCCTGGGCAATGGCACCGTACTGGGGATCCCCATGCCACTTCTGCTATTTGCCCTGTTTGCCTTTGGTTTGTGGCTGATCCTGGAACACACCCCGCTAGGCCGCACTATTTATTTGATCGGCTCCAATGAAACCGCCAGTCGCTTTAGCGGTATCAATACCCGTCGCAGCCTGATCGCTGTCTATGTCATCTCTTCAGTACTGTGCTGGGTCGCGGCGCTGATCATGATGGCAAAGTTCAATTCTGCCAAAGCCGGTTATGGCGAGTCCTACCTGCTGGTCGCGATTCTGGCCGCCGTGCTGGGTGGCATTAATCCTGACGGTGGTTTTGGCCGCATTATCGGCATCTGTCTGGCGCTGGTTGTGCTGCAGACGCTGGAAAGTGGCCTTAACCTGCTGGGCGTTTCCAGTTATCTGACCATGGCACTGTGGGGCGGCATCCTTATTCTCTTTATTGCCCTACAGATGCCCACAGCAAAAAAATGATTTGCGCAGTGAAACAGTCTCAACCCATGCCGCAAATTGTTTTTGCCGCATAAGTTATAAAGCATAGGAATCGGTTATGAGCAGCTATTTTATCGGTGTAGACGTAGGCAGCGGCAGTGCCCGAGCCGGCGTATTTGACAGCTGTGGCCGCAAGGCCGGAGAAGCGAAACGGGATATTCAGATGTTTAAACCCCGGGCCGATTTTGTCGAGCAATCGTCAGATGATATCTGGCAATGTGTCTGTATGGCAGTACGCGATGCGGTGTCACAAGCCAATATTGAGCCGATTCAAGTGCGCGGGATCGGTTTTGATGCCACCTGCTCTATGGTGGTGCTAGATAAGCGCGGCCAACCGCTCACTGTTAGCCCCACCGGACGGCGAGAGCAGAACATTATTATGTGGATGGATCACCGCGCGATTGCTCAGGCTGAGCGTATTAATGCCACTCATCACCCGGTGCTGGCATTTGTTGGCAACACCATCTCCCCGGAAATGCAAACGCCCAAGCTACTGTGGTTAAAAGAAAATATGCCACAAACCTGGAGTAAAGCCGGCTATTTTTTCGATCTGCCAGATTTTCTGACCTGGAAAGCAACCGGGGAAGACAGTCGCTCACTGTGTTCCACCGTATGTAAGTGGACCTATTTGGGCCATGAAGGCAAATGGGACAAAGATTATTTCCGCACCATAGGGTTGGATGACTTGCTCAGCGATCATGCTCATGCCATTGGTAGTCATATCCGCCCGATGGGGGAAGCAATCGGCAATGGCCTGACCCTGCAGGCAGCGCAAGAACTGGGGTTGGTAAGAGGTACCCGAGTTGGTACTTCCATTATTGATGCCCATGCTGGCGGTATCGGGGTATTGGGCGCGGCGGGCATGACAGGAGAAGCCGCTGACTTTAACCGCAGATTGGCATTGATTGGCGGGACATCCAGTTGCCATATGGCCGTGGCGAAAACGGCCCACTTTATCGATGGTGTATGGGGTGCCTATTACAGCGCGATGATCCCCAATTACTGGCTAAATGAAGGTGGACAGTCCGCCACCGGCGCCTTAATTGATCATGTGATTGCCGCCCACCCCTATTATGCTCAGGCGCTGGATCAAGCCGCTGCAGCTGGGCAAACCATTTATGAACTGCTGAACCATCAATTACTGAAACTGGCAGGCAACAAAGAGGATATCGCCTTTTTAACCCGCCATCGCCATGTGCTGCCCTATTTCCATGGTAACCGTTCTCCTCGGGCTAACCCGCATCTGACCGGCAGTATGACTGGCCTGACCATGAACCGCTCCTTAGAGGATATGGCGCTACAGTATTTGGCCACCATTCAGGCCATTGCTCTGGGCACCCGGCATATTATCGAGCAGATGAATGCAGCCGGTTACGCCATTGACACCATTATGGGGTGTGGTGGCGGCACCAAAAACCCGGTGTTTATTCAGGAACACGCCAACGCCACTGGCTGCGCCATGTTACTGCCAGAAGAAAGTGAAGCCGTACTGCTAGGCTCTGCCATGCTCGGCGCCGTCGCCGCTGGCTGCTATCAAGATATCCCGGATGCGATGAATGCCATGAGCCGGATTGGCAAAACCGTGACGCCTCAGGCGGATCGCAGCAAGCGCTTCTATGATGCCAAATACCGGGTATTTCAGCAGATGTATGAAGATGATTGTCGCTACCGCGCCATGATGGCGGAGTACTAACCGATAGCGACACAACAATCTTAAATAGCTTCGCGTAATAATTATCGCACATGATAACCGGACATATTTATGCCCGGTTATCATTTCGAATCATCTTTAAGAAATGATGTTAATGCACGGTTTAGTTTGCGGCATCTTGCTGAGGGCCACCAGCAAGCAGCCACTGACGCAACTGCTCATGGTGTGACACTGTCACTGTCGGATTAATAGCGCTATTGCCATCTACGCCAGCAGCGTTATACCAACAGGTATGCATACCCGCATTGATGCCACCGCGAATATCTGTTTGCAGATTATCTCCCACCATCAATACCCGCTGCGGTACTGTGTTCGCCATTTTGCCTAGGGCATGTTTAAAAATAGCCAGATCCGGTTTTGCTGCGCCCACCTGCTCTGAAATCACCATAAGATCAAATACGTTATCTAAGCCGGTTTGAACCAATCTAGCCTGTTGCAGCTCAGTAAAGCCATTGGTGATAATCCCTAATCGCACCTGGCCCTGTAACGACTGCAGCATGGCATCAACGCCCGGCAGGGTTGTACTGATATCTGCCATCGCTTGCATATAATCCAGCTGCAACTGCTCAGTGCTGATCCCTAATCGTGTGCCCCAGTGGTTAAAGCGGGTGGTTTTCAGGGTGTAAGCGTCGATGCGCCCAGCATTGTAATCATCCCATAGTGGATAGTTAACAGCCTGAAAAGCCTCATAATCATCCGGGGTAAACTCCACCCCGTGCCGGGCAAACATCAATGTCAGCCCACGGGGCGCATCAAAATGGAACAGGGTTTCATCGGCATCAAACAAAATCCAATCGTAAGGCATAAGAGTTAATCAACAATAAGGAATTATTCTATAGGCGATATTGTAAGGGGTAATGCACGGTCGTACACACAAGCAAAGGACATTTGATCCAACACATAGGCTTGTTGCTGCAATCGGGTTAAGCTGATTCAGTACAATGTACCGAATCAGGGAGACAGCAATGGAATTGCACGCCATCGGAACACTGGGTCACTTTACTGTCAGCTTCGACGCAGGCGCTGTCGCAGCGACCCCGCCAACGTCAAATAACCACTCATATTTAGCCAGCGCCCTTACCACACCAAACGATGATAGGGTCTTTCAACACTTGGCCTATCATATCAACCCAACACCACTGACAACGGCAGTCACAACACTGCTAGCTGGGCAGCAAGATGATTGGAGCAGTGAAATTACCGCAAGTCACGGCAGCCCATATTTTATCAAACGCGCCTTGTGTGCTGCTGGGTATCAGGTGTCCACCAGCCCGGATTATGATGAGTCTTTACAACACCATAATCGCTGTAGATTTGCCAGTTTCTGGGACTAATAGCTATCTAGATCGCAGCGTGATTCAACGGCTATGCCGCTGGAGATAACACAGGGCAATACTCGTCGCTGCTAAATATCGCGCTGCCATCTTCAGCTATCGGTTGTGAGTACTTTCGCCCACATCTGAGTGATTAACCCTCTGATTCATCATTTGCTTCATCCTGATCTTCCCAGCTTGACTGTCTATAACGCCCCATTGTTAACCACTAAATTGTTATTCAGCCCCAACAAATATCATGCACTTATCAGCATCGCACTCCACCAAATAAAACCTTGTTAAAACAGCGCGATAAATTTTGATGGTGAATTTTTAGACTTGCGTGACTTTGCCGTGATCTTTGCGTGATAACTCACTGTTAGCTTCAGTTCTGTAGCAGCCGGACAGCATCCGGCCATAGGGCAGGCACAGTGCTCTGCCACGGTATCAGCGCCCGGGGATAACGGCACGGATATCGTTAACAATGAGAAAGGGAGCAAGATTATGTTGAAGCAAACTGTTGCAGTCTCACTGCTGATGCTGGCATCCCAGCAAGCGCTGGCAGCCTATAAGAGCCAATATGAAGTTACAGTACAGAATATTACCCGCGGCCAATCATTCACCCCGATTATTGCTGCCAGTCATACCCGCAGTTTTAAACCCTTTGTGGTTGGTGATAAAGCCAGTGACGCCATTGCTGCATTGGCAGAAGGCGGTATGACAGCGCCATTAAAAGCGGATATGGAAGCATCTTCTGCGGTGAAGGGGATCGCCGTGACCGAAGGGCTATTGGGCCCGGGGCAGAAGGTGACCTTTACGCTGGAGTCAGTCTATTACGCCCGGCGTTTTAGTATGGCCGCCATGTTACTGCCAACCAATGACACCTTTGTCGGCGTCAGCGCCAAATGGTTACCGCGCTGGGGTACCCGGGTGATGTATGCCAAAGCTTGGGATGCGGGGAGTGAAACCAATGATGAGAAATGTGAACATATTCCGGGGCCACGTTGTGGCGGGGAAGCATTGTCAGCAGATGATAACGGCGAAGGCTTTATTTACCCATCTCCTGGCATGCATGGGGAAGGCGATTTAAAACAATCCGTTTATGACTGGCATGATCCTGTAGCGAAAATCACTATACGTCGCACCCGCTAGCATCTTAACTTATCGATTCGATATTGCTCAGTCCCGCCAACAGTTTTAAATGTTGGCGGGACAGTTTTGGTTGGGTTTTCCCCGTACGAGCGTTATTCAGCACAGGCTCTTTTAAGGCAATCTCGCAGCACGGTTTGTTGGCGTAATAAACTGGTATACAAGGTAAACTGGTTGGCAGCCCGTTGCAGGTTATGACCGGGATGCGCCACAGGAAAATACCCATCGCCAAGCAAGTGATCCGTTAAAAATCGTGCGCCTAGCATTAAAGGCATAATCCTTACCCCCAGCCACAAGCTATCACATTCAACAGCAGAAAGACTCCCAGCCAGCGCCCGGCAATAACCGTTGGCCATGGCAGCAAACAGATCAGCCCGAATTTCTACCTGCGCCAGTTCGGTGGCGTCTTCGGCGTGGGAAGCGCAGCCGCTACGCACCATATCCCCAAAATCATACATCAAGGGCCCAACCATACAGGTGTCGAGATCCACCACCGCCAGTGGCGTCATTGTTTGCCTGTCAAACAGCAAATTATTCAGTTTGGTGTCGTTATGACAAAGCCGCTGCGGTAACTGGGGTAATAAGGTTGATAACTCAGTCAGCAACGCCTGCTGTGACAGTGCTAAAGATACCCATTGTTCGCAGCCCGCCAACCGCTGATAACTATCCTGCGCAACCGCCTGTTCTAATGCCGCCAGACGTTTCGGCAGATGGTGAAAATCAGCGATCACCTCAGTAATACCACGGTAATCTAAATCCCGCAGACAATAACTAAAATGGCCAAATGCCCAAGCGGTTTGTTCCGCCAACGCCACAGATGGCATCTGCTGCATACTGATACTATCGGGTAAATAGCTTATCGCACGCCAAAAACTATTATCCGCTAACGTCAACGATAGCGCGCCAGACAGGGTTGGATAAGGCTGCATATTGGCTAAGCGGTACTCCCCAGATAACTGTTTGCGCTGCAAGTGCGCTGCAATTTGGGCGGCATTATCCACCACAGCAGAAGGCTGAGGAAAAACCTGGCGATTAATCTGCTGTAGCACCAGTCCGGCAGCAGAGTCAGTGCCTTCTAAGCCGCTTGCCCTACTACGAAGCAAAAAGGTGTGGTTGATATGCCCTTGTCCCAGAGGGGAAATATGGGTGCTATCAGCAGCCAAACCATAGTGAGGCAATATCTGCTGACGGATAAGGGAAAGCATCATACGGCTCCTGTATGACAATGACGAAGGGTGATATCTGGCACAACAACATCACATGCTGTAGGGCAAATTTTATTGGCAAACGCCAACGGCCAAAACACATTGAGCGGTCAGTAGTACTGACCGCCATAACATCAGAGTAATGGGGCAAATGCCTGATGAGCCTCAAGCCGTGACTGAGTGCCCTTGAGGGAAAAGCGGTAACCGCACAATCTTGCATTGCCCCGGTGGGCCACATTACGGATCACATCTCGGGCATCTAACGGTGAAAACCAGGCTTGGGTTTCGCCGCTGGCGTCGGTGATAACACGAATGGGCCGAAAAGCGGAGCCATCATTAAAAGTCAGCTCACTGCAGCGACTATCCCCAGTTGCCGTTGCCAGCGACCACAGGGTACCGGCGGCGTCTTTCTCGCCCAACCAACTAAAAATCAGCTGACGATCTTGTAATGCCAGCGCAAATCCGTCTGGTAATTTAACCTGATCCTTCGGCGTCGGTAGGGCTGGGACAGTGATGCTCTGCGGCAATGTCTCTGTATCGGCGCTATCGGGAACGGCTTGTATAAAGTTTGCCAGCATCATAATGACGCTGATCAGCACCAAGGTAGCAGCAACAGAGACTAAGGCCCAACGTGGTGCGCTTTTTGCCGCAAGCCAAAAGGGCAACAAGGTAAAACCAGTATCATTGTCGTTATCCTGCAGCCAAGCTTCACTATTGGGAGCGTCACTATTGGCAATATGCCCCACATCCGCTGTTGCCTCATCGGCCACCGAAACTGTACTTGCGGTGGCATCAGTTAAAGTCGCCCCAAAAACGGGTTCCACCCGTTGACTCACGGTGCCAGTCGATGTGCTGGGCTGGTGTTGCACATCGCTTGTCGTATCTGCTGCAGCCAGTGACGAACTGACATCGCTATGACAGCTTGCCATTTGTGTCCCCTGACGCAAGCCACCCATACGCTGCCACAATAGCGGCAGCGATAACAGCAAGGGCAGCAGTGGCCAGAATTGAGGTGCTGGCAAGGTCAGTGTCACCACGCCGCCAGTGAATAACAGCAGTGGTAACATAAAGGCCGTAACAGGCTGCAGCAATGGCCGCCGAGGTTCAACCATCGCTGACATCAGACCAATCACAGCAAGTAGCAGCATAATGCCAAACAGCAGGCCACTTCCCAGCAGATAAGGCCCCAGCAATACAGCCAACCAGACGATAGCAAACACACTCAAAAAACGGCGTGGGGACTCCTTCCCCTTGATCTCATTCAACAACCTCTGCAAAGCCTTAATCCTCTCTCAACCCAATATCAGCAGCTTACCCAAATCAATCACGCTTGTCAGTGATAACTGACGGCCAGAGACGGGCGCCGCGCTGGTATTGAGGCCGTCAGGCCAGTTATAATATCTGGCTATTCTGATTTTTCACCTGATAGCGGATATTTGGCCATGAGTGCGCGTGGTAACCTTTTTATTGTCTCTGCCCCCAGTGGGGCGGGTAAGTCTTCCCTGATTTCAGCATTGCTGAAAGATCAACCTGCCGATATGCAGGTGTCCGTGTCTCACACCACACGTCAGCCACGTCCCGGCGAAGTACATGGTCAGCATTACCACTTTGTCTCTGTCGATGAGTTTAAAGTGCTGATTGAACAGGGTGCTTTTTTTGAATGGGCCGAAGTGTTCGGTAATTTTTACGGTACCTCCCGCCTGGTAATCGAGCAGACGCTAGCCCAAGGCATTGATGTGTTCTTGGATATTGACTGGCAAGGCGCGCAACAGGTGAAGACCCTGATGCCAGAAGCCATTGGCATTTTTATTCTGCCGCCATCTCGTCGCGAGCTGGAACAGCGTCTGACTGGTCGCGGCCAAGACAGTGATGAGGTCATTGCCGGCCGTATGGCGCAGGCAGTATCGGAAATGTCCCACTATCATGAATACGACTTCATTATCATCAATGATGATTTTGATACCGCGCTGGCCGATATGCGGGCCATTATCCGCAGCCAGCGTCTAACCGGCGCTAGTCAGATCCATGCCCATAGTGGTATGCTTAATGATCTGTTGGCAGAATAACTGCCTTCATGTACAATTTTGCGTCATTTTTCCCTCACGAAAATACTGGAGTTTCATCCCATGGCTCGCGTAACTGTAGAAGACGCCGCTAAGCAGATCGGCAACCGTTTTGACATGATCCTGGTTGCTGCACGTCGTGCTCGCCAAATCGCCGTTCAGGGCAAAGACCCAATGGTAGAAGAGCAGAACGACAAACCCACAGTGATCGCCCTGCGTGAAATCGAACTGGGCCTGGTTAACGCCCAGACTCTGGACGCTGATGAGCGTCAAAGTGTTCGTGAACGTGAAGCAGCAGAACTGGCTGCGGTTACCGCAATCGCTGAAGGCCGTTCACTGTAATTTGATGTAAGGAGCGCTGCTTGTATCTGTTTGAAGGTCTCAAGGAGTCTGCGTCCGGCTATTTAGAGCCCGGACAGGTTGAATTACTCAGGCAGGCTTTTGTTGTTGCCGATAAGGCGCACGAAGGCCAGACACGCACCAGTGGCGAACCTTATATTACACACCCGGTTGCGGTTGCCCGCATCCTGGCCGAGATGCGTCTCGATCACGAGACGCTGATGGCTGCCCTCCTGCACGACACCATCGAAGACACCTATGTCACCCATCAGGACCTTGCAGAAATGTTTGGCGCCTCGGTGGCGGAATTGGTCGAAGGTGTGTCTAAGCTGGATAAGCTAAAGTTTCGCGATAAAAAAGAAGCCCAAGCGGAAAACTTCCGCAAAATGGTGATGGCCATGACCTTGGATATCCGGGTTATCCTCATCAAATTGGCTGACCGCACCCATAATATGCGCACCCTTGGCGCGCTGCGGCCGGATAAACGCCGTCGGATTGCACGCGAAACCTTAGAAATTTATGCCCCAATAGCCAACCGTCTTGGTATTCATAATATTAAGAATGAGCTGGAAGATTTGGGCTTTCAGGCCTACTACCCTATGCGCTACCGGGCGCTAAAAGCTGCATTGAATGCCGCCAGGGGTAACCGTAAAGCCATTATCGACAATATCCATGAAGCGATTGTCACCCGTTTGGAAGACAACGGCATCCACGCCGAAGTCACCGGCCGGGAAAAAAACCTGTTTTCCATCTATAACAAGATGCGCCATAAAGAGCTGCCATTTACCGAAATTGCTGATCTTTATGCTTTCCGCATTTTAGTGGATTCAGTGGATACCTGCTATCGCGTACTGGGCGCGATGCACAGTCTATACAAGCCGAAATTAAAACGCTTTAAAGACTATATCGCCATCCCCAAAGCCAATGGCTATCAATCACTGCACACCTCACTTATCGGCCCTCGCGGCACTCCGATTGAAATCCAAATCCGTACTGAAGATATGAATCAGATGGCGGACAAAGGCGTAGCAGCCCATTGGATGTATAAAAATGGTGAGCAGGAAGGGGAAGGAACCACTACCCAGGTCCGTGCCCGTAAGTGGATGCAGAGCTTGCTGGAGTTACAGCAAAGCGCCACGAACTCCTATGAATTTGTCGAAAACGTTAAAACCGAACTCTTCCCAGAAGAGATCTACGTTTTCACCCCAGATGGCCGGATCCTCGAGCTGCCACTGGGTGCCACTCCGGTGGATTTTGCCTATGAAGTCCATACTGATGTCGGCAATACCTGTGTCGGTGCCCGCGTTAACCGGCAGGCTTATCCATTAAGCCAACCGTTACAAAGCGGTCAAACAGTCGAAATTATTACCGCCAAAAACAGTCGGCCCAATGCGGCATGGCTTAACTTTGTCGTTACCGCCAAAGCCCGCTCTAAAATCCGTCAGTTGCTAAAAAGTCTGACGGCGGATGATGCCATTGCGCTAGGTCGACGCTTGCTTAACCACGCCTTGGGTGGCATTGCACTGGATACCATCGCTCCCGATCAGGTGGAGAAGGTCGTAACAGAAACCCGCCATGGCAATTTAGATGAGCTGCTGGCGGATATTGGCCTTGGCAATGCCATGAGTTTGGTGATCGCCCAACGCTTACTGGGTAAATCTGAGCCGAAAACCCAAGGGGATAACCCTTTGATGCCTATCCGCGGCGCGGAAGGCATGTTGGTCACCTTTGCCAACTGTTGTCGCCCAATTCCAGGGGATACTGTCGTTGCCCACGTCAGCCCAGGTAAAGGTCTGGTGGTGCACATGGAAAACTGCGCCAATATCCGTGGCTATGAGATGGAACCGGAGAAATATATTCCAGTACAGTGGGATAATGTCGAAGGGGCTGAATATCAGGCCAATCTGCGTATTGAGCTGGTTAACCACCAAGGTGCTCTGGCGAAGATTACCTCCATTATTGCCGCAGAAGGCTCCAATATTCATAACCTGAGCACCGAAGAGCGCGATGGTCGGGTTTATCTGATTAATTTACGTATTTCGGTCCATGACCGGATCCACCTGGCCAATGTGATGCGCCGGATCCGGGTACTGCCGGAAGTATTGCGTACTTCAAGAAACCGCTGATCTCCCGGTCAGCGGTGCATGGTGCCCTGGTGGCACCCACCGGCAGACAAGGAGATCGTTATGGCCGACAAATCCATTATTGCAACCGACAGCGCACCGCAGGCAATTGGCACTTATTCCCAAGCCGTCAAAGTCGGGGATACTGTCTACCTCTCTGGCCAAATTCCACTTCATCCCACCAATATGCAACTCGTCGCTGACGAATTTACTCCGCAACTAGAGCAAGTGTTACAAAACCTGCAAGCCGTCTGTCAGGCAGCTGGCGGCTCCCTTACCGATATTGTCAAACTGAATATCTATCTGACCGACTTAGCCAACTTCACCACAGTCAATGAGGTGATGAGTCGCCACTTTCAACAGCCCTATCCGGCCCGTGCCGCCATTGGTGTCAGCCAACTACCAAAAGGGGCCTTAGTGGAAATCGATGGGGTTATGGTGCTCTAAGGCCCACAACTGTGCTTCGCACCTTTGCATGTACCTCAACGTCAATTGTGTTTGAGTGGAAAGATGAATAGCAAACAATGTTGGCTGCCAAGCACTGTGCGACATGCAGAGAAGCGGAAGAGAAAAGTGGTGTCACCAGAGCAGTGCTGAATAGATTGATATAGAGGATATGGCAGCATTATGCTGTCAGGGCAAACAGCGCACTAACTGTTATCTAAGGACACTATTTCAAGGATTGCCAATGAGCCCGGAACGCTTTGCCCGCATTAACCACATGCTGGATAACCGCCAGCCAGATCTGACTATCTGTCTGGATCAGGTGCACAAAAATAATAACCTTGCAGCAATCGTTCGCACGGCAGATGCTGTGGGGGTGGGTCAGGTACATGCCGTCTGGCCCGATCCCAACCGCTGGGTGTCGGGCAACACCGCCTCCGGTAGCCAACAATGGGTTCACACCTGTAAATACGCCACTATCACCCAGGCGCTGACAGAAATTAAACGTCAGGGAATGCAGATTATCACCACGGGGATGAGTGCCAATGCGGTGGACTATACCCAGTTAGACTATACCCGACCCACCGCCTTTGTGCTTGGCCATGAAAAAGATGGCGTCAGCGCCACGGCGACTGCAATGGCCGATTATCAAGTCACCATCCCCATGATCGGCATGGTGCAATCCCTCAATGTTTCCGTGGCTGCAGCATTACTTTTATATGAAGCCCAACGTCAACGTAGCCGAGCTGGGATGTATGGTCAGCGACGATTGGATGAGCAACAGTGTCAGACCATTTTGTTTGAACATGGTCATCCTATCTATGCCAAAGCCTGCCGCCGTAAAGGTTTGCCCTACCCGCCACTGGATGCACAAGGCCAGATTGTCGCCGACAGTCATTGGTGGCAGTTGATGCGCCAGTCTGTGACGACAGCGGCGAATTGAGCTTGTATAAAATCAATTTAACCAATTGTTTAAATTGGAATATATTAAAATTTCTTGTGTTTGCGCTAGTTCACAAAACTCGCCATACTGAGTCAGCGACACTGGATCATTGTTTAATGGAATGCCGCAATTAGCCATTCAGGAAAAGTGATAAGCTCATGGAAAATCAGATCAAAACACCGGTGGAAATGCTGGCACATTGGGTACAAGTGCAGGGAGACCGCACTTATCTCAAGCAGCCAGTACAAGGCAAATATGTTGAATTCAGCTGGCGGGATGTGCAGCAACAGATGCAGCAGTTGGCTGGGGCTTTGCGCCATCTGGGTCTCGTTCCCGGTGACAAGGTCGCCATCTTATCGAAAAACTGCGCGGAATGGTTTATTACCGATTTAGCCCTTATGTACGGCGGTTATATCAGTGTACCGATTTATCCCACTGCCAATGCCGACACCATTAAATACGTCTTAGAACACAGTGGCGCCAAAGCCATTTTTACTGGCAAACTGGATTACTGGAGTGATCAGGAACCTGGCGTAAAAGGCGATATTCTACGGTTATCACTGCCCTATGACACCATGCCCGCTCAATACTGTTGGCAACAACTGATGAAAATGGGACAACCACTAATCGATGCCCCCTTGCCACAGCCCGAACAGGTCATGACCATCATTTATACCTCAGGTTCAACCGGTCATCCTAAAGGCGCGGTACATACCTATGCTTCTTTTGGCTGGACCTGTGGCGCTGTCGTGCGGGATTTGCGCACCCATGGAGATGACCGCCTGTTGTCCTATCTGCCACTGGCGCATATTACTGAGCGAGTCGCCATTGAAGGCTCTTCTTTTTACTCCGGCTCCATAGTGTCATTTGTTGAAAGTCTGGACTCCTTTGTTGCTGACGTGCAGCACTGCCGCCCAACGGTGTTTTTCTCCGTTCCCCGGCTATGGAGTCTATTTCAACAAAATATCGTCAATAAGATCGGCAGCTTTTCCAAGCTCAACCTGCTGTTGAAAATTCCCCTGCTGCGTAATGTGGTTAAACGCAAAATTCAGCAAGGCCTTGGATTGGATAAATGTCGGTTGCATGGCTCTGGTTCTGCGCCAATTCCACCATCACTACTGCAGTGGTATCACAGTATTGGTATTGATATTTGTGAAGCTTGGGGCATGACAGAAAATTGTGCTTACTCCATTATCAATTACCCCTTTGACCTGCGAAAAATTGGCACGGTTGGCAAGCCAATCGATGGTTGTCGGGTAAAAAAAGGCCCGGGCGATGAAATGCTGGTAAAAAGCCCGGGGCTGATGCGGGAATATTACCGTCAACCGGAGGCAACCGCTGCCGCTTTTGACAGTGATGGCTTTTTTCATACCGGGGATGTGTGTGAAATTGATGACGATGGCTGTATCAGTATTACCGGCCGGGTCAAAGACAACTTTAAAACCTCCAAAGGCAAATATGTTGCGCCCGTACCGATTGAGCGCCGCTTGGCTCAGGATCCCCATGTAGAACTTATCTGTGTTATCGGCTCAGGCCTGCCCCATCCTATCGCCTTAGTGCAATTATCCGAATCTGCCATGTTGCAACCCAGAGATGAAGTCCGCCAGTCATTACAACATACCTTGGATAGTGTGAACCCACAGCTGGAGTCCCATGAAACTGTAGATGCCATTATTGTGGCTCAGACCCCGTGGACCATTGAAAATGACATTCTGACCCCCACCCTGAAAATTAAACGCCATGTACTGGAAAAACAGTTTAGTGAGAAAGTTGATGGTGTGCGGGGTGGGCAGATCTGCTGGGAAGATGAAATCGCGGCGGCAAAACGGTCATAATGCGTGCTGTATAGCATTCATAGCGCGAGTACCCAGTTAAACTAACGTAAATGATTTACCTGTGCTCACTGATGGGTACAGGTAAATTTTTTTGTGCGGCTTCAAAAGCTGCCCTGCTCGCTTTTTATACCATCTTATAGGTACATTCTGATACAAATCGTTTGATAAAGCAGCAAACGGTCAAGTCGCAAGCATTTTTCTCTGTATCAAATTCAAACTGATTTAATAAACTGTCGCCTTTATTCGCTATAGCCATATTTTACGCGGGAGATGAGGATGAGCACAGGTGTAATGAAGTTTGCGATAGATGACGGGTCTACCAACGTCAAAATCAGTTGGATTGATAACGGAAAAGTACGCAGTATTACCTCTCCCAACTCCTTTCGCAAAGATTGGAAAAGTGCGGCACTGCTAAGTGACAGAAAGGTATATAACTACCAAGTTGGTGAAACCAAATATACCTATGACGCCACATCAGACAAAGCCCTATCTACCACCCATGTAGCATTCCAGTACGACGATCTGAACCTATTGTCCGTACACCATGCTCTGCTGCAGACAGGGGTACAACCGGGTCCTGTCAGCATTTTGGTCACCCTGCCAATCACAGAGTATTACAACGCTGATGATTGCCAGAAGAATGAAGCGAATATCGCCCGCAAAAAAGCCAATTTGATGCGAGAAATTCAGCTGAACAAAGGCGAACTGTTCACTATCACTGATGTGGAAGTGTTACCAGAAAGTCTGCCAGCAGTATTGACCACCCTGATGGACTCAGGTGTGAATCAATTTACCAAATCTCTGGTAATCGACTGCGGTGGCACCACTTTGGATATGGGCGTTATCGTTGGTGAATTTGATGATGTCTCTGCTGTTTATGGTAATGCCGAAATCGGTGTATCCATGGTGACAGATGCGACACGCAAAGCCTTGGCCGCGGCCGACAGCGATGCCAGCTACTTGGTCGCTAACGAGCTGATCAAACAACGTCACAACCGTGACTTTGTTGAGCAGGTGATCAACGATCTGAGCAAAGTCGACTGGGTACTGGAGCGTATTGAAAACAAAATTCATGAGCTGGGTAATGCCGTCGCTTATGAAGCCAAAGTTTTTGCCCGTAACCCGAACCGTATTTATCTGGTTGGCGGTGGCGCATTACTGGTTGAGCCAGCAATTCGCGAAGCCTATCCAACACTGGCAGACAAAATTATTGTGGTCCCAGAGCCTCAAGAGGCCCTGTCCCGGGAAATCTGCTGTTATCACGCTGCTGACGCAGAGTAACAGGTGAACTATGCAGGTTAGATGCAGCTTTACCCTGGACCCCGACAGTCATGAAAGCCATGAGTATGCCATTGAGCTACTCAAGCGCTGGCAGAATCAGGAAAAAGATCGCCAAGATGACAGTCAGGCCAGCCAACAGCGGCGCAATCGCTTTCACCGGGATCTTTATCTGTCCGGTCTGGTGATGCACCAACTGGCACCGACATTGCCAACCCTGCTGCCTCAGGTGTTAACCCCCAGCAACCTGACCCATGTCAATGTGCTGAATATTATGCAGGCAGCCGGGCTACCTTACTGTGAAGAGCAGCGAGGAGGACTGTCTGACAGCCAATGGCAGAAACTGACCGCACTATTGCAGGCCAATCAGCCTGAAGCCGTGCAGCCACAGGCAGCAGAGGATCAGACTCAGCAATTGCTTGACGGGCAGCAGGCGCTACTGGATCAGCAGCAGACATTGTTGCAACAGTTACTGGATGGTCAGCAGCAACTTAGCGAGCAGTTGCAGGCCCTCACTGCGAAAGCGGCTGAACCTGTGGACAGCCAGCCAACAACTGCGACAGTGGATAACAGTGAATTATCTGCCAAACTGGCGGGGATTTCACTGACGCAGGATAAACTGCTGTCGCAACTCAAAGCGATCCGCAGCGAGCTAAAGCAACGGCCGCAATCGGCTCAGGCTGATGCCACGCCACAACCGGCTTTAGATGATCAGCTCAGCAAAGCTGCGCGAGTTAAAGCAAAAGGGCTTTGGTAAGCCACCGCTGTGATATTGGAAAAACAAAAAAACGCCATCCTCGGATGGCGTTTTTATTTTTATACTGCAACTAACCGTGTACTTAATCAGCAGAGGTCATCAGCGCCTGTTTCTGCGCAATGGCTGCGGCGACTCTGGCAGGCGCTGTACCTCCCAGTACATCGCGCTTATTGAGACAGGACTCAATCGTCAACACCTGATACACATCATCTTCAATTTGTACGGCAAATTGCTGCAATTGCGCCAGTGACATGGCTTCAATCGGCTGGTTATTGGCGATGGCCTGCAGCACCACCTCGCCAACAATATGGTGCGCCTGACGAAACGGGATCCCTTTGGCGACCAGATAATCAGCTAACTCAGTGGCATTGGCATACCCTTGTTGCGCTGCCGCCAATGTTTGCTGTGGCTTAACCTTCAAGCCGGACAATACCAACACGGTCATTTCCAGACACAATTGCCAGGTATCCATCACATCAAACAGGCCTTCTTTGTCTTCCTGCATATCCTTGTTATAAGCCAACGGCAGTGCTTTCATCGTGGTAAGAATGCCCGTCAGCGCGCCATACACCCGGCCGGTTTTGCCCCGGATCAACTCAAGGGCATCAGGATTTTTCTTCTGTGGCATTAGGGATGATCCCGATGTCACCTCATCAGCCAACTCAATAAATCCAGCCTCTCCTGAGTTAAAGAAAATCAAATCTTCTGCCATCCGACTCAAGTGCATCATGCTAATGGACGCCGTAGCGCAAAGCTCCACGACATGATCCCGATCCGATACGCCATCAAGGCTATTTAGGGTGGGCGCCGCAAATGCTAGGCTGGCAGCTAAGGCGTGACGGTCAATGGCATATGCCGTCCCGGCCAATGCGCCACTGCCTAACGGACAGGTATTAAGCCGTGTCATTGCGTCAGTCAGGCGACTGGCATCACGCTCAAGCATCTCCACATAAGCCAGCGCCCAGTGGGCAAAAGTGACTGGTTGAGCCCGCTGTAAATGGGTATAGCCTGGCATAACAGATGTTTGTTCCCGCTGGGCTAACGCCACGAGAGCCTGACAAGCTTCAGTCACTAGCGCGCTAAGCACCATGCCTTTATCTTTACACCAAAGTTTAAGATCGGTCGCCACCTGATCATTACGGGAACGGCCTGTATGGAGTTTTTTCCCGAGGTCTCCCACTTTAGCGATCAGCGCCTGCTCAACAAAGCTATGGATATCTTCAGCGCCACTGCGCAGAATAATCTCCGGCGCCTGCGCCACTTCCAGCTGCAATTCCGCTAAGGCGGCTTTCAACGCCAGCCCCTCATTCTCAGTTAATACCCCGACACTCACCAAGGCTGCCGCCCAAGCGACCGAACCACGGATATCCTGCTCAACTAAACGATAATCCACCGGCAGTGAGTCATTAAACTGTTTGAACAGTACGCTGCTTTCGCCACTGAATCTGCCACCCCATAAGGCCATGACCTTCTCCTTTATCTACCTGCGATGTGGCAACTGACTGCCACATCGCTTATTTATGTCAGTAAATTATTTAATGCCCAGCGACCGGATCCGGCTGGACAAAGAATAGAGCCGAATAAAGCCCTCAGCATGTTGCTGGTCATACACATCATCGGCACCAAAGGTGGCAAATGCTTCTGAGTACAAGCTGTTAGGAGAACGTTTTTTCACTGCTATCGCCTGGCCTTTATATAGCTTAATCACCACCTCACCATTAATGCCTTCAGCCAAGGATGCAGAAGCCGCCAGCAGCGAATCACACAGCGGCGTAAACCAGCGGCCGTCATACACCAGTTGCGCCATCTTGGCGCCCACCTGTTCCCGCCACTCCCGGCACTGGCGATCCAATACCAACTCTTCAATTGCCCGCAATGCGGTAAAAATTACCGTCCCGCCGGGGGTTTCATAACAACCACGGGATTTCATCCCCACCAGACGGTTTTCGGTTATATCCACCCGGCCTACACCATGAGCAGCAGCCAGTTCATTGAGCGTCATCAACACCTGATAGGGTGACATTGCCTCCCCATTCACCGCGCACACTTTGCCTTGGGCCAGCGTCAAGCTGACATAAGCTGGCGTATCAGGGGCAGCCTCCGGCGCGACGGTCATCGTCCAGACCTGCTCTGATGGCTCATTCCAAGGATCTTCCAGTTCGCCCCCTTCGTGGGAAATATGCCACGCATTGGCATCTCGGCTGTAAATCTTGGTGGCACTGGCGGTAGTGGGAATATCCCGCTCAGCCAGATACGCCAGCAGATCTTCCCGGCTGACCATATCCCATTCCCGCCAAGGCGCAATCACGGTCAGATCCGGTGCTAGTGCGGCAAAACAGCCTTCAAAACGCACCTGATCATTGCCTTTGCCAGTACAACCATGACATAGAGCATCCGCCCCTACCTGGCGGGCCAGTTCAACCTGAGCCTTAGCAATCACCGGCCGGGCCATAGAAGTCCCTAGCAGATAAGTTCCCTCATAGATCGCGCCACTAGCAACGGTGGGATAAATATAATCCTGCACAAAAGCGTGTTTTAAATCGACCACATAGCAAGCTGAAGCACCAGAAGCCAGTGCCTTGGCTTCAATGCCGGCTAATTCAGCCTCGCCCTGACCAACATCGGCGCAAAATGCAATAATTTCGCAGTTATCATAGTTTTCTTTCAGCCATGGGATAATGGCAGAGGTATCTAAACCGCCGGAGTAAGCCAGTACGACTTTTTTGACTTTCACCTTATCGTTCATTATGTCTTTCCTTTATTCAAATCTGTATCTGAGATGCGGCGATCATCACACCGCAAACTCTGTGTTAAGTAGGGTTAATAGCAGGGCATTTTGTGCATGCATGCGATTTTCCGCCTGACGCAGCACCAAAGAGCCCGCGCCATCGATCACCTCATCGGTGACCTCCTGTCCCCGGTGTGCAGGTAAACAATGCATAAACCAGCTGGCATCAGCTGTTGCCATCAGCCCGCTATTCACCTGATAAGGCATAAACTTGGCTTCAATCTCCGCAAAGCTGGTGTTATCCCCCATGGAAATCCAGGTATCGGTATACACAGCCTGATGCCCAGCAATATCCTCAGGGTTGTCACTTAAACGGATCTCACCACCATGTTGCGCCGCCAATTGCTTAGCTTTCGCCACCATTAAGGCATCGGGGAAATGTCCCGCCGGACAGATCACCGTCATAGAAGCCCCTAACAGCGCGGCACCAAACATCAAAGAATGGGTGACATTATTACCGTCCCCTATGTATGCCAGCTTCAGAGCGGTCAAATCTGGACAAACTTCAGACAAGCTCAAAAAATCTGCCAGTCCCTGACAAGGGTGGTAAAGATCTGACAAGGCATTGATCACAGGAACCGATGCATGAGCCGCCAGTGTTTCCAGCGTGCGATGGCTAAAGGTTCTAGCAACAATGGCATCAGCCCAGCAGGACAGATTAGCCGCAAAATCCGCAACGGACTCCCGCTGCCCCAGTGCGCCATTTTGCTGATCCAAATACAGACAGTGGCCACCGAGCTTATTAATACCGATATCAAAACTAACCCGGGTTCGCAGGGATGGTTTCTCAAACAACATCACCACATTGCGGCCAGCCAATGCCTGTCGGTATCGGTCCGGCTCAGCTTTAACACTGCGGCCCAAAGCCAGTAGGTCGAGCAATTGTTGTTGAGTTAATTCTGTTAGTGTCAGTAACTTATCCATTGCGTTTCTCTCCCGGATTCACGTTTTCTTTTACTCCATTCAAGGCAGAATTTGCGTCCCAATGCGCGCGCCTTGACGCAAAGCCTGCATCTGCCTCGCATCCCGCCAAGATGCCACCTGTACCGGCGCCCCCAACCACTGCGCCACTTCAAGCGCTGCAGCCACTTTTACCTTCATCCCCTCAGCCACTATGCCCAGATTGATAAGATCACTGATGCCTTGCTGATCCAATTGCCCGATTAACTGCCCTTTACCGTCCAACACCCCGGAAACATCAGATAGCAGTATCAATTCACCACCCAATAGCTTCGCAATAGCGGCAGCGGCCTGATCAGCATTGACATTGAGCAGCTGACCTTTGTTGTCCAATGCAATCGAACTGATCAGTGGCAACCACCCTTTACTCAATAAAAACATCAGCAGCGCCGGGTCTTGCCCTGTCACCTGGCCGACGGCGCCCAATGCGGGATCTTTTATCTCAGCCACCACCATAGCGGCATCACCAAGGCATAATCCCACTGAAGTGATCCCTGCTGCGACAGCGGCAGACTGCAACTGTTTATTGGCACTGCCAGCCAACGCGCCAGCGATAATGGGCATTTGCTCCGGCGGGGTGATCCGCAAACCATCTCGTTTTTCTGTCACCATGCCATTGCAGCTTAATTGCTGCTCAACTAAACAACCGCCACCATGCACCATCACCAAAGGGCGCCCAGCGCGTAATAAGTCGGCAACCGTCGCCATCAACCGGCTCAGTCCGATGTCACTTTCCAGCAGAGCTCCGCCGACTTTGAGTACCAAGGGTGTTGTTGTCGCGCTCTTTGCCGGCAATAAACTGCTTTGTTCCATTTTCAGCCCCTTAAATTCAATTTTGTTCAAAATGAATTTTTATGCACTGCATTGCCTGCCCAGCAGCACCTTTGAGTAAATTATCAATTGCGCTACCAATCACCAGATAACCGCTGCTTTCATGGTACTGCCACCCCATCAAACACAAGGGTGTTCCAGCAACATCATCGATCTTAGGAAAACCGTTAGGCAGCATATGCACCAGTTCACAATCGTCATACACAGCAAATGCGTTTGCTATATCCTGACGCGTGACACCAGGCTGTAATTTAACGGTGATAGTGGCCAGAATGCCGCGCTTAAAATTGCCCAGATGCGGCGTAAAAATCACTTCACGACCCAGCTGGGTTTCAATTTCAGGCCAATGCCGATGCCCAAGTACCCCGTAAGGTGTCAGGCTGACTTCGCTGAAACTGGTATGTAATTGCGCCTTACGGCCAGCCCCCGTCACGCCGCTCACAGCATTAATCACCGGCCGCACACTGGTATCCAACATGCCAACCAAAGGCTTTAGCGCCAGCAATGACGCCGTTGGGTAACAACCTGGCACCGCAATTAATTTGGCCTTAGCAATATCAGCAGCATGCCACTCCACCAACCCATAAACGGCTGCAGATAACAGCTCTGCCTCGGGATGAGTAAAGCCATACCAAGCTGGATAGGCCGTCGCATCAATAAAACGGTAGGCACCACTGAGATCAAAGACAGGTACTTGCTGTGCCACAAACCAAGCCGCCAAAGCAGCACTGACGCGATGATCTGTTGCCAACACCACGGCATCGGCTTGCCTAGCTATCTGCTCCTGCGCTGCTTCAGTCAATCCTTGTAGCTCAATGTTCAGTTGTGGATATCCGGGGTACAGCGTATTTAAACATTTACCCAAATCTTCACTTTCAGCAGAAACATAGAGCCCTTGCAGTGCAAATCCTGGGGTGGATGCAATCTGACAAGCCATTTGTGCACCGGTATAACCGCTTGCTCCGATGACGGCGATGTGCTTCATTGGTAACGTCCTTATTATTTGGCATGAACAAATTAACGATTGGAACAGAGGTAGCCGGAGCGGCCGAAAAATGGCGGGGATTATCGTCGTAGGCAAGGAAAAACGTGTTGCAGCAGAGTATTGAACCCCTGAATGCTGCTGATTGATGTGGCCATGTTACCGCTCCGTACATGAAGAAATTTTTAGCTGGTTGACAGAGTAGCACAAAAAACTAACTATGCAATAATATTGAATAACTATTTTTGATATTTTTAAGGAAAGACCATGACTGCCGTGCCGGATTTGCACACCTGTTTTAAGACCCTAATTGCCAGCCCCTCCATCAGCTCACTGGATCCAAGCCAGGATCAGGCTAATGACCAACTAATCCAGCATCTGCATCACTGGCTAACTGATCTGGGCTTCCGCTGTGAGGTCAAGCAGGTGATTAGCAGCCGAGGAAAACAAAATCTGTTGGCCAGCATAGTGCCACCAGACAGTCGGGGGGGATTATTACTCAGTGGCCACACAGATACCGTACCGTTTGATCAACAGCGCTGGAACAGTGACCCGTTTACCCTGACGGAAAAAGATGGCCGCTGGTATGGTTTGGGCAGCTGTGACATGAAAGGTTTTTTTGCCCTGATTATTGCAGCCTTACAGGAACTGCCTCTGACGGAATTAAAGCGGCCACTCTATATTCTGGCTACCGCAGATGAAGAAACCACGATGAATGGCGCGAAGGCATTTGCTGCTGAACGTAAGATCCAACCAGATTATGCCATCATCGGAGAACCCACCGGTCTTCGTCCTGTCTATATGCACAAGGGACATTTAGCAAAAGGGATCCGCATTACCGGTCGCAGTGGCCATTCTTCAGATCCTGAACTGGGACTCAATGCTATTGAGATCATCAATTTAGCTATTAGCCAATTGCTAAAACTCCGCGAGCACCTGAAACAAGGTTACCAAGAATCCGTATTCAGCGTGCCTTATCCGACGCTCAATCTAGGGCATATTCATGGTGGTGATGCCGCAAATCGCATCTGTGGCTGTTGCGAGCTCCATCTGGATCTTCGCCCAATTCCGGGGATCCCTCTGCCCGATCTTGAAGTATTGCTCCGCCAATACCTTATGCCTATTACCGATCAATATCCCGACAGCCTAGAAATCTTTAATCTCTATCCAGGCTCGGAAGCATTTAAAGGCGATGCCAGTAGTGACTGGAGCCAGCAGGTGGCAGCCCTAAGCGGACAGCAACCGGAGGTGGTGAACTATGCCACTGAAGCGCCTTATCTACAGCAACTTGGCTGTCAAACGCTGGTATTGGGGCCAGGTCACATTGCTCAGGCACATCAACCCGATGAGTATCTAGAAATGCAGTATCTGCAGCCAACAGTGCGATTAATTAAAGAATTAATATATAACGCATGCCTTATCTAGAACTCAATTGAATAACTATGCTGTATTCAAAGAGATGTCTCTGTATGATGAGAATGACCCTATCGCAGCCGCAGACACGCTGCTCTCAATAACAGCGCTGCCGGCTGTATATATTTTCCGGAGCGAACATGACAGATATATACGCCCCCCTCAGATCAAATGTCAGTAATCTGGGGCAGATCCTTGGTGACACAATGCGCAGTCACCTGGGCGATGCTTTTGTTGAAAAAGTTGAACAAATCAGACAATTGGCTAAACAGTCTCGCCAAGGGGACGCTGAATCTCGCCAACAGATGCTGGATCTGCTAACTCAGTTACCCGATGACGAGCTGGTACCTTTTGCTAAAGCATTTAACCAATTCCTCAACCTGGCTAATATTGCCGAACAATTCCATACCATCAGCCGCAACTGTGATGAGCTGATCAGTGTGACAGATCCGGTCGATATACTGCTGGGGCGTATGCTTAACGGTTCGATCGATGAAAATAAGGTCTTTTCCTGTTTAGAAAATCTGGATATTGATCTGGTACTGACGGCGCATCCGACCGAGATCTCTCGCCGTACCCTGATCCAGAAATATACCGGCATTATTGATTGCCTGACTGAGTTGGAAAATGATCAGATCAGTGAGCGGGAATCCCGCGCCTTGCATCTGCGTCTACGGCAATTAATCGCCCAGATCTGGCATACCAATGAGATCCGCAATGAACGGCCAACCCCAGTAGATGAAGCCCGCTGGGGCTTGGCAACCGTTGAAAACTCCCTGTGGCAGGCCGTGCCTGAATTCCTGCGCCAGCTTAATGATCAGGTTAAACAGCGCACGGGAAAACAGATCCCGATTGATATAGCACCGGTTAGATTTTCCAGCTGGATGGGCGGCGATCGGGATGGCAACCCATTTGTTACTGCACACATTACTGCTGAAGTATTGGATCGTAACCGGCACACAGCAGCCCGCCTCTACCTGAAAGATATTGTGTTATTGGTCAATGAACTGTCGATGGAAGAAGCCAATGACGAGCTCAAAGCCATTACCGGTAACGGCCATGAACCCTATCGGGATATTCTGCGCCAATTACGCCACAAATTGCGCAACACCATCGACTTCCTCAACCTACGGCTAGAGGGACACAGACCGGAAGTGGCACCAGACAGTATTATCTGGCACCAAGACGATCTGAAGCAGCCATTAACCTTGGTTTACCGCAGTTTATGCGACTGTGGCATGAGCTTAATCGCCAACGGGCTACTGCTGGATATGCTGCGACGACTGGCCTGTTTTGGTATTCATATGCTGCGGTTGGATATCCGTCAGGATGTGGAACGCCATAGTGATGTGATTGCAGAGTTAACCCGTTATTTAGGCATGGGCGATTACAGCCATTGGGAAGAATCAGAAAAACAGGCTTTTTTACTACGGGAGTTAAGCAGTAAACGGCCGTTGATCCCAACAGATTGGGCACCATCTAATGATGTTGCCGAAGTTATTGCGACCTGTCGCTTGATTGCCAAACAACCTGCCTGTGCGCTGGGGTCTTATGTGATCTCTATGGCCAGCACCCCTTCAGATGTACTGGCAGTATTACTGCTACTGAAAGAGACGGGTTGCCATTACCCTATGCGGGTTGTCCCGCTGTTTGAAACCTTAGACGATCTCAACCACGCGGCAGATTGCATTCAAGCATTGCTGGCCATTGACTGGTATCGAGGTTACACCAAAGGGATGCAGGAGGTGATGATCGGTTACTCTGATTCAGCCAAAGATGCCGGGGTCATGGCTGCTGCCTGGGCGCAATATCAAGCTCAGGAGCAACTGGTTGCGGTATGCCAAGACGCTCAGGTTAAACTGACCCTATTCCATGGCCGCGGCGGTACTGTTGGCCGGGGTGGCGGGCCAGCCCATCAAGCCATTTTATCCCAACCGCCGGGCTCTGTTGATGGTCGCATCCGAGTTACCGAACAAGGGGAAATGATCCGCTTTAAATTCGGGCTACCTAAGTTAGCTGTACAGTCCTTAGCGCTATACACCTCTGCAGTAATGGAAGCGACATTACTACCGCCACCAAAACCTAAGCAAGAGTGGCGTGATTGCATGCAGCACATTGCCGATAACTCGGTAATAGCTTACCGCAATATCGTACGGGAGGAACCGGACTTTGTTGCCTACTTCCGCGCCGCGACACCAGAGGTTGAATTGGGTAAACTGCCGCTAGGCAGTCGCCCAGCGAAACGTAAAGTCGATGGCGGAATTGAGAGCCTGCGAGCCATCCCCTGGATTTTCGCTTGGTCACAAAACCGGTTAATGCTGCCAGCGTGGTTGGGTGCAGGTGAAGCACTCCTGCAGGAAATCGAACAAGGAAAGCTGCCACTATTGCAGGAAATGCAAGCTTGGCCGTTTTTCAATACCCGGATCTCCATGTTGGAAATGGTCTATGCCAAAGCTGAGCCAAACTTAGCCCGTTATTATGAAGCCGTGCTGGTACCAAGTGAGTTACATCATTTAGGCCATACGTTACGTCAACGGTTACAACAGGGGATCAGCGTAGTAATGACACTAACAGGCAGTGAGGAGCTAATGTCCCATACGCCTTGGAATCGTGAGTCGGTTAAACTGCGTAATCCTTATATTGACCCGCTGAACTTTCTACAAACTGAACTTTTAGCCCGAACCCGCAAACCCGGCGCCAGCAGTAATGCCGAACTGGCACTGATGCTGACGATTGCTGGCGTTGCCGCGGGGATGAGAAATACTGGATGAGAACCGCTTTACTTGCTTTACTGAGCGCCGGACTGCTACTGCTGTCCGGCTGCGCAGCCCATTATAGTGTTACTGAGCAGCAATTAACTGACTACCTTAACAAGGAGTTAAAGTTTGATGTGCAGCAAGGCAACGATATCTTTGGCGCCAAGCTCAAACTCAATCATGTTGCTGTTACCTTAGGCCAGCGCCCCGGCACCATGTCGGTAACGGCTGACAGCAGCATAGTTATCAACACCCCACTACTGCCATTGCGAGCTAGTTTAACCGCTGAGTTTGATGCAAAACCTTGGTATGACAAAAACACCCAAGGGATCTATCTTAAAGATCTGCAGCTCACCAAGGTCAAGTCCACACCAAAGGATATTGAAAAAGCCATCGATCAGGTATCTCCCGAATTGATGCGTTATATTCGCACTTACTTGGAAAGCCAACCGGTATATATCTTAAATACCGATCATACGGATCAAGCCTTGCTGGCTCAATTTACTGATCAGATCCGGGTCGATCCCGGCAAACTTGTATTGGTATTTAAATAGCCCAAACAAAAGCGCAGCAAATAGCTGCGCTTTTTCATGCTTTGTTACTGTTGATTTATCCTATTTACTCAGCAGGAAAATCCCTCTCTGCTGTCCGGGTAATATAACCATAATCAGCAATCACAGGTAATGCCAGCAATGCCCGTCGCAACATGTCATAACCGACAGCACAGCTCATCTGGCGGATCTGTTCCCGAGTGCGGCGAGAGAGCAAAATCATCTGGCAGTGCACGCCCTGCCTGGTAGCCAATGATATTGCGACTGTTCCTACCGGTTTTTCAGTACTGCCACCATCTGGGCCAGCAATACCACTGGTTGCCAATGCAAAATCGGCATCCAGTAGCCCCCTTACACCAGAAGCCATTGTCGCCGCAGTTTCTAGGGAGACCGCACCATGCTGTGCCAATGTCAGCTCAGGGACTGCCAATAACTTCATCTTTGCAGCATTACTATAGGTAACCAGCCCCTGCTGCAGGTAAGCAGAGCTACCGGGGAACGCCACCAATTGACTGGTCAACATACCGCCAGTACATGACTCAGCAATACTTAACGTCTGTTGCTTTTCTAATAATAAATGGTGGACAGCTTCAGCCAGTGAAGAATAGTGCGCCGTAACCAAGGCGTCACCCAGCAAGATTTTCACCTGTTTAGTGATAGCTGCTAGTGCGGCAATTGCCTGCTGACCGCGAGCAAACAGCTTGATTTCGATATAAGGCATCGAAGAACGGTAACCCAAAGTAATACCATCAGGTAAGTGACAAGCTGACAGTATATCTTGCAGATTCGACTCGCCTTGACCCAATGTCAGCAATTTTTCAACTCGAGTCGGCTCCCCAAGCTGAAACTCTTGCTGCAAAAAAGGGATAAATTGCTCTTCCACCATGTGCTTAAATTCAAAAGGCACACCAGGGGTAAAGTACAACCAGGCTCGATTTAATTTAACCCGGAAACCACAGGCAGTACCCACCGGATTATCAACCATCACAGCTGATGCAGGCAGCATGGCCTGTTTAAGATTACTCGTTGGCATCGTGCGCTGATGTTTGGTGTACCAATCTTCCATCTTTGTCCGCCACTGAGCATTTTCGACCAAAGCTTCTCCTTTTGCTTCAGCCATTGCCTGAGCAGATAGATCGTCAGTCGTCGGCCCAAGACCACCATTTACCAAAATGACATCGGCATGATGACTACGTTCCTGAAACGCTGCCACTAAATCTTCCAGACGATCACCAACAGTTAAACGTCTTTGCATTTCAATGCCTTCTGACAATAATCTGTCAGCGCACCAAGCAGCATTGGTATCGACTATCTGCCCGGCTAACACTTCCTCACCGGTACAAATCATTTCTAATTTCATCAATTTCTCCATTCCACTCCCTGCTAATACTTTCAGTATCTGCGTAAGGATCATTTGACTCCAGCTTTTAATTAGCTGATATATTGAAATAATTAAACAATATAAAGATCAAGATGCCATTTTTTGCAGCAGAAAATACGTCGCTGATATAAATAAAGGAAATGAGGAGCAAAAGAGCTAACACAAAGAAAATACTTACTTGCTTAAAACGGGAGTTTTTATGGATAAAGCTTATAACAATGGTGTATTTCGAATGCTTAACAAACGGCTTACCTTGCCAATAAGACTCTTTAGAGCAATTTAGAAAAAATAACGGAAAATTTGTGATAGAAAGACTAAGCAACTGAGCTTTTGAACTAAATTTCAAATACAAAAAAGCCCCGTCATTTCTGACGAGGCTTCGATGTAAGTGGCGGAGCGGACGGGACTCGAACCCGCGACCCCCGGCGTGACAGGCCGGTATTCTAACCAACTGAACTACCGCTCCACTAAATTAGGCGCTTGGCGATGACCTACTCTCACATGGGGAAGCCCCACACTACCATCGGCGCGACTGCGTTTCACTTCTGAGTTCGGAATGGGATCAGGTGGGACCACAGTGCTATTGTCACCAAGCAAATTCTGTACAATCTAGAAAGCTGCTTTTTTTTCTCGTTCTCTAACTTCAATCAAGTCTTGATTATTCTATCAAGGTTTCCAACAAAACCCTTTTGGGTTGTATGGTTAAGCCTCTCGGGTCATTAGTACAGGTTAGCTCAACGCCTCACAACGCTTACACACCCTGCCTATCAACGTCCTAGTCTCGGACGGCCCTTCAGTAGACTCTAGGTCTAAGGGATGACTCATCTTGGGGCTCGCTTCCCGCTTAGATGCTTTCAGCGGTTATCGATTCCGAACGTAGCTACCGGGCAATGCCATTGGCATGACAACCCGAACACCAGCGGTTCGTCCACTCCGGTCCTCTCGTACTAGGAGCAGCTCCCCTCAATCATCCAACGCCCACGGCAGATAGGGACCGAACTGTCTCACGACGTTCTGAACCCAGCTCGCGTACCACTTTAAATGGCGAACAGCCATACCCTTGGGACCGACTTCAGCCCCAGGATGTGATGAGCCGACATCGAGGTGCCAAACACCGCCGTCGATATGAACTCTTGGGCGGTATCAGCCTGTTATCCCCGGAGTACCTTTTATCCGTTGAGCGATGGCCCTTCCATTCAGAACCACCGGATCACTATGACCTACTTTCGTACCTGCTCGACGTGTCTGTCTCGCAGTTAAGCTGGCTTATGCCATTGCACTAACCGTACGATGTCCGACCGTACTTAGCCAACCTTCGTGCTCCTCCGTTACTCTTTGGGAGGAGACCGCCCCAGTCAAACTACCCACCAGGCACTGTCCTCAACCCCGATTCAGGGGCCAGAGTTAGAACATCAACACTACAAGGGTGGTATTTCAAGGTTGACTCCACGATGACTGGCGTCACCGCTTCAAAGTCTCCCACCTATCCTACACATGTAGGGTCAATGTTCAGTGCCAAGCTATAGTAAAGGTTCACGGGGTCTTTCCGTCTAGCCGCGGGTATACGGCATCTTCACCGCAATTTCAACTTCACTGAGTCTCGGCTGGAGACAGCGTGGCCATCATTACGCCATTCGTGCAGGTCGGAACTTACCCGACAAGGAATTTCGCTACCTTAGGACCGTTATAGTTACGGCCGCCGTTTACCGGGGCTTCGATCATGAGCTTCTCCGAAGATAACCCAATCAATTAACCTTCCGGCACCGGGCAGGCGTCACACCGTATACTTCCTCTTGCGAGTTCGCACAGTGCTGTGTTTTTGATAAACAGTTGCAGCCACCTGGTATCTGCGACTCCCGTCAGCTTAGAGAGCAAGTCTCATCACCAACAGGAGCGTACCTTCTCCCGAAGTTACGGTACCATTTTGCCTAGTTCCTTCAGCCGAGTTCTCTCAAGCGCCTTGGTATTCTCTACCCGACCACCTGTGTCGGTTTGGGGTACGATTCCTACTAACCTGAAGCTTAGAAGATTTTCCTGGAAGCATGGCATCAACCACTTCAGTGCCGTAGCACCTCGTCATCAATTCTCAGCATTATGTGTCCGGATTTGCCTAAACACACTGCCTACCATCTTAAACACGGACAACCAACGCCGTGCTGGCCTAGCCTTCTCCGTCTCTCCATCGCAGTTAGCAGAAGTACGGGAATATTAACCCGTTTCCCATCGACTACGCCTTTCGGCCTCGCCTTAGGGGTCGACTCACCCTGCCCCGATTAACGTTGGACAGGAACCCTTGGTCTTTCGGCGAGGGAGTTTTTCACTCCCTTTATCGTTACTCATGTCAGCATTCGCACTTCTGATACGTCCACGGTGCCTTACGGCTTCCGCTTCAACCGCTTACAGAACGCTCCTCTACCGCACTAGCACAAGTGCTAGTACCCATAGCTTCGGTGTATTGCTTAGCCCCGTTACATCTTCCGCGCAGGCCGACTCGACTAGTGAGCTATTACGCTTTCTTTAAATGATGGCTGCTTCTAAGCCAACATCCTAGCTGTCTAAGCCTTCCCACATCGTTTCCCACTTAGCAATAACTTTGGGACCTTAGCTGATGGTCTGGGTTGTTTCCCTTTTGACAACGGACGTTAGCACCCGCTGTCTGTCTCCCGCATAGTACTCATTGGTATTCGGAGTTTGCAAAGGGTTGGTAAGTCGGGATGACCCCCTAGCCTTAACAGTGCTCTACCCCCAATGGTATTCGTGCGAGGCGCTACCTAAATAGCTTTCGAGGAGAACCAGATATCTCCCGGTTTGATTGGCCTTTCACCCCCAGCCACAAGTCATCCGCTAATTTTTCAACATTAGTCGGTTCGGTCCTCCAGTTGATGTTACTCAACCTTCAACCTGCCCATGGCTAGATCACCGGGTTTCGGGTCTACACCTAGCAACTAAACGCGCAGTTAACACTCGGTTTCCCTACGGCTCCGCTATTCGCTTAACCTCGCTACTAAATGTAAGTCGCTGACCCATTATACAAAAGGTACGCAGTCACGGTCTCAAGAACCGCTCCCACTGCTTGTACGTATACGGTTTCAGGTTCTATTTCACTCCCCTCACAGGGGTTCTTTTCGCCTTTCCCTCACGGTACTGGTTCACTATCGGTCAGTCAGGAGTATTTAGCCTTGGAGGATGGTCCCCCCATGTTCAGACAACATATCACGTGTGCCGCCTTACTCGATTTCATCTTCAGTTAGTTTTCGTGTACGGGACTATCACCCTGTACCGTTAAGCTTTCCAACTTATTCCACTAACACCCTGAAGACTTAAGGGCTGGTCCCCGTTCGCTCGCCGCTACTTGGGGAATCTCGGTTGATTTCTTTTCCTAAGGGTACTTAGATGTTTCAGTTCCCCTCGTTCGCCTCATATACCTATGTATTCAGTATATGATGACACCTTATGGTGCCGGGTTTCCCCATTCGGACATCTGTGCCTCAAGTGCCTTTTATCGGCTAAGCACAGCTTTTCGCAGATTAACACGTCCTTCATCGCCTCTGACTGCCAAGGCATCCACCGTATACGCTTAGTCGCTTAACCATACAACCCAAATGAGTTTCATTCAGGTTGCATTGCAACTTGCTGGTTTGATAATTGTAATTCTTTCGAATCACAACGCCTTGATTAGAATACTCAATTTACTTGATTAAAGTGTTTGAGAACTCAATTTTGTATTAACAAAGCCTTTCTTAAAAAGAGAGGTTTGTTTCTACTATCAGCTTTCCAAATTGTTAAAGAACGTCATCAACTCAACTAAGGAGTCAATGTTGCCAGACAAGGCAATCTGTGTGAACACTCAACAGCGTAATGTGTCGCTTAGGTAAGGAGGTGATCCAGCCCCAGGTTCCCCTAGGGCTACCTTGTTACGACTTCACCCCAGTCATGAACCACACCGTGGTAAACGCCCTCCCGAAGGTTAAGCTATCTACTTCTGGTGCAGCCCACTCCCATGGTGTGACGGGCGGTGTGTACAAGGCCCGGGAACGTATTCACCGTGGCATTCTGATCCACGATTACTAGCGATTCCGACTTCACGGAGTCGAGTTGCAGACTCCGATCCGGACTACGACCGGCTTTCTGGGATTAGCTCCACCTCGCGGCTTGGCAACCCTCTGTACCGACCATTGTAGCACGTGTGTAGCCCTACTCGTAAGGGCCATGATGACTTGACGTCGTCCCCACCTTCCTCCGGTTTATCACCGGCAGTCTCCCTAAAGTTCCCGGCATGACCCGCTGGCAAGTAAGGATAAGGGTTGCGCTCGTTGCGGGACTTAACCCAACATTTCACAACACGAGCTGACGACAGCCATGCAGCACCTGTCTCAGAGTTCCCGAAGGCACTAAGCTATCTCTAGCGAATTCTCTGGATGTCAAGAGTAGGTAAGGTTCTTCGCGTTGCATCGAATTAAACCACATGCTCCACCGCTTGTGCGGGCCCCCGTCAATTCATTTGAGTTTTAACCTTGCGGCCGTACTCCCCAGGCGGTCTACTTAATGCGTTAGCTTGAGAGCCCAGTGCTCAAGGCACCAAACTCCGAGTAGACATCGTTTACGGCGTGGACTACCAGGGTATCTAATCCTGTTTGCTCCCCACGCTTTCGTGCATGAGCGTCAGTCTTTGTCCAGGGGGCCGCCTTCGCCACTGGTATTCCTCCAGATCTCTACGCATTTCACCGCTACACCTGGAATTCTACCCCCCTCTACAAGACTCTAGTTCGCCAGTTCGAAATGCGGTTCCCAGGTTGAGCCCGGGGCTTTCACATCTCGCTTAACAAACCGCCTGCGCACGCTTTACGCCCAGTAATTCCGATTAACGCTCGGACCCTCCGTATTACCGCGGCTGCTGGCACGGAGTTAGCCGGTCCTTCTTCTGCGAGTAACGTCACAGCTACTGGATATTAGCCAGTAACCTTTCCTCCTCGCTGAAAGTGCTTTACAACCCGAAGGCCTTCTTCACACACGCGGCATGGCTGCATCAGGGTTTCCCCCATTGTGCAATATTCCCCACTGCTGCCTCCCGTAGGAGTCTGGGCCGTGTCTCAGTCCCAGTGTGGCTGATCATCCTCTCAGAACAGCTAGGGATCGTCGCCTAGGTGAGCCTTTACCTCACCTACTAGCTAATCCCACCTGGGCTAATCAAGATGCGCAAGGCCCGAAAGTCCCCTGCTTTGACCCGTAGGTATTATGCGGTATTAGCAGTCGTTTCCAACTGTTATCCCCCTCATCTCGGCATATTCCCAGGCATTACTCACCCGTCCGCCGCTCGTCAGCAAAGTAGCAAGCTACTTCCTGTTACCGCTCGACTTGCATGTGTTAGGCCTGCCGCCAGCGTTCAATCTGAGCCATGATCAAACTCTTCAATTAAAAGTTTTGGTTGAACCCGAAGGTTCTGCTCAATGAATTCTGTCTTTGCATCATTACCCATTAAGGCAATGACTGCATTTGCATGCTGCGCGAACTTCGTTCATTGATAAAAGTCTTTGTCGACCTCATCAACATCTGCGAATGTCCACACAGATTTGCTTGTCTGTTTATATTGTTAAAGAGCAACCGATGCTGTTTCTCACCGGGTCAGGGCTGCGTATTCTACGCTTTCCTGTTGTCGCGTCAAGCATTTTTTCAAATGTTTTTCGCGTCACTCATTGCCTTAGCAAGTGAGTGAATCTTCACTTCAACAACCGCTGGAAGCGCGTTGTGCCGTGTCGATGGAGGCGCATTATAGGCAGCTTATTTTTTTGCGCAAGAGCTTTTTTAAAGAAAAAAGGCCGCATGCTGAGTTTTTCAACAATAACGGCCTTTTTACCCATTTTGTGTTTATAAAAACAACAAAACCAGCAAATTAACTCTTTTGCTCTATCAGATTATTAATCAGTGTGAGCGCTTTAGGATCATTCCAATCAACATAGCTACGTACAAACGCAACTAAATCCCCTTTCTTATTCAGAATAAAGGTGGCAGGTATATAGTCCAGAGGAAACACCTGTCCTAAATGCTGTTTAGGATCATAAAAAGAGTGGAAGTTCTCCATCCCCAGAGACTTCAGAAATGGTTGCACCTGTTTCTGTCCTTGGGCATCGATAGAGATTGGCAATACAACAAAATCGTCAGTAGAAAATTTATGCGCCAACTTATCCAATGAGGGGAGCTCCCTGACACAGGGAGGACACCAGGTCGCCCACATGTTTACCATGACGACCTTACCTTTATACTGACTAAAATTAACTGACTGACCATCCGCCCCTTGAAACGGAATCGCTTCGATAGGATACGCTTTGGGTAGCAGCTGTACTTTATCAACTGTGGATACCGCCTGTTGCTGCGCTTGCGGCTGCATACCCGGATAGGCCAAAGCCGCTCCCGCACCCAGCACTGACAGCACCAGTATTGCCTTTATCGCAATGTTCATTGTTTGTCCCGCTTAAGCAGTTCATCCAATTGACGCTGATCATCTTCGCTGAGTTGTACTGGTTTGGTGACATCACCACGCTGACGCCGGACAAAGAACACTACGACCAGCAAACCAATCACAAACAGGGCGATAGGCCCACCCCAGAGAATATAAGTCTTTGTCTCAACCCGAGGCATGTACAACACAAATTCGCCATAACGACTAGTCATGAACTTGATGATATCAGCATCACTTTTTCCCCCATCAACCATCTTATACACCTCAAGGCGTAAATCGCGGGCAACGGGAGAATTGGAATCCACCAAGTTTTGGTTTTGACACTGAGGACAGCGTAGTGATGTGGCTAAGCTAACCGCGCGCTGCTCATTGGCCTCACTTTTAAACTGATAGGTATCAATCGGCGAAGCAAAAGCATTGGTTGCTAATACCAATGCCACAGTAGCGGCACCTACTAGCTTTAATAATTTGGCGATCATGCTGCACCATCCTTTTTCGCTGCGTCAGCTTCCGCCATCAGCTGCTGAACTTTAGGCAACAAGATCTCAGTCCATACCTGTTGATCAACAGGCCCGGCATAGCGGAAGCGAATAATGCCTTTACTGTCGATCAAGAAGGTTTCTGGTGCACCATACACGCCCATATCCAGACCAAGACGTCCGTCTTTATCATAGATATTCAGTGTGTACGGATCGCCTTCACGGGCCAGATCCATTACAGCAGGGCCCCGCTCATCACGATAATTAATACCGTAGATAGGCAAAATTTTCTGGCGAGCAAGCTGCATCAGATACGGATGCTCGTAACGACAGCTAGGACACCAGGTCGCCCAGAAGTTCAGCAAAGCCACTTTACCAATCAAATCTTTGTTGGTGATGATCTCACCTTGATTTTCCAGTCGCTCCAGCTGGAAAGCCGGCAACGGCTTTCCTGTCAGTGCTGAATCCAGTTTTTCTGGGTTAAGGAATAATCCTTTGAACAGGAATACCCCCATCCCAAGAAAGACTAACAGCGGAATAAAGAGGATCAGTCTTCTTTTACTAGTCATTAATCAGTCACCCATCACGCAGTGGCAGCGGCATTGTCAGCCGCAGATTCTTTGGCACTTTGTCGCACACGGTAACGTTTGTCCGATGCAGAGAAAATACCGCCGATCATCATAAAGATACTGCCAAACCAAATCCAACGGACATAAGGCTTATAATTCAGCCGTACAGCAAATTCTGTCGCACTAACTGGATCACCCATGGTGACATAAAGGTCACGGGTAAAGCCCCAGTCAATGCCGGCTTCAGTCATATCCATGGTGCGGACATTGTACTGACGACGATCAGGTTTCAGTAGCGTGATAAAGTCATTGCCTTTATACACTTCAACCTGTCCCTGCTTCGCGGTGTAGTTAGGCCCTACTACATTTTTTGTTTCCAGATACTTGAAGGTGTAACCGGCCAGTTCCTGAGATACCCCAGGGCCCATACGCACACTTTTCTCTAGTGAGTAGTTGGACACCATGGTGGCACCCACAATCGACATGGCAATACCAAGGTGAGCCAACAACATCCCCACTTGGCTACGCCCCAGTCGGGCAAAGCTAACCTGAGCATCTGCTTTTGGCTTAACAATGTTGTAGCCAGCGCGCAGTGTCATCAGCACAACCCAAGTTGCGGTCGCGATACCACACAATACCCAGCCATTAAATTTACCATCAAACAGGAATGGCACTGCCAGGCCGACAACAATGGCAATAATGGCTGGCACCATAGCCTGACGCATCACTTCGCCTTGCTTGGCTTTTTTCCAGCGGATAATCGGACCGATACCCATAAACACAAACAGCACCAGTGCAATCGGTACAAATACTGCGTTGAAGTATGGTGGGCCAACAGAAATCTTACCCATGTTCAGGGCGTCAATCAGCAGTGGATACAAGGTACCCAGCAATACAGTCGCCGCCGCAACAGTCAGTAATACGTTGCAGATCAACAGCATTGTTTCTTTTGATTTCAGCTCAAAACGAGCAGGGCTGGCCATTTCGCTAGCGCGGAAGGCAAATAGCATCAAAGATCCACCGATAGCTAACCCTAACAACAGCAAAATAAACATACCGCGGCTTGGATCAGCAGCAAATGAGTGTACAGAGGTCAGAACCCCGGAGCGGACAATAAAGGTCCCCAGCAGACTCAGGGAGAACGCAAAGATAGACAGCAGTACAGTCCAGTTGCGGAATGCCCCACGCTTCTCAGTTACAATGACGGAGTGCACCAAAGCCGTGCCGACCAGCCAAGGCATAAAGGAGGCGTTTTCAACTGGATCCCAGAACCACCAACCACCCCAGCCTAGCTCGTAGTATGCCCACCAAGAGCCTAATGCGATACCGCCGGTCAGGAATACCCAAGCCGCCAAGGTCCATGGACGACTCCAGCGAGCCCAAGCAGAATCAAGCCGGCCACTCATCAGTGCCGCAATTGCAAATGCGAAGCTGACAGAGAAACCAACATAGCCCAAATACAGCATTGGCGGGTGGAAAATCAGCCCCACATCCTGCAGCATCGGGTTCAAATCCCGCCCTTCCATCGGCACCGGTAACAAACGCGCAAACGGACTGGAAGTCAGCAGCATAAACAGGGTAAAGCCGATAGTGATCATCGCGAGGATACTCAGTACCCGGGCAGTGAAGACCTCTTCTAAACCTTTGCTGAATAATGCGACCGCCGCAGCCCAAGCTGACAGGGAGAACACCCAGAACAGCAACGAACCTTCATGGCCGCCCCACACGGCTGCTATCTTAAAGAAGATAGGCAGTTGTGAGTTGGAGTGGTGGGCAACATAAGCCACAGAGAAATCATCCGTTGCGAAGCTGTAACCCAGCGCCACTACGGACATCAATATGAAGAAAAACATGCCATAGCTTAACGGCCAGGCATAACGTACAAGATATTGATCTTTACGCGCTATTCCGATCAAGGGCACACTGGCCAACAGGAAGGCAAATGCCAATCCTATGATCAATGAGAAGTGTCCAAGTTCTGGGATCATGGGGGTTCCTCAGTCTCATAGTTAAACAGTTGATACGGAGCTCAACCGATCAATGAACAACAATGGAGCGTTAATTTTTTGGTCATTTTAGTATTTGCTATAGTTCCTGTCTGCTGCTTTAGAACAATTCTGGGTGACTTGTCTCATTCTCCGATTTTACACGTGCTGAGCCCAGATACAGACAGCCCTTGAGCCGGGAATCTGACTCTGTTGACAGCATTAAGTTTCAATTATTTTTCCATGAACTTTTAATCTGTGAACCAGTCCCCAACTCTGTTCTTTACACTTAGTTTACCGGTTATATTACTGTTCAATGAATCAGCTTTCCGTATAATCCCGAAACTAAACTTTGCGGTGTTGCCGCGTTTTATAACCTAACGTGAAGTAGAAATAATGGCCACATTCTGGATTTTTATTGCGCTTGTGTTGTTGGTCAGCTTACTGCTGATTTGGCTTCCCCATTTCCGTCAACAGAAGCTTATCCGCGCTGAAGAAGCCGGAGTCCGCAATCAGACTAACATGGAATTGTTCAATGAGCGTCTGGCGGTATTGGAAAAAGAACTGCAAGAAGGGCTGTTGGATCAAACAGAATTCGACTCACTGAAGCAGGAGCTGGAAATCAGCTTGCTGCAGGATATGAAACAGGGCGAAGACGAGTCTCTCAGCCATAAAGCGAAACCTAAAGGGATCTTGTGGCCAGCAATCATGTCCGTTGCGGTTATCGCGATTGCCGGGTTCGCTTACCTTCAGTTAGGTGCATATAAAGAACTGCCGCTGCTCGATAGTCCTCAGGGCGCTAATCCTCATGCTGGCATGTCCCCAGAGCAGTTGCTGGATCAAGAAATTGCTATGTTGAAAGGTCAGGTAGATATGCAACCTGACAACAGCCAAGCGTGGTTTAACCTAGGACATGCTTATATTTCTGCCAACCGTTATGACGATGCCGTCAAAGCGTTTGATAAAGTGATCGCTTTAGTTGGCCCCCATGCCGAACTGCTGGGTCCAAAAGCAACGGCCATTTACTACAAAAATAACCAGACGATGACACCGGAAGTTCAGGCTCTGGTTGATGAAGCGTTAAAACTGGATCCTAAAGACCCATCAACCCAACTGTTGATCGGTATGAACGCGTTTTACACTGCAGATTATCAAGCAGCAATCAATGCATGGCAGACTATCTTAAGCAATGAAAGCAATGATTATGACCGCAGCGCCATCATCAATGCTATCGACACAGCAAAGATGCGTATGTCCGCCGAAAACGGCGAAGCAGCTATGCCCCATGATGCCAATCATGCAGGTGTGATCGCCAATGATAAGAAAGTGACAATTAATGTATCCATCTCACCAGAATTAAAAGAAAAAGTAGGCCCAACAGATATGCTGTTTGTGTTTGCCCGCTCTACCGATGGTGACAAGGTTCCGCTAGCTGCGACTAAAATTAGTGCTAAAGCCTTACCAGCCGAAGTCGTACTGGATAACACCACCTCAATGGGGGGTAGCCAGAAACTCAGCGATGCCAAAAATGTTGAGATCATTGCCGTATTGTCTAAGCATGGCAGCGTAAGACCTCAGCCAGGCGATTTACAGGGTATTTTGCCGCTGGTTCCTGTTGGTGATACCGCCACGCTAGTACTGGACTCAGTCGTGCAGTAAATGATGTAAATATAAAAAAACCGGCTCAGGCCGGTTTTTTTATTGCTGCAGCTAGGCCATTTACTTAGACATAAACTCAATGGCTTTTTTGTAATCTTCATCGCTGCAGTCAGTACACATTCCACCGGGAGGCATAGCGCCCTTTCCGGTTTTAACTGTTTTAATCAAGGCATCCATTCCAGCAGCCAATTTCGGCTTCCAAGCGGCGGCGTCATGAGCCTTAGGCGCACCGGCAACACCCATAGAATGACAAACCTGACAGGCTTTTTGGTAAACAGCTTCTCCATCCTGAGCAAACACGTTTGCAGACATAGTCAATGCAGCTACTGCAGTCATCGCTAACAGTTTTTTCATGTTTTTTGTTCCTAATGTTAATACTGACAAGCTCTTCGCCGATTAATAATTGTTATACGGCAGATGTTTAAACAGCATCAGAAGATTACAACAAATATCAAAAAAACTCACCTTTTTGTGATATTCCACTTACATTATTCAAAGAAAACCCGCGCCAGCCCTGGGATTGGGCTACATTAACCATATTTAAAAAAGTTCCCAAAAAAGCATTTTTCTTGGAACCACATCAAATTGCTGACACATTAATCTAATCAATGGTAAACCCCTGTTTGCGGCTGTGTTAGTATCGCTTGAGTTTCTTTTCTGCTTGAGATAGAGGACGCAGTGGCGACGCAGAAAACAGCAATTTCTCTGGTATCAGCAAGCAGTCTGACCTGTATCCGTGAAGAGCGGATCCTGTTTGATGAGCTGAGTTTTGACATCCATGAAGGCGATATCGTCCAAATTGAAGGGCCAAATGGCGCAGGTAAAACTAGCCTGCTGCGCATCCTTGCCGGTTTGTCTCGTCCCTATGGCGGCGACGTACTCTACCGCGGTGAAGTTATTGGGCGTTGCCGGGATGAATATAATCAGGATTTGCTCTATCTCGGCCACTTACCCGGCGTCAAAAGCGAATTAACCGCAGAAGAGAACCTTAATTTCAATTTAAGAGTCAGCGGCTACGATGATGCAGACATCCGCGGGATCCTCGCTAAAGTCAATTTAAGCGGTTTTGAAGATGCTCTAGCGGGACATTTGTCGGCGGGACAGCATCGTCGAACAGCACTGGCAAGACTGTGGCATACCAATAGTAAAGTTTGGATCCTCGATGAGCCTTTTACTGCCATTGATAAACGCGGTGTAAAAGAGATGGAAGAACTGTTTATTCGCCATGCAGATCTTGGTGGTTGCGTCATCCTCACGACGCATCAGGATATGGGGGTGATCACCGATGACCGCCTACGCAAAATTCGTCTGCAGTACAGTTTTGATTAAGGGGCCTGGAGAATGAAAAGAGGTATCAGCTACAGCCAGGCATTTATTACCCTGCTGAAACGGGATTTAAAAATCGCAATCCGCCACCGCGGTGATATTTTCAATCCGCTTTTGTTTTTCATTATGGTTGTCACCCTGTTTCCGCTGGGGATAGGTCCAGAGCCACAGGTATTAACTCGCGTGGCACCAGGCATTATTTGGGTTGCGGCACTGCTGGCATCCATGTTGTCTTTAGAGCGGTTATTTAAAGCGGATTATGCAGACGGCACATTGGAGCAAATGATGCTCAGCCCACAGCCATTACCCATTATGGTGTTGGCTAAAGTGTTAGCCCATTGGTTATTAACCGGTGTGCCATTAATTATCGTTGCCCCGCTATTAGCGGTTCTGCTGCACCTTGAGAGCAATAGTTACGGTGCGCTGATCTCGACATTAGCATTAGGCACGCCTGTACTGAGTTTACTTGGTGCTATTGGTGTTGCACTAACGGTAGGGCTACGTAAAGGAGGGGTACTACTCAGCCTGCTGATCCTACCGCTTTATATTCCGGTATTGATTTTTGCCACCAGTGCAATCGATGCTGCAGGGATGAATCTGCCTTACGATGGTCAGCTTGCCATTATTGCTGCAATGCTGGTTGGTTCGTTAACTTTAGCTCCTATCGCAATAGGTGCGTCTCTTAGAGTGAGTACAAACTAAAATGTGGAAGTGGTTACATCCCTACGCCGATCCTGAAAAGGCGTATCAACTGTCAGGTAAGTTGCTGCCTTGGTTCAGCATTCTGGCACTTGGCTTTATTCTGACCGGAACGATCTGGGGGCTGATGTTTGCACCAACAGATTACCAACAGGGTGATAGCTATCGAATCATCTTTATTCATGTACCAGCGGCATCTATGTCGATGGCGGCCTATATGAGTATGGCTGTAGCGGCCTTTATTGGCCTGGTATGGCAGATAAAAGCGGCTGACTGGGCGGCAGCTTCGATTGCCCCGATCGGTGCAGTGATTACCTTTATTGCTTTATTTACCGGCTCGGCATGGGGTAAACCTATGTGGGGAACTTGGTGGGTATGGGATGCCCGCTTAACCTCTGAATTGGTATTGCTCTTCCTCTATCTCGGGGTGATATCTCTGTATGCCTCCTTTGAAGACAAAGTGTTAGCAGCTCGCGCTGCTGGTATCTTGGCGATTGTTGGGGTTATTAACGTTCCTATCATCAAATACTCAGTGGAGTGGTGGAGTTCACTGCACCAAGGCGACACGATTAAAATTACCGAAAAATCAGCAATGCCCAACGATATGTTAATCCCACTGCTTATTAATATTCTGGGATTTGGTCTGATGATTGGAGCTCTGACCCTGGTACGTTTCCGTGCTGAAATTCTGGCGCGAAACGGTATGCGTCCTTGGGTCCGTAAGCTGGCTCAGGCACAAGGAGTTAAATAATGCAGTTTGATTCTATCAGTGACTTTTTCCATATGGGTGGCTACGCATTTTATGTCTGGCTGGCCTATGGCGTAACCTTTGCCTGCATATTGGGATTGGTTATACAAAGCTGCGGACAAAAAGGCAGAGTGTTAAAACATATCGCGCAAAAACTGGCACGCGAAGAGCGCCTAAAACAACATCGGAGTAGCAATGAATCCAAGACGTAAAAAGAGACTTATTCTGGCAGTTGCCCTGGTTGCGGGTGTTGCAGGCATTGCCTCTCTACTGCTATATGCCCTGAATTCAAACCTAAACCTATTTTTCACCCCAACAGAGATTATTCAGGGGAAAAAGGATACAGGTTTGTTACCTGAAGTTGGTCAGCGTATCCGAGTCGGTGGCATGGTCACAATTGGCTCACTTAAACGCGATCCTAAAAGCTTGGACGTTGAGTTTAAAGTACATGATGCCTCAGGCGGTGAAATCACCGTGACTTACGACGATCTGCTGCCAGATCTGTTCCGTGAAGGACAGGGTATTGTGGCACAAGGGGTACTAGAAAAAGGCAATGTGCTCAAAGCAACAGAAGTGCTGGCTAAGCATGATGAAAACTATATGCCACCTGAAGTAGCTGAAGCCATGGATAAATCCCATGAGAAACTTAGCTATGGTGAAGGCCAAACTGACGCAAAATAATTGCTGATATCACTTTAAGCCCTCCCTGTGAGGGCTTTTTTATATCTATATCTAGCAGATAATCATCATGCGCTAAGAAGCTACAAAAACGATTAAATTTATTCCCACCAAGAGTTTCACCGTTCAGAAGAAAGCGCCTTAAAGGCTATTTAAACGCGCCAAAATCGCAATATTCACTACAACCCGCTCAGCTTGCGGCTATTGCAGTGCCAATAATAAGGAATGAAGACCATCCACTTACCGCAGTCTTTAGTCATAAATAAGCTCAAAAATCGATTACAGAGTAAGGCGCAATAAAGCTGCGCGATCGATTCATCACGAAAATATATGCAGTGATTAAATTGGTATATTTAGTACCAAACCTCCATACAGCACGGTAAGTTGTCTATAGAAAGAAATATTGCAAAAGAATACTGAAATAAAATAGCTATAAAATTAGCTATTAGCTGTAACTCGCTTCATCACTACAGTCTAGGGGGACTAACGTGTCTAAAGCCTGATAGTGAATCAACCTAGCAGTAGAGGAAGACGGGGTATTTGGGAAAGGATGAGCAGCCGGTATCGTATCAAACAAAAACAGATAAATTTCAGGCAGAAAAAAACCGGACACAGGGTCCGGTTTTTCTTTGCAGCCTAAGATTACTCAGCAGCAGCTTCAGCTTCTACAGCTTGAGCAGCTTCTGGACGACCTACCAGCTCGATGTAAGCCATAGGGGCTTTATCACCGGCACGCAGACCGCACTTCAGGATGCGGGTGTAACCACCAGGACGTTCCTGGTAGCGTGGACCCAATTCGTTAAACAGTTTACCTACGATTTCTTGATCGCGGGTACGAGCAAACGCCAGACGACGGTTTGCAACGCTGTCACTTTTAGCAAGTGTTATCAGAGGCTCAACTACGCGACGCAGTTCTTTCGCCTTCACTACGGTTGTCTTGATAATTTCATGACGAACCAGTGAAGAAGCCATGTTACGGAACATAGCTTGGCGATGGCTGCTATTGCGGTTAAGTTGACGACCACTCTTACGATGGCGCATGACCTAATCCTTATAACCTAAATCTGTACAAACCTGGGACTTATAGGTCGTCAGCCAAACTAGCTGGAGGCCAGTTTTCTAGACGCATACCTAACGACAGTCCGCGAGATGCCAACACGTCCTTGATCTCGGTAAGAGATTTCTTACCCAGGTTAGGAGTTTTGAGCAGCTCAACTTCAGTGCGCTGTACCAGATCACCGATGTAATGAATCGCTTCGGCCTTCAGACAGTTAGCCGAACGTACAGTTAGCTCTAAATCGTCGACAGGACGCAACAGAATCGGATCGAATTCTGGCTTCTCTTCTTTCTGCTCTGGCTCAGAAACATCGCGCAGCTCAACAAACGCATCCAGCTGTTCAGCCAGAATAGTTGCAGAACGACGGATAGCTTCTTCTGGATCGATAGTACCGTTAGTGGTCATATCAATTACCAGCTTATCCAAGTCAGTACGCTGTTCAACACGAGCAGCTTCAACATTGTAAGCAATGCGGGCTACAGGTGAAAAAGAAGCATCAACCAACAGGCGACCGATTGGGCGATCATCGTCTTCAGTTTGTGCACGAGCAGAAGCTGGTACATAACCGCGACCACGCTCAACACGAATACGCATGCTGATATCATGATTACCAGTCAGATGACAGATAACATGCTCAGGATTCATGATGGTTACATCACCATCGTGGGTGATATCTGCTGCGGTGACAGGGCCTGCGCCGGACTTGCTCAAAGTGAGCATAGCCTCGTCTTTACCCTCGATGATCACAGCTAAACCTTTTAGGTTCAGTAAGATCTCAAGGATATCTTCTTGTACGCCTTCCTTGCTGCTGTATTCATGCAGCACGCCATCGATCTCGACTTCGGTTACCGCGCAGCCGGGCATAGACGACAAAAGGATGCGACGCAACGCGTTGCCCAAAGTATGACCGAAACCACGCTCAAGCGGCTCCAGAGTCACCTTGGCACGAGTTGGGTTAACCTGCTCGATATCAACGAGACGCGGTTTAAGAAATTCTGTAACAGAACCCTGCATTGTGTCCTCTCTTGTTTGTTAGCCTTACTTAGAGTAAAGCTCGACGATCAGCTGTTCGTTAATTTCCGCAGACAAATCGCTACGCTCTGGCAGACGCTTGAAAGCACCTTCCATCTTAGCGGCATCTACTTCAACCCATGTAGGCTTTTCACGTTGAGCAGCCACTTCCAAAGCACCCTTAATACGGGATTGCTTCTGAGACTTCTCACGGATGCTTACTACATCATTCGCAGACACTTTGAATGACGGAATGTTAACAACGCGACCGTTTACCATAACAGACTTATGGCTAACCAGCTGACGTGCTTCAGCACGTGTCGCACCAAAGCCCATACGATAAACTACGTTATCCAGACGGGTTTCCAAAAGTTGCAGCAGGTTTTCACCAGTGTTGCCTTTCAGACGTGCAGCTTCTTTATAGTAGTTACGGAACTGCTTTTCCAGTACACCGTAAATACGACGAACTTTTTGCTTCTCGCGCAGCTGCAGACCGTACTCAGACAAACGTGGCTTACGAGCGCCATGTTGGCCTGGTGCAGCTTCCAGCTTACACTTCGAATCAATTGCTCTCACACCGCTTTTTAGGAAAAGGTCAGTACCTTCCCGGCGGCTGAGCTTGAGCTTAGGACCCAAGTATCTTGCCATTATCTTTCTCCAACTATCCTATGAACGCGAATTACACGCGACGCTTCTTAGGAGGGCGACAACCGTTATGAGGGATCGGCGTCACATCGGTAATGTTGGTAATTTTATAACCAACAGCGTTCAGCGCACGAATGGCTGATTCACGACCTGGACCTGGACCCTTCACGAACACTTCAAGGTTTTTAACGCCGTAATCCTGAGCTGCATTACCTGCACGCTCAGCAGCAACTTGTGCAGCAAAAGGGGTAGATTTACGTGAACCACGGAAACCTGAACCACCTGCAGTTGCCCAAGCCAAAGCATTACCTTGACGGTCGGTGATAGTAACAATTGTGTTGTTGAAAGATGCATGGATATGAGCCATGCCATCAGCAACCTGCTTACGTACGCGCTTACGCGGAGAACGTGACGGAACTTTAGCCATAGAGATCTACCTTCCCGTTACTTCTTGATTGGTTTACGTGGACCTTTGCGAGTACGCGCATTGGTCTTAGTACGTTGCCCACGCAGGGGCAGGCTACGACGATGGCGGAGGCCACGATAACAACCAAGGTCCATCAGACGCTTGATGTTCATGGAAACCTCACGACGCAAGTCACCTTCTACTGAGTATTTGGCAACTTCTTCGCGCAGGGTATCGATTTGAGCTTCGCTCAATTCCTTGATCTTAGCATCCTCGGCGATAGCAGTAGCCGCGCAAATAGCTTTAGCGCGAGTACGACCAATACCGTAGATAGCAGTCAAACCAATGACTGTATGCTTTTGATCAGGAATGTTAATGCCAGCGATACGGGCCACTATGCACTCCTTAAGTTAAAAGCCATCTGAGAAAAGCCCGAAAGGATACTCGACAGATGACGTTTTTGCAATCATTTTTGGCCAGTTCGGATTAACGAAACTGGCCAGATTTTTTAGCCTTGACGCTGTTTGTGTTTTGGTTCAACACAGATAACGCGTACAACGCCACTACGCTTGATGATCTTGCAGTTACGGCAGATCTTCTTCACGGAAGCACGAACTTTCATTTCACCACTCCGTTAGGCCAGGCTTAGCGCCCAAAGCGATCTAAATGCGCTTTGTTTACCAAGTTGGCTTTTTTCATTACAGACTCATACTGATGAGACATCATATGGGTCTGAACCTGAGCCATGAAGTCCATGATCACTACTACCATAATCAGTAGTGAGGTACCGCCAAAATAAAACTGTACCTTCCAAGTGATTAACATGAACTCCGGAATTAAGCAGATAAAGGTAATGTATAACGCACCGGCCAGAGTCAGTCGGGTCATTACTTTATCAATGTAACGCGAAGTCTGTTCTCCAGGACGAATCCCGGGAATGAACGCACCACTCTTCTTCAGGTTGTCTGCTGTCTCGCGAGGGTTAAATACCAACGCGGTGTAGAAGAAGCAGAAGAAGATGATCGCAGTCGCATACAACAATGAGTACAGCGGTTGTCCTGGAGACACAGCCAGAGAGAAATTACTCAGCCATGACATGGACTCATTCTGCCCGAACCACTGAGCCAGGGTTCCAGGGAACAGAATGATGCTGGACGCAAAAATTGGCGGGATAACCCCAGCCATGTTGACCTTCAGCGGTAAGTGGGTAGATTGCGCTGCAAACACCTTACGGCCCTGCTGACGCTTAGCATAGTTAACAACGATACGACGTTGACCACGCTCTACGAATACCACGAAGTATGTTACTGCAAACACGATAACTGCAATCAAGAGCAGTACCAGTACGTTCAAGTCACCTTGACGCGCCTGCTCGGCTGTTTGGCCGATAGCTTTTGGCAGGCCGGCTACAATACCTGCAAAAATCAGGATTGAAATACCGTTACCAATGCCCCGCTCGGTAATTTGCTCACCCAGCCACATCAGGAACATAGTCCCGGTAACCAAGCTCACTACCGCAACGAAGTAAAAACCGAAACCTGGGTCGACCACAAGGCCTGGCACCAAATTCGGCAAACCTGTCGCAATACCGACCGACTGGAATGTACCCAGCACTAACGTACCCCAACGGGTATATTGACTGATTTTCTTACGTCCAGACTCGCCTTCCTTCTTCAGTTCAGCCAGTGCTGGATGCACCACAGTCAACAACTGCATGATGATCGACGCCGAAATATACGGCATGATCCCTAATGCAAAAATAGAGGCACGCTCAAGGGCGCCACCTGAGAACATGTTAAACATGCCCAGAATGGTACCCTTTTGCTGAGCAAACAGTTGAGCTAATACAGCAGCGTCAATACCAGGAATTGGCACAAAAGAACCCGCCCGGAAGACGATAATTGCACCAATCACGAACAGGAGACGAGCCTTCAATTCAGAGAGACCGCCTTTCGCGCTTTTTAAATCAAGTCCTGGTTTTGCCATCGACGTATTATTCCTCGATCTTACCGCCGGCAGCTTCGATAGCTGCACGTGCACCTTTGGTTACCTTCAGACCTTTTACGGTCACTGGGCGCTCAATGGTACCTGAAAGAACGATTTTCGCAAACTGGATGTTGCGAGTAATCACGTTCGCATCTTTCAGTGCGTTCAGGTCGATAACATCACCGTTTACTTTTGCCAGTTCGCTTACGCGAACTTCAGCGGTTACCATCGCGATGCGTGAGGTGAAACCGAACTTAGGCAGACGGATCTTCAGTGGCATCTGACCACCCTCGAAGCCAATGCGAACACCGCCGCCGCTACGAGATTTTTGACCCTTGTGACCGCGACCAGCAGTCTTGCCTAAGCCAGAACCAATACCACGACCTACACGCTTAGCGGCATGCTTTGAACCCGCTGCTGGGGAAAGAGAATTCAATTTCATTGATTAACCCTCCACCTTAACCATGTAGTAGACCTTGTTGATCATACCGCGAATAGCAGGAGTATCCTGCAGTTCAACAGTGTGACCAATGCGACGTAGGCCTAGGCCTGTCAGAGTCGCACGGTGCTTAGGCAGACGGCCGATAGCACTCTTGGTCTGAGTTACTTTGATAGTCTTAGTTGCCATGGTGCATTACCCCCGAATTTCGTCAACATTCAGGCCACGCTTAGCTGCAATCTGCGCAGGTGACTTCATGTTCACCAGAGCATCAACAGTTGCACGTACGATGTTGATCGGGTTAGTAGAACCGTATGCTTTAGACAGAACGTTATGAACGCCTGCTACTTCCAATACGGCGCGCATCGCACCACCGGCAATAATACCGGTACCTTGAGACGCTGGTTGCATGTATACGCGAGAACCAGAGTGACGACCTTTCACTGGGTGGTGCAAGGTGCCTTGGTTCAGTTGTACATTCACCATGTTACGACGCGCTTTTTCCATTGCTTTTTGAATAGCAGCTGGAACTTCGCGAGCCTTACCGTAACCAAAGCCAACCTTACCAGCACCATCACCCACTACAGTCAGTGCAGTGAAGCTGAAGATACGGCCGCCCTTAACTACTTTAGAAACACGATTTACTGCAATCAGTTTTTCTTGCAGATCGTCTTTTTGCTGAGCTTCTACTTTAGCCATTGTATAAACCCCTTAGAACTGGAGGCCAGCTTCACGAGCAGCATCTGCCAGCGCAGCTACACGACCGTGATACTTGAAACCAGAACGATCGAAGGCAACAACAGTTACGCCTTTTTCGATCGCGCGTTCAGCAACAGCTTTACCTACTGCCTTGGCTGCGTCTACGTTACCGGTGTACTTCAGCGCTTCTTTTACTGCTTTTTCAGCAGTAGAAGCAGAAGCAACAACCTGAGCTTCAGGATTGATAACCTGAGCGTAAATGTGACGCGGAGTACGATGTACAACCAGACGGTTAGCGCCCAGCTCTTGGATCTTCTTGCGAGCGCGAGTCGCGCGACGCAAGCGAGATGATTTCTTATCCATATCGCGTTACCTTACTTCTTCTTAGCCTCTTTACGGCGTACTTGTTCGTCTTCATAACGAACACCCTTACCCTTATAAGGCTCAGGTGGACGATAGCCACGAATCTCAGCAGCTACCTGGCCAACCAACTGTTTGTCAACACCATGGATGACAATGTCGGTTTGACTTGGGCATTCTGCAGTAACACCAGCAGGCAGAGTGTGAACCAGTGGGTGTGAGAAACCTAAGGTCAGGTCAACACCATTACCAACTACTTTGGCACGGTAACCTACACCGATTAGCTTCAGTTTCTTTTCGAAACCTTGAGACACACCGATAACCATGTTGTTAACCAGAGCGCGTGCAGTACCAGCTTGAGCCCAAGCATTTACAACACCTTCAACTGGACCAAACTTGATTTGGCTATCTTCAACAACAACTGCAACTGCACTGTTGATTACGCGAGTCAGAGAACCTTTACCACCTTTTACGGTGATTTCCTGACCGTTTAAAGTCACCTCTACGCCAGCTGGAATAGTGACTGGTGCTTTTGCTACACGAGACATTCCTAGCTCCTTATGCTACGTAGCAGATAACCTCACCACCCATGCCTGCAAGGCGGGCGGCACGATCAGTCATCAGGCCTTTAGAAGTGGACACGATTGCGACACCCAGACCGCCCATCACCTTTGGCAGTTCGTCTTTACCTTTGTAAATACGAAGACCAGGACGGCTTACGCGCTGGATAGTCTCAACAACTGGTTTGCCTTGGAAGTACTTCAAAGTCACTTCCAATTCAGGCTTGGCTTCACCTGCTACAGCGTAGTCAGTGATATAACCTTCGTCTTTCAGCAGCTTAGCGATAGCTACTTTCAGCTTGGCAGAAGGCATCTTCACAGACACTTTGTTAGCAGCTTGGCCGTTACGGATACGGGTTAACATATCCGCAATAGGATCTTGCATGCTCATATTAGCTTACTCCGTGACAAGTGCTTACCAGCTGGCCTTACGCAGACCAGGAACTTCACCACGCATGGTTGCTTCACGCAGTTTGATACGGCTCAAGCCGAACTTGCGTAGGAAGCCATGTGGGCGACCAGTTTGATTACAGCGGTTACGCTGACGCGCAGCACTGGAATCACGTGGTAGGGCTTGCAGCTTCAGTACTGCATCCCAACGAGCTTCGTCAGAAGTCTCTGGGCTGCTGATGATAGCTTTCAGAGCAGCACGCTTTTCAGCGTACTTAGCTACGAGCTTTGCACGCTTTACTTCACGTGCTTTCATTGATTGTTTTGCCATTACGCTACCCTTACTTTCGGAATGGGAAGTTAAAAGCGTCTAACAAAGCACGACCTTCTTCGTCAGTCTTCGCAGAGGTAGTGATAACAATATCCATACCGCGAATTTTATCGATCTTATCGTAATCGATTTCTGGGAAGATGATTTGCTCGCGAACGCCCATAGCGTAGTTACCGCGACCATCGAATGACTTAGCACTCAGACCACGGAAGTCACGGATACGTGGGATTGCGATGTCAACCAGACGCTCGAAGAATTCCCACATGCGCTCTCCGCGCAGAGTGACTTTACAACCAATAGGGTAGCCTTCACGGATTTTGAAGCCTGCAACTGATTTACGAGCAACAGTTACAATTGGCTTCTGACCAGCGATTGCAGTCATATCACGGACAGCATTTTCCATGATTTTCTTGTCTGCAACAGCTTCGCCAACACCCATGTTCAGGGTGATTTTCTCAATCCGAGGGACTTGCATGACACTGGAATAACTGAACTTGTTCATCAGTTCAGCAACAACAGTCTCTTGATATTTATCATGCAGTTTCGCCATCGTTTACTCCAATTACTTAACGAGTTCACCGTTCGACTTGAAGAAACGCACTTTTTTGCCGTCTTCAATTCGGAAACCAACACGATCAGCCTTGCCAGCGGCAGGGTTGAAGATCGCAACATTCGATGCTTGAATTGGGGCTTCTTTCTCTACGATGCCACCAGTCACACCCAACTGTGGGTTTGGCTTAGTGTGCTTCTTAACCAGATTGATGCCTTCAACAATCACCTTACCGGTAGCCAAAACTTGGGAAACCTTACCGCGCTTACCCTTGTCTTTGCCTGCCAGTACAATTACTTCGTCTTGACGACGGATTTTAGCTGCCATTTTGAAGCTCCTTACAGTACTTCTGGCGCCAGCGATACAATTTTCATGAACTGCTCAGTACGCAATTCACGAGTCACTGGTCCAAAGATACGAGTACCGATCGGTGCCAGGTTGCTGTTCAATAGAACAGCCGCATTCCGATCGAAGCGAATGACAGAACCGTCTGGACGACGTACGCCTTTCTTAGTACGGACTACCACCGCGTTATACACATCACCTTTCTTCGCTTTAGCGCGAGGAATAGCTTCTTTAACAGAAACCTTGATGATGTCGCCGATACCGGCATAACGACGATGAGAGCCACCCAAGACCTTAATACACTGAACTCTACGAGCGCCACTGTTACACGCGACGTCCAGAGTCGATTGCATTTGGATCATTTTAAGTGCTCCGCTATCGTTACTACACAATCCCACATGGGATAATAAATAAACCTATTTTTGCCGAAAACGGTCAAAAATGGTGCGCAATTATAACACCATAAAATTGGGTTTGGTAGTAGTAAAAACAAACGGCCCCAAAAAAAGTGGAGCCGTTTACCTAATACTTAATCAAAGATTAAGCTTTTGTTACAACGTCAACCAGAGTCCAAGACTTAGTCTTAGACAGCGGGCGGCATTCGCGAATGGTCACGAGATCGCCAGCATTACACTGATTTTGTTCGTCATGAGCATGGATCTTGGTAGTACGCTTGATGTACTTACCATAGATAGGATGTTTCACCTGACGTTCAACTGCAACAGTGATGGACTTGTCCATTTTGTCGCTGATTACACGACCCTGCAAAGTACGGATTTTATCAGACATTATGCACCCGCCTTAGAAGTAATAATGGTCTTAACACGCGCAATATTACGGCGCACTGTTTTCAGCTGGTGAGTTTGACTCAGCTGACCAGTGGCATTTTGCATACGCAGGTTAAACTGCTCACGCAGCAGACCAAGTAATTCAGCGTTCAGTTCTTCAACGCTCTTTTCTCTCAGTTCGCTCGCTTTCATTACATCACCGTCTTAGTTACGAAGGTAGTCTTGATTGGCAACTTAGCGGCGGCCAGTGCGAAAGCTTCGCGGGCCAACTCTTCAGGTACGCCATTCATTTCATAGAGAACCTTGCCAGGTTGAATCTGGCATACCCAGTATTCAACATTACCTTTACCTTTACCCATACGCACTTCAAGAGGCTTAGAGGTAATTGGTTTGTCAGGGAAAACCCGAATCCAGATTTGGCCTTGACGTTTTACGTGACGTGTCATAGCACGACGTGCAGATTCAATCTGACGTGCAGTCAAACGGCCGCGGCCAACTGCTTTCAGACCAAAAGTACCGAAGGACACTTCAGTACCGTTCGCCAGACCGCGGTTACGGCCTTTGAACATCTTGCGAAACTTCATACGTTTAGGTTGCAGCATTGCGGGCTCTCCTACTTATTACGAGGCTTGCGCTTAGGTTGCTGCTTCGGCTCTTCGATCTGAGGCAGCATACCATCCAGAACTTCACCTTTGAAGATCCAAACTTTAATGCCAATCACACCGTATTGGGTGTGGCTCTCAGAAGTCGCATAGTCGATATCAGCACGCAGGGTATGTAGAGGCACACGGCCTTCACGGTACCACTCGGAACGCGCAATTTCAGCGCCGCCTAAACGGCCACTAACTTCAACTTTGATACCTTGGGCACCGATACGCATAGCGTTTTGAACTGCGCGCTTCATAGCACGACGGAACATTACGCGACGCTCTAGCTGCTGAGCGATAGAATCAGCTACCAGCTTAGCGTCCAGTTCAGGCTTACGAATCTCAGCGATGTTGATTTGAGCTGGAGTGCCAGTAATACGGGCAACTTCCGCGCGCAGTTTTTCAACGTCTTCACCTTTCTTACCAATCACAACACCTGGACGGGCAGTGTGAACAGTAACGCGGATGCTTTTCGCTGGACGCTCGATAACGATCTTGGATACTGAAGCAGCTTTCAGTTTCTTTTCCAGAAACTTACGCACTTCCCAGTCGCTGTTCAGATTATTTGCATAATCTGAACCATCTGCGTACCAGGTAGAGATCCAAGGCTTGGTGATACCCAAACGGATACCATTAGGATGTACTTTCTGTCCCATTGCTCTCTCCTAGCGATCGGATACAACCACAGTGATGTGGCTGGTACGCTTGATGATACGATCAGCACGACCTTTAGCACGTGGCATGATGCGCTTCATAACTGGGCCTTCATCTACGAAAACCTTGGCTACTTTCAGCTCATCGATGTCAGCGCCTTCGTTGTGCTCGGCGTTAGCAATCGCTGAATCTACTACTTTTTTGACCAGTACGGCAGCTTTCTTAGGGCTAAAAGTCAGAATTTCCAGGGCCTTAGAAACAGGCAAACCACGGATCTGATCAGCAACCAAGCGAGCTTTCTGCGGAGACGTACGGGCAAAACGATGTTTAGCTAAAACTTCCATCTTATTCCTCCCGTATTAACGCTTCTTCGCTTTCTTATCAGCAGCATGGCCGCGATAAGTGCGAGTTGGTGAGAATTCACCAAGTTTGTGGCCGATCATTTCGTCAGTTACGAAAACAGGTACGTGCTGACGACCATTATGGACAGCGATAGTCAACCCAATCATATTTGGGATGATCATAGAACGGCGAGACCAAGTCTTAATAGGCTTCTTCTCACCCGCTTCTACCGCTTTCTCTACCTTCTTCAGCAAGTGCAGGTCAATGAATGGACCTTTCTTGAGAGAACGTGGCATGGCGAATCCTCTTATTACTTATTACGACGACGTACAATGTACTTGTCAGTGCGTTTATTGCTGCGAGTCTTATAACCCTTGGTTGGAACACCCCATGGAGTCACTGGGTGACGACCACCGGATGTACGACCTTCACCACCACCATGTGGGTGATCGACTGGGTTCATTGCAACACCACGAACGGTTGGGCGTACGCCTCTCCAGCGCTTAGCACCAGCTTTACCCAGCTGACGCAGCATGTGCTCGGCGTTACCTACTTCACCCAGAGTGGCGCGACAATCTACTGGAACCTTACGCATTTCGCCAGAGCGAAGACGCAAAGTTGCGTAGGCACCATCACGGGCAACAACCTGTACGTAAGCACCTGCAGAACGTGCGATCTGAGCGCCTTTACCAGGCTTCATTTCAACAGCGTGTACAACAGAGCCCACAGGGATGTTGCGCAGTGGCAGTGCGTTACCTACTTTGATGTCTGCATCAATACCAGACTTGATTACGTCGCCAGCTTTCATGCCTTTAGCAGCCAGAACATAACGACGCTCACCGTCAGCGTATAGCACCAGTGCGATGTTCGCGGTGCGGTTTGGATCGTATTCCAGACGTTCTACTTTGGCTGGGATACCATCTTTGTTACGCTTGAAGTCGATCAGACGGTAGTGTTGCTTGTGACCACCACCGATGTGACGAGTGGTGATACGGCCAGTGTTATTACGACCACCGGACTTTGACTTTTTCGCCAACAGGCCTGCAAAAGGCTTACCCTTGTGCAGTTCGTTGTTTACCACTTTTACAAGGTGGCGACGACCTGGAGAGGTTGGCTTACACTTAACAATTGCCATGAGTAATCTCCTTATGCTTCAGCGCCGACGAAATCGATATCAGCACCAGCAGCCAGGGTCACGTAAGCCTTTTTCCAATCGCTACGACGGCCAGTACGGGCACCGTGACGTTTGGTTTTGCCTTTGTTAACCAAAGTGCGAACTGCATCTACTTCAACTTCGAACAGTTTCTCAACAGCAGCTTTAACTTCAGCCTTAGTGGCATCCATAGCTACGCGGAAAACTACAGTGTTGGTCTTTTCTGCATTCACAGTACTCTTTTCAGAGATATGTGGAGCCAGAATAACTTTTAGCAAACGTTCTTCGCGGATCATGCCAGCATCTCCTCGATTTGCTTAACAGCATCAGCAGTTACTAGCACCTTGTTGAACGCGATCAGGCTTACTGGATCAACACCAGCAACATCACGAACATCAACCTTGTACAGGTTGCGGGCAGCCAAGAACAGATTCTCGTCTACTTCAGCAGTTACGATCAACACATCTTCCAGATCCATTGCTTGCAGCTTAGCTTTTAGCTCTTTAGTTTTAGGAGCTTCAACACCGAACTTCTCAACAACGATCAGACGATCTTGACGTACCAACTCAGACAGAATGCTTTTCAGCGCGCCGCGGTACATCTTTTTGTTTACTTTTTGGCTGTGATCTTGTGGCTTAGCAGCAAAAGAAACGCCGCCTCCACGCCAGATTGGGCCTTTAACTGTACCGGCGCGAGCGCGGCCAGTACCTTTTTGGCGCCATGGCTTTTTACCAGAGCCAACAACTTCAGCGCGGGTTTTCTGAGCACGAGTGCCCTGACGCGCGTTTGCAGCGAATGCTACAACTACCTGGTGAACCAGTGCTTCATTAAAGTCACGGCCGAAGGTAGTTTCGGAAACTTCAAGAGCGCTATTCGCGTCTTTCAATACCAATTCCATTACTATCTCCTCAGACCTTAAGCTTTAACAGCAGGCTTGATAATCAGGTTACCGTTGGTAGCGCCAGGAACGGCACCTTTAACCAGTAGCAGGTTGCGCTCAACATCTACACGTACTACGTCCAGATTCTGAGTCGTTACTTGCTCGGCACCCATATGGCCTGACATTTTCTTACCCTTGAAAACACGACCAGGCGTTTGGTTCTGACCGATAGAACCATTTGCGCGGTGTGCCAGAGAGTTACCATGAGTCATATCTTGAGTACGGAAGTTCCAGCGCTTAACGCCACCTTGGAAACCTTTACCTTTAGATTGACCAGTAACATCTACTTTCGCTATGTCAGCGAAGATATCAACTTTCAGCTCAGCACCAACTTCAATGCCTTCGCCTTCACCGTCGGCCAGACGCATTTCCCACAGACCACGGCCGGCTTCAACGCCTGCCTTGGCAAAGTGGCCAGCTTCTGGCTTAGTGATGCGATTGGCTTTTTTGGTGCCGGTAGTAACTTGAAGAGCACGGTAACCATCGTTTTCCAGAGTTTTAACCTGGGCAACACGGTTTGCTTCTACTTCAATTACTGTAACAGGGATAGACACACCATCTTCAGTGAAGATGCGGGTCATACCCACTTTACGACCAATAAGACCGATAGCCATCTCTCAAACCTCTTCTAAGGATCTCAGTTAACCTAAGCTAATCTGTACATCTACGCCAGCAGCCAGATCCAGACGCATTAGGGCGTCAACGGTCTTTTCTGTTGGCTCTACGATGTCAACCAGACGCTTGTGAGTACGCAATTCGTATTGGTCACGAGCATCTTTATTAACGTGCGGAGAGATCAAAACGGTATAACGCTCTTTGCGCGTAGGCAGTGGGATAGGACCACGTACCTGGGCACCAGTACGTTTAGCAGTTTCAACGATTTCCGCGGTTGACTGATCAATCAAACGATGATCAAATCCTTTTAAGCGGATCCGGATTCTTTGGTTCTGCATTGACCAGAGCTCCTAAAATGGACACATAAAAAATCACCCTCTAGCTATTCCTCTATGGGAAAGCAGAGCGAGATGATTTAACCGTTCGACTCCCAATCGGAGTCGCTGTAATTAAGATGATTAGCTCAGATTTGCCAACCAACTGTCGCTAACATATGTAAGCGAGGCCATATTATACATGGTCAAGACCAAGATTCAAGCCCTCTGTATGAATAGTCAACAATAAACGCAACCATCCATTAAAACTGTCTGGATTATACGAAGTTTTTTCGTATCCGCCAACCCTTTTCCTGTCACGTAAATAACAAACGCGTATTTACTGCAACAAAAAAGGGAAGCCGAAGCCTCCCCTTTTAGTAGTGCAGTCAAATTATCAATTACTTGATAACTTTTGCTACTACACCAGCACCTACAGTGCGGCCACCTTCACGGATAGCGAAACGCAGACCTTCGTCCATCGCGATAGGAGCAATCAGAGTCACTACCATCTTGATGTTGTCGCCTGGCATTACCATTTCTACGCCTTCTGGCAGTTCGATGGTACCGGTTACGTCAGTTGTACGGAAGTAGAACTGTGGACGGTAGCCTTTGAAGAATGGAGTGTGACGACCACCTTCTTCTTTAGACAGAACGTATACTTCTGATTCAAAAGTAGTGTGTGGAGTGATGGTGCCTGGCTTAGCCAGTACTTGACCACGCTCTACTTCATCACGCTTGGTACCACGCAGCAGGATACCACAGTTCTCGCCTGCACGACCTTCGTCCAGCAGCTTACGGAACATTTCAACACCGGTACAAGTAGTCTTGGTGGTGTCTTTGATACCAACGATTTCTACTTCGTCACCTACGCGGATGATACCACGCTCAACACGACCAGTTACTACAGTACCACGGCCAGAGATTGAGAATACGTCTTCGATTGGCAGCAGGAATGGCTTGTCGATGTCACGCTCTGGCTCAGGGATGTAAGAATCCAGAGCTTCAGCCAGTTCGATTACCTTAGCTTCCCAAGCTGGGTCGCCTTCCAGCGCTTTCAGAGCAGAACCCTGAATTACTGGCAGATCATCACCTGGGAAGTCGTATTCAGACAGCAGTTCACGAACTTCCATCTCAACCAGTTCCAGCAGCTCTTCATCATCAACCATGTCACACTTGTTCATGAATACGATGATGTAAGGTACGCCTACCTGACGAGACAGCAGGATGTGCTCACGAGTCTGTGGCATTGGGCCATCAGTAGAAGCAACAACCAGGATAGCACCGTCCATCTGAGCAGCACCGGTGATCATGTTTTTAACATAGTCAGCGTGGCCTGGGCAGTCTACGTGTGCGTAGTGGCGAGTTGGAGTGTCATACTCGATGTGAGAGGTATTAATGGTAATACCACGCTCACGCTCTTCTGGAGCGTTATCGATCTGTGCGAAATCACGAGCTTCACCACCATAAGTCTTAGACAGTACGTGAGAGATAGCAGCGGTCAGAGTAGTTTTACCATGGTCAACGTGACCAATGGTGCCCACGTTTACGTGGGGTTTGCTACGTTCAAATTTTTCTTTAGCCACGATATATTCCTTTCTTTTCGAGAATGTCCGGCTCTAGGAGCCGGCCAGTATCAAACAATTTACAGTTATTCGTATACTAGATTTAGTTACGAGCTTCAATAACTGCTTTAGCAATGTTTTGTGGTGCTTCAGCGTACTTCAGAAACTCCATAGAGTATGAAGCACGACCCTGAGTTGCGGAACGCAAATCAGTCGCATAACCAAACATTTCAGCTAGAGGGACAACAGCTTTGATGATCTTGATGCCGGCCACGCCATCATCCATCCCATCAATCAGACCACGGCGACGGTTCAGATCACCGACCACATCACCCATGTAATCTTCAGGTGTTGTCACTTCTACTTTCATGCAAGGCTCGAGCAACACAGGGCTGGCTTGAAGCGCACCCTTCTTGAAGCCCATAGAACCTGCAACCTTGAACGCCATCTCGTTTGAGTCCACATCATGATATGAACCATCAAACAGAGTGACTTTCACGTCCAGAACAGGGAAGCCAGCGAGCACGCCGTTCTTCGTCTGTTCCTGGATGCCTTTGTCAACGGCAGGGATGTATTCCTTCGGAATCACACCGCCCACGATTTCGTTGACGAATTCGTATCCGGCACCTTCTTCGTTAGGCTCCAGTTTCAGCCACACGTGACCAAACTGACCACGACCACCGGATTGACGTACGAACTTACCTTCCACTTCAACTGCACTGCGGATGGTTTCGCGGTATGCAACCTGTGGTTTACCCACATTACATTCAACACTGAATTCGCGACGCATACGGTCAACAATAATATCCAGGTGGAGTTCACCCATACCTGAAATCAGTGTCTGACCGGTTTCTTCGTCGGTCTCAACCCGGAAAGAAGGATCTTCCGCTGCCAATTTTTGCAGCGCGATGCCCATTTTTTCCTGATCGGCTTTAGAGCGAGGCTCTACAGCAATGGTAATTACCGGCTCAGGAAACTCCATGCGCTCTAGAATCACTTTATGATCACTGTTACACAGAGTATCACCTGTGGTCACTTCTTTCAGACCAATCAGGGCGGCAATATCGCCGGCGCGAACTTCTTTTAGCTCTTTGCGGTCATTAGCATGCATTTGCACCATACGACCAATACGTTCACGCTTGCCTTTTACTGAGTTATAAACTGCATCACCAGACTCTAGTACCCCAGAATATACCCGGATAAAGGTCAGTGTACCCACAAATGGGTCAGTCGCAATTTTAAATGCCAATGCCGCGAATGGTGCGTTGTCGTCAGATGGACGCTCAACCTCATTTTCATGCTCATCGATACCCTTGATTGCTGGTACATCGATAGGGGCTGGCAGATATTCAATCACGGCATCAAGAACGGCCTGAACGCCTTTGTTCTTGAACGCACTGCCACAGGTGGCCAGTACGATTTCATTGTTAATGGTACGCTGGCGCAGGGCGGCTTTAATTTCCTCTTCTGACAGTTCACCTTCTTCAAGGTACTTATCCATCAGTTCATCGGATGCCTCAGCGGCTGCTTCAACCAGGTACTCACGCATCTCAGTGGCTTTGTCCACCAAGTGTGCAGGAATCTCTTCATGGGTGAAAGTCATGCCCTGGTCTGCTTCGTTCCAGTTAATGGCTTTCATCTTGATAAGGTCGATAACACCTTTAAATTCGTCTTCTGCACCGATGTTCAATTGAATAGGAACACAAGTAGCACCCAGACGATGGCGGATTTGATCAACAACGCGATCAAAATCAGCACCGGCACGGTCCATCTTATTGACGAATACCATGCGGGGTACACCGTACTTATCGGCTTGTCGCCATACGGTTTCAGATTGTGGTTCTACGCCAGAGGAGCCACAAAATACTACTACGGCGCCATCCAGTACACGCAAAGAACGTTCAACTTCAATAGTGAAGTCTACGTGGCCAGGTGTATCAATAATATTAATGCGGTGTTCAGTAAACTGCGCATCCATACCACGCCAGAATGTGGTTACCGCAGCAGAAGTGATTGTGATACCACGTTCTTGCTCTTGCACCATCCAGTCAGTGGTCGCTGCACCGTCGTGTACTTCACCGATTTTATGAGACAGGCCGGTATAAAACAGAACGCGTTCAGTGGTGGTGGTTTTACCAGCGTCAACATGAGCACAGATACCGATGTTACGGTAGCGCTCAATAGGAGTTGTACGAGCCACGATTATACCCTCTTACCCGGGAATAATCGTCCCGGAAACAACATAGTGGCGTGGACCGAAGCCCACGCCAATTTTATTACCAGCGGTAATGAGCAAACGCTTTGTTTGCTTCAGCCATACGGTGAACGTCTTCACGCTTCTTAACCGCAGTGCCTTTGTTTTCGGATGCATCCAGCAATTCACCTGCCAGGCGCAGAGCCATAGATTTTTCACCACGCTTACGAGCAGCTTCAACCAACCAGCGCATAGCCAGAGCGTTACGACGCACTGGACGCACTTCACATGGAACCTGGTAAGTAGAACCACCAACACGGCGAGACTTAACCTCTACCGCTGGGCGTACGTTGTCCAGGGCTGCTTCTAGTAGAACCAGATGGTCTTCGCTTTTCTTTTCAGCGATTACATCCAGAGCTTTGTAGATAATTTTTTCAGCAGTAGACTTTTTGCCGTCCTGCATAATGACGTTGATGAACTTAGCCAGCAACTCACTATTGAATTTTGGATCAGGTAGGATTTTACGTTGTCCTACAACGCGACGTCTTGGCATAACAATTCTCCGTATGCTTCAGGTACTTCCAAAACTTGGAATTACAATTTAACTAGCTTGGCCTTACTTAACGGGAAACCATTAAGACTTAGGACGCTTAGCACCGTACTTGGAACGGCCTTGGCGACGAGTAGTCACGCCAGCACAGTCCAGAGCGCCACGAACGGTGTGATAACGCACACCTGGCAAATCTTTAACACGACCGCCACGGATCAGGATTACGCTGTGCTCTTGCAGGTTGTGACCTTCACCACCGATGTATGAAGTTACTTCAAAACCGTTGGTCAGACGAACACGCGCTACTTTACGCAGTGCAGAGTTTGGTTTCTTTGGAGTGGTAGTGTACACACGAGTACAAACACCACGTTTCTGTGGGCACGCTTCCAGTGCAGGCACGTTAGTCTTTTCGACTTTCGCTGCACGTGGCTTACGTACCAACTGGTTTACAGTTGCCATGTATAGCTCCAAATCAGTTGAATCTGGTTCAACAATAAGGTGTGAAAAATCTATATCCCACTATGGTGGGACGCGGAATTTTAGAAAGGTAAAGCCAGACTGTCAAGAAATAGCCAACTTTTGCTGTGCTTTACAATAAAAAAGGCGCCTTCAGGCGCCTTTTTTAATTTCAGGCGATTAGTTCTAGTTGCTGGTCATATTCAGCAGATCTGCCAGATTCTGCTCAGCTTCGCTGGCAGTAATAGTCTGGGACTGCTCTGACTCACCATGACCATGCGCCTGATTACGCTTATTATGATAAGCATAACCGGTACCCGCAGGAATCAGACGACCCACGATCACGTTTTCTTTCAGACCGCGCAGGTTATCACTCTTACCACCTACTGCCGCTTCGGTCAGTACGCGAGTGGTTTCCTGGAACGATGCCGCAGAAATGAAGGATTCAGTTGCCAAAGAGGCTTTGGTGATACCCAGCAGTTCGCGTTCGAACTTCGCTGGCATCTTACCCTGCTCTTCCAGTTCGCGGTTAGCGATCTTCACGCGAGCCACTTCAACCTGTTCGCCTTCCAAGAACTCAGAGTCACCGGCTTCTGTGATGATGCACTTACGCAACATCTGACGGATGATAACTTCAATGTGCTTGTCGTTAATCTTCACGCCCTGCAGACGGTAAACGTCCTGCACTTCGTTCACGATGTAGTTAGCCACATGGTGGATACCACGCAGACGCAGGATGTCGTGTGCCGCTTCTGGACCATCAGCGATCACTTCACCACGCTCAACTTTTTCACCTTCGAACACGTTCAGGTTACGCCACTTAGGGATCATCTCTTCGTAAGCGTTGCCGCCTTCGTTAGGAGTGATTACCAGACGACGCTTACCTTTGGTTTCTTTACCGAAGGAGATAGTACCGCTGATTTCGGCCAGGATTGCAGGTTCTTTTGGCTTACGCGCTTCGAACAAGTCAGCAACCCGTGGCAGACCACCGGTAATATCGCGGGTCTTAGAAGATTCCTGAGGAATACGCGCCAGCGCATCACCCACACGGATCTGAGCGTTATCGGCCAAGTTCACAATCGCGTGACCAGGCAGGAAGTACTGTGCAGGTACTTCAGTACCAGGGATCATCAGATCGTTGCCGTCAGCATCCACCAGACGAATCATAGGACGCATTTCTTTACCGGCAGTGGTACGCTGACCTACGTCCAGTACCACGATAGAAGACAAACCAGTCAACTCATCGGTTTGAGTTGTCATGGTCACGCCATCGATCATATCCTGGAACTTCACATAACCCGCCACCTCAGAGATGATTGGGTGAGTGTGTGGATCCCAGTTCGCAATGATCTTGCCAGCTTCAATAGCCTGATCTTCCAAGCATTCCAGTACAGTACCGTAAGGTACCTTGTAACGCTCTTTTTCACGACCCAGATCATCGATAATCGCCAGTTCAGAAGAACGAGATACAATAACCAGTTTGCCGTCACTGTTAGTAACATGCTTAGCATTGTGCAGTTTAAGTGTACCAGGGTTTTTCACCTGGACATTATTTTCTGCAGAAGCTCGAGATGCCGCACCACCGATGTGGAAGGTCCGCATCGTCAGCTGGGTACCAGGTTCACCGATTGACTGAGCTGCAACCACACCAATTGCTTCACCGTGGTTAATCAGGTGACCACGAGCCAAATCACGACCGTAACAATAGGCACAAACACCGAAATCCGTTTGACAACCGATTACTGAGCGTACTTTCACTTCGTCTACGCTGTGCTCTTCCAGCTTATCACACCATGCTTCATCCAGCAGAGTGCTTCGAGGTGCCAAAACCTCTTTTGTGCCTGGGTAGTAAACATCTTCTGCGACCACACGGCCCAGAACACGTTCACGCAGCGGCTCAACCACGTCACCACCTTCAATCAGCGGCTTCATGATCAGACCTTCGTGGGTACCACAATCATCTTCAACGACAACCAGATCCTGAGCCACGTCAACCAGACGACGAGTCAAGTAACCGGAGTTCGCAGTCTTCAGTGCGGTATCCGCCAGACCCTTACGAGCACCGTGGGTAGAGATAAAGTACTGCAGTACGTTCAAACCTTCACGGAAGTTCGCCACAATTGGCGTTTCAATGATCGAACCATCTGGTTTCGCCATCAGACCACGCATACCCGCCAACTGACGGATCTGAGCGGCACTACCCCGTGCGCCTGAGTCGGCCATCATATAGATGCTGTTGAAGGACTTCTGCTTCTCTTCTTCGCCGTCACGGTTAATCACGGTTTCAGTAGACAGGTTTTCCATCATCGCCTTGGACACTTTTTCGTTAGTCCGGGCCCAGATATCGATTACCTTGTTGTAGCGTTCGCCCGCAGTTACCAGACCTGACTGGAACTGCTCCTGGATTTCCAGGACTTCTTCTTCAGCTTCCTTCACCAGGCTGTACTTCAGCTCTGGAACTTCCATATCGTTGATACCTACAGAGGTACCGGAAATGGTTGCATATTGGAAACCGGTGTACATCAGTTGGTCAGCGAAGATAACAGTATCTTTCAGACCCAACTGACGGTAGCAAGTGTTCAGCAGCTTAGAGATCTGCTTCTTGCCCATATCCTGGTTCACCAAGTCAAATGACATACCGGCTGGCAGGATAGTAGACAGCAGTGCACGGCCAACAGTGGTGTCGACAATGCGGCGTACTTTAGTGCGCTCACCGTTTTCACCAATGTGAGTTTCGGTAATACGTACTTTTACGCGAGAATGCAGTTCAGCAGCACCTGTGCGGTAAGCTTTTTCAGCTTCAGCCACAGATTCAAAGGCCATACCTTCACCCTTGCCGTTTACTTTTTCACGGCTGGTGTAGTACAGACCCAATACCACGTCCTGAGAAGGTACGATGATAGGCTCACCGTTCGCTGGCGACAGGATGTTGTTGGTAGACATCATCAGGGCGCGCGCTTCTAACTGAGCTTCCAGCGTCAGAGGCAAGTGAACCGCCATCTGGTCGCCGTCGAAGTCAGCATTATAGGCCGCACACACCAGAGGGTGCAGCTGGATTGCTTTACCTTCGATCAGGATAGGTTCAAACGCCTGGATACCCAGACGGTGCAGTGTCGGTGCACGGTTCAGCAATACAGGATGTTCGCGGATAACTTCATCCAGTACGTCCCAAACCTCAGCAACTTCACGCTCAACCATCTTCTTGGCAGCTTTGATGGTAGTCGCCAGACCGCGACCTTCCAGCTTACCGTAGATGAATGGCTTGAACAGTTCCAGTGCCATCTTCTTAGGCAGACCACACTGGTGCAGACGCAGGTATGGACCTACGGTAATTACCGAACGGCCTGAGTAGTCAACACGTTTACCCAGCAGGTTCTGACGGAAACGACCCTGCTTACCTTTGATCATGTCAGCCAGAGACTTCAGTGGACGCTTGTTGGAGCCAGTGATGGCGCGACCACGACGGCCGTTATCCAACAGGGCATCAACAGATTCCTGCAGCATACGCTTTTCGTTGCGTACGATGATGTCAGGCGCAGCCAAGTCCAGCAGACGCTTCAAACGGTTGTTACGGTTGATCACGCGGCGATACAGATCGTTCAAATCTGAAGTCGCGAAACGACCGCCGTCCAGCGGTACCAGTGGACGCAGATCCGGTGGCAGTACAGGCAGCACTTTCAGGATCATCCACTCTGGCTTGTTGCCGGAGTTGTAGAAAGCTTCCATCAGCTTCAGACGCTTGGTCACTTTCTTACGACGGGTTTCAGAGTTGATAGATGGCAACTCTTCACGCATTTGTTCGATTTCTTTTTCCAGATCGATGGCTTTCAGCAGTTCCAGAACTGCTTCTGCCCCCATCTTGGCTTCGAACTCATCGCCGTACTCTTCCAGAGCGTCCAGGTAGTTTTCTTCGGTCAGCATCTGACCGCGCTCCAGGCTGGTCATGCCTGGCTCGATAACTACGAAAGATTCGAAATACAGTACCCGCTCGATGTCGCGCAGGGTCATATCCAGCATCAGACCGATACGGGATGGCAGTGATTTCAGAAACCAAATGTGGGCAACTGGGCTAGCCAGTTCAATGTGACCCATACGCTCACGACGTACTTTAGTCTGGGTAACTTCTACGCCACACTTTTCACAGATTACACCGCGGTGCTTAAGACGCTTGTACTTACCGCACAGACACTCATAGTCTTTTACAGGACCAAAGATGCGCGCACAGAACAGACCTTCACGCTCAGGCTTAAAAGTACGGTAGTTAATGGTTTCAGGCTTCTTAACTTCACCAAAAGACCAAGAGCGGATCAGATCAGGCGACGCCAGGCCGATCTTGATACCGTTAAACTCTTCGGTCTTGCTTTGCTGTTTCAGAAACTTTAATAAGTCTTTCACGTTTCTCTCCTGAAGGAGTTAAACCGGGTGCCCCGCCGCTGGGCGGAGCACCAATTCTGTTACCTACGAGGCCTTAGCCTGTATTACTCTTCGTCCAGCTCGATATTGATACCGAGTGAGCGGATTTCTTTCAGCAATACGTTGAAGGACTCTGGCATGCCAGGCTGCATCTGATGGTTGCCATCCACGATGTTCTTATACATCTGGGTACGGCCGTTCACATCGTCAGACTTCACTGTGAGCATTTCCTGCAGGGTATAGGCTGCGCCGTATGCCTCCAGGGCCCACACTTCCATCTCACCGAAACGCTGACCACCGAACTGTGCTTTACCGCCCAATGGCTGCTGGGTCACCAAGCTGTACGAACCGGTAGAACGGGCGTGCATCTTGTCATCTACCAAGTGGTTCAGCTTAAGCATGTACATGTAACCAACGGTTACTTCACGCTCAAATTGGTTACCGGTGCGACCATCAAACAGTTTCAACTGACCAGAGGTTGGCAGGCCGGCAAGTTCAAGCATCTGCTTGATCTCTTTCTCTTTGGCACCGTCAAACGCTGGCGTGGCAACTGGCAGACCATCTTTCAGGTGCTTAGCCAGACGCATCACTTCATCATCAGTGAAGGAGTCGATATCCACTTTCTGCTGCAGACCGTCACCCAGCTCATATGCCTGCTTGATATAATCACGCAGTTCAGCCAGTTCACGCTGCTCTTCCAGCATGGTGTTGATACGGTTACCAATGCCTTTAGCTGCCGCACCCAAGTGAACTTCCAGTACCTGACCGATGTTCATACGGGATGGTACACCCAGAGGGTTCAATACGATGTCAACAGGGTTGCCGTTCTCATCGTATGGCATGTCTTCGATAGGACAGATCTTAGAGATCACACCCTTGTTACCGTGACGACCCGCCATCTTATCACCAGGCTGGATAGTACGTTTAACTGCCAGGTAAACCTTAACAATTTTCAGTACACCAGGAGCCAGATCATCACCTTGGGTAATCTTACGACGCTTGATTTCAAACTTCTTATCAAAGTCTGCTTTCAGCTCTTCGTGCTGTTCGGCCAGCTGTTCCAGTTCAGTTTGCTTAACTTCATCGTCAATCACCTGAACTAAAAATTCTTTGCGAGCAATCTCAGCCAGCTGTGCTTCGCTATAACCGGCATTAACCAGTAAGTTACGCGCACGGCCGAAGATACCTTCTTCCAGGATCTTGAACTCTTCAGTCAGGTCCTTACGAGCCTGAGCAATGTGCATTTCTTCAATTTCCAGTGCGCGCTTGTCTTTCTCAACGCCGTCACGGGTAAATACTTGCACATCGATTACGGTACCCTTCACAGAGTTAGGTACGCGCAAAGAGCTGTCTTTCACATCAGAGGCTTTTTCACCAAAGATGGCACGCAGCAGTTTCTCTTCTGGTGTCAGCTGGGTTTCACCTTTAGGTGTTACCTTACCAACCAGAATGTCGCCGCCTTTCACTTCAGCACCGATGTAAACAATACCGGACTCGTCCAGCTTGGACAGCGCAGACTCACCTACGTTAGGGATATCAGCAGTGATCTCTTCAGAACCCAGCTTGGTATCACGAGCGATACAAGACAGTTCCTGAATGTGGATAGTACTGAAACGATCTTCCTGCGCTACGCGCTCAGAGATCAAAATCGAGTCTTCGAAGTTGTAACCGTTCCAAGTCATAAATGCGATACGCATGTTTTGACCCAGAGCCAGATCACCCAAGTCGGTAGATGGACCGTCAGCCAGTACGTCACCACGTACAACTGGATCGCCTACTGAGCAGCATGGACGCTGGTTAATACAGGTGTTCTGGTTAGAACGGGTGTACTTGGTCAGGTTGTAGATGTCGATACCAGCTTCGCCTGGTGTCAGCTCATCTTCGTTAACCTTAACCACGATACGGCTAGCATCAACATAGTCGATTACACCGCCACGCTTGGCAGCCACAACCACGCCAGAGTCCACAGCCAGGTTACGTTCAATACCAGTACCAACTAAAGGCTTTTCAGACTTCAATGTTGGTACGGCCTGACGTTGCATGTTCGCACCCATCAATGCACGGTTCGCGTCATCGTGTTCCAAGAATGGAATCAAAGATGCTGCAACAGAAATAATCTGTTGTGGCGATACGTCCATATACTGGATATCAGCGGCACGCATAAAGGTAGATTCACCCTTGTGACGGCAAGCAACTTGCTCGTCCAGAATGCGACCTTCGCTGTCCATGGTGATGTTGGCCTGTGCTACTACATAGCGGCCTTCTTCGATGGCAGACAGGTATTCAACCTCTTCGGTCACCACACCATCAATCACTTTACGGTATGGTGTTTCCAGGAAACCGTAAGAGTTGGTGCGGGCGAAAGTTGCCAGCGAGTTAATCAGACCAATGTTTGGACCTTCAGGGGTCTCAATTGGACACAGACGACCATAGTGAGTTGGATGCACGTCTCGCACTTCGAAGCCGGCACGCTCACGGGTCAAACCGCCTGGACCCAAGGCAGAAATACGACGCTTGTGGGTCACTTCTGACAGCGGGTTGTTCTGATCCATAAACTGAGACAGCTGAGAAGAACCGAAGAACTCTTTTACTGCCGCAGAAATTGGCTTGGCATTGATCAGGTCCTGTGGCATCAGCTCGTTCAGATCGCCCAGAGACAGACGTTCACGAACGGCGCGCTCAACACGTACCAGACCAACACGGAATTGGTTTTCAGCCATTTCGCCCACAGAGCGAATACGGCGGTTACCCAGGTGATCGATATCATCAACTTCATCAGAACCATTACGGATCTCGATGATCTTGCGCATTACCGCAACGATATCGTCATTGCTCAGTACACCAGTACCTTCATCATCTGGGATTTCCAGACGACGGTTGAACTTCATGCGACCAACCTTAGACAGGTCGTAACGCTCATCACTGAAGAACAGGTTTTGGAACAGAGCTTCGGCGGCATCCTTGGTTGGTGGCTCGCCTGGACGCATCATACGATAGATCTCAACCAGCGCTTCCAAACGGTTGGTGGTGGTATCGATACGCAGGGTGTCAGAAATATAGGCACCGTGGTCCAGCTCATTGATGTACAGAGTACCGATTTCCTTGATGCCGGCCAGAGACAGCTGGGCCAGAGATTCCAGGCTCAGTTCGCTATTGGCGCTAACCAGTACTTCACCGGTATCAGGATCGATGTAATCTTGTGCAGCCACTTTGCCGGTAATGTACTCAACAGGTACTTCCAGCTCTTTCGTGTTACTGCGCTCCAGCTGACGGATATGACGTGCAGTGATACGACGGCCTTTTTCAACCAATACAGTACCTTCTGCATCTTTGATGTCAAAGCTGGCAGTTTCACCACGCAGACGCTCAGGAACCAGTTCCATTACCAAGGAATCTTTCTTCACTTTGAAGTCAATACGTTCAAAGAAAGTATCCAGAATTTCCTGGGTTGTGAAGTTCAGCGCGCGAAGGATGATGGTTGCAGGCAGTTTACGACGACGGTCGATACGAACGAACAAAGCGTCCTTAGGATCGAACTCAAAGTCCAGCCATGAACCACGGTAAGGAATAATACGTGCGTTATACAGCACTTTACCTGATGAGTGAGTCTTACCACGGTCGTGGTCGAAGAACACACCAGGGCTACGGTGTAACTGAGATACAATTACCCGCTCAGTACCATTGATCACAAAGGTACCGTTTTCAGTCATCAGAGGGATATCCCCCATGTAGACTTCTTGCTCTTTAATGTCTTTTACAGTGCCAGGCGCTGCTTCACGGTCATACAGTACCATGCGCAGTTTTACGCGCAGTGGTGCGGAATAAGTAACACCGCGGATTTGACACTCTTTCACATCAAAGACAGGCTCGCCCAGCTTGTAGCTTACGTATTGCAGCTCGGAGTTACCGGAAAAGCTCTTGATGGGAAAAACGCTACGGAAGGCAGCTTCAAAGCCACGCTCACCGGTAGGGTCTTGATCGATGAATGTCTTGAAAGAGTCTAATTGAATAGACAATAGGTAAGGAATGTCCAGTACGCGTGGACGCTTACCAAAGTCTTTACGAATACGCTTCTTTTCAGAATAGGAGTAAACCATGGGTTTCCTCTGCTTGCGAGATGTGACCAAGACTGAACCAACCCAAAGGTTAACTCAGCACGTTTGCCCATCACCGTTGAGGCAAGAACCTAACCAATAATCACTGCTAGGGACTGCGAAATATGGCGACAAACGGTGAACAAAAAATCGCCAACGCCTACAGCGCAAAAAAGGCCGACGGTTAATTAACCGCCAGCCTCCACTCGATTGCTCGAGTGTTTTAGTATGCTAAATAATAGCTTACTTGATCTCTACAGAAGCACCAGCCGCTTCCAGCTCAGTTTTCAGAGCTTCAGCTTCTTCTTTAGAGATAGCTTCTTTAACTGCTACAGGAGCAGATTCAGCCATAGCTTTGGCTTCTTTCAGGCCCAGACCGGTAGCGCCACGCAGAGCTTTAATAACAGCTACTTTGTTGTCGCCGTGACCAGTCATAACTACGTCAAACTCAGTCTTTTCTTCAGCAGCAGCAGTCTCAGCACCGCCAGCAACTACTGCAGCAGCAGCAGAAACACCGAACTTCTCTTCCATAGCTTCGATCAGTTCAACAACTTCCATTACAGACATTGCTGCAAAGGCTTCTAACATTTGGTCTTTAGTGATAGACATAAGAAATATTTCCTATTGTTCTGAATTCAATGATTTCAAGCAGCCAGCTTAAAATTAAGCGGCTTCTTTTTGATCGCGCAGGGCGGCCAGAGTACGAACAAACTTGGCAGCTGATGCCTCTTTCAGAGTCATCATCAGCTGGGCCAGTGCTTCTTCGTAAGTTGGCAGTTTTGCCAAACGATCGATCTGAGCTGCAGGGATAAATTCCCCTTCAAAAGCTGCACCTTTAACTTCAAATTCGGCTTGCTCTTTAGCAAAGTCTTTTAACAGACGAGCTGCAGCACCTGGGTGCTCGTTAGAGAAAGCGATTAAAGTTGGGCCAGTGAACACCTCGTTCAGGCACTCAAAAGAGCTACCTTCAACTGCGCGACGAGCCAGAGTGTTACGTACAACTTTTACGTATACACCGTTGGCGCGGGCAGCTTTACGCAGGGCAGTCATGGCGCCTACAGTAACACCGCGAGAATCGGCTACTACTGCAGACAGTGCACCTTTGGCAGCTTCGCTGACTTCAGCAACAATTGCTTTCTTGTCTTCGAGTCTTAATGCCATTGGCTATACTCCTGGATTCTACCCGGGTTAATTCCCGGAAATTACCTACTAAGTACCAAATGTACTTAGTGACTTACGGTGCAGATTATCCAGCAGAAAAATTCTTAACTGGGGCCTGACACCGTCTACGCAGGCAATTAAGTAAATTTTATGATTCACACCTGCGATCTTGGACGGAAACCAATTTAAACCTGACGGCAAAAAAGGCTTCAACCCACCAAAGTGCGCGCATTATATGCTAACGCGCACACCCTGTAAATTAGTTAGCCGCTTCCAGAGTATTCTGGTCAACAACTACACCTGCACCCATAGTGGTGGAGATGGTCACTTTCTTGACGTACACGCCTTTAGCAGCAGCTGGCTTAGCCTTTTTCAGAGCAGTCAGCAGAGCTTCCAGGTTTTCTTTCAATTGAGCAGTTTCGAAATCAACCTTACCGATAGTGGTATGGATGATACCGTTCTTGTCGTTACGGTAACGAACCTGACCTGCTTTAGCGTTCTTAACAGCTTCAGCAACGTTAGGCGTTACAGTACCGGTCTTAGGGTTAGGCATCAGGCCGCGTGGCCCCAGGATCTGACCCAGTTGACCAACAACGCGCATTGCATCTGGAGAAGCAATTACTACGTCGAAGTTCATTTCACCAGCTTTAACTTGTGCAGCCAGCTCGTCCATACCAACTAGCTCTGCACCCGCTTCTTTAGCAGCTTCGGCATTTGCACCTTGGGTGAACACAGCAACACGCACTTCACGACCAGTACCGTGAGGCAGAACAGTTGCACCACGAACGTTTTGATCAGATTTACGAGGATCAACGCCCAGGTTTACAGCAACATCAACACTTTCAACGAACTTAGCAGTAGCCAGTTCTTTCAGCAGAGCAACAGCTTCGTTGATTTCGTAGCTCTTGGTTCCGTCTACTTTCTCACGGATTACGCGCATGCGTTTAGTCAGCTTAGCCATTGTATTAGTCCTCTACTACCAAACCCATTGAACGCGCAGTACCTTCGATAGAACGCATCATAGCTTCTACGTCAGCACCAGTCATATCAGCAGCTTTAGTTTCAGCAATTTCCTGAACCTGTGCACGCTTGATAGTACCCACTTTTTCAGTGTTAGGACGGCTAGAACCGGACTTCAGACCAGCAGCCTTCAGCAGCAGGAATGATGCTGGAGGAGTTTTGGTTTCGAAAGTGAAAGAACGGTCGTTGTATACGGTGATAACAACAGGAATTGGCATACCTTTCTCGAACTTTTCAGTACGAGCGTTGAATGCTTTACAGAATTCCATGATGTTAACGCCCTTCTGACCCAGAGCAGGACCTACTGGTGGGGAAGGGTTAGCAGCACCAGCTGCAACTTGCAGCTTGATGTAAGCTTCAATTTTCTTTGCCATGAGACATTTTCCTCAAGTATGGGTTCAAACGCTGACCAGCAACAGGCCGGTAAGCTCCCCCGAAAACAACGGGTGCGGATTATATATTAACCCGCACCCGTTGCCAAACGGATTTTGTACTTTATTTGATCAGCTTTTTTCAACCTGACTAAAGTCCAGCTCAACTGGAGTAGAGCGACCAAAGATCATTACAGATACTTTTACGCGGCTCTTTTCATAATCCACTTCTTCCACGGTACCGTTAAAGTCGGCAAAAGGCCCTTCATTAACGCGTACCACTTCACCAGGCTCAAACATCACTCGATGAGTTGGAGACTCAGTGGTTTCCTGCAGACGCTGCAGGATAGCATCAGCTTCACGATCGGAAATTGGCGCAGGACGGTCAGACGTACCGCCAATAAAACCCATTACCCGTGGAATGCTTTTAACTAAATGCCAGCTTTCGTCATTCATTTCCATCTGCACTAGTACATAGCCAGGGAAAAATTTACGCTCACTCTTGCGGCGTTGACCAGCACGCATTTCTACAACTTCTTCAGTTGGTACCAGTACTTCACCGAAATACTGTTCCATACCGTGCATTTTGATATGTTCAATCAGTGACTTACAGACCCGGCCTTCGTAACCGGAGAATGCCTGTACCACATACCATCTTTTTTTAGCTTCTTTCGCTTCAGTCATTCGAGGTGCCTATACGCCAGTAATGAAATTGACAATTCGCAGCAGCACTGCGTCCAGACCCCAGAGGATCAATGCCAGAATACCTGTTGCCGCCAGCACAATGAAAGTAGTGTTCAGGGCTTCCTGACGAGTCGGCCACACCACCTTGCGCACTTCGATTTGTGATTCACGGGCAAACGCCAGAGCCTGTTTACCCTTGGCTGTTTGCAAAGCAATAAAACCTGCCAGAGCAAACGCAATTACCACTGCAATTGCACGTACCAGCACGCTATGATCGCTGTACATTTGATTGCCAATAACAGCAGCGGCCAGCAAAATAATCGCCAGACCCCACTTCACGATATCCAAGGAGCTTCCTTGGTTTTCAGTATTAGTTGTCATCGGTTAATTCCGTTACTCATTACAACCTGAGCTAAAGCCCGCTGCTATTCAGAATTACATCATCAAAGATTACGGACTTGCCTTTCCGAACTCACCCTTGATTCGCGAATTGCATCAGCTCAGGGGTCAAAAATCGGCCATAGATTGTATTCTTAATCAGCTTGGTTAGCAAGGCAACCGGCGGCAGGGACAAGGTAAAATCAACAAATTTATGTACTCGCCAACCGTCCAGCCCAGTGGAAAAGTATTGTCTTCATCACAGAATAAAACAAAAAAGGGAAGCCGAAGCTTCCCTTTTGGTAGTGCAGTCAAATTATCAATTACTTGATAACTTTTGCTACAACACCAGCACCTACAGTGCGGCCACCTTCACGGATAGCGAAACGCAGACCTTCGTCCATCGCGATAGGAGCAATCAGAGTTACTACCATCTTGATGTTGTCGCCTGGCATTACCATTTCTACGCCTTCTGGCAGTTCGATGGTACCGGTTACGTCAGTTGTACGGAAGTAGAACTGTGGACGGTAGCCTTTGAAGAATGGAGTGTGACGACCACCTTCTTCTTTAGACAGAACGTATACTTCTGATTCAAAAGTAGTGTGTGGAGTGATGGTGCCTGGCTTAGCCAGTACTTGACCACGCTCTACTTCATCACGCTTGGTACCACGCAGCAGGATACCACAGTTCTCGCCTGCACGACCTTCGTCCAGCAGCTTACGGAACATTTCAACACCGGTACAAGTAGTCTTGGTGGTGTCTTTGATACCAACGATTTCTACTTCGTCACCTACGCGGATGATACCACGCTCAACACGACCAGTTACTACAGTACCACGGCCAGAGATTGAGAATACGTCTTCGATTGGCAGCAGGAATGGCTTGTCGATGTCACGCTCTGGCTCAGGGATGTAAGAATCCAGAGCTTCAGCCAGTTCGATTACCTTAGCTTCCCAAGCTGGGTCGCCTTCCAGCGCTTTCAGAGCAGAACCCTGAATTACTGGCAGATCATCACCTGGGAAGTCGTATTCAGACAGCAGTTCACGAACTTCCATCTCAACCAGTTCCAGCAGCTCTTCATCATCAACCATGTCACACTTGTTCATGAATACGATGATGTAAGGTACGCCTACCTGACGAGACAGCAGGATGTGCTCACGAGTCTGTGGCATTGGGCCATCAGTAGAAGCAACAACCAGGATAGCACCGTCCATCTGAGCAGCACCGGTGATCATGTTTTTAACATAGTCAGCGTGGCCTGGGCAGTCTACGTGTGCGTAGTGGCGAGTTGGAGTGTCATACTCGATGTGAGAGGTATTAATGGTAATACCACGCTCACGCTCTTCTGGAGCGTTATCGATCTGTGCGAAATCACGAGCTTCACCACCATAAGTCTTAGACAGTACGTGAGAGATAGCAGCGGTCAGAGTAGTTTTACCATGGTCAACGTGACCAATGGTGCCCACGTTTACGTGGGGTTTGCTACGTTCAAATTTTTCTTTAGCCATGGTATTGCCTCAATCCAAGAGTCTTGGTGATGAAAACCTACAGATATGAAAAAATTCCGACGAAACAGTTTTCGTCGAAACGATTAATTTGTATTAGGTTTTAGCTTGAGTAGGAAGGATGGTGCTGATAGGCAGACTCGAACTGCCGACCTCATCCTTACCAAGGATGCGCTCTACCACCTGAGCCATATCAGCAACAAATTGGAGCGGGCGGCGGGAATCGAACCCGCGTTATCAGCTTGGAAGGCTGGAGTAATACCATTATACGACGCCCGCGTAACCTACTAGGCTACCTAATACTTTTAGAAAGTGGTGGAGGGAGAAGGATTCGAACCTTCGAAGGCGGAGCCGTCAGATTTACAGTCTGATCCCTTTGGCCACTCGGGAACCCCTCCAGAGAAATGGTGCCGGCACCAAGAGTCGAACTCGGGACCTACTGATTACAAGTCAGTTGCTCTACCAACTGAGCTATGCCGGCGTGTCATTTCGGTAGCGGATATTAGGTAAATGTGGCGGCGAGTGCAATAGATATTTTGAAATTTTCCTAAAAAAAGCATCAAGCGTTGTTTTTTTGTACTTAAAAACCAAATTATAACCAATTATTCATGGCTATCACCGCTTAAGGCTGTCTGCGTAACAGCATATTAGCGCTAACTATTGTCCCACCTAGGGCGATGGTGTACTGTGCCCTTCCGGTCAGTGAGGAAAAACCATGATCACCAACAATCCAATCCAACAGGCCCTTTATCTGGCATTTGCACGCCAGCAGTGGGCTGGTCTCCGGGACGCCGTACCACTGACCCTCAGTGAAACAGAGTTAACCCAATTGCGCGGTATTAATGAAAATATTTTGCTGGCAGAAGTAACTGATATTTACTTACCCCTTAGCAGGTTGATGAACCTGTTTGTTGGCTCAAAGCAACAGCGGGGCATTGTCTTAAATGAGTTTCTCGGCAAAAAACCGACAGATGGTCCATACATTATCAGTATTGCTGGCAGTGTTGCGGTCGGGAAAAGTACTACCGCTAGGATTTTACAAGCCTTACTTCGACGCTGGCCTGAACATCCTAGAGTAGACCTAGTGACCACTGATGGCTTTCTCTATCCATTGTCGATCTTAAAACAAAAAGGCTTGTTACAACGTAAAGGCTTTCCAGAAAGCTATGACACCCGCATGCTTATCGACTTTATTTCAGCACTGAAATCTGGTCAGCCAACGGTACATGCGCCTAAATACTCGCATATTACTTATGATAGGTGCGAAGAAACTCAAGCTGTCAGCCAGCCCGACATTCTCATTTTAGAAGGGTTAAATGTGCTGCAGACAGAATTGGACTCCCCTGTCGATATACGCCGTCCATTTGTTTCTGACTTTGTTGATTTTTCCATTTATGTTGATGCGCCTGAAGCACAACTGAAACAATGGTATATCAATCGTTTTTTACAGTTTCGCAGTGGCGCTTTCAGTGCTGATAACTCTTATTTTCGCCACTATGCACAACTCTCAGATCAGCAGGCCAAAGAAACTGCAGCAACCATATGGGATAGCATTAACGGCCCCAATTTAAATCAGAATATTCTCCCTACTCGCGAGCGGGCACATCTGATCTTACAAAAAGGACCTGAACATGAAATTGCCCAAGTCCTACTAAGAAAATAATTAACGTATCTGTTAATCTTGGGGGCGCAGGCTAATTTCGCCCCCTAGATAACTTTGCAAGTTGCCGTTATTTTCCAACACAACAGCCCCCTGCTCATCAATTCCGCGACAAATCCCACTAATTTCTTGGTTACCCAGCTGTAGCTGTACCGCGCGACCGGCAAATAAATCCGCCTGCTGCCATCGCGTGACAAAAGCAGATAACCCTTGTTGCTCAAACTGACGCAAATCAGCACATAACTGCTTTTGCAACTGGATCATCAGCGCCGTTTTATCCAAACGATCCACTAAAGTGGACAAATCACTCCAAGGCTGATCAATCAACTCGCCTTGCGCCATAGACATGGCCATATTGATCCCGATACCGATCACTAATTGACATTCACTGTCAGCCTGGCCAGTCATTTCAACCAAAATACCGGCTAATTTACGTCCTTCTAAATAAATATCATTCGGCCATTTTAAGCCTAAGTCGCTTACATCAAATGATTCAAGCACTTTGACTAGAGCGCAGCCAACAACCAAACTCAACCCCATTGCTTGAGCTATTCCTTGAGGAAATCGCCAAAATAGGGAGAAATAGAGATGATTACCATAAGGAGAAATCCACTGCCGTCCACGGCGTCCTCGCCCTGTCGACTGGTATTCCGCAATACACAGATCGCCACTCTCTAATTCACTGGCGTGAGCCAGCATAAAGGCATTGGTAGAGTCTATTTCATCAAAGTAAAAGCAACGCTGCGGCATAGTCTGCTTTAATTGAGCTTCATTAAGCAAAAATACCGGTTGCTCAAGGCGATACCCTTTACCTTTGACACTGAATACCGACACGCCATATTCGGCTAAACCTTCAATATGTTTATTAACGGCTGACCGACTGATAGATAAGGCACCAGCAAGGTTTTCGCCGGAGGTAAACGTTTTATCTGATAGCAGCGCTAATATTGCCCGCTTACGTTGCCAATGATCATGCATTTGCTAACTCCACCTCGCCATGTAGACCAATCAGTCGTGGTTCAGGCTCCAACACAACACCAAATTTTCGATTTACCTCAGTAATAATATGACGTGCTAAATCGCATATCACTTGCCCAGTAGCGCTACCGAGGTTGACCAGCACCAGCGCCTGTTCATTGTGCACGGCAGCACCTTGGTATTCATACCCTTTTAACCCAGCACGTTCAATCAACCAGCCTGCCGCCAGCTTAACGCGCCCATCCTCTAAGGCATAACCAACAGTATCCGGAAAATTCTGCGCCAAGCGCTGATACTCGAGTACAGTCACAACGGGGTTTTTGAAAAAACTTCCTGCATTACCCAATTTGTGTGGATCAGGCAACTTGCTACGCCGTATCTGGCAAACAGTATCAAACACCTCTTGTGGCGTCACCACCTCTGCTGAAAAGCCTTTTAATGGGCCGTAGCTAAGTTGTGGCCGCCAGGGTGTAACAAGTTTCAAACCAACCTGGGTTATAACCGCTTTGTTTTTTAATGCTTGCTTGAAAACTGAATCCCGATAGCCAAATTGGCATTGCTCAGCAGACAAACGCACTAGTTTTCCGGAATCCAGATCCAAATATTCAACCCAATCGCATGCCTGGCAGAACTCAACACCATATGCCCCTATATTCTGAATGGGTGCAGCCCCTACAGTACCTGGGATCAACGCCATATTTTCTAACCCTGGAATCCCCTGCGCTAAACAAAATAACACTAAATCATGCCAATTTTCTCCTGCAGCAACAGTCAAATAATAGGCGTCTTCACCGGCTTTAATCTCAATACCATGGGTCTCAATAAGTACAACAGTTCCACTGAAATCATCTGTCAGAACAATATTACTGCCACCACCTAAAACCAGCATGGGCTCCTTATTGCGGTGTAGTCTCAGGCATTGTGCCTGTAATGCCTCAATTGTATCGATATGCAAAATTTCCGAACAAGAATGGGCTAAACCAAAAGTATTGTAAGGCAATAAAGAGGTTGGATTATTCACTGTAGAGTCTTGGTCATGTGTGGATTAGCTACCATTGTACCCTGCAATAAAGCCCTAATCGATAATAGGCTGCATCTGGCCATGCGCAAATAATTACAGATATCCAAGACGAAACAAGCAGATTTAGGTATTGGGATCAGCGCTTAGGGGATATATGACTTAAATACTGCAAGAGAATGTATTGGGAAAATCCAACACACTTTACAGGCTAAGCGTTAAGGAATGATTTTACATTGAGGGGCGAACGAACAGGTAAATAAGGCGGATAAAAATGGTAAATATCACTAATGCAGCCCCTGTACGACAAGAGCCATAAATATAGAGATAACCTAAAGCATTTCTCGATAGAATGGTGGCGGTGGTTACTTACCGCTTGGGTATAAGCGACACAGCCAGCTGAGTAAAAAGACTCTGGGCTTCAAGATAGTGTTAACAATGCTCAAAACCCCAAACGCAAAAAAGCCACCTTATTCAGGTGGCTTCTTCACTTATTAGGCGCTTGGCGATGACCTACTCTCACATGGGGAAACCCCACACTACCATCGGCGCGACTGCGTTTCACTTCTGAGTTCGGAATGGGATCAGGTGGGACCACAGTGCTATTGTCACCAAGCAAATTCTGTACAATCTAGAAAGCTGCTTTTTTTTCTCGTTCTCTAACTTCAATCAAGTCTTGATTATTCTATCAAGGTTTCCAACAAAACCCTTTTGGGTTGTATGGTTAAGCCTCTCGGGTCATTAGTACAGGTTAGCTCAACGCCTCACAACGCTTACACACCCTGCCTATCAACGTCCTAGTCTCGGACGGCCCTTCAGTAGACTCTAGGTCTAAGGGATGACTCATCTTGGGGCTCGCTTCCCGCTTAGATGCTTTCAGCGGTTATCGATTCCGAACGTAGCTACCGGGCAATGCCATTGGCATGACAACCCGAACACCAGCGGTTCGTCCACTCCGGTCCTCTCGTACTAGGAGCAGCTCCCCTCAATCATCCAACGCCCACGGCAGATAGGGACCGAACTGTCTCACGACGTTCTGAACCCAGCTCGCGTACCACTTTAAATGGCGAACAGCCATACCCTTGGGACCGACTTCAGCCCCAGGATGTGATGAGCCGACATCGAGGTGCCAAACACCGCCGTCGATATGAACTCTTGGGCGGTATCAGCCTGTTATCCCCGGAGTACCTTTTATCCGTTGAGCGATGGCCCTTCCATTCAGAACCACCGGATCACTATGACCTACTTTCGTACCTGCTCGACGTGTCTGTCTCGCAGTTAAGCTGGCTTATGCCATTGCACTAACCGTACGATGTCCGACCGTACTTAGCCAACCTTCGTGCTCCTCCGTTACTCTTTGGGAGGAGACCGCCCCAGTCAAACTACCCACCAGGCACTGTCCTCAACCCCGATTCAGGGGCCAGAGTTAGAACATCAACACTACAAGGGTGGTATTTCAAGGTTGACTCCACGATGACTGGCGTCACCGCTTCAAAGTCTCCCACCTATCCTACACATGTAGGGTCAATGTTCAGTGCCAAGCTATAGTAAAGGTTCACGGGGTCTTTCCGTCTAGCCGCGGGTATACGGCATCTTCACCGCAATTTCAACTTCACTGAGTCTCGGCTGGAGACAGCGTGGCCATCATTACGCCATTCGTGCAGGTCGGAACTTACCCGACAAGGAATTTCGCTACCTTAGGACCGTTATAGTTACGGCCGCCGTTTACCGGGGCTTCGATCATGAGCTTCTCCGAAGATAACCCAATCAATTAACCTTCCGGCACCGGGCAGGCGTCACACCGTATACTTCCTCTTGCGAGTTCGCACAGTGCTGTGTTTTTGATAAACAGTTGCAGCCACCTGGTATCTGCGACTCCCGTCAGCTTAGAGAGCAAGTCTCATCACCAACAGGAGCGTACCTTCTCCCGAAGTTACGGTACCATTTTGCCTAGTTCCTTCAGCCGAGTTCTCTCAAGCGCCTTGGTATTCTCTACCCGACCACCTGTGTCGGTTTGGGGTACGATTCCTACTAACCTGAAGCTTAGAAGATTTTCCTGGAAGCATGGCATCAACCACTTCAGTGCCGTAGCACCTCGTCATCAATTCTCAGCATTATGTGTCCGGATTTGCCTAAACACACTGCCTACCATCTTAAACACGGACAACCAACGCCGTGCTGGCCTAGCCTTCTCCGTCTCTCCATCGCAGTTAGCAGAAGTACGGGAATATTAACCCGTTTCCCATCGACTACGCCTTTCGGCCTCGCCTTAGGGGTCGACTCACCCTGCCCCGATTAACGTTGGACAGGAACCCTTGGTCTTTCGGCGAGGGAGTTTTTCACTCCCTTTATCGTTACTCATGTCAGCATTCGCACTTCTGATACGTCCACGGTGCCTTACGGCTTCCGCTTCAACCGCTTACAGAACGCTCCTCTACCGCACTAGCACAAGTGCTAGTACCCATAGCTTCGGTGTATTGCTTAGCCCCGTTACATCTTCCGCGCAGGCCGACTCGACTAGTGAGCTATTACGCTTTCTTTAAATGATGGCTGCTTCTAAGCCAACATCCTAGCTGTCTAAGCCTTCCCACATCGTTTCCCACTTAGCAATAACTTTGGGACCTTAGCTGATGGTCTGGGTTGTTTCCCTTTTGACAACGGACGTTAGCACCCGCTGTCTGTCTCCCGCATAGTACTCATTGGTATTCGGAGTTTGCAAAGGGTTGGTAAGTCGGGATGACCCCCTAGCCTTAACAGTGCTCTACCCCCAATGGTATTCGTGCGAGGCGCTACCTAAATAGCTTTCGAGGAGAACCAGATATCTCCCGGTTTGATTGGCCTTTCACCCCCAGCCACAAGTCATCCGCTAATTTTTCAACATTAGTCGGTTCGGTCCTCCAGTTGATGTTACTCAACCTTCAACCTGCCCATGGCTAGATCACCGGGTTTCGGGTCTACACCTAGCAACTAAACGCGCAGTTAACACTCGGTTTCCCTACGGCTCCGCTATTCGCTTAACCTCGCTACTAAATGTAAGTCGCTGACCCATTATACAAAAGGTACGCAGTCACGGTCTCAAGAACCGCTCCCACTGCTTGTACGTATACGGTTTCAGGTTCTATTTCACTCCCCTCACAGGGGTTCTTTTCGCCTTTCCCTCACGGTACTGGTTCACTATCGGTCAGTCAGGAGTATTTAGCCTTGGAGGATGGTCCCCCCATGTTCAGACAACATATCACGTGTGCCGCCTTACTCGATTTCATCTTCAGTTAGTTTTCGTGTACGGGACTATCACCCTGTACCGTTAAGCTTTCCAACTTATTCCACTAACACCCTGAAGACTTAAGGGCTGGTCCCCGTTCGCTCGCCGCTACTTGGGGAATCTCGGTTGATTTCTTTTCCTAAGGGTACTTAGATGTTTCAGTTCCCCTCGTTCGCCTCATATACCTATGTATTCAGTATATGATGACACCTTATGGTGCCGGGTTTCCCCATTCGGACATCTGTGCCTCAAGTGCCTTTTATCGGCTAAGCACAGCTTTTCGCAGATTAACACGTCCTTCATCGCCTCTGACTGCCAAGGCATCCACCGTATACGCTTAGTCGCTTAACCATACAACCCAAATGAGTTTCATTCAGGTTGCATTGCAACTTGCTGGTTTGATAATTGTAATTCTTTCGAATCACAACGCCTTGATTAGAATACTCAATTTACTTGATTAAAGTGTTTGAGAACTCAATTTTGTATTAACAAAGCCTTTCTTAAAAAGAGAGGTTTGTTTCTACTATCAGCTTTCCAAATTGTTAAAGAACGTCATCAACTCAACTAAGGAGTCAATGTTGCCAGACAAGGCAATCTGTGTGAACACTCAACAGCGTAATGTGTCGCTTAGGTAAGGAGGTGATCCAGCCCCAGGTTCCCCTAGGGCTACCTTGTTACGACTTCACCCCAGTCATGAACCACACCGTGGTAAACGCCCTCCCGAAGGTTAAGCTATCTACTTCTGGTGCAGCCCACTCCCATGGTGTGACGGGCGGTGTGTACAAGGCCCGGGAACGTATTCACCGTGGCATTCTGATCCACGATTACTAGCGATTCCGACTTCACGGAGTCGAGTTGCAGACTCCGATCCGGACTACGACCGGCTTTCTGGGATTAGCTCCACCTCGCGGCTTGGCAACCCTCTGTACCGACCATTGTAGCACGTGTGTAGCCCTACTCGTAAGGGCCATGATGACTTGACGTCGTCCCCACCTTCCTCCGGTTTATCACCGGCAGTCTCCCTAAAGTTCCCGGCATGACCCGCTGGCAAGTAAGGATAAGGGTTGCGCTCGTTGCGGGACTTAACCCAACATTTCACAACACGAGCTGACGACAGCCATGCAGCACCTGTCTCAGAGTTCCCGAAGGCACTAAGCTATCTCTAGCGAATTCTCTGGATGTCAAGAGTAGGTAAGGTTCTTCGCGTTGCATCGAATTAAACCACATGCTCCACCGCTTGTGCGGGCCCCCGTCAATTCATTTGAGTTTTAACCTTGCGGCCGTACTCCCCAGGCGGTCTACTTAATGCGTTAGCTTGAGAGCCCAGTGCTCAAGGCACCAAACTCCGAGTAGACATCGTTTACGGCGTGGACTACCAGGGTATCTAATCCTGTTTGCTCCCCACGCTTTCGTGCATGAGCGTCAGTCTTTGTCCAGGGGGCCGCCTTCGCCACTGGTATTCCTCCAGATCTCTACGCATTTCACCGCTACACCTGGAATTCTACCCCCCTCTACAAGACTCTAGTTCGCCAGTTCGAAATGCGGTTCCCAGGTTGAGCCCGGGGCTTTCACATCTCGCTTAACAAACCGCCTGCGCACGCTTTACGCCCAGTAATTCCGATTAACGCTCGGACCCTCCGTATTACCGCGGCTGCTGGCACGGAGTTAGCCGGTCCTTCTTCTGCGAGTAACGTCACAGCTACTGGATATTAGCCAGTAACCTTTCCTCCTCGCTGAAAGTGCTTTACAACCCGAAGGCCTTCTTCACACACGCGGCATGGCTGCATCAGGGTTTCCCCCATTGTGCAATATTCCCCACTGCTGCCTCCCGTAGGAGTCTGGGCCGTGTCTCAGTCCCAGTGTGGCTGATCATCCTCTCAGAACAGCTAGGGATCGTCGCCTAGGTGAGCCTTTACCTCACCTACTAGCTAATCCCACCTGGGCTAATCAAGATGCGCAAGGCCCGAAAGTCCCCTGCTTTGACCCGTAGGTATTATGCGGTATTAGCAGTCGTTTCCAACTGTTATCCCCCTCATCTCGGCATATTCCCAGGCATTACTCACCCGTCCGCCGCTCGTCAGCAAAGTAGCAAGCTACTTCCTGTTACCGCTCGACTTGCATGTGTTAGGCCTGCCGCCAGCGTTCAATCTGAGCCATGATCAAACTCTTCAATTAAAAGTTTTGGTTGAACCCGAAGGTTCTGCTCAATGAATTCTGTCTTTGCATCATTACCCATTAAGGCAATGACTGCATTTGCATGCTGCGCGAACTTCGTTCATTGATAAAAGTCTTTGTCGACCTCATCAACATCTGCGAATGTCCACACAGATTTGCTTGTCTGTTTATATTGTTAAAGAGCAACCGATGCTGTTTCTCACCGGGTCAGGGCTGCGTATTCTACGCTTTCCTGTTGTCGCGTCAAGCATTTTTTCAAATGTTTTTTCGCGACACTCACTGCCTTAGCAAGTGAGTGAATCATCACTTCAACAACCGCTGGAAGCGCGTTGTGCCGTGTCGATGGAAGCGCATTATAGGCAGCTTATTTTTTTGCGCAAGCGTTATTTCTCAAAATAAAGCGATTTTTTATGCACTTAACTTTACTACCAACCTAAACACTACCTACACCCAAGTTACCCACAGATTTAGTCACAAACGCCTATTAATGAAGTAGCTTTTAATGAAACGATATCTCCTTAATGACAAACACAAAGGCGCTCACTTAGCTTCCAGAAAGCCCATCTCCCAGCTAAAAATCACGCCAATTGATAACAAGGGAAAGATATCCCATGCACCATCTACTTCACTTCACTTCACTTCACTTCACTTCATGATATCGTCAGAGTGAAGAGATATTTGACTATTACATTTCTAAAGACATCCTCTTCATAAGCAGCTTTAGAGCTGATGGCTCATATAAGTAACGAAGCACGAATACTCTAAGACGAGAAAATATAAAATGGTAGGCCAATAAAATATTCCAAGGCCATTCAACCTCGATGATATTTATAGGGCATCTCGCATTAAGTTATCTGTACTATTAGTAGAGGTTAAATTTAGCGCACATTGAAAACTAAGAGACTTGCAGCAATCGATTCATATGGCATAGAGAACGGCCGAAAATAGATTTTTTCATTACTTTACATGCCTATGCACCTCGGTCAGTTTGGGCGTAATATAGAACCATAAATCGCTTCTTGTGGAGGGTTTTATGATGAACATGTCAGAAATGAGCTTTATAGATTGGCAACGTCAATTTTATTCAGAAAATGCCTGTCTTGATTACCTGAAAATGCAGCGATGGCCGGATGGATTTATCTGCCCTAAATGTGGTCATCGTCAAGCCTATCAAATCCATACCCGTGAGCTTTATGAATGCTGTCAGTGCCATAAGCAAACATCCGTGACATCTGACACGCTGTTTCACGGCACGCATATCCCGCTGTCTAAATGGTTTACGGCCATTTATTTTATAGGGTCAGACAAAGGCGGAATATCAGCATTACGGCTCAAAAAGCTCATTGAAGTTAACTGGCGAACGGCAAGGTTGATACTGAAAAAATTGCGTATCGCAATGGGGCACAGAGACAGACTGTATTGGTTATCTGGCAACATAGAATTGGATGATTGCTTGGTTGGCGGCAAACAAAAAGGTAAACGTGGTCGAGGCGCGGCAGGGAAAACACCGATAATTGTGGCCGTTGAAACCCAAGGTGAACGAGCCGGCTATATTGCCATGCAGGCTGTTAACCGTATCAGCCACCAAAGTGTCGAGCAATTTGTGCAAGCGCATATTCTCCCCAATCAATATGTTCGCTCAGATGGGCTACGTGCATTGACTATCATTGATAAAACCCAGCATCACGAAGCCAGAGTGACGCCGAAAGAATTGGTTGATGAGTGGCTCCCGTGGGTACATATCGCCATTAGCAACCTGAAAACATTTATTCAGGGCACATTCCACGGAATATCCAAAAAATATGTACAGGAATACCTCAATGAGTTCATTTATCGTTTTAATCGCAGAAGAATAGAAAAACAAATTCCTATGCGGCTGTTAAATATAGCTATTTTTCATTCACCTATGAACTCATGCTGAGCAAAGTGCATAGGCATGTTACTTTATAAACGAAACAGCCAAGTAAAATACTCTGGATTTGAGGTGACATCAAAAATGTTCAAAACCCCAAACGCAAAAAAGCCACCTTATTCAGGTGGCTTCTTCACTTATTAGGCGCTTGGCGATGACCTACTCTCACATGGGGAAGCCCCACACTACCATCGGCGCGACTGCGTTTCACTTCTGAGTTCGGAATGGGATCAGGTGGGACCACAGTGCTATTGTCACCAAGCAAATTCGTTAATTCGGAAAGCTGTACAAAAATATGGTGGTCGCTACTGGGCTCGAACCAGTGACCCCCTCCTTGTAAGGGAGGTGCTCTCCCAGCTGAGCTAAGCGACCTGGGATTCTTTTCGCTTTGAGTTCAAAACTTCAATCAAGTCTTGATTATTCTATCAAGGTTTCCAACAAAACCCTTTTGGGTTGTATGGTTAAGCCTCTCGGGTCATTAGTACAGGTTAGCTCAACGCCTCACAACGCTTACACACCCTGCCTATCAACGTCCTAGTCTCGGACGGCCCTTCAGTAGACTCTAGGTCTAAGGGATGACTCATCTTGGGGCTCGCTTCCCGCTTAGATGCTTTCAGCGGTTATCGATTCCGAACGTAGCTACCGGGCAATGCCATTGGCATGACAACCCGAACACCAGCGGTTCGTCCACTCCGGTCCTCTCGTACTAGGAGCAGCTCCCCTCAATCATCCAACGCCCACGGCAGATAGGGACCGAACTGTCTCACGACGTTCTGAACCCAGCTCGCGTACCACTTTAAATGGCGAACAGCCATACCCTTGGGACCGACTTCAGCCCCAGGATGTGATGAGCCGACATCGAGGTGCCAAACACCGCCGTCGATATGAACTCTTGGGCGGTATCAGCCTGTTATCCCCGGAGTACCTTTTATCCGTTGAGCGATGGCCCTTCCATTCAGAACCACCGGATCACTATGACCTACTTTCGTACCTGCTCGACGTGTCTGTCTCGCAGTTAAGCTGGCTTATGCCATTGCACTAACCGTACGATGTCCGACCGTACTTAGCCAACCTTCGTGCTCCTCCGTTACTCTTTGGGAGGAGACCGCCCCAGTCAAACTACCCACCAGGCACTGTCCTCAACCCCGATTCAGGGGCCAGAGTTAGAACATCAACACTACAAGGGTGGTATTTCAAGGTTGACTCCACGATGACTGGCGTCACCGCTTCAAAGTCTCCCACCTATCCTACACATGTAGGGTCAATGTTCAGTGCCAAGCTATAGTAAAGGTTCACGGGGTCTTTCCGTCTAGCCGCGGGTATACGGCATCTTCACCGCAATTTCAACTTCACTGAGTCTCGGCTGGAGACAGCGTGGCCATCATTACGCCATTCGTGCAGGTCGGAACTTACCCGACAAGGAATTTCGCTACCTTAGGACCGTTATAGTTACGGCCGCCGTTTACCGGGGCTTCGATCATGAGCTTCTCCGAAGATAACCCAATCAATTAACCTTCCGGCACCGGGCAGGCGTCACACCGTATACTTCCTCTTGCGAGTTCGCACAGTGCTGTGTTTTTGATAAACAGTTGCAGCCACCTGGTATCTGCGACTCCCGTCAGCTTAGAGAGCAAGTCTCATCACCAACAGGAGCGTACCTTCTCCCGAAGTTACGGTACCATTTTGCCTAGTTCCTTCAGCCGAGTTCTCTCAAGCGCCTTGGTATTCTCTACCCGACCACCTGTGTCGGTTTGGGGTACGATTCCTACTAACCTGAAGCTTAGAAGATTTTCCTGGAAGCATGGCATCAACCACTTCAGTGCCGTAGCACCTCGTCATCAATTCTCAGCATTATGTGTCCGGATTTGCCTAAACACACTGCCTACCATCTTAAACACGGACAACCAACGCCGTGCTGGCCTAGCCTTCTCCGTCTCTCCATCGCAGTTAGCAGAAGTACGGGAATATTAACCCGTTTCCCATCGACTACGCCTTTCGGCCTCGCCTTAGGGGTCGACTCACCCTGCCCCGATTAACGTTGGACAGGAACCCTTGGTCTTTCGGCGAGGGAGTTTTTCACTCCCTTTATCGTTACTCATGTCAGCATTCGCACTTCTGATACGTCCACGGTGCCTTACGGCTTCCGCTTCAACCGCTTACAGAACGCTCCTCTACCGCACTAGCACAAGTGCTAGTACCCATAGCTTCGGTGTATTGCTTAGCCCCGTTACATCTTCCGCGCAGGCCGACTCGACTAGTGAGCTATTACGCTTTCTTTAAATGATGGCTGCTTCTAAGCCAACATCCTAGCTGTCTAAGCCTTCCCACATCGTTTCCCACTTAGCAATAACTTTGGGACCTTAGCTGATGGTCTGGGTTGTTTCCCTTTTGACAACGGACGTTAGCACCCGCTGTCTGTCTCCCGCATAGTACTCATTGGTATTCGGAGTTTGCAAAGGGTTGGTAAGTCGGGATGACCCCCTAGCCTTAACAGTGCTCTACCCCCAATGGTATTCGTGCGAGGCGCTACCTAAATAGCTTTCGAGGAGAACCAGATATCTCCCGGTTTGATTGGCCTTTCACCCCCAGCCACAAGTCATCCGCTAATTTTTCAACATTAGTCGGTTCGGTCCTCCAGTTGATGTTACTCAACCTTCAACCTGCCCATGGCTAGATCACCGGGTTTCGGGTCTACACCTAGCAACTAAACGCGCAGTTAACACTCGGTTTCCCTACGGCTCCGCTATTCGCTTAACCTCGCTACTAAATGTAAGTCGCTGACCCATTATACAAAAGGTACGCAGTCACGGTCTCAAGAACCGCTCCCACTGCTTGTACGTATACGGTTTCAGGTTCTATTTCACTCCCCTCACAGGGGTTCTTTTCGCCTTTCCCTCACGGTACTGGTTCACTATCGGTCAGTCAGGAGTATTTAGCCTTGGAGGATGGTCCCCCCATGTTCAGACAACATATCACGTGTGCCGCCTTACTCGATTTCATCTTCAGTTAGTTTTCGTGTACGGGACTATCACCCTGTACCGTTAAGCTTTCCAACTTATTCCACTAACACCCTGAAGACTTAAGGGCTGGTCCCCGTTCGCTCGCCGCTACTTGGGGAATCTCGGTTGATTTCTTTTCCTAAGGGTACTTAGATGTTTCAGTTCCCCTCGTTCGCCTCATATACCTATGTATTCAGTATATGATGACACCTTATGGTGCCGGGTTTCCCCATTCGGACATCTGTGCCTCAAGTGCCTTTTATCGGCTAAGCACAGCTTTTCGCAGATTAACACGTCCTTCATCGCCTCTGACTGCCAAGGCATCCACCGTATACGCTTAGTCGCTTAACCATACAACCCAAATGAGTTTCATTCAGGTTGCATTGCAACTTGCTGGTTTGATAATTGTAATTCTTTCGAATCACAACGCCTTGATTAGAATACTCAATTTACTTGATTAAAGTGTTTGAGAACTCAATTTTGTATTAACAAAGCCTTTCTTAAAAAGAGAGGTTTGTTTCTACTATCAGCTTTCCAAATTGTTAAAGAACGTCATCAACTCAACTAAGGAGTCAATGTTGCCAGACAAGGCAATCTGTGTGAACACTCAACAGCGTAATGTGTCGCTTAGGTAAGGAGGTGATCCAGCCCCAGGTTCCCCTAGGGCTACCTTGTTACGACTTCACCCCAGTCATGAACCACACCGTGGTAAACGCCCTCCCGAAGGTTAAGCTATCTACTTCTGGTGCAGCCCACTCCCATGGTGTGACGGGCGGTGTGTACAAGGCCCGGGAACGTATTCACCGTGGCATTCTGATCCACGATTACTAGCGATTCCGACTTCACGGAGTCGAGTTGCAGACTCCGATCCGGACTACGACCGGCTTTCTGGGATTAGCTCCACCTCGCGGCTTGGCAACCCTCTGTACCGACCATTGTAGCACGTGTGTAGCCCTACTCGTAAGGGCCATGATGACTTGACGTCGTCCCCACCTTCCTCCGGTTTATCACCGGCAGTCTCCCTAAAGTTCCCGGCATGACCCGCTGGCAAGTAAGGATAAGGGTTGCGCTCGTTGCGGGACTTAACCCAACATTTCACAACACGAGCTGACGACAGCCATGCAGCACCTGTCTCAGAGTTCCCGAAGGCACTAAGCTATCTCTAGCGAATTCTCTGGATGTCAAGAGTAGGTAAGGTTCTTCGCGTTGCATCGAATTAAACCACATGCTCCACCGCTTGTGCGGGCCCCCGTCAATTCATTTGAGTTTTAACCTTGCGGCCGTACTCCCCAGGCGGTCTACTTAATGCGTTAGCTTGAGAGCCCAGTGCTCAAGGCACCAAACTCCGAGTAGACATCGTTTACGGCGTGGACTACCAGGGTATCTAATCCTGTTTGCTCCCCACGCTTTCGTGCATGAGCGTCAGTCTTTGTCCAGGGGGCCGCCTTCGCCACTGGTATTCCTCCAGATCTCTACGCATTTCACCGCTACACCTGGAATTCTACCCCCCTCTACAAGACTCTAGTTCGCCAGTTCGAAATGCGGTTCCCAGGTTGAGCCCGGGGCTTTCACATCTCGCTTAACAAACCGCCTGCGCACGCTTTACGCCCAGTAATTCCGATTAACGCTCGGACCCTCCGTATTACCGCGGCTGCTGGCACGGAGTTAGCCGGTCCTTCTTCTGCGAGTAACGTCACAGCTACTGGATATTAGCCAGTAACCTTTCCTCCTCGCTGAAAGTGCTTTACAACCCGAAGGCCTTCTTCACACACGCGGCATGGCTGCATCAGGGTTTCCCCCATTGTGCAATATTCCCCACTGCTGCCTCCCGTAGGAGTCTGGGCCGTGTCTCAGTCCCAGTGTGGCTGATCATCCTCTCAGAACAGCTAGGGATCGTCGCCTAGGTGAGCCTTTACCTCACCTACTAGCTAATCCCACCTGGGCTAATCAAGATGCGCAAGGCCCGAAAGTCCCCTGCTTTGACCCGTAGGTATTATGCGGTATTAGCAGTCGTTTCCAACTGTTATCCCCCTCATCTCGGCATATTCCCAGGCATTACTCACCCGTCCGCCGCTCGTCAGCAAAGTAGCAAGCTACTTCCTGTTACCGCTCGACTTGCATGTGTTAGGCCTGCCGCCAGCGTTCAATCTGAGCCATGATCAAACTCTTCAATTAAAAGTTTTGGTTGAACCCGAAGGTTCTGCTCAATGAATTCTGTCTTTGCATCATTACCCATTAAGGCAATGACTGCATTTGCATGCTGCGCGAACTTCGTTCATTGATAAAAGTCTTTGTCGACCTCATCAACATCTGCGAATGTCCACACAGATTTGCTTGTCTGTTTATATTGTTAAAGAGCAACCGATGCTGTTTCTCACCGGGTCAGGGCTGCGTATTCTACGCTTTCCTGTTGTCGCGTCAAGCATTTTTTCAAATGTTTTTCGCGTCACTCATTGCCTTAGCAAGTGAGTGAATCTTCACTTCAACAACCGCTGGAAGCGCGTTGTGCCGTGTCGATGGAGGCGCATTATAGGCAGCTTATTTTTTTGCGCAAGAGCTAATTTACATAAAAACGTATTAACGAGTTTAAGTGCTTAAAGTGCAGCCAAACCGAACAAAAAACGCCCTCTAAATGCTATTTTAAGGGCGTTACTGTTAAGTTTATTGTCTAACGACTGAAAAAACGTGACTCCTGCGATACTGTCACAGGCTGATTACCTGCGAGCTGTGTCACTGAAAATTGGATATCCGTAATAGCACGAGTAAGACTGACAGGATCAACGGCAATACTAATAGGTAAGGTAAAGATCTCGCCTCCTTTTACTGTAACGGATTCAGGTCCAATCCATTGATGATCAGGTAATCCCGTTACCGATAATCGATATTGGGCATCCACCTCTGTTTTGTTCAGTAATTTCAGCGTAAAGGTGTTTTCAATCAACCCATCGATATTTTCCCGGTAAAGCTGATTGCGATCGCGAATAATATCTATGCGCAGCGGGGCAATATGTCCCATGGCATAAATCAATAACAGCATCATGACCACGAGTACAGCACCATAGCCAAGTAACTTAGGTCTGAGGACAGATTCTGTTTTGCCGGCCAATCGGTTTTCAGTTGTGTAACTGATAAGCCCATTTTGATATCCCATACGAGTCATTGTCTGATCACAAGCATCAATGCATGCGCCGCAGTTAATGCATTCGTATTGCAGTCCATTACGAATGTCGATTCCCGTGGGACAGACCTGCACACATAAATCACAATCAATGCAGTCTCCCAACCCTAATTGTGCCGGATCTGCTTTACGGGATCTGGGGCCACGAGTTTCTCCTCGCACAGTGTCATAACCGACAATATAAGTATTACGGTCAAACATGGAGGACTGGAACCTAGCATAAGGGCACATATGGATGCACATAATTTCCCGCATCCATCCCGCATTACCATAGGTTGCCAAAGTAAAAAAACAGACCCAGAAATATACTGCACCACTGGCATTTAGGCTGAAAAAATCCAGATAGAGTTGCTTGGCAGGCACAAAATAAGAGACAAAGGTCAACGAGGTCAGCAGAGAAATCAACAACCAGAGGATGTGTTTACTGCTTTTACGTATCACCTTATTACTATCCCAGGGCATTTGATCCAGTTTGATGCGTTTATTACGCGCCCCTTCAATCTTCTCCTCGACCCAGATAAAAATAAACGTCCATACGGTTTGCGGGCAGGTGTAGCCACACCATACCCGCCCCAGATAAGTAGTAATAAAAAACAGGCCGAAAGCTGCAATCATAAAGACCGCGGCTAACAAAGTGAGATCCTGAGGCCAAATCACCAAGCCCCCAATATGAAACTTCTGCTCGACCAGATTGAACCAGACAGCCTGACGGTTATGCCAACTGAGCCACGGCAACAGTAGGAAAAATAGCATGGCAACCCAACCCATTTTTCGCCGCAGTCTGGTCCAAACACCATCAACAGCGCGTACATAGATGCTATTTCTGGGGTTAAAGCGGTCTGCTTTATCCGGATCAGGTTGGTGGATTTTAATTGTTTGGTGTTGCCGGGTAGTTTTTTGTTTGGGTACGGAGTTCATCGGCTTCAGCCTTTTACTGCTTTATCAATGATCTGAAACTGGCTTATTATAGCCGCCATTGTAAACGCAATTCATCTAATTGGAATAAAAGATGAGGCAATTGATAACACTTGGTTTACTGCTTGCTGCCGGATATTATCTGTATTTGGAAACGGACTTACTGACAGCATCAAGTGATAAAGCCGCACAACTGCAAACAGAGATCCGACAAACTGTGGCAGCCTTCACTGGTACCGACATTATTCGCACGCATACGAAACCAATGCCGGATAAACATCGTTTTACTGTGCGAATGTCAAAGCCAGAGCAGACTGAACTGGACATTATTTTTACCTCACCAGAAACCCTCAACAATTTTGTCGACACCATTTGTCAAAGTGCGAATCCAACACACCCGGTGTTTTCCCGAGATAACACCCGCTATTTATGTGATCAGCTCAATTAAGCATCCATAGCTAACAAATGACGCTAATTGGATTTAGCAATGGCAATCCCATTACTCAGCGGGGAATTGACCACAAAGGCAATTCAGCCTAGCCTTTGACGATTATTCCTATTTAGGCCGTTTAACATGACCGAGCAACACTCTCAGCCACAGCAATCCCAAGTTGCTGATATTTTTGATGCTACTTTATGGGATAGCGTCCCTGGATTTGATTTTGAAGATATTACTTATCACAGAGCCAAAGATCAGGGTACCGTTCGTATCGCTATTAACCGCCCAGACTGTCTCAATGCTTTCCGCCCTAAAACTGTGGATGAACTGTACATCGCTCTGGATCACGCCAGACAATGGTCAGATGTTGGCTGCGTTTTACTGACAGGTAATGGCCCTTCAGCCAAAGGCCAGTGGTCTTTCTCATCCGGTGGCGATCAGCGTATCCGCGGTAAAGATGGCTATAAATATGAAGGAGCCGAAACTGGTACTGCCGATGTGGCCCGTATGGGACGACTGCATATTCTAGAAGTACAGCGTTTAATCCGCTTTATGCCTAAAGTGGTTATCGCCGTTGTCCCAGGTTGGGCGGTCGGGGGCGGACACAGTCTACATGTAGTATGCGACCTGACCTTGGCTTCCAAAGAACATGCAGTATTCAAACAGACAGATCCAGATGTCGCTAGCTTTGACTCAGGTTACGGCAGTGCTTACCTAGCCAAGATGATTGGCCAAAAACGGGCTCGGGAAATTTTCTTCTGTGGTTTTAATTACAGTGCTGATGAAGCCTTTGATATGGGTATGGTTAATAAATCGGTTCCCCATGCCGAGCTAGAAACCGAAGCATTGCGCTGGGCAAAGGAGATTAACTCCAAATCCCCGACAGCCATGCGGATGTTGAAATACGGCTTTAACCTGCCAGATGATGGCTTAGTTGGACAACAATTATTTGCCGGAGAGGCAACCCGTCTGGCGTATGGTACAGATGAAGCCCAAGAAGGCCGGGATGCATTTTTAGAAAAACGGGATCAGGATTTTTCTCGCTTCCCATGGCATTACTAATGCCATAGCATCACTTTTACCATAAAAACCGCCTCTGGGCGGTTTTTTACTATCAAGACGGCATATTGTGCATACATCACATTCCATGCTGGTATGGACAGTGATCCATCAAACAAAGCCACAAAATATTCAACTCTCTTCATATTTTTCCCTGATAGTGCTGAACTTTTCTTTATAACCAGCCATCTTACTGTGAAACCCTTCCAGGGCCGCAACGTCGGTCGTCATAAGAAAGAGAACAAATAAATGAAAAGTCTGGCTCTATTTTCCATGTTGATGTTCACCAGCCTCAGTTATGCCGATGTCATACTGCCAGAACAATTACAGGGCATTAAAGCCGTGCAGCAGGTGGATAAGCATACATTAACCGCCGGATTACCCAGCGAAGCGCAAATTCCTCAATTGAAACAAGCCGGTGTTGATATGGTGATTAACTTAATGCCGGATAGCACCAACAAAGAATACCAAAACGAAGCCGAGCTAGTGAAAGCCGCAGGGATGGAATATGTCGCCATTCCTGTAGACTGGCAAAATCCCCAAATGACAGATGTGGACAAATTCTTTAACGTTATGCTGGCCAATCAGGGCAAAGATATTATGGTGCACTGTTTAGCAAACTACCGGGCATCCGCTTTTGTCTATCTGTATGAAGTCACCCATCTGGGCAAAAGCGATAGTAAAACCATGGCCAAAACCATGACGCCATGGGGTGAGGACATTCAAGCCAGCCTAGCACAATACCCTCAATGGCAAACGCTCATTGACAATGTAAAAGCCAAATACGGCAACTGATTGACATCAAGCCATATCCTATTGGTCTGAATTCCCGAAAAAGCGGTGTAAATAAGGAGCGTCTTTTATTCTGTTAGCCGGCTATTTGTCAGCAGCATATAACGTAAAGAAAAGATCGCAGTAATATCGCCTACGCTAGTATTTATAAAGAACCATAAAAAAACTCCGGTTGCACAAGCACCGGAGTTTTTTTGTTAGCTCGGTAATTTATACCGCTGACATTATTCCACAGTAACGGATTTAGCTAAGTTACGAGGCTGATCGACATCTGTGCCCTTAATCAATGCGACATGATAAGACAGCAATTGCAGTGGGATGGTGTAGATCAGCGGAGCCATAAAGGCATCACAATGTGGCACTGGGATCACTTTCATGGTGTCATCAGACTCAAACTCTGCATCCACATCGGCAAAGACATACATTAAGCCGCCACGGGCACGCACTTCTTCTACGTTAGATTTCAGCTTTTCCAGCAGCTCATTATTAGGAGCCACCACAATTACTGGCATATCGGCATCGATCAACGCCAATGGACCATGCTTAAGCTCACCAGATGCGTATGCTTCAGCGTGAATATAGGAAATTTCTTTCAGCTTCAGCGCGCCTTCCATTGCAATCGGGTACTGATCGCCACGACCTAAGAACAGAGCATGATTTTTATCGGCAAAGTCTTCTGCTAATGCGGCAATGGCATCATCCAGACTCAAGGCTTGTTCCACTTTAGCAGGCATAGACAACAAGGATTGAGAAATGGCTTTTTGCATTTCATCAGGCATACCATTGTAACGGCCTAGCACCGCGGTCAGCATCATCAAACCGGCCAGCTGTACAGTAAATGCCTTAGTTGATGCCACCCCGATTTCAGCGCCAGCTTTCATCATATACGCCATATCAGACTCACGTACCAGTGATGACCCAGGTGCATTACAGATAGTCAGGGTAGACTTGTATCCCATTTCCTGAGCCAAACGTAGAGCAGCCAACGTATCCGCGGTTTCACCGGACTGAGAAATGGTCACCAGCAGGCTGTTTGGAAATAGATGGGATTTGCGATAACGGAATTCTGAAGCGATCTCCACATTACAGGAAACACCTGCCCATTCTTCCAGCCAGTAACGAGCCGCCATACCGGCATGATAGCTGGTACCGCATGCAATAATTTGAACGTGTTTGATATCTTTTAGAAACTCAGCCGCATTGTCGCCAAAAGCGCTATCCAATACATGTTGGCCCGCAATCCGGCCTTCCAGAGTTCTGGCTAAGGCTGCTGGCTGCTCATAAATTTCTTTGAGCATATAGTGGCGATATTCGCCTTTATCACCGGCATCATGGGTGATTTCTGACTCTTTTTGTTCCCGCACAACTGGATTGCCATCTACATCGAAAATATTCACTTCACGACGAGTAACTTCAGCAACATCACCTTCTTCCAGATAAGCAAAAGTCCGGGTCACCGGTAATAGAGCCAACTGATCAGAAGCAACGAAGTTTTCCCCCAGACCAAAACCAATCACCAATGGACTGCCACTACGGGCAACAACCAGACGCTCAGGATCGCGACGGTCAATCACCACGGTACCATAAGCCCCTTCCAGCTGTTTTACTGCCGCTTGTACCGCAGCTAACAAAGAATCATGACGCTGCAGTTCATGATGCACCAAGTGGCAAATCACTTCTGTATCAGTATCTGAGGCGAACACATAACCCAGACCAGTCAAGAATTCCCGCAGCTTGGCGTGGTTTTCAATAATGCCATTGTGTACCACAGCAATATCTGAGCCGGAAATATGTGGATGGGCATTGCGCTCACTCGGTTCACCATGGGTAGCCCAGCGGGTATGTGCGATACCGGTACCACCTGGCATAGCATTTTTCTCCAGTGCACTGGCCAGTTCTTGAACCTTACCCACACGCCGGGTACGGCTGAGCTGTCCTTCATGCAAAATTGCCATACCGGCGGAGTCATATCCACGATATTCCAGTCTTCTCAGACCTTCTAACAAGATTTCAGCAACATCCCGTTGCGCCACTGCGCCTACAATTCCACACATATTTTTCTGTCCTGCGTAAAACCAATATTGTCTATAGCAGCCAGCATAATGCCGGCTACCAGTTATATGATTATTCTGTAAAGGGGGCCAAGATAACCTCAACCCCTTGCTTGCGGATTTGTGCAGCCGCATCTGCGGGCAGAGCATCATCGGTAACCAGATAATGGATCTGGCTCCAAGGTAACTCAAGATTAGGGATAATCCGCCCCAGCTTGACTGACTCCAGCATCACAACAACAGTACGAGCAACGTCGGCCATCACTTTGCTTAAGCCCGTCAATTCATTAAACGTTGTGGTGCCACGCTGTAAATCTAAGCCATCAGCACCAATAAACAACTGGTCAAAGTTATATGAACGCAATACTTGCTCAGCCACTTTGCCCTGAAAGGATTCTGAATGCGGATCCCACGTGCCCCCCGTCATCAATAGCGTTGGTTCGTTTTCCAGTTCCTGAATAGCATTGGCTAATTGCAGTGAATTGGTCATCACCAGTAAGCCACGCTTGTCATTCAAGTGGGGAATTAAGCCAATCGTGGTACTGCCGGAGTCAATAATCACGCGATTATGATCCCGAATCAGCCCTGCAGCTGCCGCCGCAATCCCCTGCTTATTAGTGGACAAGGGCCGATAATTGCCCTGACTGATGTCTTGGGGCACAGAGATAGCTCCGCCATAACGACGAAACAGCAAACCATTTTTCTCTAGCAGGGTTAGATCCTTACGAATCGTAACTTCGGAGGTTTCTAAACGGACAGCTAACTCATCGACACTCACTTCACCCTTTTTATTCAACAGGTTAAGTATTGCATGCCGTCGTTGCTGAGTATTACGTTTAGTCATGGTTTACTAATATAAGTTTCGTTTCGAAAGAAATTATATAAAACTGAAACAAAATAGCCAGTTTAATTTTGCAGCAGCTCAACATCCCCCTGTCTCAACTTTTGAGACAAAAAACAAGCAAATAAGATGTTACGAACTGTTTTATCAACAGACGATAAGAAGACTCCTAATGCTATGATATGCGGGACTAAAGATAGTCACCCAAAAACTACATCAAGGAAGAATTAAATGAAAAAAGCGCTAGCAGTTTTAACCCTAGCGGTATTGTCACCTTTGGCCAATGCCGGTGGTTATATTGGCGGTAATTATGCAGCTATTGAATATACTGAGTCTGGATTAGATCCAGAGCTATCACTCGGGGCAATCTCGGTTATTGGTGGATATCGATTCAATGAATATATCGCAATTGAAGCTCGGGCAGGCTTCGGGGCTGGGGATGATTCTTACAACGGGGTAAAACTAGAACTGGATAGCTATTATGGTGCATACGCCAAGCTTGGCATGCCAATAGAAAATTTTTACCCCTACATTTTGGCTGGTTACACTAGGGGCGAATTGACCTTATCAGCCATGGGCTTTTCCATATCAGACTCAGACTCCGACATATCTTACGGTATTGGTCTAGGTTATCAGATCAATCAAAATTTCAGTCTTAATGCTGAATACTCCAATTTATTAGATAAAGATGGCGTCACATTAGATGGTTTCAGCATTGGCGTAAATTACGCTTTTTAATTTCGGCTATACCTAGGGTCTGTTGACGTTTCGTGATTAAATTTTGTTCGAGATAAAAGCGTTTTAATCGCGGCGAGTGGTTTGTCGCCTAGTTATTCTAAGCAAGAACCGCTCAACAAAGAGTAAAACGCTTTTAGCCGAACCCTGCGGGCAGCGTTTGAGGCTCCTTTCTACTGCGTTATCGGCTTATCAGGTAGCGCAACTACCTATCAAAGCCTCTGCCTTGTATAAAGCATCCTCAAATCGCTGCAAAAACAAACTTGAAACGTCAACAGACCCTAGCGAAAGATAAAAAAAAGCAGCCACAAGGCTGCTTTTCTTTATTTAAATCAATTTTTATTAGAATCTTGCTTCCAGAGCCAAACTCAGGTTACGCCCCTGACCGATGGTCACCTCTTTATAGCTACCGCCATCAATATAATCGGTATCAAACAGATTCTTCACATTCAGACGTAAACTCATTTCTGTGCCCTTGATATCCCAGTTATATGCCGCCCCCATATCAACCCGAACAAAGGCATCCTTTACAATTGAGTTACCTAAGCTTGCATCGGCAGATGCGTAACGCTCACCAACATATTGAGCGCCCAGATTCAATGCCAACTGGTCAGTCACTTCGTATCGAGTCCAAATATTGGCAGACCATTTAGGTGCATCAATTGGCGTCAGGCCATCCAGTTTTGGGTCACTTTCATATTTAGCAGCCAAGTACATCATAGAACCGGTTATAAATACTGCATCGGTCAATTGTCCCTGCGCTCCCAACTCGAAACCTTTGTGGTTCTGCTCTCCATCTTGGGTGGTGATCTTATCTGCATCACCAACAGCTGGGGTATAATCTTGAGTCACAACACGATTTTCAACCGTGATATCAAACAGCGCTGCGGTCATCAGCAAACCACTGTCGAACAACTCCCACTTGGTCCCAATTTCATATTGAGTACCATATTCCGGCTTAAGATCAGTATTGTAATTAGCATCTTTGCTATTAGTGACCCGATCTTTTGGGGTAAAACTCTTAGAGTAATTAACGTAAATACTGCCAAAATCAGTCGGCTCATAGATCACGCCAAACTTGGGAGAAAGCGCATTGGCATTATTATCAAATGCTTTATCGCCCTTATAACTGGTCTTGTGCTGCTCGTCATAACGCACACCGGCCAAGACTTTCCATTGTTCAGTTAGGCTGATTAAATCCTGAATATAGAAACCATAGTGATAATATTCACTCTCGTATTTATCTTTATCATCGTGATAATTCACATCTGGAGGTGGAATATTCTGACCTGGGATATAAGTCCCTTTCTGACCTTTTACATAAAGCTGACCATAATAGTAATCCAACATATTCGCCCCGATCAGGAACTGATGTTCAAATGACCCAGTGGTAAAATTACCAGTAAAATCAACATAGGCTGTCTTATATTGCCAGTCATCATGACGATCAAATGGCTGTACGGAATAACCATTCGCAGGGTCTTCAGTGTATTTTGGCCCAGATCCCATACGTTGACGCTCATACATCTGGTGGTTATAGCCGGTTTTCATCTGCCAGTTATCATTGATATGCCAAGTTAAATCGGCTCCAACATTCTGCACATTGATATCAATAAAGGCCCAAGGCAATTCCCAGATTTTATCTTTATCGCCAATCACCTCACCTTTGTGCTCACCTGTACTGTACAACCAAGCGCCTGAATCCAAACCCGCTTTATCTGCCGTATTATCATACTTAACGGATAACGTGATATCGTCGGTCAGATCAACATCCACCGTCAGAAAAGTCAGCAGGCGATCGCGCTCTTTGTTTTCACCATTGGGGTATTCAGTCCAATAGGTCGTATCTTGTTTAACCACCATTGTACGGTAACGCACACTACCATCATCATTAGCAGCACCTGATGCGTCCATTTGAAAACGGGTAGAGCCGTATTCATCGGTATCAAAACCTAGGTTAAATAAAGCATCATAGGTTGGTCTTTTGGTTACCATATTCACCAAACCTCCCGGGCCCGATTGGCCATAGAGCATAGATGAAGGTCCTTTTAACACCTCAACCTGCTCAAGGGTTTCAATCGGCTGGATATAATGAGACCAATGCTGATGGCCATTAACCAAGAAGCCATTACCAGAATCCAAGGCAAATCCCCGGATAGAAAATTGCTGTCGGTTCCATTTTTCACTGCCAGCGGTAACGGAAGAGTCATTACTCAGCACTTCTGACAGATTACGCGCCAATTGCTCATCGGTAACAAAATCGGGGATCACAGTGACTGACTGTGGAGTATCAAGCAGATCAATATTTCCGCGCATGGCACCTGAGGCGGAGCCGGTTTTGTAATCATTAAAACTACGGCCTAACACATTAATCCGCTCAATGTTATCAGCGCCATGTTCAGCCTCAGCCAATGCAGGTACTGCCGTCAACGCCGAGATTACAGCCAGTCCTACACAGGATAATTTCAATGCCATTTCCTACCTCTGAATGGTCCCTATTGGAAGTTGCAGGAAATATAAATGAGAACAATTAACACTTAAACTAATTTTAATAATTTCTTCATTATTTATCGGCCCTTATCACAGCCCCCCTAAATTTGCTGTATAGATAACAAAAAAGCGGCATTAGCCGCTTTTTTGTACAGCAGAAACAAATCCGTTTTATTTAGATGATTTCACTGGTCGTTGCCACTGGCTAAAATGCTTCTGTTTTACCCGGGTGATCACCAATTCCTGTTCACCAACATTACGGGTAATTGTTGACCCAGCGCCAACCGTTGCGCCACGGGCAACAGTGACCGGCGCAACTAACTGGCTGTCACTACCGATAAAGACATCATCTTCAATCACAGTCAGATGTTTATTGGCACCATCATAATTACAGGTAATGGTACCTGCGCCAATATTCACCCCTTTACCGATTTTGGCATCACCTAGATAAGTCAGATGACCAGCCTTAGAGCCTTGTCCTAATACGGCTTTTTTCATCTCCACGAAGTTCCCAACATGGGCATCTTGGTGGAGCTCTGCGCCAGGTCGCAAGCGAGCAAATGGGCCGGCACTGGCATCTTCTGCCAGAGTCGCACTTTCAACTAGGGTATAAGGCTTAATCTCAGCATTATCAGCAATGGTACAATCTTTCAAAATGGCGCCAGCACCAATCGTGACGTTATTGCCGAGTACCACATTACCTTCGAAGATCACGTTAACGTCGATCATTACATCCATACCGACTGTCACGTCACCACGAATATCAATACGGCTGGGATCACGTAAGTTGGCTCCGTTGAGCATTAATTTTTCAGCTTCACGAGCCTGATAAGCCCGCTCTAACTGGGCGAGCTGAACCCGGTTATTGGCGCCTTCCACTTCAATGGCAGACTCAGGTTGCGCAGTCGCAATCTCAACATCCTCGGCATGAGCCATGGCAATAATGTCAGTCAGATAATATTCACCCTGCGCATTATTATTAGAAAGCTGGCTCAACCAAGCTTTCAATTGTTTGCCCGGCAAGGCCATAATGCCGGTATTAATTTCTTTAATCGCCAACTGCTCGGCATTTGCATCCTTTTGTTCCACAATGCCGATGACTTTACCTTCCCAGTTACGTTCAATACGACCATAACCCGTTGGGTTTTCCAGATTAACAGTCAAAATTGCTAGGCCGTTTTCTGGTTTAGCCATAAGTAACGCATCTAATGTGGATTGCTGGATCAGCGGTACATCACCATACAATACCAACACAGTATCATCATCATTGATGTTGTCCTTGGCTTGCGCCACGGCATGTCCTGTACCTAACTGTTCAGCCTGTAGCACCCAGTTAAGTCCCTGCTCACCTAAGCTTTGCTTTAACGTGTCACCGCCATAGCCATATACCAGATTAATTTGAGCCGCGTCCATGGAACGAGCGGTATCAATCACATGCTGCACCATGCTCTTATGGGCAATTTTATGCAGTACTTTGGGCAAATCAGAACGCATCCGGGTTCCTTTCCCGGCTGCAAGAATGACAACGTTAAGCGACATAGTTAAATCCTTCGAAAATTGGCTGCGGCAATTCTAACGAAAAAAACAGGCAAAATCAGTGCTACATACGCAGCATCCTGACAGAGAGACAACAAAAAAGGCGCCCTGATGGACGCCTTTTTGCAACAATCACCTTATCTGGCAATATTTTTCTTGATGGTCTCAACGACACGCAGCTGAGCTAAGGCCTGAGCCAGCTCTACCGCAGCAGCGGCATAATCAAAGTCAGCACCAGCATTAGCCATATCGGCTTCAGCCCGGCGCTTGGCTTCCATTGCAGCAGCTTCATCAATTTCATCGGCACGCAATACCACATCAGCCAAAACGGATACGGAAGAAGGCTGGACTTCCAGCATACCACCTGAAAGGTAGAACACCTCTTCCTGACCGTGTTGTTTGACGATGCGCACCATGCCAGGTTTGATACGTGTCAGCAGTGGTGTGTGTCCGGGCATAATACCCAGCTCACCCTCAGCACCGGTTACCTGCAGGTGTTCCACCAAGCCGGAAAAGATGCTGCTTTCTGCACTGACGATATCAAGATTTACTGTCATGGCTGCCATCGGGTTCTCCTTAGACAATCAAACCTAAGTTTGATTATTTCTTGTTAGCGCGCTCGATCACTTCATCAATAGAGCCGGCCATGTAGAACGCCTGCTCAGGGATGTGGTCGAATTCGCCATCCAGGATGCCCTTAAAGCCACGGATAGTGTCTTTCAGTGGCACATACTTACCTGGAGAACCGGTAAAGACTTCTGCTACGAAGAATGGCTGAGACAAGAAACGCTCGATCTTACGGGCGCGAGACACAGTCATCTTGTCGTCATCAGACAATTCGTCCATACCCAGAATCGCGATGATATCTTTCAGCTCTTTGTAGCGCTGCAGTACAGTCTGTACGCCACTGGCTACGTCATAATGCTGTTGACCAACTACCTGTGGGTCCAACTGACGAGAGGTGGAATCCAGTGGGTCAACCGCTGGGTAAATACCCAGAGAGGCAATTTGACGAGACAGTACCACGGTCGCATCCAAGTGGGCGAAGGTGGTTGCTGGAGATGGGTCAGTCAAGTCATCCGCTGGTACGTATACAGCCTGAACAGAGGTAATAGACCCTGTCTTGGTTGAAGTAATACGTTCCTGCAGTACACCCATTTCCTCAGCCAGTGTTGGCTGATAACCTACCGCTGAAGGCATACGACCCAGCAGCGCAGATACTTCTGTACCAGCCAAGGTATAACGATAGATGTTGTCCACGAACAACAGTACGTCTTTACCTTCATCACGGAATTTTTCCGCCATGGTCAGACCGGTCAGCGCAACACGCAGACGGTTCCCTGGAGGCTCGTTCATCTGACCATACACCATGGCCACTTTATCCAGTACGCCGGAATCCTGCATTTCGTAGTAGAAGTCGTTACCTTCCCGGGTACGCTCACCTACACCAGCAAATACAGATAGACCTGAGTGAGCTTTCGCGATGTTGTTGATCAGCTCCATCATGTTAACTGTCTTACCAACACCCGCACCACCGAACAGACCAACTTTACCACCCTTGGCGAACGGACATACTAGGTCGATTACCTTGATACCGGTTTCCAGCAGTTCAGTGGTATTAGACTGTTCTTCATAAGAAGGCGCTTCACGGTGAATGATGTAACGCTCATCTTCACCAATTGGGCCTTGCTCATCTACAGGCTCACCCAGCACGTTCATAATACGGCCAAGGGTTGCAGCCCCTACCGGTACCGCAATAGCTTTACCGGTGTTTTCTACCTCGATACCACGACGCAGACCATCAGAAGAACCCATGGCGATGGTACGAACTACACCACCACCCAGCTGCTGCTGAACTTCCAGCACCAAGCCGTTACAGGCGCCTTCACCTGTGATCTTCAGAGCGTCATATACCTGAGGTACAGCATTATGTGGAAACTCAACGTCCACAACCGCGCCAATTACTTGGACAACAGTACCTGTGCTCATGATTAATCCTCTAAATCTTGTATTCGTTACCTTGCTTAAACCGCTGCAGCACCAGAAACAATTTCTGACAGCTCCTGAGTAATGGCAGCCTGACGGGCCTTGTTATAGACCAGTTGCAGGTTGTCAATCAGGTTACCGGCGTTATCGGTTGCCGCCTTCATCGCCACCATACGGGCAGCTTGTTCTGAGGCGATATTTTCAACCACGCCTTGGTACACCTGAGACTCCACATAACGAACCAACAGAGTATCCAAAAGTTCTTTTGGATCAGGCTCGTAGATGTAGTCCCAATGATGGGCCATGTCGTCACTTTCTGATTTAGGCAAAGGTAGCAGCTGCTCGATCACAGGGGTCTGAGTCATGGTGTTCACAAACTTGTTGAATACCACGTACAGACGATCCAGCTTGCCTTCGTTGTAAGCCTGCAGCATCACCCGCACGGTCCCGATCAGATCTGCCAGTTTCGGGGCATCTCCTAATCCGGAAGCCTGTGCAGACAATTGCCCGCCATGACTTTTGAAGAACTGCACACTGCGGGCACCGATGGCACAAAACTCCACCTCAACGCCCTGCTCTTTCCAGCTCTTCACGTCTGCGACAACCTTTTTAAATAGGTTGACGTTCAGACCACCACAAAGACCGCGGTCGGTGGCTACCACAATGTAACCAACCCGCTTGGCCTCCCGCACCGCCAGGTAGGGGTGTTGATATTCGAGAGAACCTTGCGCCACGTGACCGATCACCTTACGCATATTTTCCGCATAAGGACGGCTGGCAGCCATGCGCTCATTCGCTTTACGCATTTTACTGGCAGCCACCATTTCCATGGCGGAAGTGATCTTCTGAGTGTTCTGCACACTCGCGATCTTGGTTTTAATCTCTTTTGCGCCGGCCATCTCTACTCTCCAATCTGGACCTTGAGGTGCCTAACGACACCTCGATGATTTTTACCAGGTTTGGGTTTCCACGAACTTGTCGAGACCAGCTTTCAGTTCACCTTCGATATCGGCGTTATAGTCACCGGTTTCGTTGATGGTCTTCATCAGCTCAGCGTGCTCGCTGTTCATGAAAGAGAGCAGAGCGGCTTCAAAGCTACCGATCTTCTTCAGCTCAATGCCCTTCAGGTAGCCTTTTTCAGCAGCGAAGATAACAACGCCCTGATCTGCTACGCTCATTGGCGCATATTGCTTTTGCTTCATCAGTTCGGTTACACGCTCACCGTGCTCCAGCTGAGCACGTGTTGCATCGTCCAGATCAGATGCAAACTGTGAGAACGCAGCAAGCTCTCGGTACTGTGCCAGCGCGGTACGAATACCACCGGACAGTTTCTTGATAATCTTGGTCTGAGCTGCACCACCTACACGGGAAACAGAGATACCTGGGTTAACCGCTGGACGTAGCCCAGAGTTAAACAGATCAGTTTCCAGGAAGATCTGACCGTCTGTAATCGAAATTACGTTGGTTGGTACGAACGCAGATACGTCACCAGCTTGAGTTTCAATGATAGGCAGAGCGGTCAATGAACCGGTTTGGCCTTTCACTTCACCATTGGTGAATTTCTCTACATATTCCTCGTTTACACGGGAAGCACGTTCCAGCAGACGGGAGTGCAGGTAGAATACGTCACCTGGGTAAGCTTCACGCCCTGGTGGACGCTTCAACAGCAGGGAGATCTGACGGTATGCTACAGCCTGCTTAGACAGGTCATCGTATACGATCAGGGCATCTTCACCGCGGTCACGGAAGTATTCACCCATGGCACAGCCAGAATATGGTGCCAGGTATTGCAGTGCAGCGGCTTCAGAAGCTGATGCTACAACGACAATGGTATTGCTCAGTGCGCCGTACTCTTCCAGCTTACGTACCACGTTAGCGATGGTAGACGCTTTCTGACCGATGGCCACGTACACACACTTAATACCGGAATCTTTCTGGTTGATAATGGCGTCAATCGCCATTGCTGTTTTACCAGTCTGACGGTCACCAATGATCAATTCACGCTGGCCACGACCGATTGGGATCATGGAGTCAACGGCCTTATAACCAGTTTGCACAGGTTGAGACACTGACTTACGCTCAATAACGCCCGGAGCAATCATTTCAACAGGAGAGAAACCGTCGTGTTCGACAGGTCCTTTACCATCAATTGGCTCACCCAGGGTGTTTACCACACGGCCCAGCAAACCACGACCGACTGGAACTTCCAGAATACGACCTGTGGTTTTTACTTTTTGTCCTTCTGCCAGATCAGCATAAGGACCCATTACTACGGCACCGACAGAATCACGTTCTAAGTTCAACGCGATTGCATAACGGTTACCAGGCAATTCAATCATCTCACCCTGCATCACATCGGCCAGGCCGTGTACGCGGATGATGCCGTCACTTACTGCAACGATAGTACCTTCGTTGCGGGCTTCGCTGGCGACATTGAACTGCTCGATCCGCTGCTTAATCAGATCGCTGATTTCAGTGGAATTCAGTTGCATGCTCAAACTCCCAATTACGACTGCAGCGCATCAGACAGGCGGGTTAATTTACCGCGGACAGATCCGTCAATGACCAGATCCCCTGCCTTGATGATTACACCGGCGATCAGGCCGGCATCTATACTGCAGTTCAGCTTAACTTTGCGTGCGAGACGTTTCTCTAGAGAAGCACTCATCTGCTGTTTTTGCTCATCGCTGAGCTCAATAGCTGAAACCACTTCGGCTTCAACCTCTTTAGCCCACTCATGGCGGAATTCCACATAGAGTTTGGCAACAGCAGGCAGTACCTCCAAGCGACCGTTTTCAGCCATCACCTTGATCAGGTTTTGACCGTGCGTGTCGACCTGCTCACCACAGATACTGATAAACAGCTGGGCAAGCTCAGAACTGGCCATAGCGCCAGTTAACAGTGGTTGCATTGTGTCGTTTTCACTGACCAATGCAGCAAAGCCGAGCATTTCTGCCCACTTTTCCACGGCCTGATGTTCAACAGCAAAGTCAAAAGCTGCCTTTGCGTAAGGACGAGCAATGGTGGTTAACTCAGCCATAACTCAGCTCCCTTATCAAATTTCAGCAACAAGTTTATCAACGATGTCGCGTTGTGCGGCTTCATCAATAGAACGCTCAAGGATCTTCTCTGCACCAGTGACGGCTAGAGTAGCTAACTGCTTACGCAGTTCCTCTTTCACACGGTTACGTTCAGCTTCAATTTCTGCTTTACCCTGAGCGATGATTTTCGCACGCTCAGCGTCTGCTTCAGCTTTGGCTTCTTCAACGATTTGGTTTTTACGCTTATTAGCGGATTCAATAATTTCGTTGGCAGTTGCCTTGGCTTCTTTGAGTTGCTCAGTTGCTTTCTCCTGAGCCAGCTCCAGGTCTTTGGCGGCACGGTCAGCATCAGCGAGACCATCAGCAATCTTTTTCTGGCGCGCGTCGATGGCATGCATCAAAGGCGGCCAAACGAACTTCATGCAGAACCACACGAAGATCATAAATGCAACCGTCTGACCGAGTAGGGTAGCGTTGATATTCACAACAGCCTCCTAATTAGAGTTAAGACAGAAGCGTTTATTACAGCATTGCACCCAGTGGGTTAGTGAACAGCATATACAATGCAATACCCACACCGATCATGGTTACGGCGTCCAACAGACCCGCTACGATGAACATTTTAACTTGCAGCATTGGGGCCATTTCTGGTTGACGCGCAGCGCCTTCCAGGAACTTACCACCCAACAGACCGAAGCCAATAGCAGTCCCCAGTGCACCCAGACCAATCAACAGAGCAACAGCGATTGCAGTAAAGCCCAGAATAGTTTCCATCTGTATCTCCAGTTCTAAATCTTTAATTTAGTTGATGATTTAGTTTAAAAAATTTCTTCAGCAATCCTTAATGATCTTCATGTGCCATGCTGAGATAAACAATGGTCAGCATCATGAAGATAAACGCTTGCAGTGTGATAACCAGAATGTGGAAAATCAGCCAGCCCAATTGCAGGGTAATACCCAGGGCAGACAGAGCCACGTTGGCACCATACATCAGCGCAATAAGGATGAAGATCAACTCACCTGCATACAGGTTACCGAATAGACGCAGAGCCAGAGAAATTGGCTTAGCAATCAAGGTAACTGATTCCAGCAGTAAGTTGACGGGTATCATTGCCCAATGGTTAAAGGGCTGTAACGTCAGTTCTTTTACAAAGCCTTTAATACCCTTGACCTTGATGCTGTAGTAAATAATCAGCACGAAAACCCCCAGCGCTAAGCTGAAGGTGATGTTTAGGTCAGTAGTCGGAACTACTCTTAGGTGAGAAACGCCCATCAATGACGCCGCATGCGGCAGCCAGTCAACAGGAACCATATCCATGAAGTTCATCATGAATACCCACACAAAAATAGTCAGAGCTAAAGGAGCAATAAGGGCATTGCGACCATGAAAGGTTTCTTTCACGCTGTTATCAACGAACTCGACGATCATCTCAACAAAGCACTGAAGCTTGCCAGGAACGCCGGTGGTCGCTTTTTTTGCAACGCTATGGAAAACCCACAGGAACAAAACGCCAAGACCAACCGAAAAGAGCAACGAATCAATGTGCCATGTCCAGAAGCCTTCCCCAGCCGTGAGGTTGGTAAGGTGATGCTGGATATAGCCCTGCGGTGTTAACGCTTCACCAGTTGCAGCCATGATTCATCCCACTTAACTTTGCTTGAAGTATAAAGGTGCTGCCCAATGCACGATCAGCGCCAGGGAATAACACACGAACAGCGGCATGAATGCGACTTCCATGTAAATAAACACTAGCGAAAACAACACAATGGTTAACAGCAACTTTACCGCTTCCCCCCAGTAGAAGGCTTTGAGAACCTTGCCAGCTGAACTTGCTCCCGAATGGGAGAAAGCGAGGGTTGCGAACACAAAATTAGGGAGTACAGCGATAACTGCGCCTGCGAATGCAGACCAGCCAAACTGAACTCCCCACACGACGAAAAAGAGAAAGGAAGTACCCCCAGCTATCGCCGCCTGCATCAACACTAATCGATAGGCTGACCACCGGCCACGACGCGCCAAAATCTTACTCAATTCATCCTCTCCGTATTTTACTTTTTGTTCCCCTTGACCGGATGTTCAAAATCCTTATTTAGTCAAGGTACAAAAAGCTTGCGAAAGTATACCCTTTCAGGGTTTAGATGCAACTTTGAGATAAGATAAAACGGTACTTTTAACGTGATATAACGCTAAAACTGAGAAAATCTAAGATTAACAAACGTAACAAATTTACACAAAATTGTCTTAACTTTTAAAAATCAGCTAATTTTACTAAGAATTCCATCCAGTTCAGCTAAATTTTGATAATTAATTACAATCTTTCCCCGACCTTTTTGATTATATGTTATCGAAACTTTAGCACCGAGCTTTTCAATTAACTGGTTCTCTAAACGGCTTACATCAGGATCTTTAACTGGATTTTCGGGGCTTTCGACTGGATTTAGCGCTTTATTAACTAATTGTTCCGTTTCACGAACTGTAAGTTCTTTAGAAGCAACCAATCTGGCCAGTTGAGTTTGTTCATCTCCTGGGATGGCTAATAAGGCACGGGCATGCCCCATATCAATGTCGCCATTTTCCAATAACCGCTTAACCGGCTCATTGAGGGCCGTCAATCGCAGTAGATTGGTAATAGTGGTACGGGATTTTCCCACAGCTGTAGCAATTTGTTGGTGAGTTAGTTCAAATTCTTCGATTAAACGATGTAAAGCAACGGCTTCTTCCATTGCATTAAGGTCTTCCCGCTGAATATTCTCGATTAAGGCAATAACAACAGCAGATTCATCTGGGATAACTTTAACAATACAAGGTACCTTATCCAGCCCAGCAATCTGCGCGGCACGCCAGCGCCGCTCACCGGCAATAATCTCGTATTGGTTTTCAGATAATGGTCTAACAACAATGGGCTGAATAATGCCTTGGGTACGAATAGATTCGGCGAGCTCTTCCAATGCAGCTTGCGACATATCTCGGCGGGGCTGGTATTTCCCCGGTTGCAGCAAATCCAAATCCAGTTGCACTAACGTATCCTTTTCAGGCTTTGTTTGCATCTCTGTCGCCAGATTCTGCTGTTTCTGACTGGCTGCATGGCTGGTACTCAACAATGCATCCAAGCCTTTACCCAAGCCGCGTTTTTTTATATTCATCATCATTCCTTAATCCTGAGTAGCCTGGCATTGCTCAGCGCGGCGGATAATCTCCCCAGCAAGGGCTAAATAGGCCTTAGCACCGGCACTGGACTTGTCATAGTACATCGCTGGCGCGCCGAAACTAGGCGCTTCAGCCAAACGGATATTACGTGGAATCACAGTGCGGTAAACTTTATCGCCGAAATGCTGTTTGAGCTGCTCAGAAACATCATTGGCTAAACGGTTGCGGGGATCGTACATGGTGCGCAGGATCCCTTCGATAGCCAACCCTGGGTTCACCATCGCAGCCAATTTACCTATGGTATCAATTAGGGCTGTTAATCCTTCCAGCGCGTAGTATTCACACTGCATAGGAACCAGTACAGAATCAGCCGCTGACATTGCATTCACAGTCAGCATATTCAAAGAAGGAGGACAATCGATAAAAATGAAATCATACTCATTCCGGATCGGTGCCAGAGCGTTGCGCAATCTGACTTCACGGGCAAAAAACTCAATCAGTTTGATTTCAGCGGCGGTCACATCACCATTGCCAGCAATCATGTCGTATTTGCCGGCGGTATTGCGGATCACCACATCATTAAAGGGTTTATCTTCAACCAGCAATTCATAGGCAGTGTTTTCGACAGTATATTTGTCGATACCACTGCCCATGGTGGCATTACCCTGAGGATCAAGATCAATCAGAAGGACTTTGCGTTTTGTGGCCGCCAAAGATGCTGCCAAATTTACGCATGTTGTTGTTTTTCCCACACCACCCTTTTGGTTGGCGACGGCAATCACTTTACCCACAATACTACCCTGTTAATGTTGTTACCCTGACCCATCTGCTGTACAAATTGCAAGATGTCCAATCAGAATGCAACCTGATCATCCTGATCCAGGGAAAAATCTGGTTATTTTTCTTTAATTATTTTAAGCAGATGACGTTGTTCATCCAATGCTGGCACTTGCAGGGTAATCGTTTCCTGCAATGTAAACCCAGCGGGAATGTTTGCCATTTCATCATCCGCTAACTGACCTTTGAGCGCATAAAACATCCCATGCTCATTAGGTAGATGATGACACCAACTGAGCATATCTTCTACTGAAGCAAAAGCCCGACTTAACACCCCATCAAAACCGGCATCATCCTGATAAGCTTCCACTCGGCTTTCTGTTGGGACAATATTATTCAATCCCAGCTCAAACTGTACTTGTTTTTGGAAACGAATACGCTTACCTAAAGAATCAAGCAACACAAATGTTTTGTCCGGATTAAGAATGGCCAGCGGGATCCCCGGCAAACCAGGACCTGTTCCCACATCAATAAAACGTTTACCGACCAAATGAGCAGATACAACCAGTGAATCCATAATATGGCGGATCAACATTTGCTGTGGATCCCGCACTGAGGTCAGGTTATAAGCCTTATTCCATTTGTTGAGCATCCCAACAAAATCGAGCAATTGTTTCTTCTGTTTGTCACTGGCCTGAATATTTGCTTGGGCCAGATAGGCATCCAGTTGGGTTGTCAACACGGGCATTCTCCCTTTAAAAACGAATAGATATTATTGATCTGTAGATAAACAAAGGGAAGCATGATGCTTCCCTTTGTGTTGGGCGATAAGCTCACCGCTGATAGATAGTTATCAGGCAGTTTTACGCAGTAGACCGCGTTTTTTCAGGTGTACCAACAGGATAGAAATTGCAGCTGGTGTTACCCCAGAAATACGGGAAGCCTGCCCGATAGTCTCTGGTTTATGCTCATTCAGTTTTGCGGTGACTTCAATAGACAGTCCCGGTACTTCAGCATAATCCAGCTCTAGTGGCAGACGAGTATTTTCATTGCGTTGCGCTTTGTTGATCTCTTCCTGCTGACGCTGAATATATCCGGCATATTTCACTTGGATTTGTACCTGCTCAGCAGCATAAGGATCTGACAAGCCTGGTCCAAATCCTTCAATGTCCATCAGTTGCTGATAATCCAGTTCCGGACGACGCAGTAAATCTTCAAAGGAAGCTTCACGGGCCAGAGGCGTATTCAAATGTGGGTTCAGTTGCTCAACTAATGGAGACTTCACATGTACCCACTGACTGCGCAAGCGCTGCAACTCTTGCTCAATTGACTCACGTTTCTCATTGAATTTCGTCCAGCGGTTATCATCCACCAAGCCCAATTCACGGCCTTTTTCTGTTAAACGCAGATCGGCATTGTCTTCTCGCAGCAACAAACGGTATTCCGCTCGGCTGGTAAACATACGGTAAGGTTCTTTGGTACCCAGTGTTGATAAGTCATCCACTAACACGCCCAAATAAGCTTCATCACGACGTGGAGCCCAAGCTTCCCGTCCCTGAACCTGCAATGCCGCGTTAGTGCCGGCTAACAGCCCCTGAGCGCCAGCTTCTTCGTAGCCAGTGGTGCCATTAATTTGGCCAGCGAAGAACAAACCGGAAATGGTTTTGGTTTCCAGTGATGTTTTCAGATCCCGCGGATCGAAATAATCATATTCGATCGCATAACCTGGACGCATGATCTCCGCATTCTCCATCCCTTTGATGGATCGAACCAGATTGATCTGTACATCAAATGGCAGACTGGTTGAGATCCCATTAGGGTAGATCTCGGTGGTTTTCAGCCCTTCAGGCTCAATAAAGATCTGATGGGAGTTCTTATCCGCAAAGCGGTGAATTTTATCTTCGATACTTGGGCAATAACGTGGACCAACGCCTTCAATGATACCTGAGTACATTGGGCTGCGATCTAAACCACCACGGATAATGTCGTGAGTACGTTCATTGGTATGGGTGATATAACAAGAAATCTGCTCAGGATGCTGACTGGCATCACCAATAAATGACATTACAGGTAAAGGATTATCTCCCTTTTGCTCTGTCATTTGTGAGAAATCAATAGTATTGGCATCAATACGTGGTGGTGTACCGGTTTTTAAACGGCCAACACGAATTGGCAATTCACGTAGTCTTTGTGCCAGTGCAATTGCAGGCTGATCACCTGCGCGACCGCCGCCATAATTCTGCAAGCCAATATGAATTCGACCACCAAGGAAGGTGCCTGTGGTTAACACTACCGCAGGTGCTTCAAATGCCAATCCCATCTGGGTTACTGCACCAACTACCCGACCATTTTCTACCACAAGATCATCAACGGCCTGTTGGAAGATTCTCAGGTTGGGTTGGTGTTGCAGGATCGACAAGATCGCTTGTTTGTACAATGCACGATCTGCCTGAGCACGGGTAGCCCTAACGGCAGGCCCCTTAGAAGAGTTCAGTGTCCGGAATTGAATACCAGCTAAATCAGTCGCCGTTGCCATGGCACCACCCAGGGCATCGATTTCCTTGACCAGATGTCCTTTACCTATACCACCGATAGCTGGGTTACAGGACATTTGTCCTAAAGTATCGACGTTATGGGTCAGCAGCAGTGTTTTACTGCCCATCCTGGCTGCAGCCAATGCGGCTTCAGTTCCGGCATGACCACCACCCACAACAATTACATCAAACCGTTCATGAAAATGCATGACATCGCCTTCGATAAGTAAAAGAGGAAATTTTTGGAGCCGGATATTTTAGCATCTGTAACAGCGAAGGTGAATGATCTATTTAGAATGAAAAGATCATGAAGGATCGCGCTTATAGATCTTAAGATCTTTATATAGATCTTCTTACTGTGTTTACTATTAGGATCGCTGTTTTCGGTGCATAACTAAAATTTCTTTTTATATTCAATAGTTAGCGCGATCTAGATCCTGTGATCAAACGGCGATCTAACGGGAGATAAGGTGGGGATAGATCTGCTGGTTATCCACAGGGGTGATCTTTGACCAGATCACGTGTGTATTAATTCAAGGGTAAATCAGATCAAAATCATACCTTATCCACAAATTTATACCTTGAGTTCATATTTTGTGGATAAGGTTGATCTAATCTGTGATCAAATAACGGGACTGTGAAAAAAGATCGATCTTAAAGTTGGTCTTGCCAGGATGCCAACCAAGACTGGGCGGCCTCTTCCGGGATCGCTTCTCCTTGCACGTCGATCTGGATCTTATCCACACAAGGTTTTGCACCGGCCTGTTCTAGGGCGCGGATCAGCTGCTCGGGCCCTTGGCAGAAGGTGTCGTAGCTGGAGTCACCGATTGCACATAAAGCATACTGTATGCCATTTAGATCGGGTGATTGGGTTTGGATCTCGCCTAAAAACGGCTGCAGATTATCTGGTAGATCGCCAGCGCCATGTGTGGCTGATACCACTAACCAGATCGCATCGGTATCGAGATCGCCGAGTTGAGGATCAAGATATACTTTGGCCTGATGACCAGCTTGTTCTAACTGCGCCGCCAATTCTTCAGCAACATATTCACTGCCGCCCAAGGTGGTCCCAACTAGAATGTCAAATTTACTCATTAGGGTTCTCTATCTAGGTCTAAAAACAGCTTCATCTTATCGGATTGCCTTGGTATAGCATAGGACTGCAGCATGGTTGGTGAGCGGTGACAGCTAGCGGTACACTGGCGCAATCGTTAAATGAAAGCAGTGTGATATCCCTGATGACTAACCCCGATGTATTACCGATCGATCATTATTTTTCAAACTTTTGTCAGATGATCGGTCAAAGCGATCTGGTGGTGGAAGCTGATACAGGATCGGGGAAGTCGACCCGGTTACCGATCTGGGCGGCGGGAATATATCGTCGGGTGTTAATTGTTGAGCCGCGCCGCGTAGCCTGTGTGGCGTTGGCAGATTATCTCAGCTCGGCGTCACAGCAGGTACAGCATGGCTTACAGGTTGATTATGCTATCCGTCTTGATAATCGGGTCAGTGCCGACACTCAGGTCGCTTTTGTTACGCCGGGGATCGCGCTTAACTGGTTTTGTGAGGATCAACTGGCGCAATTTGATCTGGTGATGATCGATGAGTTTCATGAGCGCCGTTGGGATACAGATCTGTTGTTATCTCTGCTTAAACGCGGTGGTTGTCACCGATTGTTACTGACATCGGCAACATTAACGGCAGCCCCTTTGTTGGCTTATTTAGGCGCGAACAGTCAATTACTTCAAGCTACTGGGCGGCGGTTTACTGTTGAAATCAGCTATCTGGCAAGTCAGTCAAACAGTTTACCCGATGGGCATTTGCTCTCCCAGCGGGTATTTCAGGCGATAACTTTGGCGGTAAAACAATATGATTGTGGCGATATTCTGGTTTTTTTACCAGGCAAAGCTGAGTTGGCTAGTTGCGCCAGTATGTTGCAACCGCTAGGGATACCTTGTTTACAACTCCATGGTGGTACCGATGTGACGCTGCAGCGGCAGGTGTTGGCTGTGAGTTCTGTTCGGCGGATTATTCTTGCCACTAATGTGGCCGAAACATCACTGACGATTCCCGGGGTGACCGTGGTGATCGACTCTGGGCTTGAACGACGTACTTTACAGCGCAATGGTCGCACAGTGTTATCTTTGCAACGGATATCTAAATCCGCAGCTGCGCAGCGTTGTGGTCGGGCAGGACGTTTGCAGGCTGGGCATTGTTATCGGCTGTGGGGTGAGTTTGCTCCTTTGGATGCGGTGACGCCAGCGCAGTTACAGCGTGAGGAGTTGGTTGATGCCATGCTGGCCGCCGCCGCGGCAGGCTCCGCATTGTCGCAATTGGCATTTATTGAACCTTTGCCGGAAAAATCTTTACAAAGCGCTAAGCAGAAATTACTGCAGATCGGTGCGATCCAATCAGATGGTACTGTCACTGATCTTGGCCGCAGGATATTCCCTCTGCCTATAGATACTCAATTTTCATATTTAATCACTGTAATGCAAGACGAATGCAGTCAAGGCATGATGGTAGACATTTGTGCCGCGCTCAGTATTAGCCGGCGGTTATGGCAATTGCCTACGAGCCCAGAAGGGCAGGCGGCATTGCTCCAATGGCAGCCTTTGCCCTGTGATGCCAGTATGCTATTGGCGATTGTACGAATGGATATACCAGATTTTCTTCACGTGGATATGGTTCTGCGACAAGAGGTCCAGCAGTTAGCAAATCAAATCCGCACGGCGCTTGGTTTAGCGCCATTTACAGCCACGATGCCGGAGCAATCTCAGCGACTGTGTTGGCTTAAGCAACTCGTCGCAGCCATGCCAGAATTGGCGTTTATGCAACGTCATAGTCGAGTTAATGCTTATGGTAATGAAATCAGTGAAGTGCAAATTAGTCGCGATAGCCGCTTTGCTTTGTTAACGACCGGACATGCGCAGCTACCTAGTGCAGCGTTAGTGTTGGATCAGTTTTCTTTGCCGGGCAAAGGACTGCGACAGACGCTGAATATAGCAACCTGTATGGTGCCAGTTCCCTTGTCATTGTTATTTGATGCGGGATTGGGGCGGGATCAATTATCTGAACAACGAGATAGCGATGGCCATCATCTATTTGAGCGAATATATGCTGGCCATGTGTTAGGGCTGTATTGTGGCGAGTTATCACCAGAGCAGGCTTTCGCTGAGACAGTGACGGCGATCCTTAAGGGGAATTGTATGGCTGGCGTCGCAGCCGCTATTCAGGACGATCTTGCCGCTTGGCAATTGTGGCGAGCATTAACGCCTAAGGAGCGGCAACGGCTATTAGGTGGTGTTGATGAGCCACAGCCCGGTGAGGTATTTCCTATCGACGCTGCCGAGTATTTGCGGCAAAAATTGACATTATTAGGGGTTGAAGGCATTGAGGATTTAGCCCTATTGGAGCCAAGTGATTTACAGGTTTGTGGGATCCCGGATTGGTGTCGTGCTGAATTTGATGATTTGTACCCTAGAGCCCTTATTTTGGCGGAGTTACAACTGCATGTTGAATATGATGTACGCCGACGTTTGGTGAGCTTGGTTTATCACACTGGGGTAAGAAAAGCCGATCCTAAAAGGTGGGAATTACCTAAATGGCAGGGGTGGCGGATTGAATACCGCCGTGCCAGCCGCGTAGTGCAGGTAAAATAACGGGCAATCATTGAGATTGCCCGTGCAGAATTACTTCATATGTGCAGCATGAAAACGCAGATGATCTTCAATAAAGCTGGCGATGAAATAATAACTGTGGTCATAACCCTGTTGCATTCTCAGGGTAAGTGGATAGTCCGTTGCCAGTGCTGCCGCATTGAGGCTGTCAGTCCGCAGTTGTCCTTGACGCAGGAATTCATCTTCACTGCCTTGATCTACTAATGCAGGGACTCGACTGTCGGTGCTACGCATTAGTTCACTGGCATCATATTGTTGCCATTTGTTTTTATCATTACCCAAATAGCCCTGCAGTGCTTTTTGACCCCATGGACAATTGATGGGATTACAAATTGGACTGAATGCGGATACTGAACTGTATTGCTGTGGGTTACGCAGGGCGATGGTCAGTGCACCATGTCCGCCCATGGAATGCCCGGCGATAGCCCGTTTTTGACTGACCGGGAAATGCGCTTCAATCAGTCTTGGCAGCTCAGAGACAACATAATCGTACATATGATAATGGCGATGCCATGGTGCTTGGGTCGCATTGAGATAAAACCCTGCGCCCAGCCCGAAATCATAAGCCCCTTGCTCATCATCCGGTACATTGTCACCCCGAGGGCTGGTATCTGGCGCCACAATGGCAATACCCAGTTCAGCGGCTAACCGCTGAGCACCGGCTTTTTGCATAAAGTTTTCATCTGTACAGGTCAGTCCTGACAGCCAGTAAAGCACCGGCACTTTTTCTGTGGCGGCTTGTGGCGGCAGGAAAATAGCAAAGCGCATGCTGCAGCTCAGTGCTTCCGATTGATGACGATATTGTTTATGCCAGCCACCAAAAACTTTATTGGCGCTGAGATTTTCTAACTGGGTATTTTTCATTGTGTGCTGCTCTTATTTGGGCAGCCAGTGCCCGTCTCAGGCTTTCAGCAGTGGCAGACGCTGATCAATGACCTGTTGCATCATCTCCAGCCACTCATAGCGGCGACGGTACATGGTGCGTTTGGACTGGCTGACTTCTTCAATTGGTTTCAGTGTATCTTTAACATCCAGTTCAACAAATTCTTTACTGAATGGTGTGGCATTCAAGGTTTCCCAGTGACTGTCATAATTTGCTTTGACCCGGCTGCGAGTATGGCGTTTGGCCTGATAAATATGGGAGTTATTTCTGATTGCCAGAATTTGCTCTACTTCCCATGTTTTTGCCAGCATACGTAATAACTTAATCACTAAATCTTTGGGTCTTAGGCCATGCAAACCTCGGGTCAGAATTTTAATTCTGACATTATTTTCTTCTGAACTGTGTGGTCCCTGAATTCCACCAATAATCATGGTGCGTTTACTTTCAGTATCATTAACAATGAAGGTTAATGTATAAAAGCTGTTATTGTTTTCATCTAACAGTTTTAAAATAAGCGCCCCTTCACGACGCAGACGATAATCAAAACCTAGAGCAATTTTGAATTGTTGTTCTTTTAATTCAAAACTGAGTAATTCAATATCTTGATGCTCCTGATAAACAGTTTTGGAAATATCCTGTGTAACTTTTTTGTCGATAAATTGATAATGATTTAATAAAAATGCTGCTCGCTCAGCGACATTACCTTTTGCCTTGACGTAAGGACGCAGGGGCTTTTCAAAAAACTGTTTGTTTAATTTCATTAAACCAGACAGCAATGGCGCGGATAGACTGCTTTGTATATCGCGGATAGTTTGCTTATATAGCCAGCCTCTAACCATAAAACGCAGACGACAAAATGGAATTGAACGGTGATAATTACCAATTAATTCATCTGGATATGTTGCTTTTGCTAACTCTGGAATAGTCAGTGTTTTGATCATTTTATTTGATATCGACAAGGAGAAAATCGCAAAAGATTAACAATTGTATATATCAAAATCAAATGAGCATAAAATATAAAGTCCGGCCCGTTATTACGGGCCGGTATAAATAAGAAAAGGTCTTATTTATTATAATGAATAACAGTACGAATACTTTCGCCTTTATGCATTAATTCAAACGCTTCATTAATATCTTCCAGACCCATGGTGTGGGTAATGAAATCATCCAGCTTAAATTCGCCAGCCATGTAGCGCTCTACCATTTCTGGCAGTTCAGAACGTCCTTTTACACCACCGAATGCACTACCGCGCCATACGCGACCGGTAACCAGTTGGAATGGACGGGTAGAAATTTCTTGACCAGCACCGGCAACACCGATGATGACGGATTCGCCCCAACCTTTATGGCAGCATTCCAGTGCGCTACGCATTACGTTGACGTTACCGATACATTCAAATGAATAATCCACACCACCGTCGGTCATTTCAACAATCACATCTTGGATTGGCTTGTCGAATTTCATTGGGTTGATGCAGTCTGTTGCGCCCAGCTTTTTCGCCAGTTCAAATTTGGACTCATTGATATCCACACCGATGATGCGGCTAGCACCGGCCATGGTGGCACCAATGATGGCAGACAGACCAATACCGCCCAGACCGAATATCGCAACAGTGTCGCCTGGTTGTACATTAGCGGTTTTAGTTACTGCGCCCATGCCTGTGGTGACACCACAACCCAGCAGACATACTTCTTCCAGTGGCGCATCTGGGTTAACTTTGGCCAAAGAAATTTCAGGCAGTACTGTGTATTCAGAGAAAGTTGAGCAACCCATGTAGTGGAAAATAGGCTGGCCATCTTTGTAAAAACGGGTAGTGCCATCTGGCATCAGGCCTTTACCTTGAGTTTCGCGTACTGCGCTACACAGGTTGGTTTTGCCAGATTTACAGAATTTACACTCACCACATTCTGCGGTGTACAGTGGGATCACGTGATCACCAACGGCAACGCTGGTGACGCCTTCACCTACCATTTCAACAATACCGCCGCCTTCGTGGCCCAGAATGGCAGGGAACACTCCTTCAGGGTCATCACCTGACAGGGTGAAAGCGTCAGTGTGGCAGACACCGGTTGCGACAATGCGTACCAGTACTTCGCCGGCTCTTGGCAGCATTACATCCACTTCTTCTACGGACAGCGGTTGACCCGGTCCCCAGGCAATGGCTGCTTTAGATTTAATAAATTGATCAGACATGAAAACGGTCTCCGTTTGACGATAGATAAACAGAATAAGCCGATGCTTCCGGTGTCCCTGTCGAAGTCTGTTGTCCGGCGGCTTTACTGATGGACGCTATTGTATTTATTTATTATGAGATGATAATTACAGCTTAATGCAAATTACTTTTACTTGGGTGTAATAATGTTTCTGTGGGAAGGCGTGACTGAGTTTATATCGGTTGCAGAAACGGAGAGTTTTACCGCTGCTGGGCGCCGTTTGGGGATCTCGACTGCTCAGGTTAGTCGGCAGATCAGTCAACTGGAAGCCCGGTTAAATACCAAGCTGTTTTATCGTACCACCCGCAAAGTTTCTTTGACAGGTGAAGGTAGCGTTTATTACAGCCATTGTCGTCAGGTGATGGATGGGCTGGAAGAAGCTGAACGGGCAATTTCTTCGCTGCGGGATACGCCACAAGGCAGCATTAAGATGACGGCACCGGTAACTTATGGTGAGCAGTATGTTATGCCTGTAGTGCTGGACTATATGCAAGCGTATCCAGACGTGGAGATTACTTGTGATTTGACTAATCAGATGATTGATTTAGTTGAAGATGGATATGATTTAGCTGTACGGCTTGGCCACTTACGGGATTCTTCCATGATGGCTAAACGGTTGGCCAGCCGGATGCAGTATGTCTGTGCGTCACCGGAATATATTGAGAAATATGGTGCTCCTTACACTCTGTCAGAATTGGGGCAACATAATTGTTTAGTCGGCAATTCGAACCATTGGCATTTTGTGGAAAAAGGTAAAGCTCGCAGTGTCCGGGTCAGTGGCAATTTGGTTTGCGGCAGTGGTTATGCACTGTTGGAGGCGGCTATTCGCGGCATGGGGTTGATTCAATTGCCTGGATATTATGTGGATGAGGCCATTGCTGCAGGGAAGTTGATGGTATTGCTTAAGCCATATCAGGAACCCAAAGAAGGCATCTGGGCGCTGTATCCGCACAACCGGCAGTTGTCGCCGAAAATTAGATTACTGGTTGATATGTTGGCCGAGAAGCTGGCAGAACCTAGAGAATAAAGTCTGTTTGATATAGCGATAAAAACAAGCCGCAGTGAACCTGCGGCTTGTTTGGTGTTGGGCTTAAAATTTGCCTTGTTGCCATTTGTCCACAATCACCGCGGCGATCAAATCCCCCTCTACATTGACTGCAGTTCGGAATGTGTCTAGCGGTCTTTCGATAATCAGCAAAATAGCAATCGCCTCTAATGGGATCCCGACGGCTAGCATCACTAGCTGCATACCGGACATGGAGCCTGATGGCATTCCGGGGGCACCAATGGAGGAAATCATTGCCATCAGAAAGATAATGATCAGCTCTGTCGTGCCCAAATCCATACCATATAGTTGGGCAAGGAATATAGCGGCAACCCCTTCAAACAAGGCTGTACCATCCATATTCATAATGGAGCCTAAGGGAAGCACCATACTGCTGGTTGTGTCCGATACCCCCAGTTCATCCCTCGCGGTTTGCAGTGACAAGGGCAGGGTTGCGGAGCTTGATGAGGTGGCAAATGCCATGGTCATCGGGGCGATAATGGCTTTCATCATCGGCGTGATTTTGCGGCCGGAAAAGGCTTTTGCCAGCAAAGGCAGCGTGATCCCGCCATGAATAGCCGTCAGCACAAAGACTAAGAGGGCAAATTGGGCAAGCTCACCAAATAAGGCACTGTTACCGGCACTGCTGTACTGCAACAAAATACTGAAAATGGCGATAGGGGCGAACCGTACGATCACACTGATCAGTCGATTTAATCCGCTATTGATGCCTTCAATAACACTGAATACCGGATGTTTAGCCGGCAGACTCACAAGTAAGGCTATGCCCATCATAACGGCAAATACCACTACTGCGAGCAGGTTACCGTTTGCTAGCGCACTAAAGGGATTAACTAAGGCCATCCCCAGTAGTTTATGGGCGATGCTGCCGCCGGATGCGGCATCTTGCGCGATAAGGGTAATACCATCGGTATCAGGTAAATTTTGTAATGGTGGCCAGTGAGGCATCATCAGGGTGACACCTAGACCAAGACAGATGGCTAAGGTGGAGGTGAGGGCATATATCCCTAGGGTGCTGAGACCAAGGGATTTTAACTTTACCACTGAACCTATATGGGTAATCCCTTGTAGCAGAGCAAATAACACCACTATCCCGACCAACATTTTCAGTAGGCCAATGTAGATAATTTTTCCCAGCGCAGTGAAAGCCATAAAGTCACTACCCTGTTGCAGCCAGGCGGAAGGGAGACACTGTGCGAGTAGGACAGCAAGGATGGCGGCGATGATCATCTGCCCCGGAAGAGAGCGAAAAAGCTTTTTGAACATAGAATACCTTGGGCTCTGGGCCGTGGGTCAAAACTGCGGGAGGCGGCGCTAGGCCGCCTGAATTGATACCGGATCTGATGATGCTAACCCGCCTGGGGTTACATACTGCCCGGCATGAATACACGCTTGAGTTGCTTGGTAATCATTAAGCGTAACACAGTCAGGATACCACTGACCGTCTTCTGATGCAGACGGAAAATGGTGTTATACAGGGTTCTCATTAGCTCACCCTGTAAAATCAGCCGGTTATTCATTGTGGTACTGATAGCATAGTGATGTCCCATAGCGACAAACATACCGGCATCTTTGAAGATAAATTCTGTTAGCGGTTCTCCCCGCAGAAATCCTGGCAGTGTTTTAGCTAAGTGCAGGGCTGCACGGTTGGCCGATTGCGCTTTTGGTGGCACCATAGTGCCATCAGGCTGAGGAATTTCAGCACAATCACCCAGAGCAAAAATCGCATCATCCAGAGTCGTTTGCAAGGTGGGTTTGACCTGCAGCTGGTTTATGCGATTGGTTGCTAAACCATCAAGCTGTGTTAGCCATTGTGGCGCTTTAATGCCCGCTGCCCAGAACTGTAATTGTGCTGGCAAACTGCGGTTTGTTGCCGTTGTCATGCCATCAGTATCGACTTGGCTGATTCGGGTCGAGGTCAGCACATTGATACCATAAGACAACAGGCGTTGTTCAGCCTTGCGGGACATGGCCGGTGGATTATGGGGCAATACTCGATCTGCGGCTTCAATCAGGTTGATACTTAGCTCTGCTGCGTGGGGGTGCTGTGTCAGGCTACGACTCACTTCTGCTAGCTCCGCCGCTAACTCTACGCCTGTTGCGCCAGCACCCACAATATTCACGGTGCGGCGACCACCGGAGCGCAGTAGTGTGTTGATTTGCTGTTGGCTTTGTAGCGCCTGCTGCGGAGTATCAAGGAACAGACAGTGCTCGGTCACCCCTTGGGTGCCAAAATCATTACTGATAGCACCGGTTGCCATCACCAGCAGATCATAACTGAGTAGTTGGCTGGTGCCATCTAAGGTGCTGTGTAGCTCAATCTGTTTTTGGGTACGATTGAGACCTGTCATTCGCGCCTGCAGATGTTGATAACCCTGTTTGGCACTGTGGCTAAAATAGCAGATAGCGTCCAACTCAGAATCAAAGCTGCCGGCGGCGACCTCATGAAAGCGGGGTTTCCAGTAGTGGTGACTTTCCGGTTCCACCAAAATAACTTGATGGTGGCCAGTTTTTTTGAATTGGGCGGCCAGCAGGGTGGTCAGCTCCAAACCTGCGGCACCACCGCCGACAACAACGATGCGGGACATTATTTTCCTCTGTTTCCTCTGGGGAATAGATAAATGGGGGGATGATGTTGCTACTTAGCCGAGGGGGAGCGGCTAAGCAGCAGAGCGGGGCATTATAATTACCTTTGTTTGATAGATAATCTGGCGTAAAGGTAATTAACTTTTACTGTGAGGTAATAAAAAACGGTGTTTTGGAAGAGGTTTGGGCAATAAAAAAGCCCGCATAGCGAGCTTTTTTAACCCATTGGTGCTTATTTACCGATACAGAAAGAACTGAAGATCCGGCCCAGCAGATCATCAGAAGTGAAGGTTCCGGTAATTTCAGCCAGGGCTTGTTGGGTCATGCGTAGCTCTTCGGCTAGCAGTTCCCCGGCTTGGAATACTTCCAGCTGTTCTTTGCCTATCTGCAGATGTTCTGCAGCCTGAGCCAGTGCTTCAAGGTGGCGGCGGCGGGCAATAAAGCCTCCTTCCAGGTTACTTTGGTAACCCATCAGAGATTTTAAATGCTGTTTTAAGGCATCGACCCCTAAGCCTGTTTTAGCGGAAATGCGGTAAACGCTATATCCGTGTTCATTGGTGGTTTCCAGACTTTCACCGGTTAAATCCGCCTTGTTACGCACCACTGTGACGCCTAATCCTTGTGGTAAGCGGTCGATAAAGTCCGGCCAGATTTCCCGAGGGTCGATGGCGTCAGTCGTGGTGCCATCGACCATAAAGAGCACCTGGTCGGCTGAATTGATTTCGCTCCATGCCCGTTCAATGCCGATCTGCTCCACTGTATCTGCGGTATCGCGCAGTCCTGCAGTATCAATGATGTGCAGTGGCATGCCATCTAAGTGAATATGCTCACGCAGCACGTCTCGGGTTGTGCCAGCAATTTCGGTAACAATGGCGGACTCTTTACCGGCTAGCGCATTAAGCAAACTGGATTTGCCGGCATTGGGGCGACCTGCGATAACCACTTTCATCCCTTCACGGATAATGGCGCCCTGCTTGGCGCTGGCTTGAACACCGGTCAGTTTATCTATGATGCGATATAGGGCTGAAGCGATTTTACCGTCAGAGAGGAAGTCCACTTCTTCATCGGGAAAATCAATGGCCGCTTCGACATACAGGCGCAGGTTAGTTACCTGTTCCACTAGTTCATGGACTTCTTTGGAGAATTCACCTTGCAGTGACTGCAGCGCACTTTTGGCGGCTTGCTCACTGGTGGCATCAATCAAATCCGCAATCGCTTCAGCTTGCGTCAGATCCAGCTTGTCATTCATAAAGGCTTGTTCACTGAACTCACCGGGACGGGCAATGCGGATGCCCGCTACTTCCAGCACCCGTTTGATCAACATATCCAGTACGATTTGGCCGCCATGCCCTTGCAGCTCTAGGACATCTTCCCCGGTAAAGGAGTTTGGACCTTTAAAGAACAGCGCAATGCCCTGATCCAGTATTGTGCCATCTGCTGCCTGAAAGTCACAATAGTCGGCGTATCGTGGTTTTGGCAGGTGGCCCAGCACGGCCATAGCAGCAGCGCTAGCTTGCTTGCCTGAGATACGGATAATGCCCACACCACCCCGGCCGGGAGCGGTGGCCTGTGCCACGATAGTGTCTGTTGTCACGCTGTTATCACCTTTTTTGCAATCAAAAGAAAAGGCGACCGAAGCCGCCTTTACATCTTATTCAGTGGTCATCTGAAGGCTTATTTTAAGCCTTTTTTCTCCAGAGATGCATAGATAATCTTCTGCTGAATAATGGCTACGATGTTACCAACCAACCAGTACAGTACCAGACCTGCTGGGAACCACAGGAAGAATACGGTAAATACCACAGGCATCCACTGCATCATCTTCTGCTGCATTGGGTCCATGGTTGGGGCCATAGGCTGCATCTTCTGCATCAGGAACATGGAGATACCCATCAGGATAGGCAGGATATACAGTGGGTCCTGTACTGATAAGTCATGGATCCACAGCATAAACGGCGCATGACGCAGCTCAACACTTTCCAGCAATACCCAGTACAGGGCAATAAAAATAGGCATCTGTAAGATGATAGGCAGACAGCCACCCATAGGGTTGACCTTCTCCTTCTTATACAGCTCCATCATGGCCTGACCCATCTTCTGTCGGTCGTCGCCGTACCTGTCTTTCAGCTCTTGGATCTTAGGCTGCAGATTACGCATCTTCGCCATAGAAGTGTATTGAGCTTTCGTCAGTGGGAACAACAGACCACGCACAGTCAGGGTGATCAGGATAATGGCCAGACCCCAGTTACCGACAAGGGAGTGGAAGAACATCAGTAGTTTGTAGATAGGAACTGCCAGCCACCACAGGAAGCCGTAGTCCACAACTAGGTTCAGGGTAGGGGAGATAGCAGACAGCGCGGCCTGATCTTTAGGTCCTACATAGAACTGAGCACTGATATTGTCAGTGGCTCCAGGTGCGACGGTAAACACTGGGCTGCGGAAACCGATATTGGCCATGCCACCGGCGGTTACGCTGGTAAAGATAGTGTTCTGTTCATTGGCTTGAGGTACCCAGGCAGACACAAAGTAGTGTTGCAGCATCGCTGCCCAACCACCCATGGTCTTTTCATCTAGGTTCTTTTTCACCATTTCATCAAACTTGTACTTCTCATAACGGGTATCGTGAGTTGAGAAAGCACCACCGCGGTAAGTCGGCATCATCATGCTGGACTCACTTGGTTTGATGGTTTGTTTGATTTGGCCATACATCTGCACCTGCAGCGCATCGCTGGAAGTGTTATGGATGCGGTAATCTACATTGATATCAAATTTACCTTTGTGGAAGGTAAATATTTTTGTGTAGGTTACGCCATTGGCTGCGGTATAGGTCAGCGGTACTTCCAGTGTTTTCTGGTCGCTGCTCATGGTGTAGTCAGTCTTGGCTGCAGAGAAGTGGGCACGGCCCGCAACTGAGTCAATACCGCCTGTACCAATCAGACCGCTTTGGGAAATGTAAGTGAAGCCGGGTTTTTGTTCCAGCAGCACAAACGGCTCATCTTTACCCAATTCCAGCTTGTGGGACAGTAAAGCCGCATAAACAATGTCACCGCCGACAGGATTGATTTTCACATCCAGTTGGTCAGTTTTCACCGTGATCAGGTCTTTTGACGCCGCCGCAACTGTTGCTGGTACATCAGCATCTGATTGTGGCACATCTGCACTGTGATTAACGGATTGCGTTGCCACAGAGGTTTGTGACTGTGCTTGGGGCGCTTTGTCAGTATGCCATTGTTGATATAGCAGGAAGCTGACTAACAGCAGACCGATCAGCAATATATTGCGTTGAGAGTCCATAACCTTATTTATTACACCTATTGTTTTTAGGGGGGACGGGATCACTACCGCCGGGATGTAAAGGGTGACATTTTAATATGCGTTTGGCTGCAAACCAACTTCCTTTCACAGTTCCGTGAATTCGGATGGCCTCAATTGCATAATTTGAACATGTCGGCGTGAAACGACACCGGGGACCCAGAAGGGGACTGATGAAAAGTTGATAGCCGCGGATAACCGCGGTCATTAGCCATTGTAGCGGCGAGAGAGTTTTCGCCATAGCTTCTCTATCAACCTCTTGAGCTCGGCATTTTCCATGGTTAAAACACCACCTCTGACCAATACCACTATATCAATGGCAGGCAGATTATGCTGATTCAGGCGGAAACTATCGCGGACAATGCGTTTAACACGGTTGCGTTGGTTGGCCCGTTTTACATGCTTTTTCGCTACGGTGAGCCCCAGACGCGGATGATTATCCGAGTTTGGCACAGCAAGTAAGGTTATTTCAGCAGATGAGGCTTTAATAGGATTGGAAAATACGGCTTTGAATTGCGCGGGAGTTAACAGACGTAACTCCCGCGTAAAGGTGTAGCTAGTCACCTGAGATTCTGCTCCGTAATTAGGCAGACAGGCGAGCACGACCCTTGGCGCGGCGACGAGCCAGCACCTTACGGCCGTTGGCAGTAGCCATGCGAGCGCGGAAGCCGTGAGAACGCTTGCGCTTCAGGTTGCTTGGTTGAAAAGTACGTTTACTCATGATTGGCAATCCGTCTTTAATTGGTTAACGTTGTCCCTTATCTCTGCAAGCAGAGGCAAGGATAAAAAGAGGCCGAATTGTAATCACTTTCCGGAATGGCGTCAACACGCAATACTGGGCTGTGAGCAATTAAAGCACTCATCAGACCGCAGACCGACACGGATAAACACTAGGAGATGTGGATAACTCTGTGAAGTAACACTACATCTGGTAGCGGCTTCCTATGGGGTCTGGATCACAGGTTACCTATTATAGATCAGAGGCGATCGCTTTATAAAGCAGGAATTCTCTGGGTTTGCGTGGAAAAACAATTTGCCTGATCTTGACGGATTTGCAGCGTTTTGTTCCACGGGCGCGCCTGTTGATAATTCTATTTTAAGGATAGCGATCATCGGACTCACACTATAGAATAGCCTC